>NZ_JBLFJV010000032.1:0-7822 GCF_047444975.1 Streptomyces sp. CWNU-52B | reverse complement strand
TCGGCTCCTACACCGAACTCCCCTCCACCAACCCCGCCGTCCTCGCCTTCCTCCGCGAAGCCCCCACCACCGACGACCACGACGACGACCTCGTCCTGTGCGTCCACAACTTCTCCCGCTTCGCCCAGCCCACCGAACTCGACCTCCAGGCCTTCACCGGCCGCCACCCCGTCGAACTCATCGGCGGCGTCCGCTTCCCCGCCATCGGCGAACTCCCCTACCTCCTCACCCTCGCCGGCCACGGCTTCTACTGGTTCCGACTCCGCAAGGACGCCGTCTAGGACACCGTCCGGGAACCTGTCGCCTCGCCGGCGGAGCGGTTTCCCCCGCCCTGCCCTGGGCACGCATCAGTAACACCCCGACTCCGGGGAAAGGACGCGACGCCATGTCCGAAGCCGTCACCCGCTCAGTGCACTCCGCTTCGACAAGCCCCGGCCTTCTCGCGTCCCTCGAACCACTGCTCCGCGAGTGGCTGCCACGGCAGCGGTGGTTCGCGGGCAAGGGCCGTCCCGTCACCGGGTTCTCCCTGGTCTCGGCGACGGAAGTGCTGCCGCCTGGCTCCCCGCTGGGCCTGCTGCACCTGCTCGTACGGGCGCATCAGCCGCCCGTCCCCACGCAGGGCGCCCCCGCGCATCCGGCCGACTGCTACCAACTGCTGCTCGGCGTGCGCGAGACGCTGCCCCCGCGGCTGGCGCCCGCGCTGATCGGCCGTCCGGCACAGGGCCCGCTGGCCGGGCTGACCGTGTACGAGGCGCTGCACGACCCACGTCCTGCCGGGGTCCTCCTGGAGGCCCTGCGGGAACAGGCGCGGGTCGGTGAGCTGCGGTTCGAGCGGGACACGCGGCAGGAGATCCGGGGCGACCCGGTGCCACGCCTGATGACGGCCGAGCAGTCCAACTCCTCGGTCGTCTACGGAGATACGTTCATCCTGAAGGTGCTGCGCCGGATCGTGCCGGGGGTCAACCCCGACCTGGAGCTGCCGCTGGCCCTGGCCCGCGAGGGCTGTCCGCGGGTCCCGGCACCCGCCGGGTGGCTGCTCGCGGACCTGGCCGGCGACGACGACACGTACGTACTGGGCGTCCTGCAGCCCTTCGTCCAGGGCGCCTCGGACGGCTGGGACCTCGCGCTGCGCGGGCTCGCCAAGGGCGAGGACTTCAGCGGCGAGGCGCGGGCGCTCGGCCGGGCCACCGCCGAGGTGCACACGGCCCTGGCCCGTGCGCTGCCCACGGTCACCATGGGGCGCGGTCAGCTGGAAGCGCTCACGCACGGTATGACCGAGCGGCTGGCGGCAGCCGTGCAGGCGGTCCCGGCGCTGCTACCGTACGCGTCAGGGCTGCGTTCCGCGTTCGACGCGCTGGCCGGTCCGGCGGGCGAGGGCGAGACCTGGACGGCGCAGCGGATCCACGGGGACCTGCACCTCGGACAGTGTCTGCGGTCGCCGTCCGGGCACTGGTCGCTGATCGACTTCGAGGGCGAACCCGCCAAGTCGCTGGCCGAGCGGCGACTGCCCCAGCCGACCGCGCGGGACGTGGCGGGCATGCTCCGCTCCTTCGACTACGCCGCGCACTCGCTCCCCGAGATCCCCGGCTGGGCGGACGCGTGCCGGACGGCGTACTGCTCCGGGTACGCCGAGGCGGGCGGGCGCGATCCGCGTACGGATCCGGTGCTGCTCCGCGCGTACGAGACCGACAAGGCGGTCTACGAGGTCGTGTACGAGGCACGGCACCGGCCCGACTGGCTGCCCGTGCCGATGGCGGCGGTCCGCCGGCTGGCACGTCCCGACCGCGGCCCCGCCCCTGGCCCCGAACCGACCTGACCCACCGGCCCAACCCCTGTCCCTCCCACCCACGTCTCTCACTCCGCCGAGGAGGCTCCGCCCGTGACGCCCCGCCCGAACCCGCCCGCCAAGAAGCCGAAGCGCACGAAGGCCAAGGCCAAGGCCAAGGCCAAAGGCAAGGCCGTCGGCAAGGCGAAGGCCAAGCCGGCGGTGGAGAACATAAGGGCCGAGGCCGAACCCGTAACCGTGCCCGTAGAGCCCGTACCGCCCGAGGAGCCCGCACGGCCCGTGCGGGAGGTGCGGTCGCCGGCCGTGCTGGACCGGGCCGACCGGGAGCGGCTGCTCGGGGGCGCGCATCATGATCCGCACGCCCTGCTCGGGGCCCACACCGTGCCCGACGGCGTGATCTTCCGCGTGCTGCGGCCGTACGCGCTCTCCGTGACCGTCGTCGCCGAGGGACTGCGGGCCGAACTGCACGACGACGGGGAGGGGTTCTTCTCCGCCGTGCTGCCGCTGCGGGAGGTGCCCGCGTACCGGCTGGCGGTGGAGTACGAGGGTGTGGTGCAGGACATCGAGGACGCGTACCGCTTCCTGCCCACGCTCGGCGACCTCGATCTGCACCTGTTCGGGGAGGGGCGGCACGAGCAGCTCTGGACCGTCCTCGGCGCGCACCCGATGGAGCACCAGGGCGTGACCGGCACCCGCTTCTCGGTCTGGGCGCCGAACGCCCGCGGTGTACGGATCTCCGGGTCCTTCAACTTCTGGGACGGGACCGCGTTCCCGATGCGGTCGCTCGGCTCGTCCGGGGTGTGGGAGCTGTTCGCGCCCGGCGTCGGCGAGGGGGAGCTCTACAAGTTCGAGATCACCCGGCCCGACGGGACGAAGACGATGCGCGCCGACCCGATGGCGCGGCGCACGGAGCTGCCCCCCGCCACGTCCTCCGTGATCCACGCCTCGCGTCACGAGTGGCGGGACCGGGAGTGGATGGAGCGACGGGCCGACCGACCCGCGCACCGGGCCCCGTTCTCCGTCTACGAGGTCCATCTCGCGTCCTGGCGACCGGGCCTGACCTATCGTCAGCTCGCCGAGCAACTGCCCCTGTACGTCGCCGATCTGGGCTTCACCCATGTCGAGCTGATGCCGGTCGCCGAGCACCCCTTCGGCGGGTCCTGGGGCTACCAGGTCACCGGCTTCTACGCGCCCACCGCCCGGCTCGGCACCCCCGACGACTTCAAGTACCTGGTCGACGCGCTGCACCGGGCCGGCATCGGCGTCATCATGGACTGGGTGCCCGCGCACTTCCCGAAGGACGACTGGGCGCTGGCCGAGTTCGACGGGCGTCCGCTGTACGAGCACGAGGACCCGTCGCGGGCCGCGCACCCCGACTGGGGGACCCTCGAGTTCGACTACGGGCGGCGGGAGGTACGCAACTTCCTGGTCGCCAACGCGGTGTACTGGTGCGAGGAGTTCCACATCGACGGGCTGCGCGTGGACGCCGTCGCCTCCATGCTCTACCTCGACTACTCGCGCGAGGCCGGCCAGTGGACGCCCAACGTCCACGGCGGCCGGGAGAACCTCGACGCGGTCGCCTTCCTCCAGGAGATGAACGCCACCGTCTACCGGCGCGAGCCCGGTGTCGTGACCATCGCGGAGGAGTCGACGGCGTGGGACGGCGTCACCCGTGCCACCCACCACATCGGACCCGGCGGTTTCGGCGGTCTCGGCTTCGGGCTGAAGTGGAACATGGGCTGGATGCACGACTCGCTGGACTACGTCTCCCACGAGCCCGTGCACCGCAGGTACCACCACGACGAGATGACCTTCTCGATGGTGTACGCGTACAGCGAGAACTACGTGCTGCCCATCTCGCACGACGAAGTCGTCCACGGCAAAAGGTCGTTGGTGTCGAAGATGCCCGGCGACTGGTGGCAGCAGCGCGCCGACCACCGCGCCTACCTGGGCTTCATGTGGGCCCACCCCGGCAAACAACTCCTCTTCATGGGCCAGGAGTTCGCCCAGGGCGCCGAATGGTCCGAGGCCCACGGACCCGACTGGTGGCTCCTCGACCCGTCGTACGGCGCGGCGGCCGACCACCGGGGCGTACGCGATCTCGTCCGCGACCTCAACACCGTGTACCGGCAGGTCCCGGCGCTCTGGGAACTCGACACCGAGCCCGCCGGATTCGGGTGGGTCGCCGGGGACGCCGCCGACGACAACGTCTTCGCCTTCCTCCGGCGGGCCGCCGACGGATCGCCCCTGCTCGCCGTGTCCAACTTCTCGCCGGTGGTGCGGCACGAGTACCGGCTCGGGGTGCCGGACGACGTGACCGCGTGGCACGAGGTGCTCAACACGGATGCCGCGCGGTACGGCGGCGGTGACGTGTCCAACGTGGACCCCGTCAAGCCGGACGACCAGTCGTGGCACGGCCACGCGGCGAGCATCCGCGTCACACTGCCACCGCTGTCCACGGTGTGGTTCCGCCCGGCGTAGCCGTTTCTCGCCCCGCCCTGAGGCTGCGCCCCGGACCCCGCTGAGGGATCGCGCAGTTCCCCGCGCCCCTCAGGTGTCCGGGGGGCGCGGGGCGAGATGGGTCAGGAAGGCGCCGGCAGGGCATCGGCCAACGGCTTCGGCAGCGGGGTCGCGTGGACGATCCCCAGCGACTGGGTGGCCCGTGTCAGGGCCACGTACAGGTCGCTCGTACCGAAGCGCGCCGGCTCGACCACCACCACCGCGTCGAACTCCAGCCCCTTCGCCTGCCGAGGATCCAGCAGTACGACCCCCCGGGTCAGATCGGGCTCCTCCCCCGCCACGACACCGTCGAGCCCCGCCGCCAGCACCCCGTGCAGCTCACGCGGCGCGATCACCGCGAGCCGTCCCTCCCCGGGGGCCAGCTCCACGACCGCCTTCTCCAGCGCACCGGCCAGATCGGCGCTCTCGCGCACCCAGGGGCGTACCCCCGTCGACCGCACCGAACTCGGCGGCTCGAAGTCCGCGTACTCGGCCCGCGGAACCGCCGCCGCGACGTCCATGATCTCGGACGGCGTGCGGTAGTTGACCCCGAGGCGGGTGTGCTCCCACCGGTCCTCGACAAAGGGGTGGAGGATGTCCGACCAGGAGCCGACCCCCGCCGCCTCGGCCGTCTGCGCCGGGTCGCCGACGAGCGTCATCGACCGGGTGGGACTGCGGCGCATCAGCAGCCGCCAGGCCATCGGCGACAGTTCCTGCGCCTCGTCGACGATGATGTGCCCGAACGCCCAGGTACGGTCGGCCGCCGCCCGTTCGGCGGCACTGCGGTGGTCGTCCTCCTCGTGGCGCTCGGCCATCCGCTCGGCGTCGATGATGTCGTGCGCCGACAGGACCTCCGCGTCCTCCACGTCCAGGTCCTCGAACTCGTACGTCCTGGACGCGTAGGAGACGTCGAGGACGCCCTGCGCGTAGGCGACCTGCCGGTCCCGCTCCTGGTCGGCGGCGGCCCGGGTCACCCGGTCGTCCTCGCCGAGGAGTTCGGCGGCCTCGTCGAGGAGGGGGACGTCGGCGGTCGTCCAGGCGCGGGTCACCGGACGCCGGACGGCCTCCGTGTCCTCCACGGTGAGGTACGCGTCGGGCTCGGCGAGGAAGTCCGCGACGAGGCGCCGCGGGGTGACGCGCGGCCACAACTGGTCGATGGCCGACCAGACCTCGGGGTTCTCGGCGAGGTCGTCGCGGATCTGGGTGATGTCGCTGGGGTCGAGCAGGTTCGTGCCGTCGAAGGGATCCGTGCCGATCCGCTCCGCGACCATGTCGGTGAGGGCGTTGAAGATGTGGCCCTCGAAGTGCTCACGGGCCACGTTGTGCGGCAGCCGCGCCTCGCGGGTGCGGTCACGGGCGACGCGTACGAGACCGGCGTCGAGCATCAGGACGTCCCGGTCGTGCTCGATGGCGATCACCGGGTCGGGCAGGGCCTGGCGGTCGCGTACGACGGCGGCGAGGACGTCGGCCATCTCGGCGCGGCCCTTCACCGCGGCGGCCCCGGGGGTGTCGGAGGCGGTCGCCCGCACCCCGGGATACAGCTCGCCGACGGTCGAGAGCAGCACGCCCGTCTCGCCGAGCGAGGGCAGGACCTCGCCGATGTAGCCGAGGAAGGCGGGGTTCGGGCCGACGATCAGGACGGCGCGCTTGGCGAGCAGCTCCCGGTGCTCGTAGAGGAGGTAGGCCGCCCGGTGCAGCGCCACCGCCGTCTTGCCGGTGCCGGGGCCGCCCTCCACCACCAGGATCCCGCGGTGCGGGGCGCGGATGATGCGGTCCTGCTCGGCCTGGATGGTCTGCACGATGTCGCTCATCCGGCCGGTGCGTGCGGAGTTGAGGGCGGAGAGCAGCACGGCGTCGCCGGTCGGGTCCTCGTGTCCGGTGCGGCGCCGGTCCCCGAGGTCGAGGATCTCGTCGTGCAGGGCCGTCACCGTACGGTCCTCGGTGGTGATGTGCCGGCGCCGGAGCAGGCCCATGGGGGTGTGGCCGGTGGCGAGGTAGAAGGGCCGGGCGACCGGGGCGCGCCAGTCGATCAGGATGGGGGTGTGGTCGATGTCGTCGGCGCGGATGCCGATGCGGCCGATGTGGTGGGTGGTGGCGGCGGATCCCGCGGAGTCCGGCTCGGCGTCCTCGGAGAGGTCGATGCGGCCGAAGCAGAGCGAGCCGTCCACCGCGTTCAGGGCGGCGAGCAGGCCGGAGCGTTCGGCTACGAGGACGTCGCGTTCGAGGCGGGCCTGCATGGGCGTGCTGCCCTGTGCGAGGGCGTCCGACACGGAGGCCTCGGTGCCGCCGCGCAGGGCGTCGACGCGCGCGTACAGGCCGTCGATGAATTCCTGCTCACGGCACAATTCATCGTCCGTGAATCCAGTGGTTGAGTCTGTGTTTGAGGCCTTGTTTGACAATTCCGCTCCAGCCCGGATATACTCTGCTCAGTGGACTTCTCCGTGACTTGTGTTGCGTAAGTCGCGAACCATTAAATATACGCAGAGAAATCCCCCGCAGGCAATTGCCCACGGGAGATTCTTCGTATGTCCGGGCAGCGGTCAGAGCACCTCCGCCAGCTCCGCCAGCAGTCGTCGCCTGGGGCGGGCGCCGACCATCGACTTCACCGGCTGCCCGTCGCGGAAGACCATGAGCGTGGGCATCGACAGCACCCCGTAGGCGTTCGTGGTCTCCGGGTTCGTGTCCACGTCGAGCTGGACCACCTTGAGCCGGCCGGCCTCCTCGGCGGCGACGGCGCTCAGTACGGGCGCGATCTGCCGGCACGGCGGGCACCAGTCCGCGGTGAACTCGACCAGTACGGGGAGTTGCGCGCCGATCACTTCCTCGGCGAAGTTCGCGTCTGTCACTTCGGCCAGGCCTGCCGCTCTGATCACCGGGTTCACCTTTTCTCTGCCGCGGGAAATACAGCGCATACGGGATCGGGGGCCGCCGCCGCCTCGGCCGACAGCTCGCTCATCGCCTGCTCGGCCCGTGCCAGCTGGTCGCCGACCTGGGCGCGTACGGAGCGCAGGTCGTCGATCAGCGCGTCGAGTTCGCGCAGCTTGCGGCGGTAGACGGCGAGCGAGGCGGGGCAGGTGTCGCCCTCCGGGTGGCCGGCGCGCAGGCACTCCACGAAGGGCCGCGTCTCCTCCAGGTCGAACCCGAAGTCCTGGAGGGTCTTGATCTCCCGGAGCAGCTTCAGGTCGTCCTCGTCGTAGGTGCGGTAGCCGTTGCCGGCGCGACGCGCGGGTAGTAGGCCGCGGGACTCGTAGTACCTGAGGGTCCGGGTGGTGGTTCCGGCACGCTCGGCGAGCTGTCCGATTCGCATACGGCGACGCTAACCCTTACCCCCGACGTCAAGCCAAGCGCGGCCCTGCGGGGCTTGGGCAGGTTTTTGGGTGCGGGTGCACTGTGGCCGGCCGCGCAGTTCCCCGCGCCGCCCTGCGGGGCTTGGGCGGGTTCTTGGGTGCGGCCCGGTGGGGGCTGGTCGCGCAGTTCCTCGCGCCCCTGGGTAGGTGGGGGTTCAGCGGCGCTGTCGGGTGCGGGTCTGTCGTGGTT
>NZ_JBLFJV010000031.1:0-3009 GCF_047444975.1 Streptomyces sp. CWNU-52B | reverse complement strand
CATGAGCCAACATCCCCATGATGTAACCCACATCGAACTTCTCGAAATAATAACTCGCCAAATTGATGTCGACGCCGTTCTCGCCACGGTCCGTCACATCAGCCGGCGTCTCCGTCGTCCGCAGATGCAGAGTGATACGCACCTGACGACTGCCGATGTAATCCCGAATCGTCGGATGATCCCCCAACAACTCAATGATCCGCACCGCCTTGTCGCGATACCTCACATCCGTGTGCTTCAAATTCGTGAACTCAAAACGCCCCGACTTGAAAGGACTCAACACAGGTTCAGCGGCCACGGGCGTCGCGTTGGGGTCCTGCTGCATACGCGCCGGTACCTCGGTCGTACTCCGGTTCCTGTCTGCCGGCTGGGGCAGGGAGACCGGGTCCACCCACACCGACTTACGGAGGGTGCCTGTGGTGGCGTTGCGTACCGCGTCCCAGGTCTGGTCGAGATCCGCGTCGGCGGCGTCCTGCTCGCTCTGCTGGGGTTGCGGGGTTGCGTCCACGTCCCCGATCAGTGCGCCGAGCAGAGCCATGTGACGGTCCCGCAGACCGGCGACCGCCAGCGAGAAATCCTCCGGGCTTTCGTTCAGCGCGCCGAGCAGACTGCCCGCGATGTGCGGGCGGTGCGGGGAATCAGCGTCCCGGTACTCATCCCGCAGACCCAACTGATGGGTCAGTTCGTGGACCATCTGGACGGGATCCGCATCCGCCCACCAGGAAGTCTGATCCATCGCGCGGTCTCGGCCCACCAAGTCCACCGTCAAATGCGGGTCATCCGTCGGGGCGACCAGCTCGACCGACACATGCAACAGATCACCGTTCGGCAAACGGTAACCAGGAGCGTTCAGGAACTCCGCCACACCTGCGCCGAGTTGACCGAACACTGCCGCCGACTGACCGTCCCCATCGCCGTTCACACCGCGCAACGCGACCCGCACCGTGAGATCCGTGACCGGATCACCGTCATACATGAACCGGCGTACGTCGAAGCCCGACCGCACCACAAAGCGGGGCTCCCGCCACAGCGGCCTCTTCGGCGGTGGTGGTACGGCGTGGATACTGGCGCCCTGGTTGTTGAACACGACGCTGGTACCGAGGCCCAGGAAATTGTTGGTGACGTTGTACCAGGACTTGTCCGTCGGAACGAGCGCCCTCACCGGGCTGTCGTCCGCCAACCGAGCCGTGAACATTTCCTTGTAAGCGTTGTAGACCCTCGCCGTGTAACGGGGTTCCCAGGCCGCGTCCTTGCGCCTGTCGTTCGTCAGCGCGATCGTCGCCAGGTCCATCAGATACGTGTCGATCAGATCCGTGACGTCCTTGGGCTTGGTGCCATTCACACCCAAGCGCGCGTCCGCCGCCAGGACTCCAGCCATCTCCACCACGATGTCGCGATAGATCCGGTGCCTGGTGCTGCTGGTGAAGGCAGCCATGATGTGGTCGGCCTGACCCGCACCCGCGGTGCTCATCGTGCGCGGCGGTTTCGCGTGTGCCAGCCCCGGCACCGCCAGCGGGACGTCCTGGAACATCTCCTCCTCATCCGGAATGTTCGTGTCCCGGGAGGCCAGGGGGTGCAGACCGATCTCATGAGCGAGCATCCCCATGATGTAACCGATGTCGTACTTCTCGAAGTAGTAACTCGCCAGGTTGATGACGACACCTCTGCCGCCCAGGTCCGTCACATCGGCCGGGGTCTCCGTCCTCCGCACATGCAGCGTGATACGCACCTGGCGGTTACCCACGTACTGCCTGATCGTGTCGTGCTTCTGCAGCAGATCCACAATGTGAGCAGCCTTGTCGCGGTACTTCTCGTTCGTGTGCTGAAGGTTGGTGAACTTGTAGTTCCCCAGAATCAACGGCACATAAGGCTCGGATGACTCGTCCGACGTGGTACCCGGGTTCTGGTGCACCCGGGGCGGGACATCTGCCGCCTCCTGGCTGCCGTCCGCCGGGCGGGGCAGGGAGACCGGGTCCACCCACACGGCCTCCCGCAGAATGCCGGCGGTATCGGCACGCGCCGCATCCCAGGACTGCTCGACGCCGTCCCGCTGCACACTCTCGCTCCCGCGAACGTCAAGATCCCCGATCAGCGCCCCCAGCAACGCCATGTGACGGCCTCGGAGACCGGCGACCGCGAGTGAGGCGTCCTCCGGGCTCTCGTCCAAGGCCCCCAGGAGGCTGCCCGGGACATGCGGGCGGTGCGGGGAATCCGCATCCCGGTACTCATCCCGCAGACCCAGCTGATGCGTCAGCTCATGGACCATGTGCACCGGGTCCGCATCCGCCCACCAGCTGTTCTGGTCCATCCGGCGATCCCGGTCCACCAAGTCCACCGTCAGATGCGGAGTGTCTGCCGCATCGACCAGCTCCACGGTCACATGCAACCGGTCACCATTGGGCAAGCGGTAACCGGGAACGTTCAAGAACTCACGGACACCTGCGCCGAGTTGGTCAAACACATGCGTCGCCTGACCGTCCGTACCGCGCAACGCGACGCGGACCGTAAGATCCGTGACCCGCTCCCCCTGATACGAGAACCGCCGCGCATCGAAGCCCGACCGCACCACGAAGCGGGGGCGGCTGTCGCGCGGGCCGCGCAACTGCGGTGTCGGCGTGGACGGGACTTCAGGGGTGCTGTCCGTGTCGGTGGTCTGCGGGAGTCGGGGGCGGGCCTCGTCCGTCGGCGTGGGCCGCTGGATGCTGTCACCCCGGTTGTTGGCCGCAAGGCTCGTCGCCAGGTGCGTGAAGTCCCGCACCACACCGAACATCCCCTTGTCCGCCGGCAACAGAGCACGCACAGGACTGTCCTCCGCGATGCGCTGCGCCAACAACTCCTTATAGGCGTTGTAGACCTTCGCCGTATTACCCGGCTCCTTCGCCGCGTTCATCCGATAGTCACTCGTGATCGCAATCGACGCCAGATCCATCAAGTACGTGTCGAAAAGATCCGTGACATCCTTCGCCTTCGCACCCTCCACACCCACCCGCGCCGACTCCGCCAACAAGT
>NZ_JBLFJV010000030.1:0-266321 GCF_047444975.1 Streptomyces sp. CWNU-52B | reverse complement strand
CACATCCGTGTGCTTCAAATTCGTGAACTCAAAACGACCCGACTTGAAAGGACTCAACGTCGGCTCGGAAGCAGCAGGCTGCTCGGGCGTTACGCTCGGGCCCTGCTGCATACGCGCCGGGACCTCAGTCGTACTCCGGTTCCTGTCTGCCGGCTGAGGCAGGGAGACCGGGTCCACCCACACCGACTTACGGAGGGTGCCCGTCGTGCCGTTGCGCGCCGCGTCCCACGTCTCGTCGGAGTCGTTCTGTTCGCTCCGGTGTGTGTCGAGGTCCCCGATCAGCGCGCCGAGCAGGGCCATGTGACGGTCCCGGAGACCGGCAACCGCCAGCGAGGCGTCCTCCGGGCTCTCGTCCAGCGCGCCGAGCAGACTGCCCGCGACGTGCGGGCGGTGCGGGGAATCAGCGTCCCGGTACTCGTCCCGCAGACCGAGCTGGTGGGTCAGCTCGTGGACCATCTGGACCGGGTCCGCATCCGCCCACCAGGAGGTCTGATCCATCGGCCTGTCCCGGCCCACCAGATCCACCGTCAAATGCGGATCGTCGGTCGGGGCGACCAGCTCGACCGACACATGCAACACGTCACCGTTCGGCAAACGATAGCCAGGAGCGTTCAGGAACTCCGCCACGCCCGCGTCGAGTTGACCGAACACTCCCGCCGACTGACCGTCCACACCACGCAACGCGACCCGCACCGTGAGATCCGTGACCGGATCACCGTCATACATGAACCGCCGTACGTCGAAGCCCGACCGCACCACAAAGCGGGGCTCCCGCCACAGCGGCCTCTTCGGCGGTGGTGGTACGGCGTGGATACTGGCGCCCTGGTTGTTGAACACAACGCTGGTGCCCAGGCCCAGGAAATTGTTGGTGACGTTGTACCAGGACTTGTCCGTCGGCACGAACCGCCGTACGGGACTGTCGTCCGCCAGCCGGGCCGTGAACATCTCCTTGTAAGCGTTGTAGACCCTCGCCGTGTAACGAGGTTCCCAGGCCGCGTCCTTGCGCCTGTCGTTCGTCAGCGCAATCGTCGCCAGGTCCATCAGATACGTGTCGATCAGATCCGTGACGTCCTTGGGCTTGGTGCCGTTCACACCCAAGCGCGCGTCCGCCGCCAGGACTCCAGCCATCTCCACCACGATGTCCCGGTAGATTCCGTGCCGCGTACTACTGGGGAACGCCGCCATGATGTGATCCGCCTGACCCGCACCCTCCGTATTCATCGTCCGCGGCGACTTCAGATCCGCCAGACCGGGCACCGCCAGCGGAACTCCCTGGAACATCTCCTCCTCATCCGGAATGTTCGTGTCCCGGGAAGCCAGCGGATGCAGACCGATCTCATGGGCCAACATCCCCATGACGTAACCGATGTCGTACTTCTCGAAGTAATAACTCGCCAGATTGATGACGACGCCCCTGCCGCCCAGGTCCGTCACATCGGCCGGGGTCTCCGTCCTCCGCACATGCAGCGTGATACGCACCTGACGGTTACCCACGTACTGCCTGATCGTGTCGTGCTTCTGCAGCAGATCCACAATGTGAGCAGCCTTGTCGCGGTACTCCTCGTTCGTGTGCTGGAGATTGGTGAACTTGTAGTTCCCCAGAATCAACGGCACATAAGGTTCGGGCGATTGACCCGGCGTGGTACCCGGGTTCTGGTGCACCCGGGGCGCGACCTCGTCCGTATCCCGGCTGTCGTCCGCCGGGCGGGGCAGGGACACCGGATCCACCCACACCGCCGCCCGCAGAATGCCGGCGGCATCGGTACGCGCCGCATCCCACGTCTGGTCGGAATCGTTCGGCTCGCTCCGGTGTGTGTCGAGGTCCCCGATCAGTGCGCCGAGCAGGGCCATGTGACGGTCCCGGAGACCGGCGACCGCGAGTGAGGCGTCCTCCGGGCTCTCGTCCAGCGCGCCGAGGAGACTCCCCGCGACGTGCGGACGGTGCGGCGAATCCGCATCCCGGTACTCATCCCGCAGACCCAGCTGATGGGTCAGCTCGTGCACCATGTGCACCGGGTCCGCATCCGCCCACCAGCTGTTCTGGTCCATCGGACGATCCCGGTCCACCAAGTCCACCGTCAGATGCGGAGTGTCGGCCGCATCGACCAGCTCCACAGTCACATGCAACCGGTCACCATTGGGCAGCCGGTAACCGGGAACATTCAAGAACTCGCGGACACCTGCGCCAAGTTGATCGAACACATGCGTCGCCTGACCGTCCGTACCGCGCAGCGCGACGCGGACCGTAAGATCCGTGACCCGCTCCCCTTGATACGAGAACCGCCGCGCATCGAAGCCCGACCGCACCACGAAACGCGGACGACTGTCGCGCTGGCCCCTCGGAACGGACCTGTTGTCCGGATCCGGATCCGGATCCGGGTTCAGGTCCGGGTTCGGGTCCCGGGTCGGGTCAGCGGCGGGTGTCGCGCCCGACAGCGTGCTCAGGCCGTACGCCTCTTCCTCGACGGTGAGTCCCGGCGGGTTGCCCTCTTCGGCCGGAGACACCGGGGACGGCGGCAACGGGACGGTGGTCGCGTCCTGTTGCGACACGGGCGGAATCGGTGGAGGCGGCGGAGCGCGGTCGGGGACCGGGGGTATCGGAGTGGTGTCGACGGGAGCCGTGCCCTTGGTATTCGGCGTGCTCTTCGTCTCCGGCGTGCCCTTCGCCTCCGGCGTCTCCGTGGTGCTCTTCGTCTCCGTTGTGCTCTTCGGCGGAGGTGCCGGGGTGTTCAGGGTCAGTGGGACGAAGTCACCGCCCCGGCGGCGCAGTCGGAGGTGCGAGGCGCTCTCGGTCGGGCCCGGGTAGGTGTGTGCGGTGCCGTTCTCCTCGATCAGGGTGACCGTGGTGCCGGTGGCGGCGGCCGCCCACTCGGCGAGCGCGCGGTCGGCGGCCGGGCCCCAGGGCGCCTCGGCCAGGTGGCGGCGCAGGTGGCTGTCACGGGCTTCCGTACTCGGTGCGGGTACGCCGGGGCGGACGTTCAGGGGCGGCGGCGTGAAGAGCGTGGCGCGCTCGGCCGGCTTGCCGGGGAGGCCGTTCAGGCGCATCAGCTGGGCGGGCGGCATGTCGGCGCGGGCGCGCAGCCGTCCTGCCTCGCGGCGGTCCAGGCCGGGCTGCGCCGCCGCCTGGTGCAGGGCCGTGGAGAGCGTACCGAAGAAGCCGTTGCCGCGGCCGGTGGGCGTGCCCTGGGTGTAGGTGGCTCCGTCGGGTGCGGTGAGGACGCCGTTCCGGTCGAGGCTGTAGCGCGGGCCCGTGATGTCGGCGGGCGGCATCCAGGGCGGGGTGGTGTGGCTGCGGTTCGTGGTCGACTGCGCGGGATCTGCAGTGGAGCCGGTGGTGTCCGTACCGGAGACTGCCGTGCTCGCCGAGGTCGGCAGTGCGGCGCTGACCGGGGCCGCGGTGCCCGGCGGGAGGGCCGCGTGGAAGAAGCCTCCGTCGGCGAAGAGGACCGGGTCGGCGGCCGGGTCGACGGTGGCCGGGTCGGTGCCGTGCGGGAGGTGTAGCTGGTCGCGGCCCTCGCCGGTGACCACCGTGAGCGGGGTGCCCAGGACGCGGGCGGCCAGGGCGGGCAGCAGGTCGGCGCCGCCGTGGTCGCCCGCGCGGCGCTCGGGCGGGGCCTGTTCGCCGTCCGGGCGGCTCGTGGCGTCCGGGCTCGGCTGTTCGCTCGTGAACGGGCGGGACAGGGCCGCGACAGCCAGCGCCACCCGCTGCTCGGGCGTCGGCCAGACGGTCTGCGGGAGCCGGCCGAAGACATCGAACTCGGCCTGCTGCGCCGGGGTCAACACCACTCCCGCGCCGTCGAGTTCGGCCTGGGTGAAGGTGTCGGCGGCGTCCAGTGCGAGGCCGTCGAGCAGGTCGCTGTTGGCGTTCTCGCCCAGCGCCCAGGCGAGGCGGTCGCGGGCGGTGCCGATCGCCTCGGCGGTCACCGCCGGGTCGCCGGGGTCGGCCGTGAACCGGTCGGCGAGGTCGTTGCCGAGCAGATGGGGCAGCCTGCCCCGGTCCTGGGCGACCGCGAGCAGCGCGTGGAAGAACGAGGCGCCGTCGTGCGGCATGTCGTGCACCTCGCGCACCGTGGTGCCGTCAGGCGAGGTGATGGTGCGCGGGACGGCGGGAGTGGTGTCGGTGGCGTCGACGGCGTCGGAGACCGTGTACGGCGTCGGTGCCTCGGAACGCCACTCGGGCGCGGTGTACTCCTGCGGCGCGTCCGTCACCGGGACCGAGGTCAGGCCCTGGCTGTGGGCGGTGAGGCGGCTGGCGGCCAGGTGCAGGCGGTGGTGGTCCACGGCTGCCGCGTCGGTGCGCTGTGCCCAGAGGCGGGCCTCGTCGCGGGCGGCCTGCCAGGCGACGACGGCGGGGTCCTGGGCCATGGCCCGCGGCAGCACGGTCGGCTGGTCGGGGTGGTCGTCGCCGAGCGCGGTCTGCTGCTCCGGGCTCAGGTTCAGCCATGTCTCGCGGGTCCGCGCACGGGCGTCGTAGTAGCGCTTCTCGGCCTCGGTCAGGTCGGCCGCCGCCTTGGCCTGGTCGTCCCAGGCGGTACGGGCCTCGTCGGGGAAGGTGGTGTCGTCGAGGAGGCCGTAGTCGCGGGCGATGTCCTCGCGCAGCCAGACCAGGGCGGTGGTCTCGGCCTCGGCGGCGCGCGGGCCCCGCTTGGCCTTGCCGAGGGCGTACAGCGGGCGGCTGTCGGTGAAGTGGTGGTCCACCTCGGCCACCGACAGCCAGCTCACCGGCAGCGCGAAGAGCATGCTGCGGTCGGTGACGACCTTGATGTGGGTGCCGAGGGTGGTGTCCACGGCGCCCCTGGCCCCGGTGTTGCTGTTCGTGCCGCCGACCGGGACGGTGGCGCCCGGGTTGGTCACGCCCGCGTTGCTGTTGCCCGCCAGGGGCGAACTGCCCACCGTGCCTTCAAGGTTGTCGGTGATCCCGGCGTCCAGCGCGTCGGAGGTCTTGCGGCGCTGCATGGCCTCCATGCGCGGCTTGTTCTCCACGGTGAGCAGCCGGGCGCCGCGGCGGTGCATCTTCGCGTAGAGGCGGGAGTCGGCGGTGTGGGACTGGCCGAAGATGCGGGCGGACGACTGAGGGGGCAGCGGCGTGCCGTTCGCTCCGAGCGCCTCGCGGAATCCGGCGGTCAGACCGCCCTGGGTGGTGGCCTCCTGCTGGGCCTGGGCGGGGGCGGTGCCGAGGCCGGTGAGGGGGGTGAGGTGGGCGATGCGTACGCGTTCGCTGAGGGTGTTGCCGGTGTGGCGCCTGCCGAAGTCGCTGGCGTCGCCGAGGCCGTCGGCGCGGGCCGTGGCGAGGGTCAGGGCGTCCTGGACGTTGTCGGCGCCGAGGATGTCCACGGCGAGGATGCCGGAGCCGATCTGGTCGTCGAAGGGCAGGACGTCCGAGTCGGCGTCGGGGGTGGCACCGGGCGTGCCAGTCGTCGTGCCTGTCGTCGTACTCGTCGGGGAAGGCGCGGTGCCGGTGCCGGTGTAGGGGCCGGTCGGGTTGGGGGTGCCGGTGGTCGACGGGGCGGTGCGCCAGGCCGCGATGCCCTCCGGGCGCGCCTGGGTGGTGTCCAGCATCCGCACCGCGCGCTCCGGTGCCGGTACGTCCTGCTCGGTGAGGGCGCCGTCCTTGCCCTTGCCGTCCGCGCCGGTCGGGGTGAGCAGGCTGGCCGGAACGATCTCGTTGAGGCTGCCGACGTCGGCCGTGGCGTTGGGCGCGAGGGGCACACCGGTGGCGTCCGTCATGGAGACGGTCAGCCGGTAGCTGGTGACGATCTCGGCGTGCGCCTGGGTGGTGGCGATGTTCGGCATCGAGAGGCTGCCGGCGGTCTCGGTCCGGTTGCTGGACCGCTGTTTGGCCGCGGCGCCCTGGGCCGACGGGCTGGCGACGAGGATGCCGTCGCCGGCCGCGCGCTGGCTGCCGCCGAGCGTGACGTCGGCGCCGCGGTCCTGGGAGACGCCCGAGAGGTCGTCGCGGGCGATGTTGCGGTAGTCCTCCAGCTCGAAGTTGGTGCGCAGCTTCTCCACGGTGGTGGTGACCGGGGTCAGCTCGAACCGCAGCTGGCCAGGGCTGCCGCCGACCGGCAGGTGGTGCGGGCTGGCCCAGGCGCGGTAGCGGACCGGCAGCGTCATCCCGCCGGTGGTCAGCTCGTGCAGGTGGGCACGGAGGAAGTCGGGGGAGAGCCGCTGCAGGACCTGTTCCCGGTCGTGCGAGGGCACCCCGATCCTGTCCAGCTGCCGCATCAGCTGCTGCGCGGCCCGGCTCGCGTCGAGCTGGCCGCTGGGGTGGCTGGGGAAGCGGCGGCCGCTCAGGAAGCCGGGCAGCCGGTAGCCGCCGCCGAGGTTGTGCGGCGTGCTGGTGCCCATGCCGTCCGGGGCGAGTCCGGCCTCGATGGCGTCCTGCATCGGCATGTGGAACATCACCGCGTCGCGGAGGCGATGGAGCGCGGCGGCGGCACTGCGTGGGGCGAGACGCCGGCCGAGGCCGTCGGAGAGCAGGCCGGCCGCGGAGCTGATCGCGTTCCCCGCGCGGGTGCCCACCATGCCCATCACGGCCGTCCAGCGGTCCCGCACCGCGACGGTCTCGGCGACGTCGGCGACCACCAGGTACATACGTCCGCTGAACGAGATGGTCGTGCTGCGGCCCTTGGAGATCGTCTGCGCGGCGCTGCGGCCCTTGCCCCACGCGTACTGGAAGGCGGACGAGTAGGTGCCGGCCACCGGCGCCTGCCCCGGGGCCTGCTGGAGCGGTGTGTCGGAGCCCTGGAGGCCGAGCGTGGTGTGCGAGACGGTGTTCGAACTGCCGACCACGCGGTGCTCGTTGCCGACGGTGGCTTCGAGGCTGGCCGGCTTCGGGTCGCTCTTCACGCGTACGTTGGACAGCTCGCCGCGGACCGCCGCCTTCATGTAGTGGCTCTGGAGCGGCCCGGCACCGAACAGCCCGGTCACACGGGAGCCGAACGGGCCGAGGTACTGGCCCAGTTGACCGGCCACGCCGAGGTTCGCCATGGCCCGGCGGATCGCCGTACGCACCGGGGCGCCGGGCGCGCTGACATGCCAGGAGGTGCCGGTGGCCCGGTCGGCGGTGTCCTGGGCGAGCTGCTGGCGCTGTTGCCCTCCCTCGGTGCTCAGCACCACGTGCGGGGAGCTGAGCAGCTTCAGTGCGAGCCGCCGGTCGGCGGAGTCCGTCTTCGGCAACGGGCGTGTGCCGTCGAGGAGTTGGTCGGCCTCCTGGGAGGAGAGCTGCCGCGGCGCGGGGTCGGGCGTGGGCGCCGGGGCGGATGTGCCGGGCGCCGGGTCGACGGGGGCGTGGCGGTCCGAGCCGTGCGCGGCGGGCACGGCCAGCTCCACCCGGCCCACGGTCTCGCTGCCGCGGGCGAACAGCGGCCGTTCCTCGACCTTGCTCACGAAGACGCCCGCGCCGAGCACACCGACCGAGGCGAGCCGCGCCCAGCCGCGCGGGCGGCGGTATCCCTCGAAGGAGGCGCCCAGTTCCACCTGGTAGCTGTAGAGGTCGGCGCCGTTCTGGAACATCAGGTTGTCGTGGACGACCGCGACCGTGGCCCGGGTGGCCTTCTGGTCGGTCCTGGCGTAGCGCGTGCCGACGGACACGTTGCCGGTCTGGCTCGGCAGCTTGGTCCCGGGCACCTTGTCGTGGTCGCGCGGCGAGATACCCAGTTCGACACCGCCGGAGAGGGTGACCGACGCCTGCTCCCCCTGGCCGGACACCTCGGTGCCGATCACCGCGTTGCGCAGCGAACGCTCGCTCATGGTGGTCTCGAACTGCCGGTCGGTGAGGCGTGCCTTGAGGATCAGGGTGTGGTGGCCGCGGCGCACCTTGCCGTCCTCTGTGAGGGAGACCGGCACTCCGGTGGTGGTCAGGTCGTCCAGGCTCTGCGCCAGGCTCGGCCGGTTCAGCGCCTCGCGCACCTGGCGGTCGTTGTGCAGCGCGGTCCGCATCCGCCCGTCGCCGTACCAGAACTTCGCCAGTCGGGGGTGCCGCAGCATCATCGGCGGGACGAACAGCGACGGGTACGAGCGGTGCAGGGTGTCAAGGACGGAGTCGGTGAAGGCCCGCATGGGGTCCTGGGGGGCGGGCTGCTGGGGCGCCGGGGTCGGTGTCGGCGTCGGTGTCGGTGTCGTGGTCTGCGACGTGGTCGGGTTCTGGGACGTGGTCTGGGTCTGCGGCGTCGGCTGCGGCTGGCTCTCGACCTGGGTCTCGGCCTGGGTCTCGGGCGGTGTCGGGTTCGAGGTCGGGTTCGGGGTCGGCAGCGGGTTCTGCGGAGCAGTGGGGCGGAAGCCCTCCGCGCGGACCTGGCCGCTCAGGTGGACCGGGTCCTCCCTGGTGAGGTACCACGGCACCGACGGCTCGGCGTCCGGGTCGGGGCCCGACTGGCCCGGCGTGCGGCTGTCCCAGCCCGCGAGGCGGCGCGCGTCCTGGGTGGAGATCCAGTCGAGGCTGACCACCCGGACCGGGCGGGCCGCGGACGGCAGTTCGCCGGGCTTGCGCACCATCAGTGTGCGCTCCACCCGGTAGAGCGCCATCGGGTGGTTACGGACCCGGCCCGTGGTCTTGCGGGCCGCGTCCGCGCCGAGGTAGTGACCGCGCCCGGAGGTGAGGTCCGCGCGGACGAGGGGGCCGCCCTGGAGGCGTACGTCCGTGTCGACGCCGGGGAGGCTGTAGTTCGGACCGGCGGTGACCTGCACACCGAGGCGGGTGTCGCGGACGTGGCCGCGCTGGTTCTGGTACGTGGTCTGGACGAGGTCGCGCACCTCCGCCTTGACCGACTCGGTGACGAGGGTGGCCCGGTTCGGTACCGACCGCTCCACGATCAGGTGGCCGAGCGGGTGCTGTCCGCTGCCCCGGGTCAGCTCAGGTCCCGTGACCGGCCCGGAGAACCGCCCGAACAGCGGGAGCAGCCGCCCCGGACGGACGTACGAGACCAGGGTGCGGTGTGCCGAACTTCCGGGCCGCGCACCGGAGATGGCGAGCGCCACGTCCTCCGGCGGGTCCATCAGGTGCAGCCCGGTGGTGTCGGTCATCCTCGGCTCGACCCCGTCCGGGAAGGTGAGCGACTTGGGTGCCCGCTGCGGTCCCTTGTAGGGCACCGTGAGGTCGTCCGGCAGTCGCCAGCTCAGCCCGTCCCGCATGGCGAACTCCGCGTTGTGCACGCGGGCGCGCTGCCAATTGGGAGTCACCGCGGCCGGGTTGGCCGGGCTCGTCGTCGCCGGGGTGCTCGTGGCGGTGCCCTTCGGCATCACGGTGACCCGGTCCACCCGTACCCGGTAGTGCACGTCGTCCAGGTGCAGGTGCGAGCCCTCCCAGCCGCGCCACTCGGACTGGTTGTACGCCTGGGTGCCCTGCGTGAAGTCGGTCTTGCGGGTCCAGCCCAGCGAAACCCCGATCTTCAGCAGCCAGTTGAGCGGCGGCCCCATGCTCAGCCCCCCGGCGATCCGGCGCCCGACGCCCGTGCTGCGCCCGCCGCCCGTACCCGCCTGGCCGCGCCGCATGGTGTCCATCCGGACGGTGGCGCCGTTGACGTCGGAGAAGCGTTCCCAGCGGTGGTACGGGATGGCCTCGACGGTCATCTCGTGACCGACCCCGGACTTCTCCCGGCCCACGAAGCGCGCACCGCGCGGCGCCGTGAAGGCGCTGGGCTGGTCGGTGAGCAGGCGCAGCAGCTCCGCCTCGTCGAACTGGGCGCGCAGCTTCTTCGGCAGCTTGTCCAGGATCTGCCGCGCCACCTGCTCGGGCGAGCGCAGGGTCGTCTTGCCGGGGCCGGTGAAGAGGCCCGTCGGACGACTCGGCGTGGTCCCGCCCGTACGACCGCCCGGGGTGCTGTCGCCCGGGGTTGCGTCGCCCGGGTCGGCGTCCGGGCTGATCAGGACCGTGGGCAGCCGGCTGCCGTCCTCGAAGGTCACGGTGCGCGGCGCCGGGCCGGGCGGCCGGGCGTCCGCGCCGGTCAGCAGCCGCGCCGGGCGGTGCCGTTCGAGCTGGGTCTCCAGCGGCACCGGGTCGCCGCGGTCGGGGGTCTCGGGCGCGGGACCGTCGAGGTCGGTGACCCCGCCCATGCTGCGCAGCCACTCGCCGAAGACCTCGGAGCCGTCCGTGTCCTCGGTGGTCGGGTCCACCACGGTCGCCGGGTCAGGAGTGGTCGAGGGGTCGGGCTTGGTCTCCGGATCGGGCTTCGTCGCCGGGTCCGGTACGGGGGTGAGCGGGGCCGAGGCCGGGACCAGTGCGTCGAAGTGGTCCCGGCCGTTGTAGGCCAGGTGCAGGGTGCCGCCCTGGCCGGCCGGGTTGAGGGTGTTGACGAAGGTGGTCCCCTGCGCCCTCGGGTCGGGCTGGACGAGCCGCAGGTCGAGGTCGAGCGTGTGCGCCAGCGCCTCCGGGAGCAGGTCCGCGAAGGGCGAGGCCCACAGCGCGGAGGACTCGGCCGCGGCGGCGACCAGCCCCGTCGCGCCGAGCTCCACCGCGTCGGCGGGGGTGGGCGCCACCTCGGCGAGGTGCGCGTAGTCGCTGTCACCCAGGATCCGCTGCCATGTCTCGGCGTCGCCGTCGGTGATGACGTCCTGGGCGATCCGGTTCCAGTCCTGGGTGATCTGCTTCCGCTGGGCGTCGTTCCTCGCACCGGCGAGCGCGCGCATCCGCAGGTCGTCCACCACGCTGAACACCGGGTTCGGGAACGACAGGGCCGCCACGGCGTCCAGTTCGGACCCGGCGACCCGCTCCGCCACCAGTCGGCGCAGCCCGGCGACGTTCCGCGCGGCCCACGCGGGCGGTATGTCCTGGCTGCGCGCGCTGTCGAGCAGCGACCTGAAGAGGCAGTTGCCGCCGCCCGGCGTGACCAGCTGCCTGAAGGCCCGGCCGTCCGCGTGCACGGTGTCCGCCGGGTCGGGGTTCGCGGCGTCCTTGCTGAACAGGGCCAGGTCCTCGGCGAGGCTCTCCGGCCGGCTCGGCGTGGGTGTGGGCACCAGGTCGGGCCTGCGGCGGGCGAGTTCGGCGGTGTCCTCGGGGCTCAGGGCCAGCTCGGACAGCGGCAGCGGGGTGTCGGAGAGCGACCAGGTGATCTGCACGGAGGGCGCGTAGGACAGCCCGCGTACGTCCCCGGGCGAGACCAGGGTGGTCGGTGGAAGCGCGGGCGGGGGCGGGGGCAGCAGGGCGTCGAGCGTGGTGTCGGGCCCGGCGGTGGCATGCAACTCGGCGGCGGCGCGCAGGAATTCGGTGTACTGCTCGATCGTGGGACCGGCCGTCGGGTCGATTGTCGAGTCGGCCGTCGAGTCGGCCGTCGAGTCGGTCCCCGGGTCGGTCGACAGACCGGTCGCAGGACCGGTCGACCGGCCACCGGCCGTACCCCCCGTCGTGCCGCTTCGGTCGACGACCATCCGGCGCAGCAGGTCCGGGGTCATCCGGCCGTCGCCGTAGCGGGCCGCCGTACCCGGGCTGCGCCAGCGCAGGCCGTCCACGAAGGCGAGCGCGGCGAGCAACTCCCGGTTCTCCGGCCGCTGTTCGGCGTCCGTGCCGAGGGCGTCGCGCAGTGTGCGGATCTGCTGGAGCGTACGGGCTTGGGCGAAAGCGTCGGCCGGTTCCGGGCCCGCGTGCAGGCCGGCGTCGCGTGCCAGCCCGTCCAGGTCGGCGCCGCCGGGCTCCGGGGTGAAGACCTGCCACCGGCCCGGCCCGTCCGGGCCCTCGGTGAGCACCGCGCGGACGTTGCCGTCCCGGTCGCGGGCCGTGCCCACCTCGGTCGTCGGCGCGTACACCCGCCGTCCGGTCCTGTTCGCCACGTGCTGTGCCACCGACAGCCCCGCCACCTGCGGCTGCCGCCCGGTCTCACAGGAGAACAGCACCAGCGGGCGTTCCAGATCGCCGTCCTGCGCCCAGGACTTGAGCACCTCGCCCAGCTGAACGCCGCTGACCTTCACCGTGGGGTGGGCCAGGTCGTCGGTACCGAGAGTGACGGTACGGGAGGTGCCGTGGCTCGCGAAGTAGTCGGCGCCGCGCTCGGTGCCCGAGCCGGGGAGCGGGGCCGGGGGGCCGGTGAACACCGTACGGACGGCGGGCGGCTTCGCGCGGGACTCCGGGGTCGGGGAGGTCTCCGGAGTCGAGGAGGTCTCCGGCCTCGGCGACGTCTCCGGAGTCGGGGCGGCCGACGTGGTGCGCACCCCGCGGAAGGTGTCCTGCCCCAGCAGTGCTCGCCGCGCGGCGCCGTGCGCCGTACCGTCCTCGGACGGTCCCTGCGAGATGGTCAACGTCTGGACCGCACGCCCCGGTTGAGGCCTCACGGTGGCGTCCGGCACCAGGCGCCGCAGCTGCGTGACGGGCACGGTGTGGCCGTCCAGGGTGGTGACGACCGGCTCGCTCGAAGGCCGTGCGGAACCGTTTCCGTTGTCCGTGGAACTGCCGGTGGTGCCTCCGGTGCCCACGGGCCGCACGATGATCCGCCCGGCGGGCGGGGGCGTCACGGGCGGGGGTGTCGACGTGGGGTCGTCCGGGGTGGCGTTGTCGGGCGTGGTGGACGGGAGGGGCGGCGGGGTGCCGCCGTTCCCGGGTCCGTGCCCGCCACCGAGGCCGGCGACGTGACCGCCGTTGCGGAGGTCGCTGGTGTCGCTGGTGTCGCTGTCGCTGGTTATGTCGTTGCTGGTGGTGTCGTTGCTGGTGACGTCACTGCTGTCGTCACTGCTGCTGTCACCGTTGCCCGACTCCAGGTGCACGTCGGTGGCCGTCTCCGTCCAGGGCGTGGACAGAGTGGCGAGCTTGGCCGCCGCGGGTGGGGCGGTGTTCGTGGAATCGGGACCGAATCCGGTGTCCGGCACCGGTGTTGTCGTATCCGAGAACGACTTCGAGGACGTGGGCGGGGCGGTGCTCTGCGTGTCGGGGGTGGGCGCAGGACCGAGGGCGTCGGAGAGCGGCAGCAGCACATCCGCGCCGGGGAACGCCGTGTCCGTGGTGCCGTCCGGCATCCCGGCGGGCATCGGGCCGGTGAGCGGGCGGACCCGGACCGGGGCGCCCGGCCCCTCGCGGGTCAGCTCGACAGCGGTACGTACCGGGCGCCCCGACCCGTCCTGCGCGGTGGCCGGCCCGAGCACCACGGCTCGGTCGGTCCCGGCCGCGTCCAGCAGCTCGGCGGCCTCCGGTGTCCCCTCGGCGGGCGGCGGCGTCTCCGAGACCATGACCGTCAGCGGGGATTCCCCGGCGGGCGTGGCACTGCCGACGGAGACGGGGCCTGCCTTCACGTCACTCGGGTCACTCGGGCCGCTGATGTCGCTCGTGCCGCCGGTGTCGGCGGGGTTGGCTGTGTCGGCCGTGTCCGCGTACGAGCCGGTGGTACTCACCTTCGGCGGAGCGGTGGTGGGGTCGGGGGCCGGGGTGGTGTTCGGGTCCGGGGTGGTCTCCGGAGAGACGGTGGTCTCCGGAGAGACGGTGGTTTCCGGCGCCGTCTCGGTGTCCGAGGCGATGGTGGTCTGCGCGGAGTCGTCCGTCGTGATCTGCGAGCCGTCCGGCTGCGTGGCGGAGGGAGCCTGCGTACCTCCGGCAGTGGGTGCGCCACCCGGCCGGGCACCAGGACTCGTGCCTGTACCTGTCCCCGTGCTCGTGCCGGTGCCAGTGCCGGCACCGGTGCCAGTGCCGGTGCTCGTACCCGTGCCCGTACCGGGCGAGGCCGAGTTGGTGGGTGCGGCGGAGTTGGCCGGGACGGGACCGCCGGTGCCCTGCTCCGGCACCGCGGCCGTGGGGTCGCCCTGCGTGGCCACCTCGTCCGGAGAGAGCTGGACCTCGCTGTTCGCGTTGTTCTCCGGGGAGTTCACGACCTGGTTCTCCGGGGAGTTCACCAGGGTGTTCTCCGGCGATGTCACCGGCGCGGGTGTCGTTTCGTGACTGTCGGCGTCGACAGTCACGTTGTTCTCGACCTGGTTGTCCGCCCCTTGGTCCACCACCACGTCGGTGTTGTTCCCGGTCGAACCGGGTGCGGGAGCGGGGCTGGGCCCGGGTGCGGGAGCCGAGTTGGCCGTGGGGCCGCCGCCCGTCGTGCCCGTCGTGCCCGGTGCGGGGGCGAGCGGGGTGTCCACCGTCACCGGCGCGTCCACCGTGACCGGTGTGCCGAAGCCGTCGAGCGCGCGGCGGACCTCGTCGGCGTCGATCTGGGTCGTGGGGCCGTTCCCGACGGGCACCACACGGACCTCGGGCACTTGCGACAGGTTGCTGTTCAGACCCGCGCGTACATCGATCTCGGTGCCACTGGGCGGCTGGGAGCCGCGCAGCGCGGCGAGGTCGCGCAGCGCCTGCTCGCGGACCTCGGCGGGGCCGTTGTGGACCTGCTGCCACAGCTGGTTCTCGGCGGCGGTCGTGGGCAGCGGGCCCGGAGAGTACGGCGGCGGGTTCTCCGAGAAGTACGGCGGGGGCGACTCGGTGCCCGTGAAGTCGCCCTGGCCGGTGTTCTGCTGGCTGTACGGCGGGGGCGAGGTGAGTCCGGACGGGCCCCCGCCCGTGAAGTTCGTGCCCGAGGGGCCGCCGGTGCGGTCCAGTCCGTCGCCGTTGCCCTCACCGTCGCCGTTGCCGTCGCGAGAGCGGGTGGAGTCGTCGGACGACCCCCGCGTGTCGGAGTCGATGCCGCCGCCGGAGACCGTGGGCGGCGGCCGGTTGCCCAACTTGTCGATGATGTGGCGCAGTTCGGCGGCGCTGTTCACCGCGCCGCCGGTGAGCGTGGACTCGACCTGGCTGCTGAGGCCAGCGCCGACGAACGTGTTCCAGCTGGTGGACCAGTCGCCGTCGAAGGCGCCCTTGATCAGGATCTCGCCCACCGACTCACCGGCGCCGGAGGCGATGAAGTCGGCCGTCCCCTTGAGGCCGTAGTGCCCGGCCAGCGCGCCCGGCCGGTCGGCGTTGAAGCGCAGGATCTTGTTGTTCCGCCACAGGCTGGGGTTGTTCCGGAAGGACAGCGGGTTGTTCCGGAAGGTGATCGGCGTGTTGTGCGGCGAGTTGGGGCCGTTCCCGCCGTACGGGCTGGGGTCGGGGCGGTCCTTCGGGCCGTTGCCGCCGGACGGGCTCGGGTCGGGCTTCGGCTTGGGGGTCGGGCCGTTGTTCTTGAGGTCGAGGTCCGGGGGGTTGCGCCAGTTGGGGTTCTTGAAGTCGCGGTCCGGGCCGTTCTTCAGGAAGTTGTGGTCGTAGCTCTTGACGATGTTCTTCGCGAACTTGTCGAAGACACTGGTGAAGAAGCCCGCGGCGGCACCGAACGCGGCGGACTTGAGGATGTCGTTCCAGTCGAACTTGTCGGGGCGTCGGCCGTCCGGGGCGAAGTTCATCATCGCCAGCCGCACCGCGAAGGTGGTGAACGCCTCGGCGAACGCCTCGGTCAGCGAGGGCGCGAGGTGCAGTCGCTGGAGCAGATGGCTGAGCGTGGTGAGGATCATGAAGCGGCTGCGCAGCTTGGCCATCATGATCTGGCTGGCCGAGGCGCCGCCGGTGAAGAAGGACATCGCCAGATAGATGGCGATCTCGATGAGCAGCCGGATCACCTCGGCGATGACCTGCCACTTGGACTCCATGATGTCCATGGAGGTCTTGCGCCGGCCTTCGGCGATCTTGTCGAGCTGATCGGCGAACTCGCGCAGGTAGTTCTTGCCGCCGTCGTCGGTGAGCGTGCCCATCGCCTGGGCGTACGACTTGGACAGGTCGTCCGGCATGACCTCGGCGATGTCGTGGATCGACTTCTCGATCAGCGAGGAGAGCCTGTCCATCTTGCGGCCCAGGCCGGAGTAGGGCCGACGGCTCTCATAGGCGAGGTCCTCGTCGGCGTCGATGAGCTTCTCCCCCGTGAGGATGAAGATCATCGCGTTGACCTCGGGCGACGGCATCATGCTCATCGGAGGCAGTCCCCCCGGCCGTGCGGGCAGCACGGAGCGGCCGCTCCCGGCGTGGTGCGGGAGCGGCCTACGGCGCGGAGGTCAGCGCCGGCCATGCCCGCCCGTGCTGCCGTCGATGTCGCCCAGCCCATGGGTCTCGATGCGGTTGTTGCCCTGCTCGATGTCCTCGATGTTGCGGTCGCGCGTGTTCTTCATCATCCGGACCTGGCTGACCGTGGCGTCGGTGATGCCCACCACCGCGTCGCGGATGGACAGCATGGTGTCCTTGGTGGTCTGCCGCTCCTTCTGCTCCTGCGGCTTGGCCTTCTCGGCGAACTCGCCGTCCGACCCGGGCCAGCTGACCGTGGGAGCCAGCCCGTCGAGGAACTCCTCGGTCATGCTCCTGGTCAGGGAGCCGATCTCCTCCAGCTGCCCCGCAAGGGCCTCGATACGCTGCGGATCGACGTAGTAGCGCTGTCCCATGTCAGTCCTCCCCGTCCTCGCCGAGCGCGTCCCGCCAGCCGGGAGTGGCCTGGCTGTCGCGTGCCGTGTCCTCGTCGTCCTCGCGCAGCACCTCGGGACCGAAGATCCGCTCCCAGTCCATCTCGAAGCCCTTCAGCTCCGGTACCTCGCTGCTGGGCTCGGTGAAGGGCGCCATCGCCTTCATCACATGCCGGTTCATCTTCAGGCGCGCCGCACTCGACGCCTCCAGGACACTGGCGGCCAGCTCCTGGGGTGACATGTCGCGGTACTTGTTCTCCAGGAACTCGATGCCGGTCAGCTCACCCTGCGGGCCCACGGTGGCGCGGACCGCGCGGTCGGAGGAGAGCACCGCGAACGACGCCTGCCTCAGCTCGCGCTCGG
Organism: Streptomyces sp. CWNU-52B; assembly: GCF_047444975.1. NCBI lineage: Bacteria > Bacillati > Actinomycetota > Actinomycetes > Kitasatosporales > Streptomycetaceae > Streptomyces > Streptomyces sp. CWNU-52B. The sequence continues at coordinate 249,641 of NZ_JBLFJV010000030.1, read as the reverse complement.
TGGCCGCGACTGCCTTCTGGGCAGCCTGGAGTTCGGCCATCGCCTTCTCCAGGCGTTTCTCCAGCGGTTCCGTCACGTCCGCTCCGCCCTTCCGCGTCGGTCACTCCGGACACCCGTACGCCGTCGTACGTCCTGCCGTCCGGTCTGTGTATCCGGTGTGTGTCCGGTCCGTGTGTCCGGTTCATGTGTTCCGTGTGTCCGGTCCGGACGGTGTGTCCGGGCCGGGGGCCGACTCAGGGGGCTTTTGGCCCCCGTCGTCAACTGTCCCGCTGATCTTGCCTGGTGAGAGCCCGATGCGGAAGGTGGTGCCGGGTGCTGTTCGTCTCGCCCCGGTGGTCAGCGGCCGATGACGGCCGGGGTGCCGCCCTCCTCCGTGCCCCACACGTCCCCGTCCTCCTCCAGGTAGTCGGCGGAACTGGTGGACCTGCGGCCCGCCTCCGCCGGTGTCTCCTCCTCGGAGGAGGCACCGCCGCCGGTGGTCGTCACCCGGGAGGCCGGCGACAGGAAGGTGTCGCTGTCCTCCTGGCGGTGCCACGCGCTGCGCCGCCTGCGGTTGCGGCGCTCGCTCTCCTCGGCCGCGTCGACCAGCACGGTACGCACCCGCTCGCCGTTGCCCTTGTCGCCGCCTCCGCCCGCACCGCCCATGCCGCCGCCCATCGGCATACCCGGGCTGCCCGGCGTTCCGGGGGCACCGGGTGTGCCGGACGAGGCGGCGGGAGCGAACGACGTACCCACGGCGGCGCTGTCCGAGAGCGGTGCGACACCGGTCCCGCTGAAGACGTCCGACGACCCGGGCGCCCCCGGGGACAGGGGGTCCAGGCTCTCGGAGAGGCCGCCGCCGGAGAACGCGGAGTTCGAGCCGCCGCCGAGGCCCAGTTCGGAGAGCGGCACGCTCTGGGAGACGGTGCCGTTGTTGTCGAGGCTGTCGAGCAGGTCCGACCTGTCCAGGTCGCCGGGCCGGTTGAGGTCGTTCAGGTTCACCGTCTCGGTGTTGCCCTGTGCGTCGGTGACGGTGGCGATACCGGTCTCCGGGTCGATGACCTGGGTGCTGCCGTCCGGGAAGTCGGTGGTCAGCAGGCCGTTGTCGAGGCGGGTGGTGGAGCCGTCCGGGTTCGTCACCTCCGCCCCGTGGGTGAGGTCGGTGGTCGTGGTGGTGCCGTCGGCGTCGGTGCTGGTGAACGTCCCGGTGTCCGGGTCGAAGGTGCCCGTGCTGCCGTCCCGGAACGTGGTGGCGAAGTCGCCCGCGTCGTCGATCCCGGTGCTGCCGCCGGTCGGGGTGTCCAGGCCCTGGCCGCTGTTGAGGTCGCCCAGGTCGCCCAGGTCGGTCAACGACTGGGTGTTGAGGTCCGAGCCGAAGTCGTTCTGGCCGTTGAGGTCGCCCAGGTTGCCGAGGTTCTCGGTGGTGGTCGTGCCGTCCGGGTTCGTCGTGACGGTCTGGCCGGTGGAGGGGTCCACGGTCTGACTCGTACCGTCCGGGAACGTGGTCGTCAGCTTGCCGTCGTCACCCAGCGACGTCACCGAACCGTCCGGGTTCGTCACCTCCAGGCCGTTCCCCAGATCCTGCGTGGTGACCGAACCGTCCGGAGCCGTCGTCGTCAACGCCCCGGTGTCCGGATCGAACGAGGTGCTGCTGCCGTCCGGGAAGTCGGTCGTCAGATCACCACCGCTGGTCAGCTGCGTACTGCCGCCCGTCGGGGTGTCGAGCACCCCGTCGATGCCGCCGCTGTTGAGGTCGCCCAGGTTGCCGAGGTTCTCGGTGGTGGTCGTGCCGTCCGGATTGGTGGTGACCGCCTGGCCGGTGGAGGGGTCCACGGTCTGACTCGTACCGTCCGGGAACGTGGTCGTCAGCTTGCCGTCGTCACCCAGCGACGTCACCGAACCGTCCGGGTTCGTCACCTCCAGGCCGTTCCCCAGATCCTGCGTGGTGACCGAACCGTCCGGAGCCGTCGTCGTCAACGCCCCGGTGTCCGGATCGAACGAGGTGCTGCTGCCGTCCGGGAAGTCGGTCGTCAGATCACCACCGCTGGTCAGCTGCGTACTGCCGCCCGTCGGGCTGTCCAGCACGCCGTCGCCGGCGCCGTTGTTGAGGCCGTCGAGGCTGCCCAGGTCGGTCGTGGTGGTGCTGCCGTCGGGGTTGGTCGTGATCGCCTGGCCGGTCGCCGGGTCGACGGTCTGCGTGGTGCCGTCCGGGAACGTGGTGGTCAGCTTGCCGTCGTCACCCAGGGACGTCACCGAACCGTCCGGGTTCGTCACCTCCAGGCCGTTGCCCAGGTCCTGCGTGGTGACGGTGCCGTTCGGGGAGGTGGTCGTGAGCAGCCCGCTGTCGGGGTCGAACGAGGTGCTGCTGCCGTCCGGGAAGTCGGTGGTGAGCTTGCCGTCACCGGCCTGGGTGTTGCCACCGGTCGGGGTCCGGAGGGAAGCGCCGCTCCCGCCGTTCAACCCGCCGAAGTTGCCCAGGTTCTGCGAGGTGACCGGCAGCGGGCCGCCGCCGCCCTGGTTGTTCACGTCCCCGATGTCGCCGAGGCTCTCGGTGACCGGGTTCTGGTTCGGGTCCTGGTTGTTCTGGTTCAGCAACTCATCAAGGCCGTCGAGGTTCTGCTCGTTGAGCGGGTTGTTCGGGTTGTTCGGGTCGTTGAGACCGCCGAGGCTCTCCTCCATCGCCTTGGCCTGCTCCTCGGCCTCGCGCTTGGCCTCCTCCTGCTCCTTCTTCTGCTCCTCACGCAGTTCGTCCTGGTACTGCTTGTCCTCGTCGCGCTGCTGGTTCTGCTCAAGCCGCAGGTCCTCCTGCAGCTTCTTGGCCTCCTCCTGCTCCTTCTTCTGCTCCTCACGGAGCTCGTCCTGGTACTTCTTGTCCTCCTCGCGCTGCTTGTTCTGCTCCTCGCGCAGCTCGTCCTGATATTTCTTGTCCTCCTCCCGCTGCTTGTTCTGCTCCTCACGGAGCTCGTCCTGGTACTTCTTGTCCTCCTCGCGCTGCCGCTCCTGCTCCGCGCGCAGCTCGTCCTGGTACTTCTTGTTCTCCTCGTTCTCCTTCTTGATCTCCTCCTTCTCCTCCTCCAGCTTCTTCTTCTCGTACTCGTCCGAGGCCGTGTCGGTGGACTTCGGCTTGGGCACGTTGTCCGAGAAGTCCGAGCTGAGGTCGAGGAAGTGGTTGTTCAGGTTGGACTGCACCTCGGCGGCGGGCTTGCCCAGATATTCGTTGACGCCCTGGTTCCAGACCTTGACCGCCGCGTCGCCGACCTTCGCCCAGTTCGCGATGTCGGTGAGGTCGCCGTACTCCGGGTGAACCTGGGAGAAACCCGCCTGCGGGTTGTGCCGGACCGTCGTGCTGTAGCGGCTCGTGGTCGACGTGATGTTCGTCTTGGCTACGTTGTTCGCGTCCGCCCACTGGGCGAGGTCGTCCAGGGTGTAGCGCAGCACCTGATGCGGGTCGTAGTACGGGGACTTGGCCCAGGCGAGCCAGGCGTCCAGCAGCTTGGAGGCGGAGTCCTCCAGGTACTTGCGGCCCTGCGACAGGGCGCGCGAGTACACCGTGCTGCCGGCCCCGGTCCCCTCGCCCGCGCTGGGCGTGGAGTTGAAGGTCTCGACGTAACTGTCGTAGTTCTCGCGGATCTTCGTCAGCAGGCTGCGGAAGACCTCCGCGGCCTCGCCCTTCCAGCTGGCGTCGTCCCGGCCGAACCGGTCCTCCCAGTCCTTCAGCACCACGGCGTGGTCCTTGAAGAACTTCGCGGCGAAATCGAAGGACTCCCCGGTGGTGTTGAAGGAGTTCAGGTCGACCGCGTCGGACCCGCCCACGCTCATGTTGCTGAACCGGGCGTCCTGCGTGCCGCCGCCCAGCAGGGCCATGAGTGCCGTGCGCGGCCCGTTCATGTACCGGGCGAGCGCGACGGTGCTCATCTTGTCCTTGTTGTAGTCCGTGAACTCGTTGCCTTCACGGACCTGGGCGTCGTTCACGTTGTCCGACCCGGGGCCGGCGAAGATGATCTCCTCGCCGGCCTTCACACGGCCCTCGAAGACGATCCGGGCCTGCATGATCTTGGTCTTCTTGCCGCCGTCGAAGAAGTAGATGTCGTAGTCCTCGCCGGTGTTCGTCAGGAAACCGGAGTCCTTGACGGCCAGGCTGAGACTGCGCTCCTTGATGTCCATCCGGAAGAGCTTGCCGCCGTGGTCGGAGCGGAGCGTGTCGAAGACGGTGTTGCGGTCCGGCACGGGATAGCCGGTGATGTGGGTGACCAGGGTGGCCCAGGTGTCGGTCGACGGGTCGCCGGCGTTGTCGAACTTGTCGAGGTTCTCGCCGGATTTGGGATCGTACCGATCGGCCACCGGGGGGCCCTTTCTGGTCGGTTGCTGTCAGGGCCGGCGCACCGTCTCCCGTACGGGGGTGCGGCCGGGTGTGGGTCACGCGGGCGCGCCGGGCGGCCGTGGCTCCTGCCGGCACGCTCGGCGCGGTCTCTCAGCTGTCGTCTTCCTCTTCGCTGCCACCGGCGGTGAGCACGTCGACCTCGTCGAAGGTCTGGAGCAGCGTCTCGGCGTCGATCGCGTCGATGTTCTTGTTCTTGGTCTTGTTGGCCTCGTCGATGGTCTCGGTGAGAGCCTCCTTCAATTCCTTGAAGAGCTCCATCTGGTCGCCGAGCAGCTTGTCGACGGCCTCGGCCGCGGTGCGGACGCCCTCGATCAGCGTCGGCCCCGAGACGAGCGGCTCACTGACCATCTTGCCGATGCGCAGGAGCTGCTTGGTCTGGTCGAGGTTGTCCGGGGTCGTGTGCCCGTCGATCAGATCGCCGAGCGGGCGGATCGTGGATCCGTCGCCCTCCTCGCGGTGCTTCTTCGCGGCGGTGTACACCGGCTGCACCTCGTTGTCCCGGAAGTTCTCCATCTGCTTGAAGTCGAAATGCTTGACATCGGCCTTCTCACCGGCCATGGGACGCTCTCCTGCCGCTTGGTGCCAGGAATGGGGGGTGGCCCGGCGGGCGCCCGGGGACGGGCGACTGCCGGACCCATGGGTCCGTGTGCCGGGTGGCACACCGGGTCTCACCGGGGATTCCCGACTGCCCGGTGCGGTCCGGCACATGCGCCCCGGAACTCTTCGGGCGGGGCCCTGCCGGGTCGCCGGGCCGTCCGCATGGGACTGCCATGCGGCCGGCCCGGCACCTTCCGCTCACACATACCGGCCGCTGGGGCCCGTCCACTGTGCAGGACGAACGATTCTCCGGCCGGGCGACGCCGTGCGCGCACTCCCGTCGCGGGACCTGTCCTCCGGACGGACGACGGGAACACGACAGGGGCAACGCGACAGCGGGAACGAGACGAGAGGACCTAGCGGGCCCGCACGTTGCCCCAGTTGTCGGCGCTCTTGCGCTCGTCGCGGGAGTGGTTGTCGTGGATGGACTGGATCAGCTCACCGTTGTCGCCCAGCAGGCGAGCCATGTTCTTGGTGGCCTGGTCCCACTCCGCCTGAACGCCTCGGTACATCTCCTGGTCCGAGCCCTCCCAGGACATGATGAGCGGCTTCAGCTCGTCCTCGAGGTTGTTGAGGGTCGTGATGATCTGCTGGGTCTGCTCCTTCAGCTCCTCGATGGCTTGCTGAACCTTGGGGTACTGAACGTCGATGATGCCGTCGGCCATGACGTCTCCTCTCAGGTCGCCGGGCGCCAGGGCCCGGGAAGCTCACGGGTCCGGCCTCGCCGAAACAGGGGCCGGTGCCGCGGTGGGGGGTGGGTCAGCTCAGCGCTTCGAAGACGCCCTGACTGGTCTTGCTGTTGAGGACCTCGGTCAGGTCCTGGTTCTCCTTCGCCAGACGGTCCGCGGAGGTCACGTTCTCCTGCAGCGCGTCGACCATCTTGCTGATCTGGATGACGACCTTCTGCGCCTCGGCGTTCCAGCTGCGGAAGAGCTTCAGCAGGGCCTGGCCCTCGTCGCCGCCCACACCGGAACGCGCGGCGATCTGGCCGACGTTGTCCTGGACCCTCTCAACCTGGGACCGGGCCGACTCCAGGGAGGAGACGCCCCCCAAGCCTTTGGCATAGTCCGCTTTCCTTGCGGCGCTGTCAGCCATGTCACGTTCCCTTCGTTCAGGCGAGTCTCGTCGCACCCTTGCCCGCTGAGGCTAAAGAGAACCCAGCATTCCGCGCAACGCAAGAAGGCAAGATTTGAGCTTCGGTCAGGTCACGAGAATTCTTGCGCGGCACGGGAGTTGTACGGAAGTTTCAGACAGATGAACATGTCTCGCACGGTCTGCCGGGCAGCGGAACTCGAACCATCCACGGATCCACGCGACACGGGCGGAAAACGGTCACGCGAAGGAGCCGAACGGTCACGACTGAGAACCGCAACCGGCATTGACCGCGTATCCGCGGGTTCTCCGGGTGCGGTCGACAGAATATCTGAGCTTTTCCTGAGGTTCACACCACGCTCTACGCGCGACGACCTCGCCGACTCGGCGCGTTCGGCGCCGAGTTCGGCTCGGAATTCACCCGCCCTCACCCATTTATTTTTCTTTGACGCCGTATGTGAACCTTGCTGCGATCAGGGCGCGGTGTCGGCTGTGCGAGCGGTGACCGCTGTATCTGCCTTATCCGTCTTATCCACCTTGTCCGCCTTAACCGCCTTACCCGTCTTATCCTGATCCGCGCTCTCCAGCCGCTCGCCCGGCTTGCCGGAGGTGCCGCACTCCGGAGCCGTGGCCTTGGGGTCCGCCGCGCCCGAGGCAGCGGCCGGGTCGAGGTCCGCGCCGGTCGGCAGGGCGGCGAGCAGCGGTGCCGGGACCGAGTCGATGTCCGCGGCCTGGTACCCGAGCGCCGCCAGCGAGTCCTTGGCGGAGACCCGGTACTTGACCCCGTTCTCCGCCACCAGGTAGGTGGTCCCCGCGTGTGCGGCGCCGCTCGCGTTCAGGGCCCGTACCAGGGCGCCGTGCCCGGGGCGTACCACCGTGGCGTCCGTCGGGACACAGGCGGGCATCATCGGCTGGGCGGTGCCCGCGGGCGCCGCGACCGGGGCGAGCGAGGCCACCGGGACCAGTACCGACCTGATCCGGGCGCCGCCGTCGTCGCCGTCCACCTGTGCGCACAGCGCGGTGCCGCGCGGCGCGGACTGCGGGACGGGCGGCTTGTCCGGCAGCTCCGCGGATCCGGCGGTGTCGGAGTCCTTCGCCCGGTGCTCGCGAATCGCGTCCGCGCCGAGGCTGCGCACCTCGGGCGACTGTCCCTGGTAGGCGTCCTTCTGGGTGGCCGGGTCGCCCAGCACCAGGGCGGCGCCGAGCCGGGTCAGCGGCACCAGGCCGTCCTTGCGCAGCAGGTGGTACGTGCTGCCGCCGCCGGGCACGCTGACCTCGAAGAGCTGGCCGATCCGGCTGGCCTCACCGCCGAGTTCGGGGCCCGCCTCGCCGCGTCCGGGCACCGCGGGCGGGCTCAGGGCCGGACCGGGTGCCAGCGCGTCGAGGAAGGCCGCCGAGACGGGCATCGCGTCCTGGGAGCCGTAGCCGAGGGCGGTGCGGGCGTCGGACTTGCGGTCCAGCGGCAGCCTGCTGCCCCGCCACACGAGGTACTCGGTGTCGTCCGGGCCGCTCACCAGCACCCCGTTGTCGCCGCCGATGCCACGGGAGTCCAGGGGCGCCCCGGCCACCAGGGTGGTCGCCCCCGGCTTGTCCACCCCGGAGGTCGCCACGACGCCGGAGGTGTCGGGCAGCGCCCCGCCCGGCCCGGTGACGCACAGGTGCCAGGCGTCGCTGTCGAGCCGGCCGGGCTCGGGCACGGTGTCCGGTGCGCCAGGGATGCCGACCTGGGCGCCGACAGGGACGTCCTGCAGCGAAGGGGTGCGTACGTCCGCGGTCTCCAGGTCGGGGCCGCCGATCAGCCGCGCGGAGACGTAGTTGCGCACCGGGTGCAGTACGCCGTCGGTGCCGGTCCACAGATAGCGGGCGCCGGTGTCGCGGTTGACCACCAGGTGCTCACCGTCGCGCCAGCTGTCGTTCCCGCCGGGGCGCAGCAGCCCGTAGACGGTGGTGCCCGCGCTGAGCAGGACCGTCACCAGGATCCCGAAGACCACGCCGCGGGTGGTGCGTCCCAGCGGGCTCTCCGGGGCGTCCGGGTCGGCCGTCAGCAGGCCCGAGCTGAGCCTGCCCATCATGAAAGTGTGGGCGTGTACCTGGTCGCGCTTGGACTGCACAGCCTCTCCTCAACTCGTTCTCCATGTCCCCGCGTACGGGTGTGCTCAGCCGAACAGGCCGCGCAGCCAGCCGAAGAGTCCCGCCACCCAGAGGCTGAGCGGCAGCAGCGCCACCGCGAAGAGGGTGTGGGTCAGTTCCGCCGCGCGGCCCCAGTAGGGCAGCACCCGGCGCCCCGGCACCGTCCATGAGGCGATCACGAACCCGGCGGCGGCGAAGAGCAGGACGACGAAGACGACCAGGCGTCCGTCGCCCTCGTGGTCCACCGCCCAGGCACGGGCCAGCAGCAGCAGCCCCAGGACGCCGGGTACGGCCAGGGTCAGACGCTGTCCGATGTGCACCAGGCCGCGGCAGTGCAGGAGCAGCAGCAGGCTCAGCACGAGGGAGGTCAGCACCTCGGGCAGGTTGGGGTGTTCGGTGAGGACGGCCAGGGCGCCCGCGGCGACGATGCCGGACGACGCGAAGAGCGCGGTGACCCAGCGGCCGGCCAGCAGGGTGCGTTCGGCGACGTCGCTCCCCGTGTAGGGGTCGATGCCCTCCTGGAGCTGACTGGCGGAGGACGGCAGCGAGGGCAGCCGCATCCCGGCCAGTTTGAAGGCGAACGGTGCGACCGCGCTGGCGCTGAGCACGACGAACGCCGAGACCAGTGCCACCGCGGCCGGCACGTGGAGGTCGGTGTAGCCCATCAGGGCCCCGGTGATGGCGACGGCCACCGAGACCACGGCGGTGGCGAGCAGGGCCGGCGCGCCGACCGCGGTGGCGGCGAGTGCGAGGACCGCGCCGCCCGCGCCCGCGGCGCCCGCCGCGAGGAGTCGCGCACCGATGACCTGGGTCGCGTCGGGGCCGGTCAGGTCGCCGCCGGGCAGCAGCCAGCCGGCCAGTGCCAGACAGGGCGCGACCAGCAGGCCGAGCGCGGTCGCGGAGAGCCGGTCGCCGACCGCGCGGCTGGCCGAGCCCGCGCCCGCGAGCAGCAACAGGCCGGTCAGGGCCGCGCAGGCGGCCTGCGAGGAGCCGATCGCGCCGGGCCAGAGCACCAGCGCGAGGGCGACGGCCACGGTCGCCACGGCGGTGCCCACCAGCAGGCCGCGGGCGGCTTCCGGGCTCCAGGTCTGGAGCCGGCGGCCCGCGGTGTCGGCTATCCCGTCCACCAGGTCGTCGAGCCGTGCCTCGGGCAGCGCCTCGGTGTGCGGGCGCAGGTAGAGCACGGCGCCGTCGGCGAGCCCCGCCCTGGCGAGGGTGGTCTCCTCGTCGAGGGGGGCGTCACCGAGCCGCTGGAGCACCCAGCCGGCGTGGTCGAGGCCGGCTTCCTCGGTCTCCTCGCCGACATAGCGCAGCAGTGTGGGCAGGAGATCGGCGACCGGCACGTCGGCGGGCACGGCCAGATCGACGGAGACGCTCGGCGCACGTACGGTCAGGCGGCACAGTTCGGCCACCGCGCTGTCGGTCATCAGCTGAACTCTCGTCTTCCGGAAAAGCGTTGACAGGAGACTCCCCTCGGAGAGGGGATGTGCGAAGAGTACGAAAGGCCCACGAGGCCAGGAACCGGGGGGTCGGGCGACGGAATTGGGTCCGCACGCCCGGCGACACCTCTCCCGACCTCTCCCGCATGGACAGGTCGCGTTCCGTGAATGCAGACTACTGCCTACACCCGCCGGATCGCGCTGCGGACCGGACTCCTTGTCCGGCATGGACTTGTCCATCACGGGATCCGTCACGGGAGTTGACCGTCCCCCGCTATCCGCTCGAAACATTCACCCGGCGTACATCGCGTCATGCGGTACCCCGGAGAATCAGTGCTGTGCGGTCTTTCCCGTTACAGGGTGCACCGATTTCTCGGTGTGGGCCGGAAAGCCAGTGAAACCGGAGGTTTTGTTCCTTGAGTGTCGTGCTGTTTCGCCGGCCGGCCCGCAGACGCGGACCGGAGATGCCCGAGGGGCAGTTGACCCTCCAGGAGCCGCCGGTCCTCGCCGAGACGGTGCCCGACACCTCGGCGATCTGGACCTATCTGCCGATGGCTCTGATGTCGGTGTCGATGATGCTGATGTTCCTGCGCCCCGGTGGCGGGAACGGCGTCTTCATGTATCTGGCGATGGGCGTCATGGCGCTCTCCGCCGGCGCCATGCTGCTCGGGCAGCTGATGCGCCGCTCCAGCGAGCGCAAGCAGCGCCTGAAGGGTGAGCGCCGCGACTACCTGCGCTATCTGGCGCAGATCCGCAAGCGGGTCAGGACCACCATCACCGAGCAGCAGCGGGCGCTGGCCTGGCGCCACCCCGAGCCCGCCTCGCTCCGCTCGGTGGCCCGCACCTCACGGCTGTGGGAACGGCGCCCGTCCGACGAGGACTTCGGCGAGGTCCGGCTGGCGGTCGGCGAGCAGCAGCTGGCGCTCAGCCTGAACCCGGTCTCCACCCGCCCGGTGGAGGACCTGGAACCGCTCTGCGCGCACGCCCTGCGCCGTTTCGTCCGCGCCTACTCGACCATCCCCGAGCAGCCCCTGGGCCTCTACCTGCGTTCCTCCGCCCGGATCCTGCTGCGCCCCGAGGGGGCCACGGGCGAGGAGCCCGCCGAGCCGGACACCGCCGCGCCCGTCGCGGGCGGCGAGGCCGCGGGCGATCCCGCCGCCGAGACCGGCACCGACGACGTACGGGCCCTGGTGCGTGCCGCGCTCGCGCAGCTCGCGGTGTTCCACGCGCCCGAGGAGCTGTGGCTCGCCCTCTGTGTCAGCGACGAGCGGCGGCCCGACTGGGAGTGGGCCAAGTGGCTGCCGCACGCGCTGCATCCGCACGAGGAGGACGGCGCGGGACAGGTCCGGCGCATCACCGCCGAACTCACCGAGCTGGACGACCTGCTCGGCGCCGAGTTCGCCGAGCGGCCCGGCTTCGACGCCGATGCCCGGCCCAGCCGCGACGAGCCGTACACCGTCATCGTCCTGGACGGCGTCAACGTCCCCGAGAGCCACCGCTGGGAGGGACACGGCTACCGCAACGCCGTGGTCATCGACGTCTCCGGCGCGCTGCGCTGGCGGCCCGGCCGCAACACGCTGCGGCTGACCGTGGGCCCCGACGAGGTGAGCCTGGTGCGCACCGACCGCAGCCGCAAGGAGCGTTCCGTGCCGCTCGGCCGCCCGGACCGGCTCGGCCCGCTCGGCGCGGAGTCGCTGGCCCGGCTGCTGACCTCGCGCCGGATCAGCCTCGGCACCGACATCGCGCAGCCGCTGGACGCCGATGTCGAACTGACCACCCTGCTCGGCATCCCCGACCTGCACCGGCACGACCCGGCCACGCTCTTCGACCGGCACTCCGGCTCCGGCCGGCTGCGGGTCCCGGTCGCGGTGGGCGTGGACGGCCGCCCGGTGGAACTGGACATCAAGGAGTCCGCGCAGGGCGGCATGGGCCCGCACGGCATGCTCATCGGCGCCACCGGCTCCGGCAAGAGCGAACTGCTGCGCACCCTCGTCCTGGGGCTCGCCCTGACCAACTCCTCCGAGACCCTCAACTTCATCCTGGTCGACTTCAAGGGCGGCGCGACCTTCCTCGGCCTGGAGGAACTCCCGCACACCTCCGCCGTGATCACCAACCTCGCGGACGAGGTCGCGCTGGTGGAGCGCATGCAGGACGCCCTGCACGGCGAACTCATGCGCCGCCAGGAGCTGCTGCGCTCCGCGGGCAACTACACCTCCGCCCTGGAGTACGAGAAGGCCCGCGCCGCCGGGACCGATCTCGCCCCGTTGCCCAGCCTGTTCGTGGTGGTCGACGAGTTCAGCGAGCTGCTCTCCGCGCACCGGGAGTTCATGGACCTGTTCGTGATGATCGGCCGCCTCGGACGTTCACTCGGTGTTCATCTACTCCTGGCCTCGCAGCGCCTGGACGAGGGGCGTATGCACCAGTTGGAGAGCCACCTCTCCTACCGGGTCGGCCTGCGGACCTTCTCCGCCATGGAGAGCCGCGGTGTGCTGGGGGTGCCGGACGCCTACGAGCTGCCCGGCCAGCCCGGCAGCGGCTATCTGAAGTCCGGTGTGGAGTCGCTGACCCGGTTCCGTGCCGCCTACTCCTCGGGCACCTACCGGCGTCGTACGGGCGCGGTGGTCCAGGCCCGGGTGGCCAGTCAGGTCGTGCCGTGGACCAGTGGCTGGGTGGTGCCGCGCACCCTGGAGGCGGCGCCCGAACCCGAGCCGGAGACCGAGTCGGACGAGGAGGAGGAGACGCTGCTCGCCGTGGCCCTCGACCGGCTGCGCGACTCGGGCCCCGCCGCCCACCAGGTGTGGCTGCCGCCGCTGGACGAGCCGTCGCCGCTGGACGCCCTGCTGCCCGGTATCACCGCCGACCCGGAGCGCGGGCTCACCGCTGCGGGCTGGCCCGGCACCGGCAAGCTGCGGGTGCCGGTCGGCCTGGTCGACAAGCCCTTCGAGCAGCGCCGTGACCCGCTGGTCGTGGACCTGTCCGGCGCCGGTGGCCACATCGCCGTCGCGGGTGGTTCGCAGAGCGGCAAGTCCACCGTCGTGCGGACCCTCATCGGCGCCCTCGCCCTCACCCACACGCCCGCCGAGATCCAGTTCTACTGCCTCGACTTCGGCGGTGGCGGCCTCTCGCAGTTCGCCGCGCTCCCGCATGTCGGCGGGGTCGCGCCGCGGCTCAACCCGGAGCGGGTGCAGCGGGCCGTCGCCGAGGTCATGACGCTGCTCGCCCGCCGCGAGCAGTTCTTCGTGGACCACACCATCGACTCCATGCAGTCCTACCGCCGTCGCCGGGCCGCCGGGGAGTTCCCCGACGAGGCGTTCGGCGACGTGTTCATGGTGGTCGACGGCTGGTCGACGGTCCGACAGGACTACGACGACCTGATCCCGAAGTTCAACGAACTGGCCGCCCGCGGCCTCAACTACGGCATCCACCTGCTCATCAGCACCACCCGCTGGGTGGAGCTGTCCGCGCAGATCCGCGACCAGGCGGGCACCCGTCTGGAGCTGCGGATGGGTGACCCGATGGACTCCGAGATCGACACCCGCAAGGCCCGTTCGGTGCCGCGCAGCGGCGGCCGGGGCATCACCGCCGACAGCAAGATGCACTTCCTCGCGGGTCTGCCCCGGCTGGACGGCAGCGGCTCCCTGGACGACCTCGGCGACGGTGTCGCGCATCTGGTCTCCGAGATCGCCCGGCACTGGCCGGGGGCGCCCGCCCCGCAGATCCGGATGCTGCCGCACCGGCTGCCGCTCTCCGAGATGCCCGCGCCCGAGTCCACCGAGGGCGGCGGTATGCGGTTGCCGCTCGGTATCGACCAGGACACCCTGGAGCCGGTCTGGCACGACTTCAGCCGCACTCCGCACCTGATCGTGGTGGGCGACACCGAGAGCGGCAAGACCAACCTGCTGCGGCGCGTCGCCAAGGGCATCACCGAGCGGTACGCCCCGAACGAGGCGAAGATCATCGTGGTGGACTACCGCCGTGCGCTGGTGGACGCCATCCCGGACGAGTACCGCATCGGGCACGTCATCTCGCTGGACAACCTCAACGACACGATCGAGGGTGCCGCTCGCGCGCTGAAGACCCGGGTGCCCGGTGCGGACATCGCGCCGGCCCGGATGCGTCAGTGCGACTGGTGGACGGGGCCGCGGCTGTTCGTCCTGGTCGACGACTACGACATGGTCACCGGCAACTCCTTCCAGAGTCCCTTCGAGCCGCTCTTCGAGAGCCTGACGCTCGGCTTCGAGATGGGGCTGCACGTGGTGGTCGCCCGCAGTGCGATGGGGGCGGGGCGGGGGCTCAGCGACGCGCTCATCCGGCGCCTCGACGAGGCGAACAACCCGGCGGTGCTGCTCTCCTGCCCGCCCACGGAGGGCCGCCTGTTCGGCAACGCGAAGCCGCTGAACCTGCCGCCGGGCCGGGCGCTGCACATCGCCCGCCGGCGGGCACGGCTGATGCAGACGGCCCTGGTGGAGGAGAGCCAGACGTAGGAGGGGGTCGCCGGGTGCGGGTGCGGGTGCGGGTGCGTGGGGGCTGGTCGCGCAGTTCCCCGCGCCCCTGAAAAGCGGGGCTGCGCCCGCCCTTTTCGAGGGGCGCGGGCGCAGCCCCGCCTTCGAGGGGCGCGAGAAACTGCGCGACCAGCCACGAACGACGGCCGGCTGTCCCGCGGCTTCAGCCACCCACGTACCCAGGGGCGCGGGGAACTGCGCGACCAGCCACAGACGACGGCCACCCGCCCCACAACCCCGACCACCCACACACCCCAGGGGCGCAGGGAACTGCGCGACCAGCCACAGACGACGGCCACCCGTCCCACAACCCCGACCACCCACACACCCCAGGGGCGCGGGGAACTGCGCGACCAGCCACAGACGACGGCCACCCATCCCACAACCCCGACCACCCACACACCCCAGGGGCGCGAGGAACTGCGCGGTCTGGTCAGTCCTCTGTGGGGGTGGGTGTCGATGGGGACGGGGTGGCCGGGCGCCAGCCTCGTGTGCGGGCCCGGGTGAAGGCGAAGCCGGCCCACAGGACGGCGAGGACGGCCGCGGAGCCGAGGAGGACGAAGACCGTGGCACGGCCGGCCGCCCGGTCGGCGGAAGCCGTGTCGCGGACCGTCACGGGATCCGCGGCACGCTCGACGGCCGCCTCGGAGCCCCCGAGGACCGTGGTGACCGCGGCGTACGGGTCCAGCTGCGGAATGTCCGCGGGGTAGGCGGTGGCCGTCAGCCGGCGGGCGACGGCGTCCGCCGAGTCGTCGGGCCGCGCGGCCCGGATCACCGCGGCGGCCCCGGCGGCGTACGCGGCAGCCGCCGCCGCACCCCCGCCGAGGTAGTGCCCCTCGCCGCGCGGCCCGCCGGAGACCACCCCGGCGCCGGGTGCGGCCAGGTCGATGCCCCCGGTGGGCAGCGCGTCGTCCGGGCGGGCGCCGGCCGGCAGCATGTCGGCGACCGACAGGACACCCGGTTCACCGGCCGGCCAGTAGGTGCGGGACGGGATCTCGTCGGTGCCGAGCTTGCGGGGCGGGTCCGGGGTGGCCGCGGCCACCACCACCGCGCCCGCGTCCCGGGCCGCGGCGACCGCGCGGGTCAGTTCCGCGTCCCGGCGCGGCAGGGCCACGCCGACCGCGATCACGTCGGCGCGGGCCGCGGTCGCCGCGCGCACCGCCGCCACGACCAGGTCCGCGCTCGCCCCGCCCCGGGTGTCCGTGCCGCGCAGGGCCAGGATCTTCGCGCCCGGGGCGATCCCCGCCAGGCTCGGGCTGTCCCCGCCGGTCCCGGCGATCAGCCCGGCCAGGAACGTACCGTGCCCGACGCAGTCGTCACCGGCCGTGCCCTCGGCGGTGACCCGGCCGTCGAGCCCGGCGGCGCCGGACTCGACCCCGGTGTCGATCAGCGCGACGGTCACCCCCGCACCGGTGCCGTGCTGGTGCACCCGGTCCAGGTCGAGGCGCTGGCGCGACCAGTCCTGCTTCTTCGCCTTCTCACGGGAGGCCGGCGTGCAGGTCACCTCGGCGGCCTCCGGGTCGAACGCGGAGGGCATACCGGGCAGTTCCTGCCCCTTCTTCCCGTCGGCCGCGGGCAGCCCCGAGAGGGGCACCGCGTGGGCCGGCACGGCCACCGGCAGCAGCAGGGCGGCGGCGACCGAGGCGCCGGACAGCAGGCGGGTGACCCCGCGGGTGGAGGAACTCACCGGGAGGCCGCCTTCGGTGCCGCGGTCGTGACGTCCTCGGGGACGAGGATGCGCAGGTCGTCCAGGGTGGGCGCAGCCAGCGAACTGAGCCGTCCCGCCTGCCGGGTGACCATCGACTCGACCACCTGGCGGGCCAGCCGGGCGTTGCCGAAGGAGCGGTCCCTGGGCAGCGAGTCGAAGTACTCCTTGAGCAGCGGGCCCGTACCGGGTCCACACTCGTAGCCCATGGTCGTGGCCTGGGAGCGCACGATGGTGACCAGCTCCTCGGAGGAGTAGTCGTCGAAGGTGATCCGGCGCGGGAGCCGGGAGGACAGGCCCGGGTTGGAGCCGAGGAAGCGCTCCATCTCGTCGGTGTAGCCGGCGACGATCACGACCACCTCGTCGCGGTGGTCCTCCATCAGCTTCAACAGGGTGTCCACTGCTTCCTGGCCGAAGTCGGCGCCTTGGCCGCGCGGGGTGAGGGTGTACGCCTCGTCGATGAACAGCACGCCGCCACGGGCCCGTTCGAAGACCTCTCGGGTGAGCTGGGCGGTGTGGCCGATGTAGCGGCCGACCAGGTCGGCGCGGGCCGCCTCGATCAGCTGGCCCCGCTCCAGGATGCCGAGCTGGGTGAGGATCTCCCCGTAGAGCCGGGCGACGGTGGTCTTGCCCGTACCGGGCGGGCCGGTGAAGACCAGGTGATGGCTGAGCGAGGGCACCGGCAGCCCGGCGGCGGCACGGTGGCGGGCGGTGGTGATGAGGTTGACCAGGTCCGCGACGTCGCGCTTCACGCCGGCCAGACCGATCATGTCGCCGAGGCGGGTCAGCGGGTCGTCCTCCGGGACGGCGTTCTCCGCGGTCTGCGCGGCCGCGGTGGCGGACACGTCCTCCGGCAGCAGCAGTCGCAGGTCGGCCTCGCTGACCTGCGGCTGGGAGGAGAGCCGGACCGCCTGTCTGTCCACCATCTCCTCGAACACCCCGCGCGCGGCACGGCCGTTGCCGAACCCGGCGTCCCGGGGCATCGCCCCGAAGTGCGCGGCGAGGGCATCCGCGGTGCCCTCACCCAGCTCGTACTGGTGCTGGCCGCACATGTTCTCCATGATCGCGACCAGTTCGGACACCGAGTAGTTCTCGAACTCGACGGTCCGCGAGAAACGGGAGGCCAGACCCGGGTTGGAGCCGAGGAAGGAGTCCATCTCGCGGGAGTAGCCGGCCGCGACCACCACCACGTCGTCGCGGTGGTCCTCCATCAGCTTCAGGATGGTGTCCACGGCCTCGCGGCCGAAGTCGGCGCCGCCGTTGCCGCTGTCCGAGGTCAGGGTGTACGCCTCGTCGATGAACAGCACACCGCCGAGCGCCCGCTGGAAGGTCTCGCTGGTCTTGATCGCGGTACCGCCGACGACCTGCGCGACCAGGTCGGCGCGGGAGACCTCGACCAGGTGCCCGCTGCGCAGCGAGCCCAGCTCGGCCAGGATCGCCCCGTAGAGGCGGGCGACGGTGGTCTTACCGGTACCGGGCGGCCCGGCGAAGATCAGATGCCGGCTCATCGGCGGGGCCGTCATGCCGAGCTGTTCACGGCGCTGGGCGAGCTGGGTCAGATTGACCAGCGTACCCACCTGCTGCTTGACGTTCTCCAGGCCTATCAGCGCGTTGAGGGCGCCGAGCGGGCCGTCCGCGCGGTCCGTCGGGGGCGCGTCCGCGGCGCCCGATCCTGCCGGGTCGGTGTTCTCGGCGCTGCCGGAACCCCACGCGTCCCGCTTGCCGTTGCCGGTGCTGTTCAGGCCCTCCACGGCGAGCCGCTCGCCTGGCGCGGTCTGCACCAGGCCGCCGCCCTCGTTCTCCCGGGCGAGGCAGTTCACGATCGAGACCGGCGCGGTGGACTCCACCCGGAAGCCGTCCTGGGCGCCGCTGGAGACCTCGCAGCCGCTGAGCGAGGCGATCGCGCCCTCGTTGAGCAGGAATCCGTGGCCCTTGGCCGCGTGCACCGTGGTGCGGTTGGCGGTCAGCTCACCGCCCGAGGCGACGACCACGCCCTCCTCGCCCGACATCTCGACGCGGAAGTCGCGGACCGTGACGTTGCCGCCGTCCTCCACGACCAGACCGCTGGTGACGGTGTCGGAGACCCCGCCGCCGGCCAGGTAGAGGGTGCTGCCGGAGGCCACCCGCACCCCCGCGCCCGTCGGCCTGACGACCTCGCAGTCCTCGACCCGGCCACGGGCGTTCTTCGCGGCCACGATGCCGTCGCCGGAGGGCTCCACCAGCCGGGCCCGGCGCAGCAGCGGGTTGGCGCCGCCGCGTACGGAGATCGCGGGCGAGCCGCCGATCACCTCCAGGCGGTCCAGCTCGGCCGCCGAGTCCTCCTCCAGGAGCAGCCCGGTCTTCTCGCAGTCGCGGACCGTCAGACCGGTCAGCGCCGGGGAGGCGTTCCCGGCGACCCGCAGCGCCGCGCCCTGCGCGCCGTCCACCCAGCAGTCCTCGAAGGTGCCGCGCGACCGGTCGGTGACCAGCATGCCGTGACCGCGGGTGCGGGAGACGCGGCAGCGCCGCAGCACCGGGTCGGTGCCCTGGGCCAGCACGATCCCGTTCCCGGAGGCCCCGGTGACCCGGACGTCCTCCAGGGTCGTACGGCCGCCGCTGCTCAGGTGCACGCCGGTGCTGGTGTCGTGCACCACCGTCCGGACGACCGACAGGGAGCAGTTCTGTTCCAGGGCGATGGAGGGCTTGTCGGTGGAGGAGATGTCGCAGTCCTCCACGGTGCCGCGGGACTCGCCGTTGGCGAGCAGGCCGTTGCCGCGGGCGTCGCGCACCGTGCAGCCGCGGATGCGTGCCTCGCCCTGCTCCGCGAGGACCAGGCCACTGGTGCCCAGGTGCTCGAAGGTGCAGGACTCCACGGTGGTCGGCGTGGTCGAGGTGACCACGATGCCCGCGCCCTGCGGATTGCTCACCCGGCACTCCCGCAGCGCGAGCGAGCCGGTGCCCCCGGCGAGCAGCGCGGTCCAGGCGGCGCCGACGACCTCGCAGCCGTCGAGCGCGGCCTGCCCGCGCCGTACGTCCACGGCGGGCTGCTCGGCGTCGCCGCCGCGCAGGGTCAGCTCGGAGAGCATCACGGCGTCGGCGCGCAGCGCGAGCACGCTGCCCGAGCGCGGCCGGATCTCCACGGTGCCCCGCCCTTCGGCGGCGGTGAGGGTGACCCTGGTGTTGATCACCAGATTCTCCGCGTACGTCCCTGGGCGGACGCTGATGAGCGCGCCGGTACGGGCGGCCGCGAGTGCCTCACCGATCGTCCGGTAGCGCTCCCGGTCCCCCGGACCGACCGTCAGTACCTGGCGCGACACGCACCAACCTCCTTGCTACGGCGGCGTCTTCAGCGGACGTTCCCCTCGACGAGGGAAACGTGTCGGCGAGCCGACGGTGCCATCATGCCTCGCCCTGGGGGCGGGCGGGTGTAGAGAGTGTTGCTCTCGGTCCGCGAGCGTCCTGTCAGACGCTCCACTTCTGGTTGTCGCCCCCGTTGCAGCTCCACAGCTGCAGCCAGGCGCCACTGTCCGCGTTGTTGTCCTTGATGTCGACACATTTGCCGACAACGGTGTTGACCAGGTCGTGGCTGCCGTTCAGGGCGAACTTCTGGGCGATGTTGCCACTGCACCAGGCGATCTGGATACGCGTACCGTCGTTGAAGTTCGCGTCGGCCACGTCCAGGCACTTGTCCTTGATCCGGATGGTGCCGTCGGAGGCGAACCGCCACTTCTGCGCCTCGCCGTTGTTGCAGTCCCAGACGAACAGCTGCTTGCCGTCGCTGAAGTCGCCGCCCGGTACGTCGAGGCAGCGGCCCGAGAGGTGGCTGCGCAGGGAGACCGGGGCACTGAAGGTGAC
Organism: Streptomyces sp. CWNU-52B; assembly: GCF_047444975.1. Classification (NCBI taxonomy): domain Bacteria; kingdom Bacillati; phylum Actinomycetota; class Actinomycetes; order Kitasatosporales; family Streptomycetaceae; genus Streptomyces; species Streptomyces sp. CWNU-52B. The sequence goes on along the minus strand of NZ_JBLFJV010000030.1, from coordinate 229,982 downwards.
ACCCGAACCGCCCTTCGCGGGCTCGTCCTTGTCGCCGTCGGACTTCTTGCCGTCGCTCTGCTTCTTCGACGGGTCCTTGTCGGCGGCGGGCTTCTTCGAGGCGCCCTCGCTCTTGACCGCGGAGGCGGGGGCCTCCTGCACCGTCTGCTTGCTCTTGCCGGAGTCCTTCTCGGCGTCCTGCGAGGCACTGGCGTCGGGCTCGGTCACCGCGAAGTCGCCCGGTGTCTCCCCCGGGTTCCCGTTGAGCACGGTCTCCGCCGCCGTGGGCGCCGACCGTTCGTCGTTGTCGTGACCGCCGAGGAGCAGGAGCGGCACGGACACGAGCAGTACGCCCCCGATCGCGGCCCCGGCCAGCACCGCCTTGCCCGGCCGGCCGACCGGGCCGGTCTGCTGCGGCTTGCCGATCGCGGTCGCGGTGACGGTCCGTACCAGCGCCGGCAGGCGGCTCTTGGCCTCGGCGGCGGCCTCGGGGTGGGCGTCGGACCCGGCCTCTGCCTCCGGCCGGGCGCTGGAGGCGGCCCCGCGGTCGGGCTCGCTGTCGGCACCGGCCTTCGCCGCCGGTGGCTCGGCAGCCGTCTCGGCCTCCGCCTTCGCCTCTGCGGGCTCGGCCTCGGCCTCGGGGCGCGGCTCGGGGCGGGACTCGGGGACGGTTGCGGGTTCGACGGCGGTGGCGGCCGCGGTGGTCGCGGTCGTCTCCTCGCTGTCGGTTCCGGACTCCGCGCTCATGGATGTGGGGGGTTGCTCGGCCGGACTCTTCACGGGGTCCTCCCTGTGGTGTGGGGCCAGGGTTCAGGGGAGTTGTCGGCCCGGCCCGCGGGTGGGGCCGCGGCCGAGGCGTCGGTACGGTCCGCCGTACCGGAGAGGGAGGCAGGAGGGAGGGAGCCGGCATCGGGACCGGGTCCGGGCGCGGGAAGGCTGTCCGCCGGGGTGAGCAACGGGGCCGCGGCCCCGGCGTTGACCATCAGCAAGGTGCCCGAACCACTCAGTGACCGGGCCAGCTCCCGAGCCGGAAGGGTGTCATGGACAAGTGCCGGGGACATGAACTCGTGTTCCGTGGAGGTGAACACCAGCACCACCGGCGCCCCGTCCTGCCCGGCGGCCGTGAGCGGCCCGCCGTCCGGTCCGCGCACCACCGTGACGTCCGCCTCGGCGAGCGCCGCGAGCGCCTCGTCCACCGAGCCGTAGCCGGTGGCGGCCCGCTGTGCCGCCGCGTCCACGGGGTCGGTGGGCTCGGGCCAGCCGAGCACACGGGCCGAGGGACGGTACGCCGGGTTGGCGCGGTAGTCGCCCACGCCTCCGTCGTCGTCCGACTGCCATTCGCCCAGCACGGCCCACTCCGGCGGGGTCCGCTCCTCGGTCCACTCCGGGTCCACCATCCCGATCCAGTGCCCGGGGGCCTGGCGGGCGGCGGCCCGCACGGACTCGGGTATCTCGGGGACGACGGCAACGGTGTGGGGCGCCACCGACGAGGCGTCGTGCCCGCCCTCTTGCCGTTCTCCGGGCCGCATCTCCACCTGAACTCTTGGGTCCGTACGAATTCCTCGGTGCCGAACTGCATGCGCACACGCCGACACTGATCAGGTCGGGGAGTCAACAGGATGCCACACGAGCCCCTCGCACGGCGGGCGGGGGAAGCCCCGTATCGGGCCCCCACGTGCCCGTTCACGGCCCGGATCGGGAACTTTCCGGGAGCAGTGAGGCGTGAAGGGACAAAGCGATGAGGCAGTTGGGGTCCGAGTTGCTGCTGTCGTCCCCGTGACGGGCTAGGTTGGGCACGCCATCGGACTCGTCGACGTACACATGTCTTCCGCCGGACGTCCAAGCCAGGGCCGTACGGATCAGGGCCTCGCAGCCCGGAAGGCATCCGATCGGTCCGCGGCCGCCACCGCGGCGGGTCACGCGGGACTCGACGACCGGGACCGAGCCGAACTGGTCCGTCTCGACGCGGCACTTGACCGGTGCCCGCCGAGCTTGTCCGGTTCATCGGCGTCTGTTCGACCCCGGCCGCTGCGCGGGCCCGACCAACCCCCCCGTCAGCTCCGCCATCGAGGAGGAGTACCGCATGTCCCCCCAGCACCACACCCCCGGCGCGAACGCGGAGGCGGCCGCCGCCCGCGCGGAGGGGGCCGGGTCCCCGCCCACGCCCCCCGCGCCCGCACCGGCCCCCTCACCGGCACCGGACGCGCAGGCACCGAGCCCGGCCGCGTCACCCAAGGCCGCCGAGACCGCCGAGGCGAAGGCCGCCGCTCCGTCGGAGGAGCCCACCGCACCGCCCGCGCCCGCCCCCTCGCCGGCACCCGCCGCCACGGCCGCCCAGGCACCGGAGGAGGGCGTCGCCATCGCGGCGGCCGTCGGAACGGCGGCGGCACCGGGCGTCAAGACCGACACCGGCGTCGACCGCACCCGCCCCCGCAAGCCGGTCCTGGCCGGGGCCGCGATAGCCGGCGCCGTCCTGATCGCCATCCCGCTGCTGCTGGCAGGCAGCGCGCAGAAGGACCGCCACGACGGTGCCAAGGGACTGGCCGCGGAGGGCACCGACACGGTCCTCAACCCGGCCACCTCGCCCGCCACCGTCGAGGACTACGTGGCCGGCGAGCCCAGCGCCTCCCCGAGCAAGGAGAAGAAGGCCGAGGCCCCGAAGGTCGCCGCCGTTCCCGCGGCCCCCGCCCCGGAGCCGACGCCCTCCAAGAGCAGCGAGGCCACGAAGAAGCCGAAGTCCTCGCCCAAGCCCAAGGCGGCCGCGAAGCCGAACTGGGGCACCAAAACCGTCTACGCGACCAGCGTTCTGCAGGTCAACCAGGCCTGGAGCACCAACCGCATCCGCATGGTCATGCAGGGCGACGGGAACCTCGTCGTGTACAACGAGAAGAACAAGCCCATCTGGGCGTCCATGACCTTCGGCTCCAACCACCGGGCGATCTTCCAGGAGGACGGCAACCTCGTCGTCCACAACGGCGACGACCGCCCGATCTGGGCCTCGAAGAGCCACGGCCACGCGAACGCGCAGCTGGTCCTGCGGGCCGACGGCAAGGTGGTCATCCTGCACAACGGCGGAGTCATCTGGTCGACCTGACCGGCACGTGTCCGGCCCCGCCCAGCACGTCCCGGGACGTGCTGGGGTCAGGGGCCGGACACCCCCGCCTACGGCGGCGGTTTCGTCTCCCTGGACGCCGCCCGCAGGTCGGCGAGCAGTTCGGCCTGGTTGGCGAGCACTCCGGACAGGATCGTCCGGGCCACCCTCAGCAGCTCCGCCACGTGCGGACTGGTCAGCGAGTAGAAGACGGCGGAGCCCTCCTTGCGGGTCACCACCAGGTTGGCCCGGCGCAGCACGGCCAGTTGCTGCGACAGGTGGGCGGGTTCGATCCCGACCTCGGGCAGCATCTCCGCGACGGCGTGCTCACGCTCACTGAGCAGTTCCAGGACCCGGATCCGCGCCGGGTGGCCCAGTGTCTTGAAGAACTCGGCCTTGAGTTGGTACAGCGGCGTGCTCACCGAACCGGCCTCCTGCCCTGCTCGTCGGCGGACCGCCATGAGGGTCGTCGCGCGTGCGCCACGCATCGCGTCCGCCCGGAAATCGTCAGCATGGGGTCATCCTCGCTCCCACCCGAACCTGTACGGGCCACAGGGGCCGGGTGATCGGTCACAGGGGCAGGGTGATCCAGATGCTCTTGCCCCCGCCGTCGGCGTCCTTCCGTACGACCGCCGTGCCCGAGAGGGCGAGAGTGAGCTCGACGACGGTGGCGAGCCCGCTGTCGCCCGGACCGAGCGACGCCCCGTGCAGGACGGGCTGAAAGGGGTGCCGGTCGTGCACGCCGAACGCGAGGGTGTCGTCGCTCGCCGCGTAGATGACCGTGGTCTGCGGTGATTTCTCGGCGGCGTGCCGTACGCAGTTGGTGACCAGCTCGCTGAGGATCAGCAGGGCGGGGTCCATCGCCGGGTGGTGCCGGCTGATCCCCCACTCGACCAGGGCCTGTTCGGCGGTCTCCCGCGCCATCCGTACGGCCGACGGGGCCGTCGGCACGGTCAGCACGTGCCGGTAGGGCAGGGCCGCGAGGCCGCCCGCCATCATGCCGGTGCCCCGGTGGCTGTCTCAGCGTCTGCCTCGGCGGCTGTTTCGGCGCCGACGGCCCTCTCGCCCTCGACCGGGCGGGGTGGAGCGGACTCTGTGGTGGTCACGCGGACTCCTCTCCTGTGGTGCGGGCGGTTCCGGCGGGTACGTCTGCGGACGCGGTGGGACCCACAGGGCCCGCGGGCCCTGTGGGTCCCGCGGGGAGGATGCCGGCGTGTTCCAGGTGGGTGCGGGCCCCCGCGATCGCCTCGGGTGTGGTGGCGTACTCCCGGCCCTTCTGCCGCAGCAGGCCCAACGCCCCGACGGAGTCGAGGACTTGGCGCTGCCCGGTGCGTATCCCGGAGGCCATGACGACGATGCCACGCCGGTTCAGTTTCTCCACCGCGTCCTTGAGGACCAGCGCGCCGGTGGCGTCCATGGTCGTCACCCGGGACAGGCGCAGCACGACGACGCGGACGTCGGCGACCTCGCTCAGCTCCAGCAGGAAGCGGTGGGCGGCGGCGAAGAACAGCGGTCCGTCGATGCGGTACGCGACGATGTGCTCGGCCAGCAGCTCGTGCTCCTCGGCGGAGTGGTCGCCCCGGTCCAGGGGCACCTGGTCCATACGGACCTGCTTGGCCACCGCCCTGAGCGCGAGCACGCCCGCGACCACCAGGCCGATGATCACCGCGTACACCAGGTCGAGGGCCAGCGTGGCGACGGCGGTCAGGACGAGGATCAGCGCGTCGGAGCGGGTGGCCCGCGCCATCGCCCTGAGCGAGCCGACCTCCACCATGCGGACCGCGGTCGCGATCAGTACGCCCGCGAGCGCGGCCAGGGGGATCCTCGACACCAGCGGGGCGGCCGCGAACACGATCGCCGCCAGCACCGCGGCGTGCGCGAGCGCGGCCAGCCGGGAGCCGGCGCCGGTCCGTACGTTGACCGCGGTCCTGGCGATCGCGCCGGTGGCCGGGACACCGCCGAACAGCGGGGCGGCGATGTTGGCGAGGCCCTGGCCGAACAGTTCGCGGTCGGGGTCGTGCTTCTGCCCGACGGTCATGCCGTCGGCGACCGAGGCGGACAGCAGGGACTCCAGGGCCGCGAGCGCGGCGACGGCGACGGCGGGCGCGAGCAACGAGCCCAGCGCGCCCAGGTCCAGGAAGGCCAGGGACGGCGCGGGCAGTCCGGCCGGCAGGTCCCCGATCGGCGGGGCGGCGTCGAGGTGGAAGAGCTGTGCGACCAGGGTGGCCGCGACGACGGCGACGATGGAGAAGGGGATGGTGGGCCGCCACCGGGCGCCGACGAGCATCACGGCGGCCACCGCGAGGGCGAGGGCGAGGGCCGTCCAGTTCGGCCGCTTCGCGAACTCCCCGACCGCGTGCCAGGTCACCAGGAGGACCTTGTCGCCCTCGGGCTTGGCGACGCCCAGCGCGTTCGGCACCTGCTGCAGCCCGATGACGCAGGCGATGCCGAGGGTGAAGCCCTCGACCACGGGCGCGGGGATGTACTGCATGTACTTCCCGGCCCGCAGCACCGCGAGGGTCACCAGCAGCACACCGGCGAGCAGTCCGACGGTGAGCACACCGCCCGGCCCGTGCTGCGCGACGATCGGCACGAGGACCACGGTCATCGCGCCGGTGGGCCCGGACACCTGAAGGTTCGACCCGCCGAAGACCGCGGCGAGCGCGCCGGCGACCACCGCCGTCGCGAGACCGGCCTCCGCGCCGAGCCCCGAGGAGACCCCGAAGCCGAGCGCCAGCGGCAGGGCCACGATCGCCACCGTGAGCCCGGCGAGCAGGTCACGGCGCGGGCTGCGCCGCATCTGGGCCAGATCCGCCGGGACGGGCAGCAGGGAACGCACCGGGCTCCACACCCGGGACAGCAGAGCGCTCACTACGCGGTGACCTCGGCTTTCCGTAGTTCCGCAAGGAGTTCGTTCCGCCCGGCCAGCACCACGGTCAGGATCCGCCGTGCGGCCTGCATCAGATCCGCGACATCCCCACCGGCGAGGTCGTAGACGACCGCGGAGCCCTCCCGCCGGGAGGTCACTATTCCGGACCGGCGCAACACAGCCAGCTGCTGCGACAGGCTGGAGGGCTCCACCTCGATCGCGGCGAGCAGCTCCCGCACCGGCGTCGGCCCGTCCTGCAACAGCTCCAGGACCCGTATCCGTACGGGATGGCCCAGCATCCGGAAGAACTCGGCCTTGGCCTGATACAGCGGAACCGACACGATCCCTCGACTTCCCTCTCGCCTTCTCGACTTCTCGGCTTCCCTCGCACGCCCTGTCCACGGCTGCCGATACAGCCGCCTCACCATCTAATGAATTGCGAAATTTAGCAATTCAGCTAACCGATACCTACACTGCTGCCGTGAGCGAGAACCTTCCCCCCTGCCCCGAGTGCTCCGGCGCCTACACCTACGAGATGGCCCCACTCCTGATCTGCCCGGAATGCGGGCACGAGTGGTCCCCGGCGACCGCCACGGCCCCGGACGGCAGCGGTGGAGCCGTCGCCGTCAAGGACTCGGTCGGGAACACGCTCGCCGACGGCGACACGGTGACCGTGGTCAAGACCCTGAAGGTCAAGGGCAGCCCGACCGGGATCAAGGCGGGCACCAAGGTCCGCAACATCCGTCTCGTGGACGGCGTGGACGGCCACGACATCGACTGCAGGATCGATGGATTCGGGCCCATGCAGCTCAAGTCCGGCGTGGTCAAGAAGGCCTAGCCGGCCGGTCAGCGCCTGACGATGCCGAGTTCGGCGGCGGTGGCGACGGCCGCCGTACGGGAGTCGACACCGAGCTTGGTGTAGATGCGGGCCAGGTGGGACTTGACCGTCCCCTCGGTGAGGTGGAGCCGCTTGCCGACGCCCTGGTTGGACAGCCCTTCGGCGACCAGTGCGAGAACCTCGGTCTCCCGCCGGGTCAGCGCGCTACCGGGGGTACGCAGCCGGTTCATCAGCCGGTCCGCGACGGTGGGCGCCAGTGTGGTGCGGCCCGTCGCGGCGGTGCGTACGGCGGCGGCCAGTTCCTCGGGAGGGGCGTCCTTGAGGAGATATCCGGTGGCGCCCGCCTCGATGGCGCGAAGGGTGTCGGCGTCGGTGTCGTAGGTGGTGACGATCAGCACGCGCGGGGCCTGGGGGCGCGCGGTGATCGCGGCGGTGGCCTCGGCACCGTTCATCCCCCTGCCGAACCGGTCGAACTGGAGGTCCATCAGGACGACGTCGATGTCGCCCAGGGCGGCACGGGCGACGGCGTCCTCGCCGGTGGCGGCCTCGGCCACCACGTCGATGCCGGCCTCGGTCTCCAGCACGGCGCGCAGCCCGGCCCGTACGACGGGGTGGTCGTCGGCCAGGAGCAGGCGGACAGGGGTGTCGGTCATGGACGGGCCTCGGACTCGTTCTCGGCGGAGTGGGTCGCGGTGTGGGGCAGGGGAAGCTGGGCCGCCAGCGCGGTGCCGTGGCCGGGAGCGGACTCGACGGTGAGGGTGCCGCCCAGGGCGTCGACGCGGGCGCGCATGGCCGCCAGCCCGAATCCGCCCTCCCGCGGATCGGCCGTGAGCGGCTGCCGGGGATCGAAGCCGCGCCCCTCGTCGACGATGTCCACGGCGACGAGGTCGCCGAGGTAGCTGAGGGTGACCTCGACGGCGTCGGCCCAGGCGTGGCGGACGGTGTTCGCCAGCGCGGACTGCGTGATGCGCAGCAGCGCGACCTCGTACGCGGTCGGCAGCGGTACGGGGGAACCGGTGAGGTGGAAGCGTGCGGTGAGCCGGTCGCGGGAACTGGTGGTGGCGCACAGCCGTTCCAGGGCGCCGGCCAGGGTGGTGCCCTCCAGGGCCGGCGGGGCGAGGGCGGCGACGAAGCGGCGGGCCTCGGCGAGGTTGTCGACGGCGGCCCGGCGGGCCTGTTCGACGTGGCGTGCGGCGTTGTCCGGGCTCCCGGGCAGGGCTCGCCCGGCGGCGCTCAGCAGGAGCTGGATGCTGGACAGGCCCTGGGCGAGGGTGTCGTGGATCTCGCGGGCCAGGCGTTCGCGCTCGGCCAGTACACCGGCGGTGTGCTGGGCGGTGGCGAGATCGGCGCGTGTGGCGGTGAGCTCCTCGATCAGGCGCCGGCGCTGTTCGCTCTCGCGGTACAGGGCCTGATAGCCCCACACCACGGCCACCGCCACGGCCGCGCCGAGGGCCGGTCCGATCACCATCGCCACGCCGAAGCCGCCCTGGTGCGCGGCGAAGCCCGCGACGGCGGCCACCGCGGTGAGGGCCACGGCGGCGAGTCCGGCGCGCCGGGGCAGCAGGTGGAGCTGGAGGAAGTACAGCGGGAACGCCACCCACACCCCGTCGGCGGTCACGGCGAGCAGTACCAGCCAGACGGCGCCCACGGCGGCCAGCCACAGCGCGGCGGCACGCCGCGAGCGGCTGACGCGGGGCAGCAGGGGGCCTGCGGCGTAGACGAGGCCGCAGGCGGTGGCCGCGGCGACGACCCGTGCGGTGTCCGCCGCGGCGTCCGGGCCGCCGCCGGTCACGGCCCGTCCGACGGCCAGCGCGAGCAGACCGGCGACCAGCAGGTGCAGGCACCGGGCCAGCGCTCTGGTGGTGGGGGTCAGCACGGGGGCGATGGCGTTCACGGTCCTTGCAGCCTGATGACGTTCACAGTCCTTCCAGCCTAGGGAGAAGGCGCCGGCGTGGCCTCTGTCGAAAGGTACAACCGGCCTGCCACCTTTCGACGCACCCCGTGCTGTCCTGGGCGGGATGCCTCTCCGAGGGGTCGGCGGCGATGGTGGAGACGTACCGCTTCCCGCTATGAAGGAGCAGGCCAGAGCCGTGTTCGTCGCCTGGAGAGACCTGAGATTCGCCAAGGGGCGCTTCGCCCTGATGGGTTCCGTCATCGTGCTGATCACCCTGCTGGTGGGGCTGCTGTCCGGCCTGACCGCGGGCCTGGGACAGCAGAACGTCTCCGCGATCACGTCCCTGCCCGCCGACCGGATCGCCTTCGGCGCGCCGGGCGAGGGCGAGGACCTGTCGTACGCGAACTCCACCGTCACCGAGCGGCAGTGGCAGCAGTGGGCGCGGACGCCCGGCGTGAGCGGCGCCGAGCCGCTGGGCATCACCACGACCAGGGCGAGCGCCGGAAGCCGGAGCACCCCGGTCTCCGCCTTCGGGGTGCGGCCCGGCTCCGCGCTCGCCCCCGACAGCGGCCGGATCGACGACGGGGCGGCGGTCCTGTCGTCCGCCGCGGCGGACGGCCTCGGTGTGACGGCGGGCGACAGCATCACGCTCGCCGGGCGGCGGGTGAGGGTCGCGGCCGTGAGCGGTGACGCCTCCTTCAGTCACACCCCGGTCGTCTGGACCGGCCTCGGCCTGTGGCAGCGGACCACGCCCGCCACGAGCGGGCCGGACGGACCGACCGCCACCGTGATCGCCCTGAGCACCACGTCCGGCGCGGGCCTCGAAGCGGCCGACCGGGCGGCGGGCACCAGGACGGTCTCCAAGGACGACTCGCTGTCGGCGATCGGCTCCTACGCCTCCGAGAACGGCTCCCTGCAGCTGATGCGCGGCTTCCTGTTCGCGATCTCCGCGCTGGTCATCGGTGCCTTCTTCACCGTGTGGACGATCCAGCGCGGCGGGGACGTCGCCGTCCTCAAGGCGCTGGGTGCCTCCACCCGGAGCCTGCTCAAGGACGCGCTCGGCCAGGCCGCCGCCCTGCTGCTCGGCGGCACCCTGCTCGGTACCGGTATCGCCGCCGGTCTGGGCGCCCTCGTCGCCGGCGGAGCGGTGCCGTTCCTGCTCACCCCCGCCACCGTCCTCGTACCGGCCGCCGTGACGATCGTGCTCGGTGCCGCCCTGTCCGTCCACCGCATCACCTCGGTCGACCCGCTGACCGCCCTGGGGAGTGTCCGATGAGCCTCGGCCTGACCGACGTCACCCTCACCTATCCCGACGGCGAGGACCGCCTGACCGCACTGGACCGCGTCACCCTTCAGGTGCCCGAGGGCAGCCTGACCGCGGTCGTCGGCCCGTCCGGCTCCGGCAAGTCCAGCCTTCTCGCCGTCGCCGCCACGCTCATCACCCCGGAGGCCGGCACCGTCACCGTCGACGGCACGCCCACCACCGGTCTGAGCCGCGGTGACCTCACCGACCTGCGCCGCCGCACGATCGGCATCGTCTTCCAGCAGCCCAATCTGCTGCCTTCCCTCACCGCGGCCGAACAGCTCCAGGTGATGGCGCAGATCGACGGCCGCCGACCGCGCACGGCCCGGAGCCGGGCGATGGAGCTGCTGGACGCGGTCGGTCTCGCCGGCCAGGCGGACCGGCGCCCCCACCAGCTCTCCGGCGGCCAGCGCCAGCGCGTCAACATCGCGCGCGCCCTGATGAACGACCCCACCGTCCTGCTGGTCGACGAGCCCACCAGCGCCCTGGACCACGAACGCGGCGCCGCCGTCATAGCCCTGATCACCCGCCTCACCCACCAACGGGCCACGGCCACGGTCCTGGTCACCCACGACCGCACCCACCTCACGGCGGCGGACCGGGTGGCGGAGGTCCACGACGGCCGGCTCCGCTCGCCCGCTCCCGCTCCGGTTCCGGCCGACCCGTCGCCGGGGAGTCGCTAGACGACCAGTTGCACGTCCCGGCAGGAGTACCCGAGCGCGTGCGAGTAGACCTCCAGGGTCCACAGGCCCGCTTCGGCCCGCAGCTCGGCGCGGAAACGGCCTCCTCCGCACGACCGCATCGGCTCGTCCGTCGCGGACCTGCCGTCGTCGCCGACGCGGCGGACCCGCAGCCCCATCGCGGGGTCCGCGTCGGTCGCCCACACCTCGAAGGGCTCGCCGGCCCGTGCGAAGTCGGGGAACTCGACCCCTACCGGCTCCCCGGTACTCAGCACCCCGGCGGGTTCGAGGCCGTCGCAGATCCGCCTCAGCTGCTTGAGCGCGTGACCGGAGTTGATGAGGTCCGCGTGCCTGCTGTCGAGCCACACCGTCCGGCCGGTGTCGTGCCACTCGGGCGGGGTCTGCGCGACATGCGCCACGGTGCCGTCGCCGAACAGCGGCAGCCCCCGGTCCTGCGGATCACCGGACTGCGAGAAGTCCTGGTGGAAGGTCGGCCTGCCGTCCGAGGTCAGGGACAGGGCCTGATCGGTACGGTGCTTGTCGCCTCCCAGCGCGACCAGGGTGTACCGCTCGCGTCCGGGCACGGCGTCGTTGTCCTCGATGGCGTTCTGCACCTCCTGGAAGAAGGCGAAGGAGTCGTCGACCATCCGCGTCTGCACCCCCTCGACCGGCTGCCCGGTCAAGCGGGACCTGCGATCCCGGGCGTCGACCACCACCCGATAGGTGGGGATGAGCTGGCCGAGCGAGGGGTAGGTCGAGCAGACCTCGTGGATCCACTCACGGAACGGACTCGGGACCCACCGCACCTGGCCGGTCAGGAACCGCAGCGCCTTGACGCTCCCCGAGAAGGGGGTGCCCAGCGTGGCGACCGACCGGGTCTGCTCCCAGCCGCCGAGCACCTCGGTGTAGTAGCGCACCACCAGGCCCCCCATGGAACGGCACAGGAAGATCACTTTGGCCTCCCGGGCGCGGGGGAACCGCCGCGGGTCGGCGCTCTCCTGCCACCGCGTCAGCCGCTCCTCGACGAACCGCGCCAGCTTGTGGGCCGAACCGCGGTTGCTGAGGCGCCAGTCGTAGGGAAACTCCGCGAATCTCTCCCTCTCGACGGCGAGCACCTCGCGGAGGTCGGGGTACTCCAGGCTGGAGACCAGACCGGGCAGCAGCCGCCGCCCGTGGATCACGCCCCCCACGTCCAGGGCGTGCGACGGCTCCGGGTCGTCGTCCCCGATGCCCTTGGGCAGCTTGAGCAGTTCCCTCGTCCGGCCGGGCCGCAGCAGCCCGTTCATCGCCTCCGGGGTCAGGTCCCAGACGTCGGTCCCGTCACGGGTCAGGGCCGTGCCCATGACGCCCGGGACGAGAACCACCAGATCGTCCTTCACAGGATGCTCCTCGTGTCGCGGGCGAATTCCCCGGCCCGCCGACCGTCGCTGCGGCCGGCCCGCCAGGGCACGTACACCTGATCGCAGCGGACGCTGTTCTGCGCCACGCCCTGGACCATCAGCGTGATGCCACGGCTGTCGAAGGCCGAGTCCACGCCCGTCACTTCGTACCCCCGGGACTCCATGAGGCCCAGAGCCCTCTCCTGTCCGACGTCCCAGAGCCGCAGGCAGCCGGAGTTCCGGCTCCAGCCCACCAGCAGGGGCCGCTCCGCCGGGCCCGCCAGAGCGACGCCGTCCAGCGCTCCGCCCGGCTGCCCCGCCAGGACGCTCGCCGTCCCGTAACCCCCGTCGCACTCGATGTACTTCACCTTCGTCCCGGTGGTGAAGGCGATCAGCGGTACCGGCGCGTCCCGGCTCCGCAGCAGTCCCGTCGCCACCGCCTTCGCCCGGGTGACGGCCACCGACTGCGGCTCGGTGGCGGGCCCGGTGAGGTCCCAGACCCGGACCGCGTTGCCGCCCCACGCCGACAGCCACGACGGGCCCGCGGGAAGCCCCACCACCTCCAGCCGCTGCACGGCGCCGGCCCCGCCCATCCAGAACGTCCGCCCCGGGCGCCACGCCCCGCGCCCGCGCGTCTCGCGCTCCCAGGTGACCACGCTCTGCTCCGACGGCCACAGCAGACGCAGCCCGCCGGACCCTGTGCCGTGCAGCGCCATGGAGGGCACCGGCCCCTCGGCCCGGCCCGGCAGCACGAAGCTCTCGGTCGCCAGCGGTTCGAGTCCCGGCCCCAGGTCCCAGAGCAGCACGCGTCTGCGGCCGACCGCCGCGGCCAGCCAGCCGTCGTCCGTCCTCGTGGCGGCGAGCGCCTCCACCGCGTCGGGGTGCACGAGGCGAATCCCCTCACCGGTCTGCCCGTCGGCGGAGTGCAGGCTCAACAGCACATCGGGGCCCTGCGAACGGCTCAGCAGCACGGTGCCGTCAGGTCCGGGGCCCGTCACCCGCAGCCGTGTCCTGCCGACCGCCCTCACCCCGGTGCGGCGGGGGACGGCCACCTCGCCCTCGCCCGGCGGGTCGTGCGGTTCCCAGACCCGGATCCGGGTGTCGTCCGCCACCGCGATGCGCCCTGTCCCGGAGGGGTCGAAGGCCAGGGACCGATGGTGGTGGTCGCAGGGCAACGGGACCTGTTCCCGGCCCCCTTCGTCCCAGACCCGGACCGCGGTGTCCTCCCGGACCGCGGCCAGCAGCCCGCGCGGGCCCCGCCCGAGGGTCACGGCCCGTCCGGCGCTCGCGGGGCCGGGGCCGAACAAGGGGCGGACCGCTCCGTGGAAGAGGTCGTCCGTCCGCCAGACATGGAGCGTGTGTCCGTCCAGCGCGCCGATCACCGCCCCGGTGCCGTCACCGCCCGGCAGGACCAGCGCCGAGACCGCGACGACCTGCTCGATCCCCTCCCCCAGCGACCGGAACAGCCGTAAGGGTTCGCGCACCGTCCTGCGGCCGGGCACCTCCCACACCTTGACCCCCGCGGGACCCCCGGTGACCACCACGGCCCTCTCCCCCATGGCCAGGAGAGACACACAGCGGACCGGTACACCGAGGGTGTGCTTGCGGACCTCGGCCCGGGAGTACTCCGTGGTGCTGTCCCACCGCCACAGCCACAGCCGGTCCCCGTCGACCGTGGCGAGAAGGACCTCCCGGCCCCAGCGCACCGAGGCGACGGCACCCGGGGTTCCGCCCCAGTACAGCTCCTCCACCGGGTACCTGCCGTTGCCGTGCCACATCCGTACGCACAGGCCGTCGTGCGTGGCGACCACCCGGCCGGCGCCCCGGCCCGACGCCGTCACCCCCCTCTGCCGCGGCGGCGCGGCCCAGGTGGCGGGGCCGGTGTCCCTTCCCCGGATCTCGTGTCCCTCCGCGGTCCACGACTTGACCTCGCCCGCGCCCGACGCGTGGATGTGCCCGTCGCCGTGCGCCTCCCAGTGCACGGCGAGTGCCCCGCCCGGAGGGGCGCTCCAGCTGCGGTGCAGCGGAAGCCGCGCCGCGCTGCTCCACACGTCGTCCCAGAACACCGAAGGCGGCTTGGGCACGCCGGCGAGGAACTCCCTGGAGAACATGGCCAGTGCGGTGGCACGGAGCATCGCCCATCTGGCGTCCTCCGCCGCGTGCCGACGGAAGTGGCCGGTGACGCCGAGGTACAGCGCGCTCTGCGGGGTGGTGGAGAGCCGGGCCGCGACCAGCGGTTCGAGGATGTCGGGCGAGGCGGCGACTAGGAAGTGGAAGTCGCCCACCAGTTCCGCCAGGAGGTCGTCCCCGCCGAGCACGGCATGTGTGGTGAGGTGGCGCCTCACGTACTGCTCCGCGGTCCGCCAGTCCTCGCCCCTGCGCGGGGTCAGGGCCCGGTGGACCGCTCGGTGCTGTTCCCGCCGGCGCAGCTCGTCGCCGAGCAGATGGGCGCCGAAGCTGGGGTGATGGAGTCGGTAGACCTCCTCGCCCGCCTCGACGTCCTTCGCGATGGTCACACCGGTGGCTCGGCGGATCACGTCCCGCAGGTCCCGCTCGTCGTACTCCCTGTTCCCCGGAGCGCGTACCGCGTTGGTCATGGCCAGCCAGACGCGGGGCTGGGGCAGTCCGATTCCCTGGGCCAGGGCGAGGGCGGTCATGAAGTCCCGGATCCGTGCGGTGTCCCGCGGGTCGAGCCGTGCCAGCTCCTCGGCCAGCAGGGAGTCCAGGACGGACGTCCCCTGGCGTAACTCCCCGTGCGCCTGCTCCGCGTCGGACGGCGGCGGCCGCCTGGCCATGTGGCGGGCCCACAGCGTGGCCACGAGGAAGAGGCCGTTGCTGCCGGCCGCGATCCGACGGGCGACGGCGTCGCGTTGCCGCGCCGCCTCGGGCAGCCGGTAGGGGGAGTCGCCCTGGACGAGCAGCCGTTCGACGTGCCGGGCGATGTCCCGCTCGGTCTGTTCCTCCCGGTCCAGCTCCATCAGGGTGGTGCGGTGCAGCACGTCCAGCAGTGTCTCGGCGCGCAGCTCACCCGGCAGACCGCGCCGGGCGTTCGGCCGGGTGGCGACCACCACCCGCACCGCGGGCAGGGCGGCCAGCGGATTGAGCAGGCCGCGTGCGATGTCGAAGGAGTGCCCCGCGGCCGCCTCGTCGAGCCCGTCGAACATCAGGGTGAGGCTGCCCTTGCGCTCCGCGAGGGCCGCGACCTGGCGTACGAGGCCGTGCGGGGACCCCTGTTCGAGCTCCGTCGTGTCCAGCCCGAGCGGTGTCAGACCGCGCGCCAGTTCCTCGCAGAGCGCCGACAGCGTCCTGCCACGGCAGTGGAGCGCGGCGTTGACCGACCGGAGTTCGGGCAGGGTCCGCGGGCGACGGTCGCCGGAGAGGGAGTTGACGAAGTGGGCGACCGTGAGGTGGGCGACGTACGCCAGGAGCGTCGACTTGCCCGCGCCGGACTCCCCCGTCACCGTGAGCATCCCGGACTCCTGGACGCGCAGCCAGTCGACCAGGTCGGCCACCACCCGGTGCCGGGGGGCGAAGTCCCGCAGGTGCCAGCTCTCGCCCGAGCCGGCGAAGACCGGCAGCTCCTCGCTGGCGAGTTCCTCACCGATCCAGGCCAGGTCGTCCTCGGGGCGCAGCGCGGACCGCACCCGCGGGGACCAGTACGGGTTGGGCAGGAACCAGGCGCGCAGCGTCTGTGGCTCCTGCCAGAACGGCACCTGCTCCCCCGCCCGGCTCCTGACGGCGCTCATCAGCTGCTGGAAGGGGACGACGTCGTTCTCCCGCTGGAAGATCCGCGCGCTGCCGTCGATGACCTGGTCCGGGGTGGAGAGGACCTGTTCCAGGCAGTCGACCCAGTGTCCCTCCAGCGCCTCCTGGCGTGACCCGGCGGTCGCGACGACGGCGAACCCGGCTTCCGCGTCGTCCAGACCGGCCCTGAGGCGTGCGTCCTTGATGTGGTGGCTGACGTCCCGCACCGCCTCGCCCGAGAAGCAGGCGTCCAGGATCAGCAGGGTGTCCGTGGGGTCCTCGGCGAGCCAGGAGACCAGTTCCTCGGCGGAGACGGCCCGTCGGGGATCGAACACCCCTTCCTGGTAACTGTCCTCACAGGCGAGGTGAAAGGCACCCGACGCCGACACCTCGCCGTGCCCGGTCCAGTACAGGATCTTCCGGTCCGCGGCCTGCTGTCCCAGGCGCCGCACCAGCTCCCGGATCTGCTCGCGTGCCGCGGAGGGTTCCGCCCCCTGGTCCCCGCCGGTGCTCCTGACCCCCAGGGAAGGCGCGTCGAAACCCAGCCGGGCGGCCTGCTCCACGAAACGAGAGGCCACGCTCATCAGGAGGGGGCGATCCCTGACCCGCCGTGTGCCGCCCCGGTATTCGTCGACCACGACGGTGGCAACCACACCGTCCCGTTTCTGACCCCGGTCCAACCGAACTCCCCCTCCAAAGAGTTCAGCCACCCCATGTGTGCCGCGCAGCAGGATGGTTTGTGGAAACCTGACGTCTCACACCACACACGGTGTGCTGCTCACGCTACTGGACATGGGGCGCTAGGAGGACTCGTGGAGCCGCGCGACCGCATGGTTGTCGGAAATCTGGTGTCGGACTGCCACATCTTCGAAGGGGACGGCACCCGCCCGATCCAGCAGGAGAACGTGCAGATCATCTACGAACCGGGGCTCCGGCACGTGGACCTTCCCGTCGAGGTCCAGCGGTGGCGGGAGGACATCGAGGCGGACATGCAGCGCCGCCAGGCGGCCGGTGAGGCGTATGCCTGGAACAATCCCCGGTTCGCCGTCGAGAGCGTCATCGTCTCGCGGAGCGACGAGGAGGAAGTACCGCTGGTACGGATGAGTCTGTGCGACGCGGACTACTACGACTTCCTCGCCACCTCCGTCAACCTCGACGAGCCGCTGCGTGCGGGGGAGGCGGCCACTCTGCGTTCCCAGTACCTCGAGAACGCCGACCCGGTGGCCGCTCCCGCGTTCCTCTCGTGCAGCTTCGGCGTCAACGTGGCGGTGGAGACGGGGCCCGACCGGAAGATGGTCTTCGCCCGGCGCAGCGTGAATGTGGAGGGCCACAACAAGGTGCGCTGGAATTCCTCGGTCAACGAGGGACTCGCCGCCATCCACGACGTCCCCGAGGACGGTTCCCCCATCAGTCTGCACGCGGTGGCGCGCCGCGCGCTGCGCGAGGAACTCGCCGTCCAGGACGAGGACGACGTCGAGCTCGAACTGCTCGCCTTCGCGCTCGACCTGCGCAACCACCAGTGGGCGGCCTTCTACCGGGCCGTGCTCACCGACCTGACGGCCGACGCCCTCGTGGCCCGGCGGAGCCGCGGCATCGAGGACAAGTGGGAGCACGACCGGTTCGACTTCGTCCCGGCCGACCCCGACAGCGTGCTCGACTTCATCCTGCGGAAGGACCCCGCGGAGTGGACCCCGTGCGGACCGGCGCTCTTCTACCTCGCCCTGGTCCGCGCCGCCGTCGTCGCCCGCGGCGGCAACCGCTCGGGCCGCCTGGACGTCGAGGCGGCCGAACGCCGGGCGACGGAACGGCTCCTGGCACCCACCGACCGCACCTGAACGCGCTGCGCCCCCGCACCGAAACCGGCACCGGCACCGACACCGACACAGAGACAGGGACAGGGACAGGCCGTCAGAAGACGTTCCGCTCCCGGTGCTGGCGGCGCAGTTCGAGGAATTTCGCGCGCACCTCGTCCGGCGGCATACCACCGCCGGACTGGATCCTCAGGTCCGCGAGCGCGTCCCGGGACTCCATGAAGCCACGCCACTTCTGCTGGGGTTTCAGCCAGGTGTCCACGGCCGTCATCACCGCGACGGCCAGCGCCAGCGCGGGCACCCACGCGATCAGCCAGCTCCCGTGGCCGCCGCCGAGGTTCTGGTCGGCGGCCACGACGGCGCTGGCGATGATGAGCAGGATCCGGCTGAGGTAGTAGGTGACGCCGTAGTTGAAGGTGGCGGTCCGCCACCGACGCATCTCCCGGTCCATCTCCCTCAGGAGCGGCTCCGGCAGACGCCCGGCCGCCGCGCGCCCGTCGCCCTCCACCGGGGTCTCCACGAAGTCCTCAGCCATGCGCCCCCCCCTACGAACTCCCCGTCACGCTCCCTGTCACGGCATGAACATCCCCATTCTCACCAACGGACACCGGCGGACGGACGACATCGCCGAACTCGCCTAGCTTTCGTCGACCGCCATCTCACCGAGCGGCGACCAGTCGTCCTGGGGCACCTTCACGTTGATGATCCTCGGCGTCGCGGCGAGGTGGGGCGGCAAGGTGTGCTGCGCCGCCCTGAAGTGCGCCGAGCCCACGTGCGCCGCGCCGGCCTCGTCGTCCTGGAAGGCCTCCACCAGGACGTACTCCGCCGGGTCCTCGACGCTGCGGGACCAGTCGAACCACAGGCAGCCCGGCTCGGCGCGCGTCGCCCGGGTGAACTCCTCCACCACCTCGGGCCATCGGTCGGCGCTCTCGGGCAGGACACGGAACTTCACGGTGATGAAGATCAAGGGGTCACTTCCTCTCCGGTGCGGGGTTCTGGTGCAGGGTTACCGGGGCCGGTCACGGGGTGAGGATCGCCCGGCCCCTGATCCGGCCCGCCCCGAGGTCGTCCAGGGCGTCCTGGAAACGGTCGAGCGGGTACTTGACGGTGTGCAGGCGTACGCGGCCCTGCGCGGCGAGGACCATCAGCTCGCACAGGTCGTTGTAGGAACCGACCAGGTTGCCGATGAAGTTGATCTCGGCGGAGATGATGTCGATGGTCGGGAGGTCGATGTTCTCGCCGTAGCCGACCACGTGGTAGTCGCCCGCCTGGCGCAGCATACCGACGCCGTCCTTGGTGGAGCCGCCCTCACCGACGAAGTCGATGACCGCCTCCGCCCCCTGCCCGTCGGTCAGTTCGCGCACCCGGTCCACCTGGCCGCCGTCGGCGACGACGCCGTGGTCGGCCCCGATGGAGACGGCGAGGTCCACCGCGTCGGGGTTGCGGTCGACGACGACTATCTCGGCGGCGGTGACGGCCTTGAGCACCTGTACGCCGATGTGTCCGAGCCCGCCCGCGCCGATCACCACGCAGCGGTCACCCGGCCGCAGTGTGCGGGCGGCCTTGGCGGCGGCGTGGTACGCCGTGAGACCCGCGTCGGCGAGCGCCGCGACATCGGCTGGTTCGAGCGAGTCGTCGATGCGTACGACACTGCGCGCCGAGGTCTTCAGGTACTCGGCGTAACCACCGGCCGTGTCGATGCCCGGGAAGAGGTTGTTCGCGCAGTGCACGTCGTCTCCGGCACGGCACGCCCGGCACAGACCGCAGGTGATCAGCGGGTGCACGATGACCTTGTCGCCCTCGGCGACATTGGTGACGGCGCCGCCGACCGCGTGGACCCAGCCGGCGTTCTCGTGCCCGATCGTGTAAGGCAGCGTCACGCCGGACTTCTGCGCCCACTGGCCCTCCAGGATGTGGATGTCGGTGCGGCACACGCCGGCCCCGCCGATCCTGACGATCACGTCGTACGGGCCGGTGGCCTCGGGGACCGGGACCTCGGCCAGTTCGAGGTTCTTTCCGTAGCCCACGACCTGGACTGCTTTCACGAGACGTTCTCCTTCTGCGGAACGGTGAGGTGGAGGAGTTCCCCCGCGTCGGCATCGGCGGGTTCCCCCGCGCGAGGGGACTGGTCGGCCGCCGACTGCGGGTACCGGGTGCGGAGCAGGCCCCGGCAGAAGTGCGCGTTGCCGTCGATCGACACCCGGACGGCGCGGGCGAAGCGCAGCCGGACCGGGATCTCCTCCGGCTCGTAGCGCCGCCCGTTCTCGTCCACCAGGACCGGGTCGGTCGGCGCCACCCCGAGCCCCAGCGCCGCGCGCCGCCGCAGCAGCGCGCCGGAGGCCGTCGCGTCGGGCAGGTCGCCGAGCACCACGTCGTGGAGGGCCTCCTCGGTGAGGTCCGGGTCCGCGCGGAGCAGGAGGGCCAGCGCCCGCTCCATCGCCGCGGTGTGGGCCTTGCGGCGGAACGTGAGCCGCAGTTCTTCGAGATCCTTCTCCGCCTCGGCCCCGAAGGTCCCGCGGTAGCCCGCGTCGGCGGCCAGGCCGCGGTTGATCAGGTCCGAGTCGTGGTGGTCGTCAAGCAGCACCTCGACCCGCCGTGCCCAGGGCAGCGCGGTGAGCGCGTCCTTGGAGTCGGAGGCCATCAGATACGCGAAGTTCGGCGAGCAGAAGGAGGTGGGAAGCCGCAGACGCACGGTGAGCGCTCCGTCGGCGGCCACGCTCACGGAGCGTACGAAGCCGAGGTCGGTGATCGGCTCGTCCAGCTCCGGGTCGAAGACCGCGTCCAGCGCCGTGCGCACGTCCTGTTCGCGAGCCGCCTGTTCGCGAAGTGCCTGTTCCCGTATTGCCTGTTCGCGTATTGCCTGTTCCCGTGCGGCGGCGAGCATCTCAGGCCACCGCCGGTTCGGTGACGCCCAGCCCGGCCGGGACCTCGATGTCGTACATGGCGGCCGCGTTCAGTCCGAGGATCTTCTTCTTCTGCGCCAGGGTCAGGGGCGCGTACTCGGTCATGTCCTCGGGGATCCGGAAGTCGACGAACCGCTCGATCAGCCACCGGGGCGTCCACAGCGCGTAGTCGCTGGAGAACTGGATGCGGTCCTCGTCCAGCCAGTACAGCAGTTCGCCGATGATCTGCGCGAAGTACCGGGGCCGGCTGTGGATGAAGGGCATCGCCACCGCGAGACCCGCGTGCACGTTGGGCTCCTGCGTGGCGATCCAGCAGAAGTCCTCCAGGCGGGGCAGACCGCAGTGCTCGACGACGAAGTTCATCTCGGGGAACGTCGTGGCCGCCTTGTCGACGTCCGCCACGTCGAACGCGTCCCGGTCGAGCGGCCGGATCGTCGGCCCCTTGTGGACGTGGATGTTGTTGATCCCGAGTTCCTGGCACGCCTCCAGATAGCGGTACGTCCACGGGTCATCGAGCTTGTAGCCGCGGCTGTCGCCCTTCCACTCGGCGGTGTACAGCTTCGCGCCCTTGAGCTGGAACCGCTCGGCGTCCCGCCGCAGCTGTTCGAGCCCCTTCGCCTCGTACCGGGGGTCCCAGGAGTGGTTGTACGTGAGCTTGTCCGGGTGCCGCTGTGCGAGCGCGAAGGACTCCTCGGTCTGCCCGAAGCCGTTGCGGTAGAACGCCCCCAGCCGCGCCGGCTGGAAGATGGCGTGGTCGACGTACCCGTCGGTGAAGAGGTCCTTCATCAGCCGCTCGCCGCCGTAGTAGAGGTACTCCTCGTACGGCCAGAGCTCCGACTCCGGGCTCAGATTGCGGTGGTAGTCGTAGAAGCAGTCGATGAACTGCTTGCCGTGGATGTTCAGCTGGTTCTCGGGGCGCGCGTCCCACAGCGCGACGTGCGCGTCCACGATGAAGTAGTTCTCGCCGTCCTTGGAATACATCTCGCTTCTCTCCATTCGGTTCGCGGTGGGCGGAGTTCGCGGTGCGTGCTCGACGCGGCGCGTCAGGAGAACTGGATTCCGCCGTCGATCATGACGGACTGGCCGGTCATGTAGTCCGAGTCCCGCGAGGCCAGGTAGGAGACGAAGGAGGCGACGTCCTCGGGCTCCTCGACCCGGCCGAGCGCGATCGCCTCCGCGTACTTCTTGATGGCCCGGCCCTTCTGGAGGCCCTCCTCCTCGGCCAGCCGCTCGTCGATCAGGTCCCACATCGCGGTCCCGACGATCCCCGGGCAGTACGCGTTGACGGTGATGCCGTGCTGCGCCCACTCCATGGCGGCGGCCTGGGTCAGCCCGCGTACGCCCCACTTCGACGCCGAGTACGTGCCGAGCAGCGCGAACGGGCGGTACGCGACGATCGAGGCGGCGCCGATGATCTTGCCGCCGCCGCCCTGGGCGATCATCTGGCGGGCCGCGGCCTGGTAGGAGAGGAAGACGCCGCGCAGGTTCACCGCCATGACCTGCTCGAACTCGTCGAGCCCGGTGTCCAGCAGCGGGGTGACCTTGGCGATACCCGCGTTGGCCACATAGACGTCGACCTTGCCGAAGCGGCCGGCCACCTCCGCCACGAGCGCGTCGGTCTGTTCCTTGCTGCTCACATCGGCGTGCACGGCCAGGGCCCGGCGCCCGGTCTTCTCGATGCCGGCCGCCACCTCGCTCAGCTCCTCCCCCATACCGGGGAGGTCGGCGACGGCCACGTCCAGCCCGTCCCTGGCCAGCCGCTCCGCGATGCTGCGGCCGATGCCCCGGGCGGCGCCGGTGACGATCGCGGTACGGGTCTCGTTGCCGGAGGAAGTCATGGGTGCTCCTGTGCTCGACGTTGAGCGGCCGCACCCTTTTGTGCGGCCCTGCGGTGCTGTTCCTCAGCGTGGCGGCAGGGGGCGGCGTCGAGTTTCCCAATGTGGAACACACCCGGCCCGCGCTCGGCAGAACGCGCGGACAAGCCTCGGCGAACCAGCCATTGACAGCCGCAAACGCGTTCGTAATATGGCGGAAACACGCTCATCGGAGGCGCCATGCTCAGTGACGGCACAGCGCGGGACCGGACCATCGCGCGGGCGCGCCTGAAATTCCTCGAGAGCGCGGAGCTGCCGGCGGCGATCGTGCCCGAGGGCATCCGCAACTCCTGGCAGCGTTCGAAGTACCTGGGGATCTGCACGGACGAGGTGGTCGTCCCCTACCAGCCCGACTACGACCGGGAGAGCCGCCTGGTGCGGGCCGCGACACCGGTCCTGGACCGCCTGGAGCGGGCGCTGGCCGGTTCGGACGCCTGTGTGATCGTGACGGACCGCAAGGGGTGGGTACGCGACCGCCGCGTCGGGGAGAAGCGGCTCTCGGCCCACCTGGACCGGGTCCATCTGGCGCCCGGCTTCAACTACGCCGAACAGTTCGTCGGCACGAACGGCATCGGGGTCGCGCTGGAGGAGCGCCGGCCCAATGTGGTGCTGGGCACCGAGCACTTCAACGAACGCCTCCAGGATGTCTCCTGCGCGGCCGCCCCGATCCGCAACTCGGTCACCGGACGGGTCGAGGGCGCCATGAACCTGACCTGCTGGAGCGGCCCGGCGCGTACCTTCATGGCGGCCCTGGTGCAGGAGGCGGCCGCCGACATCGAGCGGGTGATGTACGAGTTCAGCAGCTCGCACCAGCGGGCCCTGCTGGAGGCGTTCCAGCAGGTCACCCACTACGGAGACCGGCCGGTGCTGTGCCTGGGCCAGGATCTCGTACTCGCCAACTCCGCCGCCTCGACGCGGCTGACCGGCGACGACCACCGGCTGCTGCACGAGGCCGCCACCGAGCTGGGGCACGCGCCCCGCACCCGCAAGCAGGTGCAGCTGACCGGCGGGGAGACCGTCCTGATGCGCTGCCGCCAGGTCGACAGCCCCGCGGGCGCGGCCGGATACCTGCTGGAACTGGCCTTCACGGAAACCCTCTCCGACCGGACCGGCTCCGGGGCCGGCGCGGGCACCGGCAGGGGCTCCCGCTCCCGTGCGGAGCAGCACGACTCCCGGCCGTGGCCGCTGCCGGGCCTGGCCGGCACCGACCCGGCGTGGAACACCGTCTCCCGTACGGTGTCACGCTGCGCCCGCGACCGGACGCCCCTCCTGCTCCAGGGCGAGACCGGAACGGGCAAGTCCGCGCTGGTCCACGCCGCGCACGCGCTCACCGGAGCGGCCTCGGCGCCGGTGATCGTGGACGCCATGGACCCCAGGGCCGCCGCCCCCGGGGCCGACCTGGCGGCCGACCTGCGCGCGGCGCCCACCGGTCCCGGCCACGCCCTCGTCCTGCGGAACGTCGACGCCGTACCCGCCGGGCAGGGGCCCGCCGTCGCTCGGGCGCTGGAGGCCGCGGCGGCCCGGGGCACCTGGACCGTGGGGACGCTCCACCGCGCGTCGGGCCTGCCGGAGACACCTGGCGTGCCCGAGCCCCTGCGGCGATGTTTCGTCGAGGCGGCGGCGGTGCCCGCCCTGCGGCACCGCCTCGCGGACCTCCCGGCCCTGGTCGACTGTCTGCTGCGGCGCGTCGACCCGGGTGTGGAGTGCGCGCCGGAGGTTCTGCCGCTGCTGCGCCGGCACGACTGGCCGGGCAACGTCCGCCAGCTGAACTTCGCCCTGACCGAGGCCGCCGCGGGCCGCCGCACGTACCGGATCGAGCTGGGCGACCTGCCGCCGTCCCTGCACAGCGCGGGCGGCCGGTCCCTCAGCGCCTGGGAGGCGTCGGAGCGCGACACCCTGGTCCAGGCCCTGCTGGAGGTGGACGGCAACAAACTCCTGGCGGCCCGGCGGCTGGGCATCTCCCGCACGACGATCTACCGCAAGATGCGGACGTACGGCATCACGCTCCCCACCCGCCACTGACGGCACGTTCCTCCACCGCCCTCGGCGTCAGGGGGACGTGCGGGCCCCCGGGGTCAGGCGTACGGTCACGATCTGGAACGGGCGCAGCGCGAGCGGGACGCCGTCGGCGGTGACGGGCAGGGCGGGTCCGTCCGGCAAGGGCCGTTCGAGCAGGTCGGTCAGGGTGGCGGTGGCCAACGGGAATCCGGCGCGCAGGGTCGTCGTGGCGCGGGCGCCCAGCGACTCGTAGAGCCGCACGATCACGTCCCCCGAGCGGTCGTCGGCGAGCTTGACCGCCTCGATCACGACGCCGCCGTGGTCGACCTCGGCCGGCGGGGCGACAGCGGCCGTGCCCGGGACGGTCCGTTCGGCGAGGTTGAACCGGTAGCCCTCGCGGACGGCGTCGCCGATGTCCGCGCCGATCACCAGGCCGTAGCGCAACCGGTGTTCGCCCTGGTCGGAGTCCGGGTCCGGGAAGAGCGGAGCGCGCAGCAGCGAGAGCCTCGCGGTGGTCGTGGTGCCGCCGTCGGGGCGGACGTCGCGGGTGACGTCGTGGCCGTACGTGGAGTCGTTGACCAGCGCCACCCCCCAGCCCGGCTCCGCGAGGTGCAGGAAGCGGTGGGCGCAGATCTCGAAACGGGCCGCGTCCCAGCTGGTGTTGGAGTGGGTGGGCCGCCGGACGTGGCCGAAGGGGATCTCGCTGGTGGAGTCGGCGGCCCGGAGGTCGAAGGGGAACGCGGCCTTGAGGATCTTCTCGCGCTCCCGCCAGTCGACGGCTGTGTCGATGTCCAGTCGGCGGGCTCCTTCCCGCAAGGTCAGCACCTGGCGGACGCGCGAGCGGTTGACGCTCCGTACGACCTCGACGGTGTCGCCGTGGACCGTGACGCTGTCGGCTCGGGTGAGGTCCTGCACGGTGTTGCGGTAGAACGCGTCGACGTCCCAGGCGTCCCACTGGTTGGGGAAGTCCTGATGGAGCTGGAGCAGGTTGCCCACCGACCCGGGGGCGAGCGCCTCTCGTCCGGCGGTCAGGTCGTACGCGGACGTGATCAGTCCGCGGGCGTCGACCGTGATCCGCACCAGCCCGTTGTCCAGGACGAGGCTGCCGTCGTCGCCCGGCCGTACGGGTGTCGTCCGCGGTGGCGCCGTACGGGGTGCGGCGGCGAGTGCGGGCACCCCGTCGCGGTGGTGCGGGGCGGCGTTGAAGACGACGTGGCCGCCGTCGGCGTCCGCCGGGCCGGCCAGGGCGCGCTGGGCGGTGTCGATGAGGGCGTTCAGTTCCCGGGCGACCTCCTCGTGGGCCCGCTCCGTCTCCCGGTGCACCCAGGCGATGGAGGAGCCGGGCAGGATGTCGTGGAACTGGTGCAGCAGAACGGTCTTCCAGACGCGGTCGAGCGCCGCGTACGGGTAGGGCTCACCGGTCCGCAACGCGGCCGTGGCCGACCACAGTTCGGCCTCCCGCAGCAGGTGTTCGCTGCGCCGGTTGCCCTGTTTGGTGGCGAGCTGGCTGGTCAGTGTGCCCCGGTGGAGTTCCAGGTACAGCTCGCCGACCCAGACCGGCGCGTCGGGGTACTCCTCGTGGGCCTTGGTGAAGAAGTCGGCGGGCCCCTCCATCTCGACCTTCGCGGAGCCTTCCAGGTTCGCGAGCCGGTCGGCGCGCGCCAGCATCTCGCGGGTGGGGCCGCCCCCGCCGTCGCCGTAACCGAACGGCACCAGGGAGCGGTTGGCGGCCCCCTTGTCGCGGAAGTTGCGTTCGGTGTGGCCGATGTCGGCGCCGGAGAGGTCGCCGTTGTAGGAGTCGACGGGCGGGAAGTGGCTGAAGACGCGGGAGCCGTCGATGCCCTCCCACCAGAAGGTGTGGTGCGGGAACGCGTTCGTGGTGTTCCAGGAGATCTTCTGCGTGAGGAACCAGTCGATGCCGGCGAGCTTCATCAGCTGGGGCAGCGCGGCGTTGTAGCCGAAGGTGTCCGGCAGCCACATGTCGCGCGTCTCGACGCCGAACTCCTCCAGGTAGAACCGCTTGCCGTGGACGAACTGGCGGACCAGGGACTCGCCGCCCGAGAGGTTGGTGTCGGGCTCCACCCAGAGGCTGCCGGTCGGCAGGAACTGCCCCGTCGCCACCTTCTCCAGCACCCTGGCGTACACCTCGGGGCGCTGCTCCTTGAGCCAGGCCAGTTGCTGGGCCTGCGACATGACGAACCGGAAGCCGGGGTGGTCGTCCATCAGCGCGGTCACGTTGGACATGGTGCGGGCGGCCTTGCGGACGGTCTCGCGCACCGGCCACAGCCAGGCCGTGTCGATGTGGGCGTGGCCGACGGCCGAGATCCGGTGGGCGCCCGCGTGCGCGGGGGCGGCGAGCGCGGGGGTCAGCAGTGTCCTGGCCCGTCCGGCGGTGCCGCCGATGTCCTGGAGGTCGATCGCGTCGAGGGCCGCGCCGACCGCGTACCGGATCTGGCTGCGGCGGGTGGAGTCCTCGGGCAGCTGGTGCATGAGCCCGGACAGGACGTCGAGGTCCTGGACGAGTTCCCAGACGGTGTCGTCGAAGACGGCGAGGTCCATCCGCGTCAGCCGGTACAGCGGTTCACCGGCGGACTCGGTCCGCCCGTCGGCGCGCAGCCAGGACGCGACGTCGCCCGCGCGGGTGGGTACGAAGGGGTCGCCCGCGGCGTCGAAGTCGAAGATCAGCGGGTTGGCCGCGGCCTCGATGTGGAACTCGAAGTCCTCGCCGCCCTGGGCCCGTTCGGCTATGAGGAGCCAGGTGTTGCGCGGGTTGAGGGCCTTCACGGGGGTGCCGTCGGCGCGGTACACGAGCCCTTCGGCGGAGAATCCGGGCTGGGTGGCGCCGAAGCCGAGGTCGAGCACCGCTTCGATCCGTTCCCCCGCCCAGTCGGCGGGAACGGTGCCGCGGATCTTGAACCAGCTGGTGGACCAGGCGGGGCCCCAGTGCGCGCCGGTGCGGATCGGCTCGTGGGGTCCGGCGATCCCCTCGCTCACCGGGACGGGTTCGCCGCGGACGTGGTGCGCGCTCACCTCCAGAGGGAGGGAGCGGGCGTGGACTGCGGGCCGAAGACGCTGGTCGAGCACCCGGGCGAGCCGGCGTTCGGTCAGTGTGCGGTCGTCGTGCATGGAGACTCCATCGGGGGTTCCGCGCCAGGGGCGCGGGTTCGTCCGCCGGCCCGTCGCACGGCGACGGCGCTCCCGACCGAAACCGGCGACGCGACGGCAACGGCAACGGCAACGGCAACGGGCGGACGGTGTGCGGCTTACGGTCGGTCGGTCCCGTACCGGATGACTTCGGTGGGGACCACGGAACGTCGTGCGGGCAGCGGGGTGCCGGGGGCGGCGTTGATCCGGTCGATGAGCAGCCGGCCGGCCCTGCGCCCTATCTCGTCGGCGTCGTAGGACGCGATCGTCAGCGGGAGCCCGAGGACGTCCGCGAGGTCGAAGTCGTCGAAACCGGCCAGGGCCACCGGGACTTCGAGGGTGCGGACGGCCCGGATGGCGCCCTGGGTCAGCCGGTTGTTGGTGCAGAAGAGGGCGGTGGGGGCGGCCGGCTCCCGCAGCAGGGCGACGGCGGCGCGCTCGGCCGTGGCCACGTCGGCCAGTCCGCGGCGGATGTGCCGTTCGTCCGGCTCCAGACCGGCCGCCTCATGCGCCGCCCAGTAGCCGCGGAAGCGTTCGGCGCCGGTGTAGAGCGCGGGCGGGTTGCCCAGGAACCCGATCCGCCGGTGGCCGTCCTCGATCAGCCGGCCGGTGGCCGCCTCCGCTCCGCCGAAGTCGTCCACCAGGACGCAGTCGGCGTCCATCCCCGCCGGTGGCCGGGAGGCGAGGACGATCGGCGTGCCGCGCAGCGCGGCCGGTGCCAGGTGGCGGTGGCTGCCGCCCGCGGGGACCACGATCATCCCGTCGACCTGGCGGGACGCCAGGTCCTCCACCAGCCCTCGTTCCCGGTCGACCTGCTCCGCGGTGTTGCCGAGCAGGACCCGCAGGCCGTGTTCGTCGGCGACCTCCTGGACGCCGAGCGCCAGCCGCGAGTAGAAGGGGTTGGCCAGGTTGGTGACGACCAGACCGATCATCCCGCTGCCGCCCACGCGCAGCCGGCGGGCGGTCTCGTTGCGGCGGTAGCCGAGCGCGTCGACGGCGTCCAGCACCCGCTCCCGGGTGGCTTCGGTGACCCGGGGATCGTCCTTGAGCACCCGGGAGACGGTCATCGCGCTGACCTTGGCGCGGGCGGCCACGTCACGCATCGTCGGCGTGGTGACGTCGCTCGGTCGATGCTGCGCCACAGCCGGTCCTTCCTTCGTACCGTCAGGGGGTCTGTGCCGTCCGGGACATGTGCCGTCGGCGGGGCCGGGCCGGCGGCTGGTCCGTGGTCGGTGGGGCTGTGCGGTCCGTGGGCCGCCGGAGCCTCGGGCGCCGTCATTGTAGAGAGTGACCGGCCCGTGGTGCCGTCCGCCCCGGCGGGCGGATCCGGCGGCTCCGCCGGCACGGGGCGGCGCCCTGTCCTCACGGGCCGTGCTCCGTCCGGTGCTCCAGGGCCCAGTGGGCGGCGCCGATCAGGGGCGCGTCGTCGGGCCGCAGTGCGGTCCGCAGGTCCATCTCGGCGACGGCGACGGCCGCTCCCGGTCCGGCGGCCTCGGACCCGGTGGTGAGTCCGGCGCGCAGCGCGGGGCCGATGAGGTCCCAGGACGCGGCCATGGAGCCGCCGACGACCATCACGTCCGGCCGGAACGCGGCGCACCAGGGTGCCAGGGCACGCCCCAACGCGCTGAAGCACCCGCTGACCGTCGCCGCGGCGTGCGGGTCCGCGCCGCGGGCCAGCGCGGCGATCTCGCTGACGTCCGGGCCCTCGGCCCGCTCGTCGAGACCCGCGGCACGGGCGTACCGCGCGCGGATCGCCCGGCGCGAGACCACCTCCTCCAGCGGCAGTCCGTCGACGGTGACACGGTGGGCCCGGCCGCCGGGCGGCACGGTGGGGCCTTCGGTGACGGGGCGCCCCTCGTGCAGGAAGGAGGATCCGACGCCGGTGCCGAGCGTGACGCACACCGACCGGTGCCGCCCTGCCGCGGCGCCGCTGTGGTGCTCCCCGACGGCGAAGGCGTCCGCGTCGTTGAGGAAGCGGACGGCGCGCGGGCGCGGCAGCCGGTGACGCAGTGCCGCCCCGACGTCGACCCCGTGCAGCGCCTCGAACTTGCCGATGCCCCGGAATCCGCCGATGCCGGCCGCGTAGTCGAACGGCCCGGGTACGGCGACGCCCCAGCACGCCCCGGCGGGCGCCCCGAGGTGCCGGGCGGCGTCGGCGAAGGAGTCGAGGATCTCCGTGGCTCCGGCGTCGGCGGACACCGGCCCGCGGACGACGGACCCGGCGACCGGCAGCCCGGTCGACAGGTCCACCAGCGCCGCGGTGACATGGGTGCCGCCGATCTCCAGCACGGGCACCCGCGTCGCGGCCTGCGGCACGGGCCCCCGCTCCCTGGTCTCCGGTCCGGGCATTCCCGTCATGAGGGTGTCACCAGGGACTTGACCACCTGTACGGGCCCGGTGCCGACGGGGCGCAGCCGATAGGCGCCCACGGCCGCCGGCACGGTGAGGGTCTCGGCGAACGCCAGGTCGTGGCGCCGGCCGTCGGCGGTCTCCACCACCACACCGTCCCCGGCGGCGACGTTCAGGATGTGGAAGCGGCCCTCGGTGTCGTCGTCGGCGGGCCCGGTCCCGTCGAGCACGAATCGGTGGACCGCGTAGAACATCTCGGGCAGGGCGCCGAGGAGCTCCTCGCGCCAGCCCGCGCCCTCGCGCAGGACACGCGGCCGCTGGACGAGGTCCTCGACGACGTCGCTGCCGCGCCGCGCGGTGTCGAGGTTGGCGAAGGCGTGCCGGTGGGACAGCGGCCTGGGCACCCCGGAGGTGGAGCGGCGCAGCCAGTCGTAGAGGCGCAGCGAGTAGAGGTAGGGCGTGGCGCTGATCTCCAGCACGAGGTTGCCCGCGCCGGAGGCGTGCGGGGTGCCGGCCGGGATCATGAACAGTTGGCCGGGGTCGGCGGGGAACGTCTGGACGTGGTCCTCCACGCGCAGCGGGGTGCCGTGCGTCGCCGACTCCTCGACCTCCTTGCGCAGGACGTCCACGTCCGTACTCTTGCGCAGCCCGAGGAAGACCCGGGACCCGGGGTCGCTCGCCGTGACGTAGTAGGTCTCGTGCTGGGTGTAGGGCCAGCCGAAGGTCTCCCGCATGTACCGATCCCGCGGGTGGCAGTGCAGGGAGAGGTTGCCGCCGCCGACGGTGTCGAGGTAGTCGAAGCGGATGGGGAACGAGGTGCCGTAGCGCCGGTGGACGTCCGCGCCGAGGAACGGTTCGGGGTGCAGGACGCACAGGAGCTGGAAGGGCAGTTCCACGAGTGCGCCGCTCTCCTGGCCGACGAGGACGCCCGCCTCGGGGGCGATCAGCTCGTAGCCGAGGGCGGTGTTGCCGTGCTCCGGCTCGAAGCCGAGCTTCTCGGCGGCCCACTGGCCGCCCCAGGGGGTGGAGTTGAAGTAGGGGCGGGTGCGCACGGGCTGCCGGGCCAGGTCGGCGAGGGTGGCGCGGACCGCCTCGCCGGCCAGCGAGGTTGGGGCCTTGGGGTCCTGGGTGTCGATCCACCGGTCGATGGTGGGCGCGAGCGCGTCCCGGTGGCGGTCGGTGACGGGCCAGTCGGTGTAGAAGAGGCTGCGCAGTTCGCCCGGGGTGTGCGGGCGCCCGAGGTTGGCGCCCACGGGGAGTGCTCCGGAGGCGACGGCGCTCTCGGCGTACCGCTTGGGCAGGTCCGCCCACCAGATGAGGTCCGGCGAGCAGAGGGCGGCGCCGGGGCCGAAGACCAGCAGGACACCGCTCGTGGGGGCTTCGACGGACGGCGGGCCGTCGAAGAGATCGGCCATCTCGAACTCGGCGAGCGGCAGGAAGAACGCGTCGGCGCCGGCGTCGGGCACGCACAACCGCTCGACGGCGGCCGGCGACCAGTGCTCGCGCACATCGATGAGGGTGACCTCGACGGACCGCTCGCGCAGGGCCGTGGCGATCCCGCGGGCGGCCTCCTTCCAGTCCAGGGCCGCTGGCCCGTCCAGGGCGAGCACGGTCGGCGCGGTGGGCAGGGTCGCGACGGCGTCGGTCCACCCGGTGACCACGGTGCCGGCGGCCGGGTAGCGGGGTTTGTGTTCGTACGGGCGGGGCTCGGGGTGCACGGGTACTCCTGACGGGGTGAGCGGGCGGCCGTCGGAATGGTATCGATAACAAACAGGTCGGACAAGGTCGACGCTCTGCTACCGCCCATAACCGCAGCTAGACATGGGTCCATGGCAAATCCTCGGTGCAGAGTCTTGTTTCGGCCCCATGGTGTCGTTAACATCCTGGCAATCCGGACCGCCGGTGCCCGTGCGGTGCGGCGAGATCTCTCGGAGGGCCACGGCGCCCCCACCCATCACACCCCAGAGCCAGGGATCCGTGCCGGGATCCACAGGGAAGGGAACCCCATGAGATCAATCGGCGGGGCGACAGCACGGTCGTCCCACCCGCTCGGCCGCCGCAGCGTCCTGGCGGGCCTCGGAGCGGGCGGTGCGGCCGTGCTGGCCGGCTGCGCCCGCGGCGACAGCACCGCGGTGAAGCCCGGCACCGTCTCGCTCGCCAACGACAACGCCACCTGGGACCAGGGCTACGTCGCGGCCGGGCGGGAGCTGAAGAAGCTCACCGGCTACGCACTGCGCCCGCTGTCCAACCCGAACCCCACGTCGTACCGGCAGGTCACGCAGATCTCGCTGCAGACGACCAAGGCCACCGACCTGATCAAGTGGGCCTCGGGCTATCTCCTCAAGTCGCTGGCCCGCACCGGGGAACTCAGCGATCTTTCCCCGCTGTGGGCCGACTACGAGCGCAAGGGCTGGGTCACGGCCCAGACCCGGGACGCGATGTCCTACCGCGGCGCCGTGTACGGCCTGCCGCTCTACGAGTCGTACTACGTGCTCTTCTACAGCAAGGCCGTGTTCCGCAAGCACGGTCTGCGGGCGCCCGGCACCTGGGAGGAGCTGCTGCACAACGCCGAGGTGCTCAAGAAGGCCGGCGTCGTCCCGTTCGTCGCCACGCAGAGCGGCAACTGGCCCGCCTACGAGTGGTTCCAGGAGCTCGTCAGCAAGGTGGACCCCGCGTTCTACACGAAGCTGATCAGCGGGAAGGCGCGTTACACCGACCCGCAGGCGCACAAGGCGCTGCAGATCTGGCAGGACTTCATGCGCAAGGGCTGGATGACGCCGGCCGACTTCGACCAGAACAACGGTCCGGCCGCGCTGAAGGCCGGGCGGGTCGGTATGTTCCTGCACGGCTCCTGGCAGTCGCAGGGGATCGCCGCCACCGGTATGAAGCCGGGTGTCGACTTCGACGCCTTCGTCATGCCCCCCGTCACCTCCGCCGCCCGCCGCTCCGTCATCACCGAGTCCGGGGTGCTCGCCGTCCCGCGCAAGGCCGTCTCGCACGAGGCCGCGATGGCGAGCGCGGCGAACTGGCTCGACCCGAAGGTCCAGAAGGTGTGGACCGACTTCCTCCAGGACGCCTCGGCCAACCCCCGCTCGCGGCCCGGCAACCCGGTGATGGCCGCGCTCAAGGACCGGGCGCTGCGCGAGCACTGGACGCTGCTGCCGCGCTACGGCGAGTCGGGCCCGCCCAACCTCATCCAGGGAAACACCGACGACCTGGGGAGCTTCATGACCGGGGCCGCCTCCCCCGAGAGCACGCTGCGCAGCATGGCGGGCCGGGCGGCCGAGGAGTGGGCCACGTGGGAGAGGGACGAGGCATGAGTTCTTCCCTCGACCAGCGCAGGCCGCCGCTCCCCGGGCCGCACCTCCCGTCGGGGCCGGGCCCGGCGGGCTCCGTACCCGCGCGGCGCTCCGCCCGGCGGATCCGGGACAGGCTGGCCGGTGCCGGGTTCCTGGCCCCCGCCGTGCTCCTGGTGAGCGCGCTGCTGCTGCTCCCGTTCGCCACGACCGTGTACCGGAGCTTCTTCGACGACCGGCGCGTCTCACGCTTCGCCGGTCTCGACAACTACGCCCTCTTCCTGAACGACCCCGTGCTGACCCGCTCGATCCAGAACACCCTGATGTGGGTGGTCGGCACGGTCGCGCTGCCGCTCGTGCTGGGCCTGGCCATCGCCGTCCTGACGCACGGCGCCGGGTGGTCCCGGGCGGCCCGGCTGGTCGTCGTCCTCCCCTACGCCCTGTCCGGCTCGGCCGTCGCGGTGGTGTGGAACTTCGTCCTCAACACCGACGGCGCCGCGAACCAGGTCCTCAAGGCGTTCGGCATGGGGTCGTTCGCCCAGGGCTGGCTGCTGGAGTGGCCGGGCAACACCCTGGTGATGATCCTCGCCAACACCTGGCAGTCGGCGGGCGTCGCGGTGATCCTCTTCCTGGTCGGGCTGCAGACCATCCCGCCCGAGACGCTGGAGGCCGCCTCCCTGGACGGCGCGGCGGGCTGGCGGCGGTTCTGGTTCGTCGTGCTCCCCCAGCTGCGCACCGTCTCGGTGATCGTCGTCGGCACCAGCCTGGTCAACGGGCTCAAGTCCTTCGACCTGATCTGGGTGCTCACCCAGGGCGGGCCCGGCCGGCAGTCCGAGACGCTCGCGGTCTCGATGTACCAGGAGACCTTCCTCGCCCTGCACCCCGGAGCGGGCGCGGCGGTGGCGGTCGTCCTCACCACGATCGTGCTGGTCACCTCGTGGCTGTATCTGCGGCGTCAGCTGACCCCGAAAGGCACCTGATCATGCCCACCACCCCCGTCCCCGGCACCGACACCGACAATGGCGCCGACACCGGCCGCAGCACGACCGGGCGCACCCCGCGCACGCGGACCACGCCCGGCCGGATCCTGCGCAACGCGACCCTGGTCGTCATCTCCGTGGCCTGGGCGGTGCCCACCTGGCTGCTGCTGGTCAACGCCCTGGTGCCGGCCGCCGACTACGGCGGTACGCCCCACTGGTGGCCGCAGGGCTTCGGCCTCTTCGACAACATGTCGCAGGCCTGGACGAAGGCGGACCTCGGCCCGTCCATGGGCAACAGCCTGCTCTACGCCGTCAGCAGCGCCGCCGCCGCCATCCTGGTGGCCACCACCGCGGCGTTCGCGACCGTCGTCATGCCGGTCAGGCACAAGGCGCTGTGGTTCTGGCTGATCTACTCGGGGACCCTGCTGCCGCTCCAGGTCTTCCTGCGCCCGCTGTTCCTCGCCTACGCCGACACCGGCCTCTACGACGCCCAGTTCGGGCTGTTCCTGGTGTACGTGGCGATCGCCGTCCCGTTCGCGTACTTCATCATGCGCAACTTCGCGCTGACGCTGGCGCCGGAGATCATCGAGGCCGCCCGGATGGACGGCGCGTCCTGGTGGCGGATCTTCTGGCAGATCCATGTGCCGCTCTCCCGGTCCGCCATGGTGGCCGCCTTCGTCTTCCAGTTCGTCGCCGTCTGGAACGACCTGCTGTTCGGCATCACGCTCTCCACCAGCAAGAACATCCGCCCGGTGATGGCCGCGCTCGCCGAACTCCAGGGCAACTACTCCAATGTGGGGCCGCCGGTGGTCCTCGGCGGCGCGCTGCTGGTCTCCCTGCCGACGGTCGTCCTGTTCTTCTCCGCCCAGCGCTTCTTCGTCAGCAGCCTCAAGCTGCACGGCTGAGCCCCTCCCGGCCGCCTTCCCGGCGTTCCGCGCTTTCCCGGGCCTTCCCGGCTTCCTCGGACTTCCAGCTTGCTCGGACCTCCAGCCTCCTCGACCCGATCGACCTTCCCGAAAGGCAGACCAAGGTGAAGACACCCGTACGCGCCGCGCTGGCGCTCGCCGTCCTCTCCGGAGCACTGTGGGCGAGCCCCGCCGCCGCGGCCGGCAGCGACCGGGAGACGGCGCCCGCCGCCTGGACCCACCGCGCCGAAGTCACCTACGACGCGTTGCAGCGGCACCTCTACCAGGGCCCGCAGGACAACGGCCTGTACCTGGAGAAGACACCGCGCGCCGAGGGGGAGAACCCCCACTCCTACCTCTGGCCGCTGCGCGAGGCGGCCGCCGCCACCGTCGACATGGCCGAACTGCCGCGCGTCGGTGCCCGCTACGAGCGCGACGCAGCCGAGCGCTTCACCACCCTGCGGCTGTACTTCGACCCGCGCGACGGCAGGCCCGGATACGACTCCTACCTGCCCGCTCCCCTCGGCCAGGGCGGCGACGTCTTCTACGACGACAACGCCGTGGTCGGGCTCTCCTTCCTGGACCAGTACCGGGCGACCGGCAAGAAGCTCTACCTCGACCGGGCGCGGGAGACCTACGAGGTCGTCGGCAGGGGCTGGGACGAGGACCCCGCCAAGCCGTGCCCCGGAGGCATGCGCTGGGTCGACTCGCCGAACAACACGATGCGCGCCGCCAACGTCACGGGGCTGTCCGCCCAACTGGCCGCGGAGCTCTACGCCGTCGACCACGACGACCGGTTCCTCGCCAGTGCGAAGAAGTGGTACGAGTGGAACTGGTCGTGCCTGCGCCGGTCCCCCGGCCTCTACGACAACAGCCGCGACGACGACGGCACCGTGAACACGACCCTGTGGTCGTACAACTCCGGCGCGATGATCGGCACCGCGGCGACGCTCTACCGCGCGACCGGTGACCGGAGCTACCTCGACCGTGCCGTCCAGGACGCGGACGGCTCACTCGCGTACTGGAAGCAGGGCGACCGGCTGCACGACCAGCCGGCGATCTTCAACGCCTTCTACTTCGACAACCTCCGCGTCCTGAACGAGGTGCGGCCCGACCGCGCCTACCGTACGACCGCCGCCGCCTACGCCGAGCGGACCTGGCGGGAGAACCGGACGCCGTCCGACGGGCTGTTCCGCTTCCAGCCCTCCGGGGGCGGCGACCACGCCCCCGCCGCACAGGCCGAGACGCTCGAACAGTCCGCGATGGTGCAGATCTTCGCCGGTCTGGCCACCGACCGTTCCTGAGCCTGCCCCCTCCGAAAAAGGGGCCTCGACGCCCCGGCCCCGAGCAGCACGTCCTGGCAGCACGTCCTGACAGCACGCTCTGACAGCACGTCCTGGTGACACCCACGAGTGGAGATCTCTCCCATGCCCCGCCCCGCACTTGCCCGTCCCTCCTGGTGGGACTCGAACATGGCCCGAGACATCCTGCGCGAGCGCGCGGTGTCGGCCGAGGGGTACCTCGGCGGACACCGGGTCAGGCTCTCCTGCGAACCGCTGCTGCGCCACGACGGCGCGGGCGGGCTGCTCCAGTCCGTCCGCGTCACGGCGGACCGGCCGCTCACCCGCGCCCGCGTCACCACCGTCGACGGCGGCGCCGTGCGCTGCGACGTCCTTCCGGCACCGGCACCGGTGCCGGGGTCGGGTTCGGGTTCGGGTTCGGGGCCGGGGCCGGGGGCGAGGTCGGGCACGAGCACCCGGCTGCTGGTCCCGGAGGTGGACACACCCACCACGGTCCGGGTCGAGCTGCCGGAACTCGCCGACGCGGAGAGCGTCGAGGTCCTGCTGACCCCGCAGCGCCACTGGACGCTGCACCTCGTCCAGCACGCCCACCTGGACATCGGCTACACCGACCCGCAGAGCACGGTGCTCGCCGAGGGCCGCAAGTACCTCGACTCCCTGCTCGAACTGTGCCGCACCACCGACGACTGGCCCGACGAGTCGAAGTTCCGGTGGGCGGTCGAGGGCTTCTTCAGCTACGAGAACTGGTCGCGGAACCGGCCGCCGCGGCAGGTCGCGGAGTTCCTGGACCGGGTGCGCGAAGGGCGCATCGAGCTGACCGCGATGCCCTTCAACCTGCACACCGAGACCTGCTCCACCGACGAACTGCACGAACTGCTCCGCCCGATCAGGGAGTTGCGGGAGCGGGACGGCATCGACATCACCACGGCCATGCAGACGGACGTGCCCGGCCAGGTCGTCGGACTGCCCGACGTCCTCGCGGAGAGCGGGATCCGCTATCTGTCGGTCGCGCACAACTGGGCGGGGCGCGCGGTGCCGCACCACACCGGCGGCCAGGACCTGCCGCGCCTGTTCCGCTGGCGGGCGCCGAGCGGGCGCGAGGTGCTGGTGTGGCGTACCGACACCCCGCACGGCCTCGCCTACATGGAGGGCTCGATCATCGGCTTCGACGAGTCCTACGACCGCGTCGACGACCTGCTGCCGGACTACCTCTCGGCGATGACGAACCACCAGTACCCGCACGAGGGCCGCGGCATCCCCGGATTCCCCGTCCTGGACGAGGAGTTCGACGGCGCCCCGTACCCGTGGGACGTCCTGCACCTCAGGGTCCTGGGCAAGTTCGCGGACAACGGACCACCGCGCCGCGTCATCGCGGACACCGTGCGCCGCTGGAACGAGGAGTGGGCCTTCCCCGTCCTGCGCACCTCGCGCAACGAGGACTTCTTCGCCGACGCCGAGGAACGGCTCGGCGACCGGATCGAGACGTTCGAGGGCGACTGGACGGACTGGTGGGTCGACGGTGTCGGCGCGGGAGCCGTGCCACTGGCCGCCACCCGCGACGGGCAGGCCGCGCTGGCCGACGCCCAGACCGTCGCGGGCCACGCGGAGATCCTGGGGGCACCGGGCGGGGCCGGGATCACCGGGGCGGCCCCCGAGGTGTACCGCGCCGCCTCCCTGTTCAACGAGCACACCTGGGGCGCCGGCGACCCCTGGACGCACGGCGACCACGGGCACGCGTCGGGCGAGCGGCAGTGGCACTGGAAGTACGCCCAGGCCCTGGGCGCCCACGACGGCGCGCACACCCTGCTGGACGCCGCGGGTGCGGCGCTGGGAGAGCGGCTGGCCCCGCGCGAGGGGACGCTCGCCGGCTACTACGTTGTCAACACGTGCAGCTGGGAGCGGTCCGAGGCGGTCAGGCTCTTCCTCCCCGAGAGCACGGTGCCCCTCGCCGACGCGGTGCGGGTCGTCGACTCCCGCGACGGCACCCCGTTGGAGGTGACGGAGGAGGCGCAGAGCAACGAACTCCACCGGGCGGCCGGCCGCTTCCTGCTGTTCCGGCTGGCCGGTGTGCCGGCCCACGGAGCGGTACGCGTGGACGTCGAGCCGGCCCCCGCCACGCCGGCCGGCGCCTCCGCCCAGGCCGACACCTCCGCCCAGGCCGACGCCGCCACGTCGGCCGGCGCCTCCACGGTCCTGGAGAACGAGTTCCTGCGCGTCCACGTCGACCTGGCGTCCGCGTGCATCGACTCGATCGTGGACCGGCGCACCGGCGGTGAGCTGGTCCGCCAGGACGCCACCGTCGGCTTCAACGGCTACCTGTACGACGAGTACGCCACGGCCGGCGGGTTCAACCACCAGTCGAGCAAGACCACGGCCGACGACTCGATGCACCTGCTGGCGACCCGGCGGACCGCTCCCCCGGCGGCCCTGGTGGAACGGACCTCGGACGCGACCGGCGAGTCACTGGTCTACGAATGTGCCCCGGCCGGCGCCCGACGGCTGCGGGTCAGGGTCCATCTGCCGCGCGGGAGTGCCCGGATCGACCTGGAGAACCGGATCGACAAGGCCGCGACCCTGACGAAGGAGAGCGCGTTCTTCGCCTTCCCCTTCGCGATGCGCTCGCCGGTCGTGCGGATGGAGGCGACCGGCGGAGTCACCGGTACGGGGCTGCCCACGGTGCCCGGTTCGGCCCGGCACATGCGGGCGGTACGCCGCTGGGTCAGCCTCCAGGAGGGCTCCCTGAGCGCGGCGCTGGCCACCCAGGACGCCCCGCTGATCCAGGTCGGCGGGATCGCCGTCCCCTACGTGCCGTATCCGCAGTCCCTGGCGCAGGAGGAGCCCGGGACGGTGTTCTCGTGGGTCCACAACAACATCTGGGACACCAACTTCCCCTCGGAGCAGGCGTTCGACCACGTCTTCCGCTACAGCGTGGGCTGGCAGGACGCACCGGCTCTCGGCGGCGCGGTGCTGGGCCTGCGCACGGCCGCCGTCGGCAGCCGGCCCCTGACGGCGGTCCGGGCCGGCCGGGCGGCCGAACCCGACCCGGTCACCTCCTACGCGCTGCTGACCCTCGACGACCCGCGGGTGCGGGTGGTCGGGCTGACCGTGCCGGAACCGGGACGGCTGCTCGTACGGCTGCAGTCCTTCGCCGAGGAACCCGTCACCTGCCGGCTCACGCCGGGCTTCCCCACCGCCGGGGCCGCGTCCGCCGACTACCTGGGCACCCCGGGCACGCCGCTGCGAGCCGACCCGGACGGCGCCCTGCCGGTCCCGGTGCCGCGGCTCGGCACGACGGCGGTGTCCCTGACGACGGAACCCGTACAGGACCCGAACTGACCGAGCCTTCCCGAAGCCGCGGCAGCCCTGCGGGAGTTCCCCGGGCTGCCGCGGTTCCGCGCCTCAGCCCGCGAGTTCGATCGCCACCTCCAGCTGGTCGAGACCGCGCAGCCCGTTGTTGATCATCGGCCGGTGTCCGAGTATCTCGAAGCCGGCGACCCGGTCGGCGAGCCGTTCCAGCAGCGCGCTCATCTCCAGCCTGGCGAGGTGCATCCCGACACACACGTGCTCTCCCCGGCCGAAGGCGAGGTGGTCCGAGGGGCGGCGGGTGATGTCGAAGCGCGCCGGGTCCGGGTAGTGCCGCTCGTCGCGGTTGGCGGAGGCGTAGAGCAGCGCGACCCGGGAGCCGGCGGCCAGCGCAGATCCGCCGATCTCGTGGTCCTCGGTGAGTACGCGGCTGAACTGCGGCGCCGGGGTCTCCAGCCGCAGCGACTCGTTGATCGCGTGCGGGATCAACGAGCGGTCCGCGCGCAGCAGATCCCACTGGTCGGGGTTGCGGGCGAACAGCGCGACCGCGTTGGTGATCGCGAGGATGGTCGTGTCCAGGCTGGGGGTGACGTAGTCGAGCATCATCACCGGGCACTTGTCGCGCGGTATCTCGCCGCGGTCGGCGGCCTCGTACAGGTGTGCCGCCCAGCCGTCGGGGTCGATCTTCCCCGGCACGGCGTCGTTCATGGCGAAGGCCATGAACTCCTCGACGGCCGGCCCCGCCGCGGCGGCCCGCTCGTCGGCGGGCCCCTGGGTGTTCCAGATGGCCGCGGCCCACTCCAGCATCTTCTCCCGGCCGTGGTCGGGGAGCCCGACCAGGTCCGACACCACGGTCATGGGCAGGTACTCCGCCAGCTCGGTGACGACCTCGAACCGGCCCCGGCCGACGAGCCGTTCGACGACCTGGTCGGCCTCGGCCTCGATCCGCGGAGTCACCTCACGCATCCGGTCCGGCCGCAGCGGCCGCCCCAGCACCGAGCGCATCGCCGTGTGCTCGGGCGGATCACTGCACAGCGTGATCCCTTCCAGCTGGGCGTTCACTGCCGGGTCCACGAACACCCCCCGCGCCGACGAGAACGTCTGCCAGTCCATCAGCGCGGCGCGCACCTCGTCGTAGCGGGGCAGCGCGTAGAGGTCGTAGCGGGACAGGTACACCACGGGCCCGAGATCCCGGAGTTCGGCATAGATGTCGTACGGGTCGATGCGGGCCGATTCGGTGTAGAGATCGACATCGCTGGTGGGTATGGGGGACAACAGGGCTCCAGGAGACGGGTGGAGAGACGATGAGGAGTGCAAGCAAGGGAGTGGAAGGGCCCGTACGGATCCGGTGAACCCGGTGGACCCGGTGGACCCGGCCTAGGTCAGCCGCTTTCGGTCAGCCGCCCTCGGTGACGGGCGTGGGCGTCCAGTCCGGTGACCGGCCCGCGAAGCCCAGCAGCCGGTCCAGCGCCGGGGCGTCCGGGCTCACCGGCACCTCGGGGGCGAACGGCATGCCCGCGCCCCGGTACTCCGGTCCGATCTGGTCGGCGAGCAGCGCGTACGCCTGCTCCACCGCCGCGGGACCGGGCTGCCAGGCCTGGCCGGTGGCGCGGGCGACGTCCCAGCCGTGCACCACGGCCTCGGCCACCAGCATGCTCAGCACGTAGTCGCCGGGGAACGTGCCGCCCAGCGCGGGCACCCGCACGGGGACCGTCTCGACGCCGCAGGCCAGGGCCGCGCGCACGGCCGCCGACAGCTCGCCGATCGCCGCGACCAGGACCTCGGTCCCGTCGGGACCGGCGTAGGCCCGCGGATCCGGCCGCCGGTCGCCTTCGGGGTCGGCCAGGACGACGGTGAAGTACCCGATTCCGCCGAGCAGGTGCCGGCGCAGCGAGACCACGTCGAGACCGGCGCACGGCGTCGGCGCCGTGTCCTGCTCGGGGGTCGTCGTGCCGATCACGCGTGCCAGGTGGTCCAGGACGGGGAGCACCGGGTGAGAGGACATCGGTTCCATTTCGCTCTACGGGATGAACACGGGCTGCGGGCGGCGGGAGCCGGGAGGTGTTCCGCGTCCCGTGGCGGTGCGGCGACGGCACCGCGGTCCCGGC
Source organism: Streptomyces sp. CWNU-52B (assembly GCF_047444975.1). Classification (NCBI taxonomy): domain Bacteria; kingdom Bacillati; phylum Actinomycetota; class Actinomycetes; order Kitasatosporales; family Streptomycetaceae; genus Streptomyces; species Streptomyces sp. CWNU-52B. The sequence continues at coordinate 188,233 of NZ_JBLFJV010000030.1, read as the reverse complement.
AAAGCCTGGGAGAACCCTTTCGCGACGAGGAGTCCTTCGCGTCGGTGAGAACTACGTACGTCAACGAACGGAACGTCTACGTACGCCGAGGTCGGACCGGGGGCGCCGCATCCGCGGGCTGAGCCGTCGGCGGGTCACCGGATCTACGTAATTTGCGCCGACGCGACGGGAACCTCCGGCGCGGAACGGTGTCCCCATGAAACGACGCACAGTGCTCAAGGCCCTCGGATACGGCATCGGGGGTTCGGTCGTCCTCACCGGCGGCGGTTACGGCATCTACTACACCGCCGCGAAGCAGGACACGGTCGGCGATGTCGACTTCGACAAGGCCCTGACGATCCCGCCGCTGGCGGAGTCGAAGGTCGACGCGTCAGGTGTCCGGGTCTTCACGCTCGGCATCCAGTCGGGCGAGACCCGGTTCAAGTCCGGCTCGGCCACTCGTACCTGGGGCGTGAACGGCACGTACCTCGGTCCGACGATCCGCGCGCGGCGCGGCGAGCGGGTCGGGTTCGACGTGAGCAACGGCCTGGACGAGGACACCTCGCTCCACTGGCACGGAATGCACCTGCCCGCGGCCATGGACGGCGGACCGCACCAGGTCGTCCCGGCCGGCGGGACCTGGCGGCCGCGGTGGACGATCGACCAGTTGCCCGCGACGCTCTGGTACCACCCGCACATGCACGGCTCGACCGCGGACCACATGTACCGCGGCCTGGGCGGGCTGTTCATCGTCGACGACAAGGAACTGGAAGACGACGACAAGGAAGGCAAGAACGGCAAGGAAGGCAAGGCGTCGAAGCTGCCGTCCGAGTACGGCGTCGACGACATCCCGATGATCGTTCAGGACCGCGCGTTCGACGGGGACAACCAGTTCGAGAAGCGGGTGCCGCTGGGCGGTTCGCTGGGCGTGATAGGCGACGAGGTGCTGGTCAACGGCACGATCGGCCCGTACGTCGACGTCACGACCGAACTCGTACGGCTGAGGCTGCTCAACGGTTCCAATGCCCGCCTGTACAACTTCGGGTTCTCCGACGACCGGACGTTCGCCCTCGTCGCCACCGACGGCGGCCTGCTCGCCCGGCCGTGGAACACCGAGCGCCTGTACCTCTCGCCGGGGGAACGCGCCGAGATCGTGGTCGCCTTCAAGCCGGGAGAGCGGGTCGAACTGCGCTCCTACGCGTCCGAGTACGGCGGCTTCCTGGGCCGGGTGGACGGCTTCGACGACCGCCTCGACATCTGCCAGTTCCGGGCCGCGGCCACCCTGTCCGACGGCGCCGAGCTCCCCACCTCGCTCGGCACCGCGCCGGACCTCGCCGCCGAGCACGTCACGATGGAACGCTCCTTCGTGCTCGCGTCGGACCAGATCAACAGCCGGTCGATGGAGATGGACCGCATCGACTTCGGCGTCCTGGAGGGCACCGTCGAGGTGTGGGACGTGGTCAACGACAACGGGTTCCTGCACAACTTCCACGTCCACGACGTGCAGTTCCAGGTACTGACGGTCGACGACGACAAGCCGGAACCCCACCTGCGCGGCTGGAAGGACACCGTCCTGCTGGCCCAGGGGAAGCACTACCGGCTGGCGATGCGCTTCCACGGCCACACCGACCCGAACACGCCGTACATGTACCACTGCCACCTGCTGCAGCACGAGGACGACGGAATGATGGGCCAGTTCGTGGTCCTGGGCAAGGGCGAGAAGGTCGGCACCGTACCCCAGGCCCACCACCACGCCTGAGGTACCCGGCGAAGGACCGGGCCGCGCCGCCACGCCCGAGCACACCGGACGCCACGGCACTCACGCCCGGCCCAACCGCAGATCGAGTGCCGCCCCCACATCGGGGCAGTTCCTGCGGACGGTGTCGAGGAAGGCGCCCAGCGCCGGGGAGCGGTCCCGGTCGGCGAAGGACAGGACCAGGTCGGGCAGCGCCGTCCTCGGGGTCACCTCGCAGAACCGGATCCCCGGTCTCGGGGCCTCCCTCATGCGGGAGGGCCCGAGGCCCACGCCGACCCCGCAGGCGGCCAGGCCCATGATCGTGTGCACGTCCCTGGCCATGGTGGCGCCTTCCAGCGCGGCGGCGTCCTCGCCCAGCAGGACGCGCAGCCCGGTGGCGACGGCCGGCTCGTCCTCCCCGGCGGCCACGATCAGCGGCTGTTGCCGCAGCTGGTCCACGCTGACCGAGGCCTGCCCCGCATAGGGGTGCGCACTGCCGACCACGGCGATCAGATGGTCGTGGCCGACCGGCACGGACACCAGATGCTCGGCGCCCGCTCCCCGGGGCGGTCCGAGGGTGACGGCCACGTCCAGCTCTCCGGCGACGAGGGCGGCGGAGCTGCGGCCGGACGCCATCTCGTGCAACTCCAGCCGCACGTCGGGCCGTTCGCGGCCGAACCGGCCCAGGACGTCCGGGAGCGGGTCGAGCAGCGCGGAGGCGATGAATCCCAGCCGCAGTCGGCCCGTCTCACCGCGCGCCGCCCGCTCGGCGTCGGTCCTGGCCGCCGCCATCTCCTCCAGTGCCCGCCGCGCCCGCGCGAGGAACGCCTCGCCCGCGGCGGTCGGGAGCACCCCCTGGCGCGTACGGTCGAACAGCCGGGCCCCGGTCTCCCGCTCCAGGTCGGCGATCTGCTTGGACAGCGGCGGCTGCGCGATACCCAGCGCGCGGGCGGCCCGTCCGAAGTGTCCGTGCTCGGCGAGGGCGAGGGCGTACCGCAGATGCCGCGCTTCCATGACCCTGACCCGCTCCGTCCATACATCTGAAGTATCGCCACCCAGCGTGCCATATCTTTCGCTGGATCGACCCGCCGTGGTCACTTGGGATGGGAGCCATGACTCCCTCCCCGAACGACACCGTCTTCGTCCTGGTCCACGGTGCCTGGCACGGCTCGTGGCAGTGGGCGGCGACACAGCGGGCACTCGCCGGCCTCGGTGCCGCGAGCCTCGCCGCCGATCTGCCAGGACACGGCTTCGGCGCCCCGCTGCCCAGCGGGTACCTGCGGCCCGGCCGGCCCGGTCTGCTGACCGAGCGGTCGCAGCTCGCCGACGTGACGATGGACGACTGCGCCGACGCCGTCCTGGACACGCTGCGCCGCGTCCGCCGCCACGGCCGTGTCGTGCTCGTCGCGCACAGCGCGGGCGGCGGTCCCGCGTCGCTGGCCGCGGAGCGCGCGCCCGAGCTGGTCGACCACGTCGTCTACCTCTCCGCGTTCGTCCCCGCCGGCCGTCCCCGGTTCTTCGACTACCTGAGCGCACCCGAGAACGCCACCGCACGGGGGCAGGGCCTCAACCTCGGTGATCCGGAGGCGTTGGGAGCCGTACGGATCGACCCGCTCTCACCGGACCCCGCCTACGTCGAGGAGCTGCGGCAGACCCACTACCACGACACGCCCGCCGACCGCTTCGACCGTTGGCGCTCCGCGCTCAGCCCCGATCTGCCGCTGGCCGTCCCGGCGACCCCCATCACCCTGACCGCGGCACGGTGGGGCCGTATCCCGCGTACCTTCCTGCGCTGCGCGGACGACCGGGCGCTGCCGACCGCCGCGCAGGACCTGATGATCGCGGAGGCCGACCGGGCCCTGCCGGGGCAGCCGTTCACCGTCCGCACCCTGCCGGGCAGCCACAGCCCGTTCGCCGCCCGCCCGCAGGAACTCGCCGAGGCCCTGGTCCGGTGAACGGCCGGGGCCTCCTGCTGCCGGTGGTGCTGAGCGCGACCTTCGTACAGCTGCTCAATGTCACGATCGCGCAGATCGCCGCTCCCGCCCTCCAGTCGGACCTGGGCGCGGGCCCCGGCGCGGTACAGCTCGTACTGGCCGGATACACCCTGTCGTACGCGTGTCTGCTGATCACCGCCGCACGGCTGGGCGACCGCTACGGCTACCGGCGGCTGTTCGTGCTGGGCACCACGGTGTTCACGGCCGGCTCGGTGGCGTGCGCCGCCGCGCCCGGCGCCGGATGGCTCATCGCGGCCCGGCTGGTGCAGGGCGCGGGCAGCGGCCTGGTCGCCCCGCAGGTGCTCTCGCTCATCCGCACCGGCGTCACGCCGGACCGCCGCCCACGAGCCCTCGCCCTGTACGGCGCCACGATGGGCGTGGCCTCGCTGGCCGGACCGCTCATCGGCGGGCTGCTCGTCGGCGCCGACCTCTTCGGCCTGGGCTGGCGCGCGGTCTTTCTGGTCACCGTCCCGCCGGCCCTCCTCTCGCTGGCCGGGGCCGCCCTGCTGCCTCCTGCGCGCGGTACGGACGGACAGCGCGTGGACCGGCTGGGAGCGGCGCTGACCACCACCGGCTTCGCCACGCTGGTCCTGCCCTGCGCGCTGGGCCGGGAGGCCGGCTGGCCCTGGTGGACCTGGGCCTCCTTCGCCGTGGCCGCGGTGTCCCTCACCTGCTTCGTCCGCACGCTCCGGCACCGGCCGGACCCCTTGATCCACCCGTCGGTCCTGCGGGACGGGACCGCGCGGCGGGGTGTGCTGCTGGTGTTCGTCTTCAACGCCGGAGTCCCGTCGTTCACGTACCTGCTGTTCCTGCATCTGCAGTCCGCTCTCGGGTACACGGCGCTGTCCGCCGCGCTGGTGTCGGCGCCGTTCGCCGCCGCGGCCGTTGTGGGCAGCCGTGCCGCCCCGGCCCTCTCCCGCCTGCTGGGCACGACCGCGCTGACGGTCGCCGCGCTCGTGCTGGCGGGCATGGCCGTGGCGCTCGCGCCGCTCGTCGCGACCGGGTCCGGGCGTCGTGCGGCACTGCCGGTACTGGCGGCCGGAGGCGCGGCGTTCGGCCTGTTCACCGCCTCGGTGTTCACGCTGGTGCTGGCGGGTGTGCGGGGCGACGCCGCGCGTTCGGTGTCCGGGCTGCTGCCCACGGCCCAGCAACTCGGCGGCTCGATCGGGGTGACGGTGGCCGGGCTGGCCTATTTCGCGCCGGCCGACGGTGCGAACGCGGCGTTCACGCATGCCATGGCCTACGAGGCCGCGGTCTTCGTACTCACCGCCCTGATCGCCCTCCGGCTGCGACGAGCCGGTTCCGGGGCGGTTCCGGACCGGCGCGTTTCCGGCCGGGGCGGCCGGCGGTAGGGGCGGCCGGGACCAGGGCCGGGGCCGGCCTCCGGAGCGCACGGGCAAACGGTGAAACGGGGTTCCGTGATCCGCCGACTCCCCTCCCGGACGTGGGGGTTTCCGGCCACCGCTGAGCGGCGCGGCGCCGGAGAGTCCCGAAGGGGCGCGGACGCAGACGTCTCGCCCGAGGAGTCCGAGGGAGCCCGGGGGAGCGCGAGGGAGCCCGGGGGAGCGCGAGGGAGCCCGGTGGGCAGAGTGGGCCGGTGGGCACGGTGACGTCGCAGGTCAGCTGTCTCCCCCAGCGGTTCGTCCGCTCGACCCTCCGCGCGATGGAAAGCGCGAGCGACCGTCCTCTGCCGCAAACCACAGCTCAGGCCCCGCTCTCCGTAAACATCGAAATGGCCGCGCACTTCACGTTGACCGAAATGCCGACCCGCGATCGGAGTCGCGAACACAACCGGCCCGCATTCGCGCAGTTCATCGCGGCGTAGCGCAAGTTCACCCCGGTGAAAGACACACCCGCGAAGTCGCTGTCGAGCGGAAGTGAGAGCGGACATTCAATTTCAGCCACCCCGGGAGAAGCGACCTGCCGTTCGGGCATGAAAGTTGCCCGAACGCGCCTCTTATCGGCCTGTTTCCCGCCTGAATGTCCCGCACTCTCCACACGCACACGCCATGCCACGGGAAAGGGACCGGTAACATCGGCCAATCCGGCATCGCGCAGGCCCTCCGTCCGCACCGCGCCGCCGAGGCATACCGGCGAATCCTGGATGGAAAATTACATGAGCCCTAAAACACCCACCGCGGGCCAAACAATGATCATCGGGCAGGAATTCGGTGTCATTCACTCCCGCGTCCACACGCCCGATTGCTGAGCATGATTCCCGCCAGGCTGACCGCACGTCGTTGACATGACCGGGAGAGGTCGCAGAGACTCACATCCGGTAAGGCTGATTCCGGCAGCCGGCCCAATTTCGGAAAGGAAGCCGGACGACCTGCGACGATGCCGGAGGCACGGAAAACCGCCCGCACCTCTGTATCGGAATCACACTGCACGACGAAACAACAGGAGGTGAAGAGGTGTCATGACACGCTTACAAAATGTTCACCACATTGACGATCGCCTGATGTTTCCGTCGGCGAATTCCATGTGGTCGGTCCACCCACGCGGCTGGGGAGGAAAAGCGATGAGCACGGAGAACGCCTCGCCCACCGGATCACGTGCCCTGGTATCGCCCGATACGGCACGCACCGCGGTGGCGCCTTTCCTCGAGAAGAACGATTCCGCGAAGGAGCCGGCCCTGACCCGTATCTGCGGTCCGGACGACGTACGGATCCGGGCGGCTACCACAGCGCCGCGCAACGCGCCGCTCCACGACGGCATCGCGCACTCCGACGGTCCGCGGCCGAGCCGGACGCGTGGAAGGCATTCGGCCTGAGCCTGGCGATTCACACCGGAAACGACTCCGACCAGGAGGTCGCACTCGAACTGGTCGTGGACGGTTCCGCACTCGGCAACAGAGAACCGGAAAGAGAGAAATCGCCCAGTCGTTCACCGAGGCTTTCGCCCTGGTGGACATCGGCCAGGCCCACGCACCCACTCTCCTGCCGGCCCGGACGCCGGACTGGCGGCGTACGACCAGGTGGTGAGGGACAAGGGCGTCGGCATCGCCGCGGTTCGCGCTGGGAGCACCAGCGGGACGAAGGCACCCGAGAGCCCGCCGGACCACCCTGCGCGACGCGGCCCGGCTCGGCTGGGCACCTGGGCATCGCCCGTCCGGGGAGACCTCGGCCGTCGCCACCGCCGAACCGACCGTCCCGTTCGATCGCATCGTCCATCGCACGGCATGACCGCGCCGTCCCCAGGCGCGACATCTCGATAGGAGTAGCCCCCCACCATGCTCTCTCCTCACGACACCTCCGCTCCCCCTGTCATTCGCTCCGCCGGCCGCTCTGTCATCCGCATCCGCACATCCGCGCGCGAAGTCCCGGCGGCCGAGCGGGAGATGACTGCCCTCTCCCGGACGGGCCGTTCCGAGAACGAGCGGGTCGAGCCGGTCACCCGCGGACTCGCCCCGCTCTCCTGCGCCGCACGGACCGGCTGAGGCCCGGCGGCGAGGCAGCCGGTGGAGGTCCTGTCGTAGCGGGTGGACCGGGCTGACCAGGCCGTGCCACCGCTTGAGCTCGTCGATGCGGCTCTCTCGGCGGTGGGCCGCTGCTCGTACGCCCGAGGGCGTCGCGGTCGAAGTCCGGCAGTCCGTCGCCACGGCCGCCAGATGCCTGCCAAATGCCTGCGAGACGCTTGCGAGACGTCTGCGGTGGGCCGCTCGGCCGAACCGGCTGCGAGACCCCGCCCGGACACCCGCGCCGCCCCAGACGATCGCGGATCACCTGGGACGAGTACGCCCTGTCGCCGAGGCCCATGCCCGGTGTGCCCTGGGCCGACCGATCGGCCGGGACCACGACCTCGCGGGGGTGCGGGTACGCCACGGCGTCGGCCATGCGTGCCGACGAGCGCCGGCGCGAGCGGACGGCGGTGGGCCGCCGTCGGCATCTCCACCGCTCGGAACGCTCGGGCAGGCCCCTCCATGGAGTCTCCGCCCGGCGCCTGAACACGATCGCGCCGATCGCACACCGGACTTCGCCCACCGGACAGCACGCGACAACGCACATGAACCAACGACCAGATCATCCGAAGGACATGGCCCTGCCGGGCTGTACCGAATGGACGGGTTCCATGGATATCGATCAAAATGGCTGCGAAGTGTCCCAGCCGGTCGGGGACTGGGTTCCCAGCACGATCCAGGTCAGGATCCTGGAAGGTGTCGCGGCCGGCTTCACCAGCGGGCGACTTTCGCGGGAGTTGTACCTCAGTTCGAAGACCATCGACTATCACATCCGCGTCATGTCCGACAAACTTCAGGCGCAGAATCGTGTGGCGCTGGTTTCGAGGGCGTTCGTCCTCCAGATTCTGCGAACAGATGAATGGCCTCCGCGTATCTCCTGGGAAACCCTGGATTGATTCTGGGTAGTCAGCCGGCTTCGAATCGCCCCGCCTGGACCGGACCGGTCGGTCACGGCACGTCCGCCACTCCGGTCAGCCGGGCGGGCGGGGAGAACACGATGTCCTCGGTCGCTACCCGTTCCACGGACGTGTCCGCGTAGCCCAGTTCGGCGAGCCGGTCGAGCAGCTGGTCGACGAGGATCTCCGGCGCGCTCGCCCCCGCGCTCACTCCGACCGTGCTCACGCCGGCCAGCCACGTGGCGTCGAAGTGGGTCACGTCCGGCACCAGTTCGGCCCTGCCGCCGAGCCTGCGCGCCACCTCGACCATCCGGATCGAGTTGCTGGAGTTGGTCGAACCGACCACCAGCACCAGGTCGCACCGGTCCACGATGGCCCTGATGCCGTCCTGGCGGTTCTGGCTGGCGTAACAGATGTCGTCGCTGCCGGGCCCGCGCAGATCGGTGAACCTGCGCCGGAGCACGGCGATGATGTCCTTGGTCTCGTCCACCGAGAGCGTGGTCTGGGTGAGGTAGGCGACCGGAGTGTCGAGGGGGAGGTCCAGTGCTTCCGCCTCGTCGACCGTCTCGACGATGACCGTCTGGTCGGGAGCGTGCCCGTAGGTGCCCTCGACCTCCTCGTGGTCCGCGTGGCCGATCAGCAGCAACGTCCGCCCGTCGCGCGCGAACCGGCGGGCCTCCTGATGCACCTTGGCCACCAGGGGGCAGGTCGCGTCGAGCACGTCCAGCCCGCGTGCGTCCGCGTTCCGACGCACCTGCGGCGAGACACCGTGCGCGGAGAAGACACACACCGCGCCTTCCGGCACCTCCTCCTCGGAGTCGACGAACCGGACGCCCCGGCGCTCGAACCCGCGCACCACGTGGTGGTTGTGCACGATCTCCTTGCGGACGTAGACCGGCGCGCCGTGCTGTTCCAACGCGAGGTCGATGATGGCTATCGCCCGCCGCACTCCGGCGCAGAAACTCCGCGGCTCGGCCAGCAAGACCCGTTTACCGTCACTCATCCCGCTCCGCTCCGTTCCGCGCCACGACGTCCGCGTCGGAACGCCTGGCTCGCGTCGCCGAACAGGGCATCCACGCCAGTCGGTGGAAACCGAGTCCCGCTCAGGAAGTCTTAATCGGCCGTTGGCTGCCGGCTTAACAGCCGGACTCGAAGTGCGGCCTTGCGGCGCCGCCCAGCGGCTACCAATCCACAGAATAGTCCAAATCCGGTTGCGTGCCGCGTTCTTTGGGGTTTTTCCCAAACCCGAAGATGCGCCCGCCGCATCGTTGACACACCCAGGGCCGCCCTCCACGATGGAAACCAATGGCTGCCACTCGATTCGGCACCACTATGGAATCCGGTCCGGCGATCCTTACCGAACCAGGTATCCCCGCGGAAATCGTGGCGAGCGCTGCATGACGTTCAGCAGGCCATTCGCCAACGTCGTCGGCATCCGAGCTCTGGAGGAGTGACCCGTGTCGAATCTGGATGAGCTTACAAGTTCACCTCAAACAGCCCTGGACCCTCAGGATGAGGTGAAAATAGTTGGCCAATACTACGACGACAAAACAGCCAGGCTTGTTCGCAAATACGGACCTGGGCCCCGAATTCACTATCACGTGGGTCACTACCCTTCCCTCGAATCGCCGCTGCGTGCCGACGATGTGACGCCGGACGCCATTCGCGCCAGCATTCGGCTCCACCAGGAGGGTCTGCTGCGGTACGCGGCCAAGATCTGGGACGCCGAACAGCGGCTGTCGGGCAGGATCCTGGACGTCGGCTGCGGTCTCGGCGGCGGCTCGCTCTTCTGGGCGCAGGAGTACGGGGCCGACGTCACGGCGGTCACCAACGCGCCGGAACACGCGCCGGTGGTCGAAGGGTTCGCACGGGAATGCGGTGTGGGCGACAGGGTCCGCACGCTGGTCAGCGATGCGAAGAAGCTGCCCCTGGACGGCGGCCCCTACGACGCTGCGGTGGCGATCGAGAGCAGCGGCTATTTCGACCGCCCCCGGTGGTTCGAGCGTATGGCGCGCGTGCTCCGTCCGGGCGCGAGCGTCTGCATCGAGGAAGTGTTCATCACCCGCCCGCACGGGGCCGATGTGTGGGCCGAGTACTTCTACACGAAACCGGCTTCGGTGCTCGACTACGTCAAGGCCGCAGAGGCCGCGGGTTTTGAATTGGTCGACGACGTCGACGCCACGGCGGAAACCGCGCCGTTCTGGGAGGAGAGTGCCGCCTGGACGAAGGCGATACTCGACAATGACAGCACCCTCTCCTCGGTCGACCGCAGGCAGCTGAGGATATCCCTGCTGGCGAACCAGGCGCTCGGCACCGAATGGCGGGCCGGGGGCGTGCGGCTGGGTTTCCTGCGCTTCGAACTGAAGTAGACCCAGCCCCGGCGCAGCGGGTTTTCGCCCGCCTTTCGATGTGGCCGCCGAATTCCAGGGCGGTCGACCGGGATCCTCGGCGCGGGAGGCTCAGGCACCGGCCGGCGTGGACCAGTTCGTGATGAGCCGCCGGCCGGGCCGCGGGTCGCACCGCACTGCACTGCACGCACCGCACCACGAGAGCCCTGGGGACAACGGGCGGGACCTGCGGCGGCGTACCGGCGGATCATTCGCGGGCTCGCCGCCGGTAGCGCCGAACCACCATCGGCTTCCGCCGCTTTCACCAAGATACGGAGTTCTACATGACGCTCGAACAGTCTCCCGCTCACAGCGATGTCCTGAACGTGTACGACGGGTTCGGCAAGATCTACGGTTCGGCGTGGGGCCCCAATATCCACTACGGCTACTGGGAGAACGACGCCGACGACAGCTCCGTCGAGGTAGCCACGGACCGCCTGACCGACCTGATGATCTCAGGCCTCGCCGCGCAGCCCGGCCAGCGGGTCCTGGACATCGGCTGCGGCATCGGCTATCCCGCACAGCGGCTCATCCGCACCTCCGACGTGGACGTGGTGGGCATCACCGTCAGCCACATCCAGGTGTCGGACGCCACGAAACTCGCGGCCGAGGCCGGGCTCGCCGACCGGGCGTCGTTCCAGTTCGGCGACGCGATGGACATGCCCTTCCCCGACGGCTCGTTCGACGCGGCCTGGGCGTTCGAGTCGATGTGGCACATGCCCGACCGCGGCCAGGTGATCTCCGAGGCCGCCCGTGTGCTGCGCCCCGGCGGCCGCTTCGTCGTCGCCGACGTCATCCAGCGCGACCCGATCACCCCTGAGGGACGCGAGGTCCTGGACCACGTCGTCGAGCACTACGGGGTGCGCTCCCTGGGCACGATCGAGGAGTATCGGACGGCGCTGGCCGACCACGGTTTCGTCGACGTGGAGATCACCGACATCACCGACAACGTCATCCGCACCCTGGGACTCATGGCCGACGCCGTGGAGACCGTCCGCGACAAGCTGGCCGAACTGGTCGGCGAGGAACAGGCCTCCTCGCTCCTCCACTTCATGCGCAAGCTCGGGTCCATCCCGGAGAGCGGCTACCTCTTCCTGACCGCGGTCCGCGCCTGACCGCGAGCGGCGTCCCCGGTCGTCCCCGGGCGTCCCCGTGGCGCGTAAGGCGTAAGGCCGAAGCCGGATAAGGCATACGGCCGAAGCCGGATAGGGCGTACGGCCGAAGCCGAAGCAGGACTCCCCGCCGACGAGGCCCCCGAGCAGCGTGATGGAGATGTCAGACATCTCGATCAACAGCTCGGGGGCCTCGTCGGCGGGCGGCCCTGTCGCTTTCCCGTCCTGCCGCACGCGGCCTGCCCCGTCCGGGCGTGGAGCAGGCCACCGTGCTCGTCGTCACCCGTCAGTACGGGCTTGTCACGCCGCCGACCAACCGGATGCCCATGTCACCGCTGCCGCACCCGCAACTCGGTCAACGCCCGCAGCGGAAACACCGGCCGGTGACGCGGCAGCGGCCCCGGTGCCAGGGTCAGACCGGGCATCCTGGTGGCGAGGGCCTGTATCGCGATCTCCAGTTCCGAGCGGGCGAATCCGGCTCCGAGGCAGAAATGGATGCCGTGCCCGAACGCGAGATGCGAGGCGGACCCACTGCCCGGACTGAACGAGACCGGGCACCCGGAGGCCTCGCCGACCCGGCCGGCCGCTCCGTACAGCAGAAGGAGTCGGCTCCCCGCGGCCAGGGGGACGTCGCCGACCACGACGTCATCGAGCGCGGTCCGGTACATGCCCGCCAGCGGGCTGTCGAACCGCAGCCCCTCCTCGACGAGGTCCCGCGTGGTGATCGTCCCGTCGACCACCTCGGTCCAGCCGCCGGGTGTCTGGAACTGCTGGAAGAGGATGGTGCCCAGCGCCTCGGCGCAGGTCATGTGGCCCGCGAAGATCAGCGTGGGGATCATGACGGAGGCCTCGTCGGCGGTGAGCGTACGGCCGGCCTTGCCCTCGTGGAGCAGTTCACTGATCAGGTCGTCCTGCGGCGCGGCGAGCCGCTCCTGTACGAGTGCCCGGGTGAACGCGCCGAACTCCATCAGCCCGTGGGCGAATTCGCGCAGCCCGTCGAGATCGGTGTTGCCCCGCGCCATCATGAGTTCGATGCGCTGCTCGGACCACGTGCGGCAGCGGTCGAGGTACTCGTCCGGTATCCCGAGGCGCCGGCCGATCACCTCCAGGGAGTACGGAACGGCGAACTCCGTGATGAAGTCGAACTCCTCCTTGGCCGCGATCCGCTCGACGAGACCGGTGGCGATCGTGCGCATCGTGGGTTCGAACGCCCTGACCCTGGCCGGTGTGAATCCGATATTGAGCACTTCCCTGATCCTGGTGTGCTCGGGAGGGTCGAGCGAGCCGACGGCCAGCGCGTCGGCGCCGCGCCAGGTGCGCAGCATCCGGCTCACGTCCTCCGGCAGGGCGACCGCGGGACGGGGATTGTGGTCGCGCGCCGAGAAGTTCCGGTCGTCCCGCAGCACGGCGACCATGTCCTCGCGCCGGGTGACGCACCACGCGTCGAGCAAAGGGGCGTAGAAGACCGGTTCCTTCTCTCCGATGCCGGCCAGAAAGGAATACGGGTCGTCACGATGCGCGCCGTACGGATCGAACGACCTGTCCTCATGCAATTGCCCCGAATCAACAGACATCGCCATTCCGCCTCTCAAGCTTTCTGTGAGTCATAACCGGCAATGATCAGTGACGTTGTGTGATATTGCTCGGCCTGGGAGCCATTCAACGGCCTCGGCCCGGCCGGACCGGCCTGAGCGCGGCAGTTCTTCGCCGTTTCGACGGCGTTCGTCCCGACGACGGCCGGCGGGAGTGCCCGTGGGTACCGTGCGCGGAGAAGACACACGGCAGTCGGCGGAAAACGAGTCCCTTCGCAGGAAGTCCTATCCGCCGCGTAAACGCCGGTTCAACGGACCGGACTCGTAGTACAGGCTCGGGCGCGGCCCAGCGGCCACCACTCCGCAGAATAGTCCAAATCCAGTACCGCGCCGCGTTCTTTGGGGTTTTTCCTAAACCCGAAGATGCGCCCGCCGCATCGTTGACACACTCAGGGCCGCCCATCAGGATGGCAGTCAGAACGATCACGCAAATTCCGGCTGCGTCACCCCGGGTTCAGGCGGCGCCATATTCAGTACAGCTATTTTCAGTGGTGCAATTCGCGAACCGCATGCGCACAGCTTCTGACCGGTAATAAGGAGCGCGACCGGAGGAGAATCCCGATGAGCGCACTCGGCACCTCGTCGACCAGGCCCCGCGCCTTCCCGTCGTCGGAGACGGCGCGGTCCACGGTGTTGCCCGTGATGCGGCGGCGGGCCTCCGCACTGGAGCCGACCCTGGCCCGGATCTGCTCCTACCACCTCGGCTTCGTCGACGAACACGGTGACCCGACCGGCGAGGAGGGCGGCAAGCTGACTCGTGCCGCCCTCATGCTGGCGGCGGCCGAGGGAGTCGGGCTGCGGCCGGAGGACGTGCGGGACCAGGCGGCGGCCCTGGAACTGCTGCACAACTCGACCCTGATCCACGACGACATCATCGACGCGGACGAGCTGCGCCGCGGCCGCCCGGCCGCGTGGAAGGTGTTCGGTTCCAGTCCGGCCATCCTGGCCGGGGACGCGTTGCAGGCTCTCGGGATGCGGTTGGTCGTCGACGACCGCGGCCCCGGCCGTGCGGAGATCTCCAGTGTGTTCGCCGAAGCCCTCGGCCTCGTTCTCGCGGGCCAGACCCGCGAGTTGACGGTCCGGCTGGGTCCGGACACCGGGATCTCCGAGTACGACCGCATCGTGGAGGAGAAGACGTCCGCGCTGTTGGAGTGCGCACTGGTGACACCCGCGCTGCGGGCGGGGAAACCGGAGCACGTCCTGTCCGCCCTGCGCGGCGCGGGCAGGCATCTGGGCCTCGCCTTCCAGATCTTCAACGACGTCGAGGACATCTGGGGCGACCCCGCGGTGACCGGCAAGCCCGTCCGCAGCGACATCCTGCGGCGCAACCCGACGTTCCCGGTGCTGGCGGCCCTGTCCGCCGACAGCCCGGCCGGTGAACGACTGCGCCGGCTGTGGCACTCCGACGACACCACGGCGGCGCACCTCCAGGAGATGGCCGACCTCGTCGAGGAGTGCGGCGGCCGGCACACGGCCCTGCGACTGTCCCGCGGCCGTCTGGACTCGGCTCTGGAGCACCTCGGACGAGCCGAGCTGTCCCCGGCCGCGACCACCGAACTGACCGCGCTGTTCGACCGCATCGTCCATCGCACGGCCGACCACGCGGCTGATCACACGGCCGGCCTTCCGGCCGACCGTCCGGCCGTTCACCCGGCCGATTCCACGGCATGACCCGTGACTTCCCGGCAGGACCGGCATCCGGATCGGAGTACATGATCATGGCCAGGGCCCACGACGACCCGGCCCCGCCCCGTGCGTGGCACCAGCCCGGCGAGCAGGCCCTCCGCGTTCCCCTACGGGCACCGGGACGACGAGCCCCCGTACGTCGTGACCGTCCTCGACCCAGTGGTCCGAACCTCGATTCCGGCGGAGGCCGTCAGTGAGCACCCCCACTCAATTGCCCTTCGAGCAGACGCACGTGCTTCACCTCGCGCCGGCGCTGCGCACACTCCAGTCCAAGGGCGCGGTCCATCGGGTCCGTACCGCCGAGGGCGACGAGGCATGGCTGGTCACCGGTCATGCCTGGGTGCGGCAGTTGCTCGACGACGACCGGCTCAGCCGCTCGAATCCCGATCCGCAGGCCGCGGCGAAGGACAGCGGCTCCGCGGTTCTCGCCGGCCTGCTGGGCGACTTCGCCACCGACCACGCCCGGCTGCGGGCCCTGCTGGAGCCGCACTTCTCACCCGAGCGGATGCTGGCGCTGCGGCCCTACGTCGAAGAGGTGACCGGACGGCTCCTGGACGCGGTGGCCGCCCAGGAGCAACCGGTGGACCTGCGCGAGGCGCTGGCGCTGTCACTGCCGATCCAGGTGATGTGCGAGTGGCTGGGCGTGCCCCAGGATGACAAGGACCGGTTCGGCGGCTGGACCCAGGACGCCGCGAGCGTCGGGGACCCGGTCAGGTCCAAGCAGGGGCTGGGTGAGCTGTTCGCCTACTGCAGGCAACTGGTCGCCGACAAACGGCAGAACCCGGGCGACGACGCGATCTCCAGGATCTGCGCGTCCGAGGGGATCAAGGACACCGAGGTCATCGGGCTGACGGCGTTGCTGCTGTTCGGCGGTTACGAGACCACGGTGGCGCGGATCGGCACCTGTGTGTCGCTGCTGCTGGCCGACCCCGAGCAGTGGCAGGCGCTGGTGCGCGACCCGGGTCTGGTCCCCGGCGCGGTCGAGGAGACCCTGCGGAGGTCGATGCCGAATCCGCACAACGGCGGCATGCCGCGCTACGCGCTGACGGACTTCGAGATCGACGGAGTCACCGTCCGGGCCGGCGACTTCGTGATGCTGAACATCATCGCGGCCAACCACGACGAGAAGGCCTTCACCGGCCCCGACCAGCTCGACGTCACACGCGACACCACGGGCAGTCTCGCCTTCGGGCACGGTGCGTACCACTGCGTCGGCGCGACGCTGGCCCGGATGCAGCTGCAAGTGGCGATCACCCAGCTCGTCACGCGCTTCCCGACCCTGCGCCTGGCTGTCGGTACGGACGAGCTGAGGCTGCGCCTCAACACGCTGATCGGCGGGTTGATCCAACTTCCGGTGACATGGTGATTGGATCCTGATGCTCCACGAAATATCCAGAGGCGTCGTCACGAAGAGCCCCACTTCGGTCCGCGCGTATCTCCTGTTGATGCGGCTGGACCGGCCCACGGGGTACGTGCTCTACCTCCTCCCCGGGCTGTGGGCCGTCGCCCTCGCCTCCGAACGACGGCCGGACCCGCTGGCGGTGGTGCTCCTCGCCGTCGCCGCGGTACTGGTGCGCGGCGCCGCCTGCGCGGTGAACGACGTGATCGACAAGGAGGTCGACGCCCGGGTCGCCCGCACCGTGTCGCGTCCGGTCGCGGCGGGGACGGTCAGCGTCAAGAACGCCCTCCTGTTCGCCACCGCACAGGCCCTGGTCGCGCTGCTGGTCCTGGCGGTGGTGAACGTGGAGACAGCCCTGGTCGCCGCGGCCTCGTACCCGCTGATCGTCGCGTACCCCTACATGAAGCGCGTCTTCTTCTGGCCCTCGGCGTTCCTGGCGCTGGTGATGAGCGTCTACGCGCTGATCGGCTGGACGGCGGCGACCGGAACGGCCGACTTCCCGCTCGCGGTGTACGGCCTGTACGCCGGCGGCGCCTTCTGGACCATGATCCACGACGCGATCTACTCCCATCAGGACAAGGAGTACGACCGTCAGATCGGCGTCAAGTCGTCCGCTCTGCTGTTCGGCGACGCCACCAAGGCGTGGCTGGGGATCTTCGCCGCGATCAGTGTCGGCGGTGTGCTGTGGGCCGGTTCCCGGATGTCGATGGGGTGGGCGTTCTACCTGATCGCCGTGCTCGCGGGGGCCTACCTGGCCTACTTGATCGTACGTGCGGACCTGGACGACCCGAAGTCGTGCTGGGACACCTTCGTCTCCAACACCTACTTCGGCTGGCTCATTCTCGCGGCCATCGTCGCCGGGCAGTTCACATGAGGGGTGAGCTACGTATGACGGATTCGATGTGGCAGGGCGACGGCGTCGACCTGGACGCCTATCTGACCCGCGTGGGCTACCGGGGCGACGTGGCCCCGGACCTCTCCACACTGCGCGGCCTGCACGCCGCCCATGTCGACGCGATCGCCTTCGACAACCTCGACGCGCTGCTGGGCCGCACGTCGGTACCGCTCGACCTGGACAGCGTCCAGGACAAGCTCGTGCGACAGGGCCGCGGCGGCTGGTGTCTGGAGCACGTCGTGCTGATGGCGGCCGTGCTCGACCGCGTCGGGTTCACGTTCACGGCGTTCGCCGGCCGGACGCGGATCCGCACCGGCAACAAGTTCGGGCCGGCCCTGCACGTGGCCCTGTGCGTGGAGCTCGACGGCGAACGCTGGCTGCACGACGTGAGTTTCGGTGCCTACGGACCGCACGAGCCGATCCGGCTCGCGGAGGACGCGCGGCTGGACGGCGACTTCTCGTTCGATCTCGTACGAGAGCCGTCCGGTGAACACGTACTGCGGTTCCTGGGGCCGGAGGGACCTGCCGAGCTCTACGGCTTCACCACGGACGTGCGCCACCCCTCGGACTTCGAACTCCTCAACCACTTCTGCCTCACGCATCCGCGCTCCCCGTTCAACCACCAGATGGTCCTCCAGCGCACCCGGCCCGAGGTGAGGCACCTGCTGGCCGGCAGCACTCTCGCGGAGATACGTCCCGCGAGGCCGGCGACCTTCCGGGAACTCGACAGGGACGAGCTGCTCGCCGCTCCCGAGGAGATCTTCGGAATCACCTTGGAGCCGGGCGACGTCCAGGCGCTGCGGAAATTCCTGGACGGTCCGTGACGCGTGAGGTCCTCGGCGTCGCGCCGGAACCGGACAAGATCGAATCCCTCAGGACCAAGACCGGCGCGATCCGTGCCGGACGGCTCTGACCTGGACCGAGGTCACCATGAACGACATACCCAACGAACCCAACGAGGCGGATCCCGGCACGTCCACCGTGGCGGATCCCGGCGCGTCCACCGTGGCGCGACGGCTGCGGTCCCTCCCGGAGCACGACCCGCACGACGCGGTGGAGAACGCCGTGCTCAGCAGACTCGCGGGCAACTGGCACCGGCGCGCCACGGTCAAGCAGGAGGAGCCGAACCTGGACGACGTCTTCGAACTGGACCGGCCGGACTTCCCGGAGGCCCTGCTGCCCTTCCGTCAGCACCCCACCTATCTCGCGCTCGACGACGGGACGAAGGCACGGATCCTCGCGTGGGGCTGGATCTCGTTCAACAAGAACATCATGGACATCGAGCAGCACGTGGTGAACCCGGGCTTCGCCCTGGTCACGCAGGACGTCTTCGACACGGGCATCGACGGCGAGTCCATGGCGCTCGCGGTCACCCAGGCCATGGTCGACGAGCAGTACCACACGCTGATGCACCTCAACGCGAGTGCCGTGACGCGCCGCAAGCGCGGCTGGCGGATGCCGGAGACGGCGCTGCCCCTCGCGTACAAGGCGCGCAGGCAGGCGCACCGGCTCGCCACGGCCGCGACGGACGAGGAGCGCGCCCTGGTGTCGCTCGCCTTCACCACGGTCGCGGAGATCTCGGTCAACGCCCATCTGGACCTCGTCGCCGAGAACCACGAGATCCAGCCCGTGAACCGGATGACGGCCGTCCTGCACAACCGCGACGAGTACTGCCACGCCTCGATCGCGGACACCCTCGCCCAGGAGGCGTGGAGGCACTTCTCCCCCGGGCAGCGCGTCTACTTCCTCACCGCGCTGGCCGACGGGATGGAGGCCTTCGCCTCGCACGACTTCACGACCTGGGCGAGGATCCTGGACCTGCTCGGTGTGGAGGGGGGCGCGGAGATGCTGCGGGACGTCGGCAGCGCCTCCGGCGGCAAGCGGCTCCTCCAGGACTTCAGCGGGTTGCGGCAGCTCTGCCAAGAGCTGGACGTCCTGGACACCCTCCCCTTCGACTGGTCAACGGTGTCGACCCGAACCCCCTGACCACCACCCCACCCAAGGTGCTGACCCATGCGCGTCCTGCTCATCGACAACTACGACTCCTACACCTACAACCTGTACCAGTTGCTGGCAAAGGTGTACGGCGTCGCCCCCGTCGTCGTACGCAACGACGCCGAGGACCGGGACCGGTTCGACCCGCACGGCTTCGACGCCGCGGTCATCTCCCCGGGCCCCGGACACCCGGCGCTCCCCCGTGACTTCGGCCGCTCCCGCGACGTCCTGGAGAACTCCGGGCTGCCGGTCCTGGGGGTGTGCCTGGGGCACCAGGGCGTGGGTCTGCTGGCGGGCGCGCCGGTCACCCCCGCGCCGGAGCCCCGGCACGGCTATCTGTCCACGATCCGGCACAGCGGTACGGGCCTCTTCGCCGGCGTCCCGCAGGACTTCACCGCCGTGCGCTACCACTCGCTGAGCGTCGCCGAACCCGTGCCCGCGCACCTGGAGGTCACCGCGCGCGCCGAGGACGGCGTGATCATGGGCCTGGCCCACCGCGAACGGCCGTGGTGGGGTGTGCAGTTCCACCCGGAGTCGATCTGCACGGAACACGGTGCCCGCCTCGTGGCCAACTTCCGGGACCTGGCACTGGCGGGGCGCGACAGCGGCACGGGTCCGTACGAGGGCCGGGCCGGCACCGTACCCGTACCCGTCCCGGTCGCGGCATCGGACGCTGCGTCGATCGCGGTGTCGGACGGGCTGCCGGACGCGTCACCGCCGCGGCTGCTCGCGGAGTACGAGGTCCTGGACCGGGCCGTGGACGCGGAGGCCGCGTACCTGGCGCTGTACGGGACGAGCACCCGCTCCTTCTGGCTCGACAGCTCGCACGTGGAACCCGGGCTGGCCCGCTTCTCGTTCTTCGGCGCCGCCGAGGAGCCGGGCGCGGAGATGCTGACCTACCGCGTCGGGGACGGGCACACCGTCGTGGACCACCCCGACGGCGCCTCGCACCGCGAGGACGGCACCGTCTTCGACGCGCTCGGCAGCCGCACCGGCCGCGTGGTCGAGGGGGCCGGACAGCTGCCCTTCGACTTCACCGGCGGTTACGTCGGCTACTTCGGCTACGAGTTGAAGGCCGACCTCGGCGGGCGGCGCGCCCACCGGTCGAGGACCCCGGACGCGGTGTGGCTCCAGGCGGACCGCTTCGTCGCCGTGGACCACGCCGAGGACCGTACGTACGTCGTGGCCATCTGCGAGGAGCAGGACTCCGACGCCGCGCAGAAGTGGATAAGAACGGTCGTCCCCGTCCTGGCCGAACTCACCGACGAGCACGCCGACGCCACCGTCGCGCCGTCCCCCGAGCAGCACGACGCCTCGGCATGGCTGGCCCGCCCGCGCGCGCGGTACCTGGCGGACATCCAGGAGTGCGACCGCAGGCTGCGCGAGGGCGTGAGCTACGAGATCTGCCTCACCACCAATCTGCACCTGCCCGCACCGGCCGACGACCTCGCCTACTACCGGCGTCTTCGGCGGCTCAACCCCGCCCCCTACGCGGCGCTGCTGCGCCTCGGCGACCTCGCGGTGTTCAGCTCGTCGCCCGAGCGGTTCCTCAAGGTGGACGCCGCCCGCACGGTCGAGGCGAAGCCGATCAAGGGCACGGCGCGCCGGCACGCCGACCCGGACACCGACGAGGCCACGCGCCGCGCCCTGCGCACGGACCCCAAGACACGCGCCGAGAACCTGATGATCGTGGACCTGCTCCGCAACGACCTCGGGCAGATCTGCGAGATCGGCACCGTCACCGTCCCCTCGCTCATGGCGGTGGAGTCCTACGCCACCGTGCACCAGCTCGTCTCCACCGTCACCGGCACCCTGCGCGAGGGCGATTCCGCCGTGGACGCGGTCCGGGCCTGCTTCCCCGGCGGGTCCATGACGGGGGCGCCGAAACTGCGCACCATGGAGATCATCGACGACCTGGAGGGCGAGGCCCGCGGCGTCTACTCGGGCGCCATCGGCTTCGTCGGCTACACGGGCACGGCGGACCTGAGCATCACCATACGCACCGCCGTCCGCCACGACGGCGAACTGACCATCGGCGCGGGCGGCGCCATCGTCCTCGACTCCGACCCGGAGGCGGAGTACGAGGAGATGCTCCTCAAGGCCCAGACCACGCTGCGGGCACTGCCGAAGGAGACGTACGCGCACGAGGAGGAGACCGGCGACCGATGACCGGCCAGTGGCCACTGGCCACTGGCGACAGGCGACGGGTACGGGTACGGGTACGGGTCACCGCCAGAGGCAGGTGACGTCACGCGGGGACGCCGAGCGGCGGATGTTCGAGCACGCGGGGCTTGTACTCGACCAGCTGGGTGCGGCCGTCGAAGGTGCGGTGCCCGATCATTTCGAGGGCGACGTCCGGATAGCCGTCGTAGATGCGTTCTTCGCCCGTGGCCCCGGTGATCACCGGGAACATCACGACCCGGAAGCGGTCGACGAGTCCGGCGCGCAGCAGGGACCGGCACAGGCTGAGGCTGCCGATCGTGCTGAGGAGCCCGGAGCCATTCGACTTCATGGCGCGGACCGCCTCGACGGCGTCGTCGCGGACGAGCGTGGAGTTGGCCCACGTCAGCGGCTGATCGAGCGAGGAGGAGAACACGACCTTGGACGCCTGCGTGAGCTCGTCGACGGACGCCTCCTCTTCGGGCCTGAACTCGTCCTGGCCACTCGGGACCTCGCCTGCGGCGAAGCCCGACATCAGGCGGTAGGTGTTCGCTCCCATCAGGTAGGTGACCTCGGGCTGCTCGCCGAGCCACGCGAGATACTCCGGACCCTCAAGGCCCCAGAACCCGGGCCATCCCTCTCCGGACGCGTAGCCGTCGAGGGAGGTGATGAAGTCGACGAGGAGCTCCGACATGGTGGTGTCCTTTCTCAGGCTGTCAGTCACCAGCTTGGACCGGCGGGGAGCCACAAACTCATCGGCCGCGCTGTGGAACAACGAGAAGCCCTCTGACGCCGCAGCCGATCAGGTCGGCGGAGCGGCACTGCTTCGGAGGGCCCGAGGGCCACGTGATCGCGCTGTGCACGCAGTCGGGCGAGGATCTCCACGCGACGGGGAACGGCGGTGGTCGTCGTCCCCGGTCGCCGGGTGGCGAGGGCGTCCGAGAGCAGTGGCGGGAACAATTGGAGGGCGAGCGTTTCGAGTACTCCGACCCGGAACAGCCACACCGGCCGACCCGTCGCAGACCGGGCCTGCGACTCCCGCCCCTCCTCCGACACGAACCACTGGCTGAGCCCGGACCACCACGCGACCCTTCTGGCGTACGCGGCCTGCTGGGCGTCCTCGACGTCCTCGACGTCCTCGGGGGTGGCGTCGGCGGCCTCCCGCACGGCGGCCGGCGACAGCAACGGCTCCGCCCGCCGGGGGTGATGAGGTCCTGGACGAACCGCTCCAGGTACTGGATCAGATCAGCCGTACCGAGCGCCATCTCGGTCGCCGCACCGGCCCGGTCCCCCAACTACCCACTCACAACGGCCCATTGGCCGCTGTCCACTGGTCGAGACGAACCGGGACTGAGCGGAATCGGTGTGTCCGACAGGGAACCTGAGACATCCGAATCGCTTCATAGCCAGTGCCGCAGACCGGCAACTCCCTCTCCCTGAAGGCGCAATGACTCAACTCGCACGAACTCTCCGCAGCACCGGCCGCACCGCGTCACTGGCCGCGGCGGCACTCGGCACCACTGCCGGGCTCATCGGTGGCTTCATGGCCCCGACTGCATCTGCTGCCGAGTCGGCCCAGCCGACCTACGACAACTACGTGGCGCTCGGTGACTCGTACGCCTCCGGTGCGGGTCTCAGCTCGGTGGACGACGCCAACTGTGATCGCACCAGAGAAAGTTACCCCGCGGTGATCGCCGGAGCAGTGAAGGCCAAGTCCTTCAAGAACGTCACTTGCAGCGGTGCCACCACCGCAGAGATGGCCAAGGCTCAGGGCACCAACCCGGCCCAGCTCAGCGCCCTGTCGGGCGACACCGATCTGGTCACGCTGACCATCGGGGGCAATGACATCGGGTTCACCGAGATCATCACCAACTGCGTCGTCGGCAGCTTCAGCGATCCGACCGGCAGCCCCTGCAAGACGCATTACAACGCGTCCGGCACCGACGCCGTCACCACTCGCATCAACTCCACAGCGGCAAAGCTGACGGTCACCCTGCAGTACATACGCGCTCTCGCACCCAAGGCCCGGGTCCTGGTGGTCGGTTACCCATCGCTCGTGCCGGACGACGGCAAGCCCTGCCGTCCCGGTGTCCCGTTCGCGGACGGCGACGTGCCCTACCTCCGCGATGTGAACAAGAAGCTCAACCAGGCCCTCGCCGACCGGGCCAGGAGCGCCGGCGCGGAGTACGCAGACACGTACACGATGACCATCGGCCATGACATGTGCCAGAACGAAACGAACCGGTGGATCGAGCCCATCGAGACGAAGCTCGCACCGGCGCACCCGAACAGCTGGGGCCAGACCGCGATGGCCTACGGCACCTACAACCAGCTCCGCAAGTAGGCTCCCAAGACCGCGGAGCACGGGGCGCACCCATGGGGAGCCTGCCGGACGTTCTCCCGGCCCACCTCCACTGACTGAGAGGGCATGCTCATGGCTCGCAGCCATGAGCATGCCCTTCACTCCGCGCACAGCGAAAGATTTCCAGATACCAGGTACCAGGTACCAAGATGCCCTTGGCTTGGTGAGTGACCTGGCAGCGACACTCACCGGACTGCCCGTACTCGCGCAGGATCCGGTACATCGTCGAAACCGACCAGTGACAAGCGCCCGCGTCCAGCTCACGGGCCCAGATCAGCGCCGCGGCAGCTCGGCGTACTCTGCGCACACGTCAAGGACGTCACACTCGGCGACGATCCGCAGTTCGTACCCTGAGGCGAAGGCCCGGCGCTTCAGCCTCGGCGCCGGGGTCGAACCTCCCACACCGCACATCAGACACACGCACAAAACAACAGGTCAGGCGCCCTTCGCCACCGGCTCCAGGATCGCCACGCACTCCACATGATGCGTCATCGAAAAGGTGTCGGCCCGAAGGGATCCAATAAAACACCTGGTCAGAGCGATTTTCTCGACTCGTCGTCCTTCGTGCAGACACCCAGAGCGTCGAACGAGCGTCACGCCAGAGAGTCCGTGCTGCTCAAAGCTGAGCAGACTGCGACGACCAACTCACCCGTAGATGCGCCCCCGCTCGCTCCGGATGCCAGCTCGCACATCTGACCCTTGCACGTCTTCGGCCATCACAACGGGGTCATGCCCTCCAGCCCATGGCATCCCGCATCCACGCCGGGAGACCTCTCGGATGCGGTCGCCGAGGGCCTCGCGCTGTACCGAGAGAAGTTGCGCCGCCTGCCGGAGTCACTGGACGAGCTGCGCGGGCCGACCCATGGTGTCGTGAAGCTGCCGCTGCACATGACCTGGCCCGGGATCAGGGCCCCTTGCATGATCGACGTCTGTCCGGATTCATCCGGGTCGGACGGTGACGATCTGCCGCACCAGTGCGCAGAGCTCACCAGCCGGGTCGGTCAGCTCCACGTCGACCACCGTCGATCTTCCGAGGCGAGCAATCCGGGCTTCAGCCGTTGCGGCGCCATGGACGGGCCGAAGGAAGTTGGTCGAGGACTGCATAGTGGCCGGAGCAGCGGCGGCATCGCCGCTCGCGAGGACAGCCACAACGGCGGCGCTGACGTCGGCAAGCGCCATGAGCGCGCCGCCGTGCACACCGCCGCCGATCGTGGCGAGGTCGCCGCTCTCGGATAGGTGGGCGACAACGCGGTCGGGTTCGATCGTTGAGAAGGTGACGCCCAGGTACCGGGCGAAGGGCACAAGGTCGTGGATGGTGTCGGTGGTGATGGGCGGCGTGACGCTCATGGTCATGTCTCCAGTGCTGAACCGTGGTCGTTGAGGTGTTGCCGAAGGGCAGTGAGATGTCCGCGGTGCGTCGCTGGATGTAGCCGGCGAAGTCAAGTTGGTCGCGGAGAGAGCACCCCTGGTGGATGAGGTCGCCCTGCGCCGTCTCGATGCGTTGGATGCGTGGGCGCCCCACAGCACGATTCCGGCGAGGGCGGCTTCCGCGAGCCGCAGATCGGCGATGCAGTCCTCCTCGCGCCTGCCTCCGTTGTCGATGACGAGGACGTCGCTCCTGTCCGACTCGGCGATCACTTCGAGGATCGAGTCCACGCTGCCGAGGTGGGTCACGGGGCGCGCGGGTCCAGAGAATGGTGCGCCCGGCAGGAGCGGCCGAAGCGATGGCGGCGCCCACCTCACGGGGAAGTTCAGACAGACGAACGCATCTGCGATCGCGGCGGCGTCGGCACCCGTTCGTCTCCGGCAGTAATGGTGCTCATGACGGGGTCGCTGTGGGATGGTCGGCGAGCTCTCGGATGACGCCGGCGACATCGTCCAGCAGGTCGATGGGGCAGCCCCAGTAGTCGTAGATCCCACCGTGATCGCTGTTGCTGCCGCACACGACGAACAGTCCGGTCCCCAGACGTTTCTTCAACTCGGTGGCGAGCCAGCCGACGAAGCCGCTGTTGTCGAGGCCGGGTGGGAAGTGGAAGGACAACAGACCGAATCGTTCTCTCTCCTTGTCACTCCCGTCATCCGGGCGAAGGGCGCTCCAGCATTCATCGTCGCGGATGACCGCGAGGACGTGCTCATCCAAACGGGGCGGCTCGTTCATCGGTGTTTCGACGAATGACCACGCCCCGTCGAGCACCACGATCTCAGAGTTCGCTATGACGGCCCGTAGCCGGGTTCGTGTCTGAGTCGAGGTCTCTTGGCTGACGCTGACCATCGTGGTCACCTGATTCCGGTCGAGGCTGGGCGGGTTGGTTCGTCGAGCGAGAGTTGCATCAGGAACGTCGGCGCGGGCGTAGTAGTCGGGGAGAGGAAGTTCCTCCCGGCCGATCCGGCGAAAGGGCGAGTCCTTGTAGAGCCGGAGCGCGGCAGCCGGCCGGCTGTTCGTCCCGAGAAGGAGACGCCGGGCGTCCAGCCGTCGAGCCCGAGCGATCGCAGCCTCTCGAAACCTTTGGCCGGCGCCGCGGCTCCGGAATTCAGCACGTACAACCATCGTGGCGAGCACGAGAAGATCGGAGCTGTATCGCAGGAGCGCAACGCATCCGGCGGCGGTGCCGTTCGGCATTCGCGCGATCAGAACATCCCCGCCCGGCTGAACGATGTGGGTGAAAGGATCGCCCAGCAGGTGTCGATCCTCGTCGGTGAGAGCGAACAGCACCGTGGTCCACTCCTCGTTGACGCTACGGAAGTCCGCTGCATCAACAGCGTCAGATGCCGACCGGATCACGAAACCAATGGGCGCAGCAGGTACACGCCCGTTGCGTGAATCAACATTCAAGCCCGGCGTTCCAGTCCTGCCAGCAGCGTGAGACCACCCTCGATCACACGGTCGAACGCTGCCTGGCTCCGGTCTGCGCGAGCAAGAACGTGCGCTCCTTGCACGATGGCAATGATCGTGGCAGCAACGGCCTCGGCGGAGAAGTCGTCTCGCAGCTCCCCTCGCGCTTGCCCGTCGATCAGGAGATGTTCGATTCGTCGGCGATACCAGGTCAGGCTGTCCGCCACGGGCCCCCGCAGCCGTTCGTTCTCCAGCACGGCGTTGTCGAGGGTCATCCGCCCGAACCGGCAGCCTTTCTGGCCGTCGCGCGGCTTGCTCAGATAGCTCTTGACGCTTCCGGTTGGTGATGGCGTCTGCTTCAGGTAGTCGTCCATTACGCGTTCGAGTTCGGCACTGTTGCGGAGCATCGCTTCGGCTGCGACGTCGGCCTTGGTCGGGAAGTGGTGGTACATGCTTCCTTGTCCGACGCCCGCGCGCGCTCGGATCTCCGCAGGGGTGGTCGATGTGTAGCCCTGCTCCCACAGCAGCTCCCGGGTGGCCTCGACGAGACGCTCTCGTGAGCTGGCAGCCGGGTGGTGGCGTTCCGTGCTCTTCACGTGGTCGGTCCTTCCTCGCAGGCCGGCAGCTCTTGCCGTTCTGTTCTGTACCTACCTACAGGTACAGTATCAGTATGACAAGGACGGGACCGGGGGCAACTCCTCGATCGTGCGGCTACTGCGACTGGACGGGATGAGGCCAGATGCCGTCGCGGGCTTCGGTGGCGGCCCAGCTCTCCAGCAGCTGCAAACGCTCCCGAGTCGACTCGTCGGCCGGGTAGTAGACAGGCTCAGTGTCGTGGAGTCGGGCAGCGCGAGCGCCTCGAACCCGAGGTCGAGATCCCCGACGACCCGGTGACGGAGGACCTTGCGGCCGGTGCGGTGGTACTTCACGTCGTAGACGGCCCACCGGCGGGAGAAGTCGTCGCTGCGCGTGACGAGCTCGCCCACGAGTTGGGAAAGGCGCCGATCCGCCGGGTTCGCGCCGACGTAGCCGCGCAGGACGGCGACGACGTCGTTGGCGGTCTGCTCCCAGTCGACGTAGAAGTCGCGTGCGAGCGGGTCCAGGAACGTGAACCGGGCGTTGTTCCAGTCCGCGATCCGGCTCTGCAGGAGGTCGGAGTAGAGAGCTTGCGCGAGCGGGTTAGGCCGTGTCCGATGGATCTTTCCCGGCTCCTGATGGATCGGTGAGTCGTGTGCTCCGGGGTTGCGGCAGGGTGCCGGCCGCGTCGTCTGAAGGGGTGGCCATGATGGTGCCGAGTAACAGCAACTCCGACGAAGGCGGCATGACATGGCCTATGGCTACATCGGTTCGATGAAGACCCAGCCCGGCAAGCGCGACGAC
The DNA here is from genome assembly GCF_047444975.1 of Streptomyces sp. CWNU-52B. NCBI lineage: Bacteria > Bacillati > Actinomycetota > Actinomycetes > Kitasatosporales > Streptomycetaceae > Streptomyces > Streptomyces sp. CWNU-52B. The sequence continues at coordinate 160,368 of NZ_JBLFJV010000030.1, read as the reverse complement.
GTGGTTGCGATCCTGCTGTCCGGAGCCGATAGCCTCCGCGACCTTGGCTGCAGAAGCTACGTGGTGGGCCTGGCCGCCGATGACCCGGACACGATCGTGGTCACGGAGGTCTGGGAATCTAAGGATCACCACGACGCATCCCTGCGGTTGCCCGAGGCCAAGGAAGCGATCGCTGCCGCCATGCCCATGCTCACCGGCGAGTTCACCAGTCGCGAACTGGTTGTCGCCGGCGGCCTCGGCGCTGGTGACTGATGCCTCACGGTTTGAGCCAGAGGAAGACGACATCGTCAACGAGACGACAACGACGCCCGCCCTGCAACAGGCCGCAGAACTCGCCTCCCTCCTGCGGCGTCTGGGTATCGGTGCTCCGCAGGCCCATGCCAGCAGACCCCGCTTCGGGGACCGGTCCCCGATCGAAGCGGGGACCGGTCCCGGAACCGAACCCGGCACCGAACGGGGACCGGTCCCCAACGGACTAATCGGGTACGGGGACCAAGGCCGGGACCGGGACAACGAGCAGGTCAACGCCTCATTTAGTGTGGCTCGCGGACGTGATGCGGGCGATCGGCCAGGACATTCCTTAACGGCCCTGTCCTCCGGGGAGCTGCCGCGAAGTGAAAAGTAGCTCTCTGTAGCAAAGCTGGGGGGCTTGTCCGGGCTGGCCGGCCCACGCAGCGGCGCGCCGGCCACGGTCTGACGAAGACGAGGAGGAGGAGGCGTCTTCAGTCAGGTGATGGCCGACTGCCCGCTGGAGGGCTGCGTCAGTTCAGTTGCGTTCAGCAGTCAGGGTGCTCCAGTCCTGCCGTGCTGCCCACTGTGCGAAGGGCGTCGTGGTCAGGCCGTAGGCGGCGGCGTGGTGGGGGCGTGCGGGGTAGCCGACACGGTCGTTCCAGCGGTCGCCGAACGCTGCGGATACACCGCTGCGCTGTGTCTTTTCTTCCAGGGAGATGAAGTCGGTGGTGATCTCGCGGCTGGTGGCCTGGGAGAGGACGTCGGCCAGCTGCGGGTAGGTCAGCGCATCGCCGGCGAGGTCGACCTCGGCCTCGTGGAACCTGTTCGGCTCGGCGACGGTGGCTGCCACGGCGGCACCCAGGTCGTCGGCGCAGATGAGCGCCAGCTCGGTCTGCGGGCTCATGGCGGTGACCAGCTTGCCGTGAGGCAACTCGGGGGCCATGTACTCCCGGCGGGGCGGGAGGAAGTTCTCCATGTACCAAGCGGGCTTGAAGATGGTCCAGTGTTGCAGCCCTGAGCGCCGGATCGCTTCCTCGGTCTTGTCCTTCTGGTTCCAGTATTCCTTCATCACCGGATCGTTGATCTCGAAGTCCGGGTGCTGGGTACGCCACCTGGTCGCCGATACCGACGTGTGCAGGAGCTGGGTGATGCCGGCGCGCTGGGCCGCGGTAACGATGTTGCCGGCCTGGCGGAGCTCGGCGGGATCGGCCGGGTCGATACTGGCCAGCTGCACCGAGAAGACCGCGTCGTGTCCGGCGCCGGCCGCTTCCAGGGAGGCGACGTCCTCCAGGTCCCCGGTGGCCAGGACCGCACCCAGTGCGGCCAGGGCCTGGGCGGGAGCCGAGGAGGGGTTGCGCACCAACGCGGTGACGGGGTGTCCCGCGCGCAGGAGCGCGCGGGCGACAGCGCCGCCCTGCATTCCGGTCGCCCCGGTGACCAGCACCTTGGCCTTGTCGTTGGATGTCATGGCGAGCCTTCTTTCGGTTGATCGTGTTCTCTGGGATCTGGGCACGGGGCTGTCGGACTCGGCACGGCATCGCCGAGCCGGCCAGGACTGAAGTGGCCGGGGTACTGGGTTCTCGGCTTAGAACACGAGCACGGGCCGTCCCCGCACTCCGCCTTCCTCGATGAGCTGGTGCGCTTCGGTGACTTGTTCGAGCGGGTAGCTCCCCGCGACGCGGAGCGTGAGGGCGCCGGATTCGGCCTGGTCGCGCAGCCGCGTCAGAGTGGCCGTGTCGCGGATGCGGTCGTAGACGAAGACGGGGAACCAGCGCACGCCCCGGTCGGTGGCGCCGGTGAATCCCTTGAAGGTCGCGATGGCGCCGCCGTCGCGTACCGCTGCGGCTACCGCCTCGCCCACCGATCCGCCGTCGATGATTCCGTCCGCGCCGTCGGGGCGCAGCCGGCGGACCGCGTCGGGGAAGTCGTCTCCGCGGGGGAGTACGTGATCGGCGCCCAGGTTCGTGACGAGGTCGCGGTCCTTGTCCGCTGCGTCGGCGATGACTGTCAGCCCGGCCGCCTTGGCCAGCTGCACGGCGTAGCCGCCGATCCCGCCGGCGGCGCCGGTGACCGCCACTGTCGCTCCCGGGGGCAGGGCCAGCGCATCCAGGCCCATCTGTGCGGTCAGTGCGGCCATCAGCAGGGTCGAGGCCGCCGTCAGGTCGACGCCCATGGGTGCGCGGACCACCGATTCCGCCGGTGCGACCACGTACTGTGCCTGTCCGCCCTGGTCCAGCTTCGGCTCCGTGACCGCTACCACCTCGGTGCCGAGGGCCAGCTCCGGACGTGCGCCCTCTCCGACCTCGTCGATCGTCCCGGCGATCTCCCACCCCACGACGTACACGTCCGAGGGCGGGTTCATCTCCGGGCTGTACTTGGCGGAGAGGCCGGTGCGGATGTTGACGTCGGCCGGGTGGACGGCGGCGGCGGCCACCTTGATCCGTACCTGCCCCGGTCCGGCGTGCGGTTCGGGCAGCTCCAGTACCCGCATGACCTCGCTGCCGCCGAACTCGGTGAAACCTACGGCCTTCACTGCGCCACCTCACTCCCTATCGCTAACCGTGCACCCGAACCCGAGACGCAGATGTTCCGGGTACTCGGTGACGTTAACAGCCCGGCTATACTCGAAACAAATCGGTCCTAGTTCGCGAGGAGAGCCCCATGCCACAACCCGGTGCACAGCTGCGGCGGCCTTCCGGCCTCTCCGGACCGCCCCGCGATCCCGCCCGGGACGCCCGGATCCTCCGCGCGGCGACGGAGCTGCTCGCCGAAGGCGGCTACCCGGCCATGACCATGGACAAGGCCGCGGCACGGGCCGGGGTGGGCAAGGCGACCGTGTACCGCCGCTGGCCCTCGCGGGCTGAACTCGCCGCGGAGGCTCTCAGCCACGCCGGACTGACCGACGACGTCACGCCGGTCATCCTCGGCAACGGGCACCTGCGCGACGAACTCCTCGCCACCCTGGCCAGCGCCATCGGCAACCAGGACACCTCCCGGGCTGACCTGGTCTCGGCCCTCCTCGACACGGCCCGCCAGGAGCCGGAGCTGTGCAGCCTCATCCGCGTGCGCTATGTCGAGTCCCTGCACCAGGCACTCGCCGACGTGCTCGACCACGCGGCACAGCGTGGCGACCTGCCTACCCGACCCAACCACCCCCAGGACGGACACACGATCGCGGTCTCCGCCGCCATCGCCCTCCTTGTCCACTGGGGAGTTGTCCACGACCGCCCGATCAATGACGAGGACATCGCACAGATCATCGACGGCGTCCTCATGCCCCTGCTCCGATAACCCTTGGACCACGCCGTGCACGGGCACGCCAGTGAGCGGTGACGTCGACTGCGACGCAGCGTCGGCTCCACACCGTGCTGCGGCGCCGCGCGGGCGGCGAGTCCGTCGAGCAGATTCCGCCCGACCTGTTCATCCCCACCGGCAAGCGCAAAGGGCCACAACCCCTCCGTGGCCAGCGCCTACCGGGCCCTCACCGAGCACGCCAAGCGCAAGGCATACCCCGAAGCCGTCGCCCAGGCGCACGCCGACTTCGACGCCCTACGGGCCGACGGCACCCCCGGGCCCGCCCCGCACCGTCTGACCGAGCGTCACTCCGATGACAGAGAGTCACTTGTCACTTCGCGGCAGCTTCGGGAGACAGGGCCCTAACAGGGCTGCTGACGCGTCACGAGCGGAGCCATAGGCGGAGCGAGGCAACGGTCACCGTTCCGTGGAAGACGTAGGCACGCTTGTCGAAACGGGTGGCTACGGCCCGGAAGCACTTGAGTGCATTGAACGTCCGCTCTACTTCGTTGCGGCATTTGTAGATCGACTTGTCAAAGCCGGTAGGCCGACCGCCCGCGCTGCCACGGCGCTGGCGATTGGCCCGCTGGTCCATGCGCTCGGGAATGGTGTGCTTGATCTGACGCCGCCACAGATACCAGCGGTTCTGACGGGATGAGTACGCTTTGCCGCCGCCCTCGCTAGCCAGGTGGATCTTGCATGTCAGCCCGCCCCGAGAACGGCCCAGAGCTTCATCGGAACGATGCTCAACAGGATGGCCAGGGCGACCTGGAATACGCGGCGCTGCAGCATGGGCACCGGCGGCTTGTTGGTGGGCACGACAGGGGGTCGAGTCCACGCTGACCATGCTCCAGTCGATCCGTCCGTCCACATCAGCGTCGGCCTGAACGGCCCGCAGGATCTTCTCCCATGTGCCGCCCCCTGATCACCGCCGACGCCTGTCATGTACCGTCTTCCATTTCCCGAAGCGCGCTGGAAGATCACGCCAAGGAATCCCGGTCCGTTGCCGGAAGAGAAGAGAATGCCGTGCCGTTGATCACCCTGCGGTGACTCTTCCAGCGACCGCCCCGCCCTACGTTCATCGGCAGATGAGACTCCAACCGCGCCCACTCCTGATCCGACAGATCACCTCGCCCCACGCATGTCGGAACGATTCTCGGGTGGACAGGTCACCCGACCCATCGGACAGGACCTAATACCGCACGAAAAATCGCCGCGAGATCTACGTTTCCGCAGGTCAGAACGTTTCCGCAGGGGAAGGCTGGCGGGGCGGGTGGGACTCGAACCCACGGCCGGCGGATTATGAGTCCGCTGTTCCTCTCTACGAGGTATCAACCCGGCCGACAGCGTGCGTCAGCAGACTGATTCCACTGACTGCCGGGGCACGCTCTGAACCAAGGTTTCGAAGCCAAGATCCGGACCAGACGCGGGCCAGCGGCCAGTCACACATTCCAACTAGCATCGTTTCTACTGGTCAGCGACGTGCGAGCCCTGTACCACCAGAAGGCGAAGAACCTGCCGGGCGGTCCGCACCGGTTGGCTGAGCCTGACCGCTTGGCACCACGAAATTCTCGGCGATCACGCTTGACCGGCTTACGCATCGGAGCGCCTGACCAGCAACGCAACACACCTGACACCCCATCAGAACGAGCGTCAAATGAGCGTCACGGGCGTCATTTCAGCGTCAAGATATCGCCCGTAACGCCCACACCGCCCATAACGCGCACGGGCAAAACCGCAGGTCAGGCGCCCTTCGCCACCGGTTCCAGGATCGCCACGCACTCCACATGATGCGTCATCGGGAACAGATCGAACGCCCTCAGCGTCCGCACCCGGTACCCGCCCTCCTTGAAGTACGCCAGGTCCCGTGCCAGCGCCGCCGGGTCGCAGGCCACGTATGCGATCTTGCGGGCGCCCAGTGACGCCAGGTGCTGGACCGTCTTCTTGCCGGCGCCCGCTCGGGGCGGGTCGAGGACGATCAGGTCGACCTCCTTGATGCCGGTGCGTGGCAGGACCGTCTCGACCTTGCCCTGTTCGATGCGGACGCGGTCGAACGCGGCCAGGTTGTGCCGGGCGTCCTCCACCGCGCGCTTGCCGGACTCGATGCCGAGGACCGCGCCCTTGTCGCCGAGGCGGTCGGCGAGGGCGCCGGCGAAGAGGCCGACGCCGCAGTACAGGTCGAGCGCCATGTCGCCCTTGCGCGGCAGCAGGCCCTGCATGACGGCCTTGACCAGCGTGTCGGCCGCCATCGGGTGGACCTGCCAGAAGCCGCCGCTGCCGACCCGGTGCGTACGCCCGTCGGCCCGCTCGCGGACGAAGGCGCGGCCGTGGACCCGGTGGATCCCGCCGTCGTGCTCCTCGACGCGCATCACGGAGGCGGGCTTGTCCAGCTCGACGAGGGGCAGGCGCGCGCCGGGCCGCGGTTCGAGGATCACCATGCGGTCCTGCGAACCCGTCGCCGCGATCGCCTCGACCGACTCCATGCCCGACCAGTCGTGCTTCTCGATGCCCAGTTCGGAGACCCCGGGCGCGGCGATCATGCAGTGCTCGATCGGCTCGACCTCGTGCGACCGGTGGCGGCGCAGACCGGCGTTGCCGTCCTCGTCCACCGCGTACTGCATGCGCGTACGCCAGGCGGGCACCTCACCGGCGGGCAGCTTGTCGCCCTCGGCCGGCATCACCGTGCCGTCCCAGCCGGCCTCCTCCGGTGTGAGGCCCGCCAGCCGCTGGAGCTGCTCGGTGACGACCTCGCCCTTCAGGCGCCGCTGCGCACCCGGCTTGGCGTGCTGCCAGTCGCAGCCGCCGCAGCGCCCGGGGCCGGCGTAGGGACACGGGGCGGCCACCCGGTCCTTGGACGCCTCCCGGATCTCGACCGCGTCGGCGCGCAGGAAGCGCGAGTCCTCCTCGCCGTCCGTCACCCGCGCCAGGACCCGCTCACCCGGCAGCGCGTGCCGTACGAAGAGGACCTGCCCGGCGTCGGTACGGGCGATGCAGTGCCCGCCGTGCGCGACGGGGCCGATCTCGACCTCGTACTCCTGCCCCACGAGCGACCCCGCCGGCGTTTTCTTCGGTTCTGCCTGCATGGCGGGGTGACTCCAAATGCGAAAGGAAGGGGGGAACGGCCGGAACAACCGGAACGACCGGACAACAGCCCACCAGTCTACGTGGACGCCGCCCGGCCGCTCACCACACCGCTCACCGCACCGCCCGCCGCGCCGCTCACCGGGCCGGAGGCCACCCCGTTCACCGTGCCTCAGCTCTTCGGAGTCTGGGACTCCTTGTGCCGCTCCTCCGCCGGGCCGCGCCGCACCGAGCCCGGGGCGGTCCACTCCGAGCGTCTGCGGGCCCGCTTCTTGGCCACCTCGGAGGACTCCAGCTGGTACGGCACCGACGTCACCATGACACCCGGCGTGAACAGCAGTCGGCCCTTGAGCCGCAGGGCGCTCTGGTTGTGCAGCAGGTGCTCGTACCAGTGGCCGACCACGTACTCGGGGATGATCACCGACACCACGTCCCGCGGCGACTCCCGGCGCAGCCCCTTCACGTACTCGATGACCGGGCGCGTGACCTCGCGGTACGGCGAGTCGAGGATCTTCAGCGGCACGGTGAAGCCGCGGCGCTCCCACTCGTCCCGCAGGGCCTTCGTCTCGGTCGGGTCGACGTTGACGCTCAGCGCCTCCAGCGAGTCGGAGCGCATCAGCTTGGCGTAGGCGAGGGCGCGCAGCGTCGGCCGGTGGATCTTGGAGATCAGGACGACGGAGTGGACCCGGGAGGGGCGCAGGCTGTCGTCGGACGGGCCCTCGGGCGCGGCGATCTCCTCGGCCACCCGGTCGTAGTGCTTACGGATCGCGGACATCGTCGCGTAGAAGATCACCATGCCGAGCAGGGCGACCCAGGCACCGTGTGTGAACTTGGTGCCGAGGACGACGACCAGGACCAGCCCGGTGAAGAAGGCGCCGAACGCGTTGATGGCGCGGGAGCGGACCATGTGGCGGCGCTTGGCCTGGTCCTTCTCGGCGGCCAGGTGGCGGTTCCAGTGCCGGACCATGCCGGTCTGGCTCAGCGTGAAGGACACGAACACGCCGACGATGTAGAGCTGGATGAGGCGGGTCGAGTCGGCGCCGTAGACCCAGATCAGCAGGATGGCCGCGCCGGCGAGCAGCACGATGCCGTTCGAGAACGCGAGCCGGTCACCACGGGTGTGCAGCTGGCGCGGCAGGTAACGGTCCTGGGCGAGGATCGAGCCGAGCAGCGGGAAACCGTTGTACGCGGTGTTCGCGGCCAGGAAGAGCACGAGCGCGGTGGCCGCCGCGAGCACGATGAAGAGGAAGCTGCCGTCACCGAACACCGCCTCGGCGACCTGGGAGATCACCGGGTTCTGGACGTAGTCCGCGCCGACCGCGGCGCCGTTCTCCAGCAGGTCGTGCGCCGGGTTCTCGGCCATGCGGACCTTCGTCGCCATGGCCAGCGCGATGATGCCGCAGAACATGGTGACGGCGAGCAGGCCCATCGCCGCGAGCGTCGTCGCCGCGTTCCTGGACTTGGGCTTGCGGAAGGCCGGGACGCCGTTGCTGATCGCCTCGACGCCGGTGAGCGCGGCGCAGCCGGAGGAGAAGGCGCGCAGCAGCAGGAAGACGAGAGCGAAGCCCGCGAGCCCCTGGTGTTCGGCCTTGATCTCGAAGTCGGCGGTGGGCGCCTTCATGGTGTCGCCGAGGACGATCCCGCGGAACGCGCCCCACGCGATCATCAGGAAGACACCCGTCACGAACACGTACGTCGGGATGGCGAAGAGCTTCCCCGACTCCTTGACCCCGCGCAGGTTCATCAGCGTGAGCAGCACGATCACGGCGACCGCGCAGAGGACCTTGTGCTCGACGACGAAGGGGATCGCCGAGCCGAGGTTCTCGATGCCGGACGCGATCGACACGGCGACGGTGAGGACGTAGTCCACGAGCAGCGCGCTGGCGACGGTGAGACCGGCCTTGGGGCCGAGGTTGGTGTTGGCCACCTCGTAGTCGCCGCCGCCGCTGGGGTAGGCGTGCACGTTCTGCCGGTAGGAGGCGACAACGGTGAACATCAGCACGACGACCGCGACGGCGATCCAGGGGCTGAAGTGATAGGCCGACACGCCCGCGATGGACAGGACGAGCAGCACTTCTCCCGGCGCGTACGCCACGGAGGAGAGCGGGTCGGAGGCGAAAACGGGGAGTGCGATGCGCTTCGGCAGGAGTGTCTCTCCGAGCCGGTCACTGCGCAGTGCGCGCCCGATCAAGATCCGTTTGGGCACGTCGGTCAGTTTGGACACGGTGAGGATCGTAAGCGGTCGAACAGCCCACCGCCCACCCTCCCCCGCACTCCGTGGCGCCCGATCGGAAGGACACGCGCCCGGATCCACTCGCGATCCGCTCCCACGCCAGTCCCGAGCCCGTCCCGATCCGGTCCCGATCTGTTCGCAATCCGCTCCCGAACGTCCGTCGAACGGCTCCCGACCCGCTCACACCCCGTCCCGGACCGGTTCACGACCCGCTCACTACCCGTTGACGACCCGCTCTACGAGTGAAATCCGATGCGGGCGCGCCGCTGGATCCCTGACCGAGTGAACGCCCATGCCTATATGAAAAAAGCCAAATCTTTGCCGCTCTTTGCCCATTCATGGAGGTCCCATGCACGCCACCGCTGAACTCATCGGCGCCGCCGCCGGACTTGTCGGACTGGGAATCCTGACTCTCGTCAGCGTGCGGAGCATCAGCCGACGCTGATCGTCAGCGGGTACCGGCGAGTCGTGGGTGAACGTGCACGGGGGTGCCGCCCACGGACCGTGCGTGTGTAGCTTGGGCGTCGGTCTGAGACCCTGTTTCAGCCTGAGCAGTACTTTCACACCGGAAGGACGGTCGTGCACATCGTCATCATGGGCTGCGGAAGAGTGGGTTCCGCTCTTGCCCAGACCCTGGAGCAACAGGGGCACACGGTCGCCGTGATCGACCAGGACCCCACCGCCTTCCGACGGCTCGGCTCCGGGTTCGGCGGCCGTCGTGTGACCGGCGTCGGCTTCGACCAGGACACTCTGCGCGAGGCGGGCATCGAGGAGGCCGGCGCGTTCGCCGCCGTCTCCAGCGGCGACAACTCGAACATCATCGCCGCCCGGGTGGCCCGCGAGATGTTCGGCATCGAGAACGTGGCCGCGCGCATCTACGACCCCCGCCGCGCCGAGGTCTACCAGCGCCTGGGCATCCCCACCGTCGCCACGGTCCGCTGGACGGCCGACCAGATGCTGCGCAGGCTGCTGCCGTCGGGCGCCGAGCCGTTGTGGCGGGACCCCACCGGAGGGGTGCAGCTCGCCGAGGTGCACGCGTCGACGGCGTGGGTGGGCCAGCGGATCAGCCGGCTCCAGGAGGAGACCGGAGTGCGGGTGGCCTTCCTGACGCGGCTGGGCGAAGCGGTGCTGCCCAGCTCGCAGACGGTGCTGCAGGAGGGCGACCTGGTGCACGTGATGATGCGTACGGACGCCATCGAAAAGGTCGAGGCGTCGTTCGCCGAGGGCCCCGAAGAGGAGAGCGGTCACTGATGAGGGTCGCCATTGCCGGTGCCGGCGCCGTGGGCCGCTCGATCGCGGGCGAGCTCCTGGAGAACGGGCACGAGGTCCTGCTGATCGACAAGGCGCCGACCGCCATCTCGGTCGAGCGCGTCCCGATGGCGGAGTGGCTCCTCGCCGACGCCTGCGAGATCACGTCCCTGGACGAGGCGGCGCTCCAGCGCTGCAACGTGGTGATCGCGGCCACGGGTGACGACAAGGTCAACCTCGTCGTCTCCCTGCTCGCGAAGACCGAGTACGGGGTCCCGCGGGTCGTCGCCCGCGTCAACAACCCCAAGAACGAGTGGCTGTTCAACGAGTCGTGGGGCGTGGACGTCGCCGTCTCGACCCCGCGTCTGATGTCGGCCCTGGTCGAGGAGGCGGTGAGCGTCGGCGACCTGGTCAGGCTGCTGCGCTTCAGCCACGGCGACGCCAACCTCGTCGAGTTGACGCTGCCCCCGGAGTCCGCCCTGGCCGGTACCCAGGTCGGTGACGTGGCATGGCCCGAGGACACCTCCCTCGTCACCATCATCCGCGGCACCCGCGTGCTCACCCCGAGCCGCGAGGACTCCCTGGAGGCGGGCGACGAACTGCTGTTCGTCGCGGCCCAGGCCCGCGAGGAACAACTGGAGGACCTCCTGTCGGTACGCCGCCAGGACATGACGGGCTGAGCCCGGAGAACGGGCTGAGCCCGGAGATACGCAGAGATACGAGAATGGGGGCGCCCGGATTTCCCCGGGCGCCCCCGACTTCCCTGACTTCCCAGCCCTGGCCGGCCGCCGACCAGCCCGTCCGGCGTTCGAGGACGAGGCCGAGGCCGTTAAGGCCGACAGCGGGGACCCGGGGCGGCAGCGCCCAGTGCCCCACACCGGCAGCGGGTGCCTACTCGGCGGAGCCGGACACCGACTTGCGCTCCTGCTCGGCCTTCTCCGCCGCCTCCATCTCCGCGAACACGTCGATCGGCGGCGGAGCCTTCGCGAGGAAGACCCAGGTCAGCCAGACCGCGAGGAGGAAGGGCGGGATCTTCAGGGCGATCAGCACCCAGCCGAACTGGGTGGTGTCACCCCACCAGTACAGCGGGAAGAGGATCGCGCACTTGGCGAGCAGGATCAGGCCCCACGCGTAACTGGCCTTCGCGTACGCCTTCTTGCGACCGGGGTTGCGCGTGCGCCAGGAGAGGTTCTCCTTGAAGACCGGGCCGAGGATCAGGCCGATCAGGGGGACTCCGGCGAGCGTCGTGACGATGTAGGCGAGGGCGAGGCCGAGCGTGTAGAGCATGCCCGGCAGATAGAAGTCCTTCGCGTTGCCCGTCATCATCGCGAAGACGACACCGAAGGCGACACCGAAGACGCCGCTGAACGCGTGCTTGACGGTGCCCTTCATGACGAGGCGCACCACGACCAGCAGGATCGACACACCGAGGGCCGCGATGGCCGCCGAGTGCAGGTCCTTGTTGATCGTGTAGATCGTGACGAAGAGCAGGCCCGGCAGGACCGTCTCGATCATGCCCCGCAGACCGCCGAACGCCTCGAAGAGGGCGGCCTCGGTCACCGCCCGCGAGTCCTGCGCATCCCGCTGGGCGTCTTCGGTCGGCTTGTCGAGGGACGTCACCGGCTACTCCCGTCCGAGGGGTCTGAGTTCGTACTTCGGATTGAACAGCACGCGGCGGCCCCGGCTCATCGAGATCCGGCCCGACGCGATCACCTTGCGTCCGGGTTCTATCCCCACTATGGAGCGCCTGCCGAGCCACACCACGTCCAGGGCGGCCGAACCGTCGAACAGCTCGGCCTCCAGGGCCGGGACACCGGCCCTCGGGCGCAGGGTGACCGTGCGCAAGGTACCAGTAACCGTGACCACCTGTCGGTCACGGCAGTCGCCGATGCGTGTACAGCCCGCCGTCTCGGCGTCCTCCCGCAGCTCCTCCGACTCCAGGTCCTCCTGGGAGGAGGAGAGCCGGTCGAGCATGCGCCGGAACCGGCCCACCGGCTTTTCGGAACGAGGGACAGCACTCATGTCTCAAAGCGTACCGGCGGTGGCTGACACCTACGTACCCGTGGCGCTTTACCACCCGAACCGGTCCGCCCCACGGCACCCCGCTCACGGCCCCACGGCTCACGGCTCACGGCTCACGGCTCACGGCTCACGGCTCACGGCTCACGGCTCGAACCGGTACCCCATCCCCGGCTCGGTGACGAAATGCCGGGGATGCGACGGGTCCGCCTCCAGCTTGCGGCGCAGCTGGGCCATGTAGACCCGCAGGTAGTTCGTCTCGGTGCCGTAGGAGGGGCCCCAGACCTCCTGGAGCAGCTGCTTCTGGCTGACCAGCCGGCCCGTGTTGCGGACCAGCACCTCCAGGAGGTGCCACTCGGTCGGGGTCAGGCGGACGTCGCGGCCCGCCCGGTTGACCTTCTTGGCCGCCAGGTCGACGGTGAAGTCCTCCGTCGAGACGATCACGTCGTCCTCGCCGCCCCCGGTGGGCTCGGCCCGGCGGACGGCCGCACGCAGCCGGGCGAGCAGCTCGTCCATGCCGAAGGGCTTGGTCACGTAGTCGTCGGCGCCCGCGTCGAGGGCCTCCACCTTCTCGTCGGAGGAGTGCCGGGCGGACAGCACGAGGATCGGTACGCGCGTCCAGCCGCGCAGCCCCCTGATCACCTCGACGCCGTCCATGTCGGGCAGGCCCAGGTCGAGGACGATCACGTCGGGGTGGCGGGCGGCCGCGAGCTGGAGGGCGGTGGCGCCGTCTGGGGCCGCGTCGACCTCGTACTTGCGTGCCTTGAGGTTGATCACGAGGGCCCGGGTGATCTGCGGCTCGTCGTCGACCACGAGGACGCGGGTCATGAAGCCTGCCTTTCCGGCTGTACGGGTTCTGCGCCTTGTCCGGGTTCTGCGCCGGGTCCGGCTTCCGGGGCCGGCCCGGTTTCCGTGCCCTGTCCAGGTTCTCCGGCCGGTACGGATTCCGCGCCTTCTCGTACGGGTTCCGCGGCCTCCCCGAGAGATCCGGGACCGAGCAGCCCGGGGCCGGGGCGGGAGGGGCCCGCTCTGAGGGTGAGGACCATGGTGAGGCCGCCGCCCGGGGTGTCCTCGGCGTTGAGGGTGCCGCCCATGGACTCGGCGAAACCGCGGGCGACCGCGAGGCCGAGGCCCACCCCGGCGCCGCGCGGGGCGTCACCGTAGCGCTGGAAGGGGGCGAAGATACGATCCTTCGCCTCGTCCGGGACGCCCCGGCCGCGGTCCACGACGCGCAGCTCCACCCGGTCGCCGAGCGCGCTGGCGGCGACGAGGACGCGTTCCCCGGTGGGGCTGTACTTGACGGCGTTCTCGACGATGTTGGCGACCGAGCGCTCCAGCAGGCCCGGGTCGACCGCGACCATGGGCAGGGTCTCGGGGATCTCCAGTTCGACGCTGTGTTCCGGTACGCCGCCCAGGGCCATCGGGACGACCTCGTCCAGGTCGATCTCGCGGATCAGCGGGGTGACCGTGCCGGTCTGGAGCCGGGACATGTCGAGCAGGTTGCCCACCAGGTGGTCGAGCCGGTCGGCGCCCGCCTCGATGCCCTCCAGGAGCTCCGCCTCGTCCTCCTCGGACCAGGCCACGTCGTCCGACCTGAGGGACGTCACGGCGGCCTTGATGGCGGCCAGCGGCGTACGCAGGTCATGGCTGACGGCGGCCAGGAGCGCCGTACGGATGCGGTTGCCCTCGGCGAGCGTGCGCGCCTGATCGGCCTCCTCCTGGAGACGCTTGCGGTCCAGTACGACGACGGCCTGGGCGGCGAAGGCGGCGAGGACCCGGCGGTCCTCGGCGGGCAGCACCCGGCCGGAGAGGGCGAGCGCGGTGTGGTCGCCCACCGGCATGTCCACGTCCGCGGACTCGGGGAGCTTCGGCGGGTTCGGGCCCACGCTGCCCGCGCAGGTCCACGGTTCGAGGTCGCCGACCCGCTCCAGGAGCGCGACCGACTCCATACCGAAGGTCTCGCGGACCCGCTCCAGCAGGGCATCGAGGCTGGTCTCGCCGCGCAGGACACTGCCCGCCAGGAAGGAGAGGATCTCCGACTCGGCGCGCAGCCGGGCCGCCTGGTGGGTGCGGCGGGCGGCCAGGTCCACCACCGACGCGACCGATATGGCCACGCCCACGAAGATCGCGATGGCGACGAAGTTCTTGGGGTCCGCGATGGTCAGCCGGCGCAGTGGCGGGGTGAAGAAGTAGTTCAGCAGGAGGGAGCCGAAGGCCGCCGAGGCGAGCGCCGGGAGGAGCCCGCCGAGCAGGGCCGCCGCCACGATCAGGGTCAGGAACAGCAGCATGTCGTTGGCGAGCCCGAGATCCGCGTCGACGTGGGTCAGCAGCAGGGCGAGCAGCGCCGGTCCGACGACTCCGACGAGCCAGCCCGCGATGATCCGCGACCGGCCGAGACGGGCTCCCCTGGCGACCGGCAGGCCGCGCCCCTTGCCCGCCTCGTCGTGCGTGACGATGTGCACGTCCAGGTCGGGCCCCGACTCCCGGGCGACCGTGGCGCCGACGCCGGGCCCGAACACGTACTGCCAGGCCTTGCGCCGTGAGGAGCCCAGGACGATCTGGGTGGCGTTGACCCCGCGGGCGAACTCCAGCAGCGCGGTCGGGATGTCGTCGCCCACCACGTGGTGGAAGGTGCCGCCGAGGTCCTCGGCGAGGGTCCGCTGGACGGCCAGTTCCTTGGGCGAGGCGGAGGTGAGGCCGTCGCTGCGGGCGATGTAGACGGCGAGGACCTCGCCGCCGGCGCCCTTCTCGGCCAGCCGGGCCGCGCGGCGGATCAGCGTACGGCCCTCGGGGCCGCCGGTCAGGCCGACGACGATGCGCTCGCGGGCCTGCCAGGTGGAGCGGATGCCGTGCTCGCCCCGGTACTGCTGGAGGTACTCGTCGACGCGGTCGGCGACCCAGAGGAGGGCCAGTTCCCGCAGGGCGGTGAGGTTGCCGGGGCGGAAGTAGTTGGACAGGGCCGCGTCGACCTTGTCGGGCTTGTAGATGTTGCCGTGGGCCATCCGGCGGCGGAGCGCCTGGGGCGACATGTCGACCAGCTCGATCTGGTCGGCCCGCCGCACCACCTCGTCCGGGACGGTCTCGCGCTGGCGTACGCCGGTTATGGACTCGACCACGTCACCGAGCGACTCCAGGTGCTGGATGTTGACCGTGGAGACGACGTGTATGCCGGCGGCGAGCAGCTGTTCGACGTCCTGCCAGCGCTTGGCGTTCCGGGAGCCGGGGACATTGGTGTGCGCCAGTTCGTCCACGAGGGCGACGGCCGGGGCACGCTCCAGGACGGCGTCGACGTCCATCTCGGTGAAGGCGGTGCCGCGGTGGGCCAGCTCCCTGCGGGGGACCTGCTCCAGGCCGTGCAGCATCACTTCGGTACGCGGCCGGTCGTGGAGCTCGACGAACGCCACCACGCAGTCCGCGCCCCGCTCGACCCGGCGGTGCGCCTCGGACAGCATCGCGTACGTCTTGCCGACGCCCGGTGCCGCACCGAGGTAGATCCGAAGCTTGCCGCGTCCCATGGCCTCATTGTCTTCCCAAACCCACCGCGTACGCCTCGCACGCCGAGGAGACCGACCCTACGGCCGACGATCCGGGCGAACCGGACGAGGAGGCACGCGGACGGGCTCCTTGACAGAACCCTGACGCACCGGACCTGACCCACCGGGCCCGAGGCATCGCACCTGTCCGGGACCCGGTCGGCCCGGCGCGGCTCCGGCAGCCCGCTCTCGCCCGGTCCGGAGAGGCCGAGCCCGTCGACGAGGTTCAGCAGAGTGGTCCTGACCCGCGACGCCTCAGCTCGGGTTGTCGCCGTGTGTGAGCGTCTCCCAGGCGACGAAGAGGTTGTTGCTCCCCGCCGGACGGTTCTGCGCCGTCAGCCGCTCGGTGTTGGTCATGGCGTGGCCGAGACGGTTGTGCAGGGCGTTGTGGCCGACCTCGGTGACGGGTCCGAGTCCGAGGTGCAGCGTGCCGCCGCACAGCCAGCTCGGGGCCGCCTCGCCGAGCTGGTACTTCGCCTGGAAGCCCAGCGCGTACCGCAGCCGCTCACCGACGTCGGTGCCGTACAGGTCCTGGCCCTGGATACGGCTGGTCTCGGCGATGTGCGAGATCGCGGAGATGCCGTACCCGGTGTGGGTGAAGTCCCGGCAGGTCTCCTGGGTGAGCCCGTCGACGAAGGTGGACTGGCCCTGCCAGTAGTTGACGATCTTCTGTACGGTGTCGAGGTTCTGGCTCGGCACGGTCTTCGGCAGGGCGCCGTCGGACGAAAGATAGACGTAGGCGGCCGTACGGGTGCGGAACTTCGCCATGGCTTTGTCGTACGAGCTCTTGTCCTCCAGGAAGACGGAGATGCCGACGGCGGCCTCCATCATCGACAGCTCCCAGTTGCCGTTGGAGTTGGAGCCGTTGACGACCTTGGGCAGATAGACGTCGCGCAGCATGGTCGCGAAGCGGCCGGAGCCGGCCCAGCCCCCGTCGTACGTGTACTTGATGATCTCGGCGGCCTTGGGCCAGGACGAGCCCGCCCAGCCGGTCTGCAGCGGGGCGTTGCTGTTGGTGTGGTCCTTGATGGTCGCGGACCAGGCGTCCATCAGCTCGATCGCCTTCTTCGCGTGCCGGGCGTCGCGCGTGACGTACCAGGCCAGGGCCTGGGTGTACGCGGCGATCGCGTCCTCGCGCTCGTCGGTGCAGCCGTTGTTCGGGTTCGAGTACGAGCCGCACTCGACGACCGCCCGGGGTTTGGCGGTGCGGGTGAGCGAGCCGTACTTGCTCGCCATCATCTGGTCGTACGCGCCCTTCCACGGCTGGGCACCTGCGCCGACCTGCTGCCGGGCGAAGTCCAACTGGCCGCGGGAGACGGTGACTCCGGGGTGCGCGAAGGCGGCGGGCGCGGCCTCGGCGCGCTGCGCGGCGGGCCAGGCGAGGGCACCGGCCAGCAGGGCGACGGCGGTGGCGAGGAGCGCGAAGCGGGATGCTCCGCGGTGACGGTGACGGTGACGCGGGGGAACCGGAGCGGTCGGCATCATGTGGGGGGCCATCCGTTCTCGTATGTGAACACGGAATGCCTTTATGAACACAGGCGTTGGCCGGTGACCATAGGTACAGACCATGTCCGCGTCAAGAGAATCGGCAGCCACGGGATGCCGGCCGCAGGTCACGCGGACGGGCGCCGTCCGAAAACCACCCGGAACCCACGGGCCCACGCGAACCGACGGCCCCGCCAGTTCGCCCCTGCCGTGTGGTTCGCACAGACCCCTGCCGCCACGGAGACCCGAGGCCCGCCCCTCCCATCGAGCCCGCCCTGGGCCCCTCCGAACCCGCCAAGCCCGCACGCCAGGGCGCCGCCCTGGCATCGTCAGGCCTTGACCGTGAACCCGTGCCGCCGGCCGAGCTTGCGCAGGGTCGTTCGGCCCGGGATGCCGTTCGCGTCGGCGCCGCTGAAGCCGTAACGCCGCTGGAGGGCCGCGTACGCCTCGACGGTTCTGGAGCCGAAGGAGCCGTCGGCCCACTGTTTGGGCAGCAGCCCCTCCGCCACGAGGGCCTTCTCGACCACCAGGACGTCCGGCTTGTGGGTCGTGCCGCCCTGGGGCAGACCCGGGTCGCGGCGCGCCGCGGCGATCAGGTTACTGAGGTCGACGACGGGCTCGTCGGGAGTGGTGCCGGTGTCCGGGGCGTCCACCGGAGCCGCCTCGAAGAGGGCGGACTTGTCGATGCTGCCCGGGTCCCAGTGGTCGTTGCCCGGGATGTTCGCGTGGCCGTAGTGACCGCCCTTGCTCATCCACACCGCGCGGGGGCGGTTGGTCGCGTCGGCGCCCGAGGTCGCGAGGCGCCCGGCCGGGAAGGTGTCCGGGATCTTCCAGGAGCGGATCGCGGCCATCAGGGCCCGGTAGTTCGCGCCCGGCTTCCAGGTATCGGTGAACGGCTTGGTGGCCCGCCCGAGCACCTCGATCTGGATGCAGACCTCTCCGACGCGGTTGGTCCTCGTGTCCCCGTCGTTGCGCAGGGCGCGGGCGCTCTGGTTCAACGGACCGAACTGGCCGAGCCGGTCGGTCGTCGGGTCGTACAGGAGGTGCGGCTCGGCGGCGACAGCCATCAGGTGCGCCGACACGGAGCTGAACGCGCCGTCGCCCGTACCGCTCTCCGTGGTGTGCCAGACGACGCGGCCCGGGACCGACGGAAGATCCATCGCGCCTCCGATGCTCCCGTCGCCCAACCGCTGTG
The DNA here is from genome assembly GCF_047444975.1 of Streptomyces sp. CWNU-52B. Classification (NCBI taxonomy): domain Bacteria; kingdom Bacillati; phylum Actinomycetota; class Actinomycetes; order Kitasatosporales; family Streptomycetaceae; genus Streptomyces; species Streptomyces sp. CWNU-52B. The sequence continues at coordinate 142,049 of NZ_JBLFJV010000030.1, read as the reverse complement.
CCTTCTCGATCCAGTTGGTACCCATCCCGAACCCCCCATGGCCTTTCTTGTCCTGTCGGCTCTCTCCCCCGCCACGCCCAGGGTGACGCAGCGTAGCCACTTCTGAGGGGCGACTCGGGCCTTTCTTCACCCGTTCGGCCCACCGGCCGGGCCGGAAACGACGGCGGGCCGCACCCCCCGAAGGGAATGCGGCCCGTCACACTCACGTGCACACGGCCAGGTACCGGCTAGCGGACCTCGGTGGTCTCGGGGCCGCGCTGCAACTGCCCCATGCCGCCGGAGAAGCGGGACCCGGCCTGCTCCTCCTGCTGGACACCCTCCGCGACCATCTGCGCGTCGTCCGGCAGCTTCAGGACGATCGGGTCGCGCGGCGCCATCGGGCCCTCTCCGCGGACCACCACGGTGTCCCGGAAGATCTGCTCCAGCAGACCGGCGGCCTGCGGCTGCACCGCGCCCTGACCGGAGATCACTCCGCGCAGGAACCAGCGGGGGCCGTCCACACCGATGAACCGGACGACCTGGAAACCGCCCGTCCCGTCCGGCAGTTGCACCGGTACCTGGGCACGCAGCTCCCAGCCCAGCGAGCCCTCGACCTCGTCGATGACACCGCCCTGCTGGGTGATCCCGGTGGCGATCTCCTCGCGCACCTCGCCCCAGATGCCCTCCCGCTTGGGAGCGGCGAAGGCCTGCAACTGGACGGCGCTGTCCTTCAGCACCACCGTGGCCGCGACGATCGCGTCACCCGCGACCTCCACCCGGAGCTCCATGCCGTCGACCCCGGGCACGAAAAGACCGCCCAGGTCGACCCGGCCCTCGGCCGGGTCGCGCACCTCGGTGCTGTCCCAGGGACCGTCGGGGCGCGGCTCCGGCTCGAGCCTCACGCGCCCGCGCTCCCCCTCGTCCGCCTCAGTGTCGACTCCGTCGACGACCTGCTCGGCCTCGCCCGCCGCGTCCTCGGCGGCACTGCCCTTCTTGCGACGTCCGAACACGTCACTGTCCTTCCCGGTCGGATACGACCGAAGCGTATCGATTCCCACCCGTTGTGCCGTCCACCGCCAGATGCCCGCCGGTGGACCCGAAGCCCCCTGCGGCCCGCGCCGAGTCGGGAAGCTCCGCGACCTCCTGGAAGCGCACCTTCTCGACCTGCTGGACGACCAGTTGGGCAATCCGGTCGAAGCGCTCGAACCGCACGGACTCGCGCGGGTCGAGATTCACCACGATCACCTTGATCTCCCCACGGTACCCGGCATCAACCGTCCCTGGGGCATTCACGAGAGCGACACCGCAGCGGGCGGCGAGCCCGGAACGGGGGTGCACGAAGGCCGCGTACCCCTCGGGGAGCGCGATGCTCACCCCGGTGGGGAGCACGGCACGTTCCCCGGGGTCCAGCACATGGCTCCGCGTGGTCCGCAGATCCGCGCCGGCGTCGCCGGGGTGCGCGTACTCCGGGAGCGGTACGTCCGGGTCGACGCGCTTGATCAGCACACCCACGGGGTCCTTGGCGGGGGTCACGGGTTCACCTCGAAGGCACGGGCACGGCGGACCTGGTCGGGGTCGTCCATGGCCGCCCGGATCTCCTCCTGGCGGCCGTTGGCCACGAAGTGGTCGACCTTCACCTCGATGAAGAGCGCGTCCGCGCGGACGGCGACGGGCCCCTCGGGGCCGCCGATGCGCCCGGTGGCGGACGAGTAGATCTTGCGTCCCGCCACCGCCGCGACCTCGGCCTCCAGGTACAGCACGGTGCCCACGGGCACGGGCCGCACGTAGTCGGTCTCCAGCCTGCCGGTCACCGCGATGGTGCGCAGCAGCCAGTTCAGTGCGCCGAGGGTCTCGTCGAGGGCGCTGGCGAGGACTCCGCCGTGCGCCAGACCGGGAGCGCCCTGGTGCGCGGACTTCACGGTGAACTCGGCGGTGATCCGCACGCCGTCACCGGCCCGCGCTTCGAGGTGCAGCCCGTGCGGCTGTCCGCCGCCGCAGCCGAAACAGCGGTCGTAGTGCGCGCCGAGGAGTTCGCCCGGGGCGGGCGCGTCAGGATGGCGCACCGGCGCCACGGCGTCGGCCGGGGGCCGCAGGGCCGAAGATGTACCACTCACAGGCGCAGACCTTACCTCCGCGTCAGCGCACCGCACGCACCGTGGCAGGCTTGGCACCATGCAGCCCTCCGCCTCGCAGCCCCTTGCCCCGCCGTACGAGGAACGTCTGACCGCACCGCGCACCTGGTGGCTCGTCTGCCTGCTGGTGGGCGTCTCGATGGCCCTGATCCTGCTCCCCTTCGGCACCCTGCCCCTCCTGGGCGGACTGGTCGGCGGCACGGCGGTGTCGGCGGTGGTGGCCAGTTCGTACGGCTCGGTGCGGATTCGGGTGGTGGGCGGCTCCCTGATCGCGGGCGACGCCCGGATCCCGGTCTCCGCCCTGGGCGAGGCCCATGTCCTCGACCCCGAAGAGGCCCGCGCCTGGCGGTCGTTCAAGGCGGACGGCCGCGCCCACATGCTGCTGCGCGCCTATGTCCCCACGGCGCTGCGCGTGGACATCACCGACCCGGCGGACCCGACGCCGTACGTCTATCTGTCGACCCGTGATCCGGAGCGTCTGGCGGCGGCGCTGGACGCGGCGCGTACGGCCGCGTAGCGCACCCGTCCACGGCTCCACCCCGGTGGAGCCGTACAGGCGCCCGTACGAAAGCTTTTCCTCCAGCGGGTCAGACCTTTACCCCACGGCCACGCCGGCCGGTGTCCGGTCAGGACCCGGCCGGGCTCAGCTCCCCAGCTCTCTGGGGGCGTCCCCCATGGTCAGCGGGTCGGCCGGGGTCTCCAGGGGCGGCAGTGCCGGGAGCGCGTCCCAGGGCACCTGCGCCTTGCGGAGGTCCTTGCGGACTCTCTCCGCGAGCTTTCTCGTGTCACGGCGGTTCATGACCGCCCCCACGGCGGCGCCCACCATGAACGGCATCAGGTTCGGCAGGTTCCTGACCATGCGCTTCATGATCTGCTGGCGCAGTTCGCGCTTCATGTGGCCCCCGAGGGCCGAGTTGAACGTCGACGGCTTGGTCACGTCGATGCCGCGCTCCTGCGACCACGAGTTCAGATACGCGGTGGAGCGGTCCTTCAGGCTGCCGGGCGGCCGGAGTCCGTAGACCTCGTACAGCTCGGCGATCAGCTTCAGCTCGATCGCGGCGACGCCGGTGATCTCGGCGGCCAGTTCCGCCGGCATCGCCGGTGGTACGGGCATCATCGCGGCGGCGCCGACTCCCGCGCCCACCGTGGATGTCGCGTTGCACGCGCCCGCGACGAGCTTGTCCGCGAGCTCCTCGGGCCCCAGGGCCGGGAACTGCTTCCGGAGCGCGTCGAGGTCGCGTACGGGGATCCGCGGGGCGTTCTCGATGATGCGGTCGGTGAGGTACGCCAGGGCGCTCCTGGCCCGGCTGCCGCCCCGACGGACACCTTCCTTGACCCCGTGGCCGACTGCGGCCGCTCGGCGTCTGGCGACAGGCGCCTTGGTCACCGGTACCTCCAAGGCACCGGAGGCGCCTGTCGCGTCCACTGCTTCGAGCGAGGCCGGGTGGCCCCGCTCGTCGTCACGCATGCCGTCCTGAGACGGACCGGCCGCTCCCCGGTCACGAAAGCGGCGCTTCCAGGGCGGGGTCGAGCCTGTCACGGCCGCCCTGCCTCAGTCGCAGTCGCGGCAGATCGGCTGACCGTTCTTCTCCCTGGCCAGCTGGCTGCGGTGGTGGACCAGGAAGCAGCTCATGCAGGTGAACTCGTCCTGCTGCTTCGGGAGGACCCGGACGGCCAGTTCCTCGTTCGAAAGGTCCGCTCCGGGCAGTTCCAGGCCTTCGGCGGCCTCGAACTCGTCCACGTCGACCGCCGAAGTCGACTTGTCGTTCCGGCGAGCCTTGAGTTCTTCAAGGCTGTCCGAGTCGACGTCGTCGTCGGTCTTGCGTGGGGTGTCGTAATCCGTTGCCATGTCGCTCTCCCCCTCTGGGTGTCTGCGGTGTCTCAGCGCAGGTAACGCGTGAGAGGCCGGACTTGTGCCCGACCTGAGGCGGAGATTTTGCCTCACATCAAGGTCTGTTACTCAATCGACACCCAACCGGACTCCTCAAGAGTGATCGGCTTGGATGGCGAACGGGACCGTACACGGTCCGAATGCCGCACTTCAAAGGCGTCTCACCATGTACTTCCCGTGATCTCGGCCCCCGAAAACCCGGATTTTCCCGGCTTTACGGCAGCCCTGTCGATCACGGAGGGTAGATGACGGAAATTCGACCTTGTGATCGATCACACACGGGAGTGCGCTGGGCGCGGACAGAAATTTCCGCGCAAAGCGAACATCCTCGCGTGTCGGCGACATGGTCTCAGATGGGGAGGGCTACTCGCATCACCAGGCCACCCCCCTCGCGGGGCTCCGCGACGATGTGACCGCCGTGGGCGCGGGCCACTGACCTGGCGATGGACAGTCCCAGCCCCACGCCCTTGTCGCTTCCCGTCCGCTCGGTACGCAGCCGCCGGAACGGCTCGAAAAGATTATCGACCTCGTACGCGGGGACGACGGGCCCGGTGTTGGCCACCGTGAGGACCGCCTGGCCGTGCTGCACCGCCGTGACGACCTCGACCCAGCCGTCCCGCGCCACGTTGTACCGCACGGCGTTCTGGACGAGGTTCAGGGCGATCCGCTCCAGGAGGACGCCGTTGCCCTGGACGACCGCGGCCGCCCGCTCCCCGCGCACCTCCACACCCTTCACGTCGGCCTCGCCGCGCACCTGGTCTATGGCCTGCGAGGCGACCTCGGCGAGGTCGACCGGTTTGCGTTCGACGATCTGGTTGTCGCTGCGGGCGAGCAGCAGCAGGCCCTCGACGAGCTGTTCACTGCGTTCGTTGGTGGCCAGCAGGGTCTTGCCCAGCTGCTGCAGCTCCATGGGGGCACCCGGGTCCGACAGGTGCACCTCCAGGAGGGTGCGGTTGATCGCCAGCGGCGTCCGCAGCTCGTGCGAGGCGTTCCCGACGAACCGCTGCTGCGCCGTGAAGGCCCGCTGCAGCCGCGCCAGCATGTCGTCGAAGGTGTCCGCCAGCTCCTTGAGCTCGTCGTCGGGACCGTCCAGCTCGATCCGCCGGGACAGGTCCGAGCCCGCCACCGCGCGCGCGGTGCGGGTGATGCGGCCCAGCGGCGCGAGCACCCGGCCGGCCATCGCGTAGCCGAAGGCGAAGGCGATCACGGCCAGCCCGAGCAGGGCCATCAGCGAGCGGCTCAGCAGGCCGTCCAGGGCGTGCTGCCGCTGGGCGGCGGTGCACTCCTTGAGCATCCCGTTCAGTTCTTCGTTGCTGCTGGCCCCGCTCAGCTGTGGACACGTGCCACTGGTGAGCTGGAGATTGCTGCCGGTCACCCGGAAGTCGACGCCGCTGCCCTCGTGGAGGGCCTGGGCCGCCAGCAGGTAGATGATCGACAGCAGCAGGATCCCGGCGATCAGGAACATCCCGCCGTACAGCAGCGTCAGCCGTATCCGGATGGTCGGGCGCAGCCAGGGGAACGGCGGCTCCGGTTTCCTGGGGTCCCAGGTGGGCTTCGGTGGCGCCTTGGGAGGCGCCGGTGTCGTGGTCATGGGGATCAGATCCGGTAGCCGGAGCCCGGCACGGTGACGATGACCGGCGGCTCGCCGAGCTTGCGGCGCAGGGTCATCACCGTGACGCGCACGACGTTGGTGAACGGGTCGGTGTTCTCGTCCCAGGCCTTCTCCAGGAGCTGCTCGGCGGAGACGACCGCGCCCTCGCTGCGCAGCAGCACCTCCAGGACGGCGAACTCCTTGGGCGCGAGCTGGACCTCCTTGCCGTCGCGGAACACCTCGCGGCGGTTGGGGTCGAGCTTGATCCCGGCACGCTCCAGGACGGGCGGCAGCGGCATGCTCGTCCGCCGGCCCAGCGCGCGCACGCGTGCCGTCAGCTCGCTGAACGCGAACGGCTTGGGGAGGTAGTCGTCGGCGCCGATCTCCAGGCCCTCGACCCGGTCGCTGACGTCTCCGGAGGCCGTGAGCATGAGGACGCGGGTGGGCATGCCGAGCTCGACGATCTTGCGGCAGACGTCGTCGCCGTGCACCAGCGGGAGGTCACGGTCCAGGACGACCACGTCGTAGTCGTTGACTCCGATGCGCTCCAGAGCGGCCGCGCCGTCGTACACGACGTCGACGGCCATGGCCTCCCGGCGCAGTCCGGTGGCCACCGCATCGGCGAGCAGTTGCTCGTCCTCGACGACGAGTACGCGCACGTCGCTTGTCCTTCCTGTGTCCACCCGCGCGGCGGCCTGTCGGCGCGCGCGGGCGGTCTCTGATGGGGTCCTCCCGCCCGAGCACAGCCGAGAGCGGGGAGAGTGGGACTCCATCCTGCCCTTTTCGGCCATAAGTCGGCTGTAAGACGAGTTCTGGGGACGGGGAATGCGAGATTTTCTCGGGGGGTTGAGGTTTCCGTGGAAGGGAGCGGGGGGAGGACGGTTTTACACCCCGCGATCACGCTCTGCTTGTGCCGCACCACCATCCGGCACGTCATGGTCCGCTTCCGCAGGGCGGGCGTGGGTGTTCGGCACTGACGCCACCGGCTGGGCAGCGCCGGGCATCCCTGGAGACGTGATCGCCCCTTCCGAACGGCACACCCCCGTGCCACCGACCCACGACCAGGACGAGGGGGCGCAGCATGGACGCTTTCACCGCAGGACTTCTGCAGCGCATAAGGGCGACCGAGTCCGACCTGACGATGGCTCGCGAGACCGGCGACGACTTCCTCGCGGAGGTCGAGCAGGCGGAACTCGACGACCTGCACCGCCTTGCCGCCGAGCACGGTGTGCAGGTCGGCGTGTCACACGTCTGACCGAGCTGGATCCGAAAGACCGAGAGCGGGGCCCCGGGGGCAGATCCAGCCCGGGGCCCCGCTCCGTCGTCACCGTGCGTCACCCGTCAGTCGTGCCAGGCGCCGAGCTCGTCGAGGCGGGCCTGGAGGGGTTCGAAGAGGCCGGGCGGGGCCGCGACCGTCAGGTCGGTCGACAGGACCTCGCCGGGGCGTCCGCCGGTCAGCGCGCCGGCCTCCCGGGCGATCAGGTCACCCGCCGCGTAGTCCCAAGGGTTCAGCCCGCGCTCGTAGTACGCGTCGAGGCGGCCCGTCGCCACGTCGCACAGGTCGATCGCGGCCGAGCCGCCGCGCCGGATGTCCCGGACCTGGGGGACCAGCTGCCCGAGCACCTCGGCCTGCCGGGCCCTGCGGTCCGCGAGATAGCCGAAGCCGGTGCCGACGAGGGCCAGCGCGAGCTCGGGGGCGGGCCGCACGCGCGCGGGGCGGTCGTTGACCTGCGCGCCCTGGCCCAGGACGGCCCGGTAGGTCTCGCCGCGCATCGGGGCGTGCACGACGCCGACGAGCGTCTCGCCGTCCTTGCGGACCGCGATGGAGACGGCCCAGCTGGGCAGGCCGTACAGGTAGTTGACCGTCCCGTCGATCGGGTCGATCACCCACTGGACTCCGCTGCTGCCCTCGATGTCGGCACCCTCCTCGCCGAGCACGCCGTCGTCCGGCCTGGCCTCGGCCAGCAGACCGGTGATCAGCTTCTCGGAGGCGATGTCCATCTCGGTGACGACGTCGACCGCGCTGGACTTGGTCGCCGCCACACCGAGGTCGTCGGGGCGGCCGTCCCGCAGGAAGGCCCCCGCTCGGTGCGCCGCGTCGAGCGCGATCTCCAGCAGCTCGGCCTTCAGCTCGTCGTTCGCTGTGGCGGTCACGGGACTCCTATACGTACGGGCTGTCGGCGCCCGCGGCTGCGGGCTTGGGGGTGCGGGCCGGGCAGCAGCCCACGGGGCAGAGGCGGTGGCTCGGGCCCAGGGCGCCGAGGGCACAGGGCGAGACGTCCCGGCCGCTCTCGGTCGCGGCCCGCTCCAGGACGAGGTCGCGGATCGCGGCGGTGAACCGCGGGTCGGCGCCCACCGTGGCCGAGCGGCGCACCGGCAGCCCCAGCTCGGCGGCCTTCGCCGTGGCCTCCGTGTCGAGGTCGTAGAGGACCTCCATGTGGTCCGAGACGAAGCCGACGGGCGCCATGACGACGGCCGGGACGCCGGCCGCGTGCAGTTCCTCCAGGTGGTCGCAGATGTCCGGCTCCAGCCACGGGATGTGCGGGGCGCCCGAGCGCGACTGGTAGACGAGCCGCCAGGGGTGGTCGGTGCCGGTCCGCTCGCGCACCGCGTCGGCGACGACCCGGGCGACGTCCAGGTGCTGTCGCACGTACGCCCCGCCGTCGCCGTGGCCCTCCACGGGGCCCGAGGTGTCCGCCGCGGCGTCCGGGATCGAGTGCGTCGAGAAGGCGATGTGCGCGCCCGCGCGGACGTCCTCCGGAAGCTCGGCGAGGGACTTCAGGACGCCCTCGATCATCGGCTCCAGGAAGCCCGGGTGGTTGAAGTAGTGCCGGAGCTTGTCGATCCGCGGCAGTTCGAGGCCCTCCCCCTCCAGGGTCGCCAGGGCCCCGGCCAGGTCCTCGCGGTACTGCCTGCAGCCCGAGTACGAGGCGTACGCGCTCGTGGCGAGGACCAGGACGCGACGGCGTCCTTCGGCGACCATCTCGCGCAGGGTGTCGGTCAGGTACGGCCCCCAGTTCCGGTTGCCCCAGTACACCGGCAGGTCCAGGCCGTGTTCCGCGAAGTCCTTGCGGAGGGCGTCCAGCAGGGCGCGGTTCTGGTCGTTGATCGGGCTGACCCCGCCGAACAGGAAGTAGTGCTGCCCCACTTCCTTGAGGCGTTCCTTGGGGATGCCCCGGCCGCGCGTCACGTTCTCCAGGAACGGGACCACCTCGTCGGGGCCTTCGGGGCCGCCGAACGAGAGCAGGAGCAGGGCGTCGTAGGGAGTGGCATCGAGCGCGTCTCGCATGCCTCGATCCTCCCACCTGCCCGACGGCGGCCGGGCACCGGCGGGGGCCGGACGAAAGGCGGCCGCAGGCGCGGCGGGCCGGCCGGGCGGATCCATGGCGTCGTCAGCGGCCCCGACCGGGTGGCTGCGTCGGGGATCGTCCGACCCGTAAGCTGTATCAGCCACATTCACGCCTTACCGGAGCCTGACCGGAGACCGCCCGTGCCCAGCCCCTACCGCGCCTTGTTCACCGCACCGGGCTCCAGGGCCTTCAGCACCGCGGGCTTCCTCGGCCGGATGCCGCTGTCGATGATGGGCATCGGCGTGGTCACGATGATCTCCCAGGTCACCGGCCGGTACGGGCTCGCCGGCGCGCTCTCGGCGACCATCGCGCTGTTCGCGGCGGTCCTGGGGCCGCAGATATCCCGGCTGGTGGACCGGTACGGGCAGCGGCGGGTACTGCGGCCCGCCATGCTGGCCGCGTTCACCGCGGCCTCGGGCCTTCTGCTGACCGCCCACTTCGACGGGCCGGACTGGGTGCTGTTCCTCTGCTCGGCCGGCATCGGCTGCGTACCGAGCATCGGCGCGATGACCAGGGCGCGCTGGGCGCTGCTCTACCGGGACAGGCCCGAGCTGCACACCGCGTACGCCTTCGAGTCGGTCGTCGACGAGATCTGTTTCATCTTCGGGCCGATCATCTCCATCGGCCTGTCCACGGCCTGGTTCCCGGAGGCCGGACCGCTGCTCGCGGCCTGCTTCCTGGTGGTCGGCGTCTTCTGGCTGACGTCCCAGCGGGCCACCGAGCCGCCGCCGCATCCGCGCGGACAGCACACGACGGGTTCGGCGCTGCGCTCGGCGGGGCTCCAGGTCCTGGTCGTCACCTTCGTGGCGACGGGTGCGATCTTCGGCGCGGTCGACGTGGTCACCGTGGCCTTCGCGGACGAGGAGGGCCACAAGGGAGCCGCGAGCGTCGTCCTGGCCGTGTACGCGGCGGGCTCCTGCACGGCGGGTGCCGTCTTCGGGCTGCTGCGCTTCGCGGGGGCGCCCGCCCGCAGGTGGGCCCTGGGCATATGTGCCATGGCCGTGAGTATGATCCCCCTGCTACTGGTCGGAAACCTGCCGTTCCTGGCCGTGGCGCTGTTCGTTGCGGGCCTGTCCATCGCACCGACGATGATCACGACGATGGCCCTCGTCGAACTGCACGTACCACGCGCGCATCTGACCGAGGGCATGACCTGGGTGAGCACCGGGCTCCTGGTCGGCGTCGCGCTCGGTTCCTCCCTGTCCGGCTGGGTGATCGACGCCGCCGGGGCGCGGGCCGGGTACGGGGTTCCGGTCGCGGCCGGGGCCGTCGCGGTCGCGGTGTGTTTCCTCGGGTATCGCCGGCTCGGCAGGCCGGTTCCGCAGCGGGGAGGAACCCATGGACAGCACAGTGAGCAAGAACAGCGGCACCTGGCGTAACTGGGCGGGGAACGTCACCGCCCGCCCGGCGCGGCAGGTCACTCCGGCCTCCGTCGAGGAGCTCTCCGCCGCGGTGCGCCGGGCGGCCGAGGACGGGCTCAGGGTCAAGGCTGTCGGCACGGGCCACTCCTTCACCGCGGCCGCGGCGACCGACGGGGTATTGATCCGCCCTCAACTGTTGACCGGTATCCGCGAGATCAACCGTGAGGCCGGCACCGTCACCGTGGAGGCCGGTACACCGCTCAAGCGACTCAATCTGGCCCTGGCCCGGGAGGGGCTGTCGCTCGCGAACATGGGCGACATCATGGAGCAGACGGCGGCGGGCGCGATGAGCACCGGCACGCACGGCACCGGCCGCGACTCCGCCTCGATAGCCGCCCAGGTAGAGAGCCTCGAACTGGTGACCGCCGACGGCTCGGTCCTCACGTGTTCGAAGGAGGAGAACCCCGAGATCTTCGCGGCGGCCCGGATCGGGATCGGCGCCCTGGGGATCGTCACCGCGATCACCTTCGCCGTGGAACCCGTGTTCCTGCTCGCCGCCCGCGAGGAGCCGATGAGCTTCGACGAGGTGACGGGCTCCTTCGACGAACTGTTCACGGAGAACGAGCACTTCGAGTTCTACTGGTTCCCCCACACCGGCAACTGCAACACCAAGCGCAACAACCGCAGCGTGGGCCCCGAGCGGCCGGTCGGCACCGTCCGCGGCCTCTACGAGGACGAGTTCCTCTCCAACGGCGTCTTCCACGCGGTCAACTACGTGGGCCGCACCGTCCCCGCCACGATCCCCTCGATCGCCCGGATCTGCAGCCGCGCCCTGTCCGCGCGCACCTACACCGACATTCCCTACAAGGTCTTCACTTCTCCTCGCCGGGTGCGTTTCACGGAGATGGAGTACGCCGTCCCGCGTGCCGCGCTCGTCGAGACGCTGCGCGAACTCAAGGCCATGGTGGACCGTTCGCCACTGCGCATCAGTTTCCCGGTGGAGGTGCGCACGGCCCCGGCGGACGACATCACGCTGTCCACCGCGTCCGGCCGGGACAGCGCGTACATCGCCGTCCACATGTTCCGAGGGACGCCGTACCGGGCGTACTTCAGCGCCGCCGAGCGGATCTTCACCGCGCACGAGGGGCGGCCCCACTGGGGGAAGGTGCACACGCGCGACGCCGCGTACTTCGCCGGTGTCTACCCGCGCTTCGGCGAGTTCACCGCGCTGCGGGACCGGCTGGACCCGCAACGGCTCTTCGGGAACGACTACTTGCGGCGGATCCTGGGCGAGTAGCCGCCCACGCCGACCGGTTGCCCGAGCACAGGACGTACGGGCGAAGCGCGGCTTCCGTTTCTGCCGACCATGTGAAGAGCTGGTCGCGCCATGATCACCGAAGCGTCACCCCGGGCGGCCGCTCCCCGCCCCCGGACAGAAGTTCGGCCGTCCGCCGATCCACGCGAGTGGCCCGAATGGAGTACTGTTGCGAGCCCTGGGTCCGGACACTCGCCAGGGCGTCCGGAGCCTTGCCAGGACCGCCGGGAGGGGGCTCGTTGCTCAGGGTGATGAGGTTCGTTACTCAGCGTTGCGAATAGGTAACCGTGCCATAACGGCGAGTCAGGGCCCGCGCCCGACACGCCGGGCAACTCGGCAAGGTTGTGGCAGGCTGCACCCGGGCAGGCCACACTCGACTAGCGGAAGCAGCGACGCACGTGACGTCGGCAGGCACCACCCGGGAGGTCCCCATGCCCGAACTGCGTGTCGTGGCCGTCTCCAACGACGGCACACGGCTGGTGCTGAAGGCTGCGGACAGCACGGAGTACACGCTTCCGATTGACGAGCGTCTACGCGCCGCCGTACGCGGCGACCGTCCCCGCCTCGGCCAGATCGAAATCGAGGTGGAGAGCCATCTCCGCCCCCGAGACATCCAGGCACGCATACGTGCGGGAGCCTCCGCCGAAGAGGTCGCCCAGCTCGCCGGTATCCCCGTCGACCGTGTGCGCCGCTTCGAGGGACCCGTACTCGCCGAGCGCGCCTTCATGGCGGAGCGGGCCCGCAAGACCCCCGTCCGCCGCCCCGGTGAGACCACAGGTCCCCAGCTGGGTGAAGCGGTACAGGAGCGCCTCCTGCTGCGCGGCGCCGACAAGGAGACCGTCCAGTGGGACTCCTGGCGCCGCGACGACGGCACCTGGGAGGTGCTGCTGGTCTACCGGGTGGCGGGCGAACCGCACTCGGCGAGCTGGACGTACGACCCGCCCCGGCGGCTCGTCCAGGCCGTGGACGACGAGGCCCGCTCGCTGATCGGCGAGTCCGAGGACCTCGCCTCGGCCGAGCCCAGCTTCCCGTTCGTGCCGCGGATCGCGCGGCTGCCGCGGGACCGGCCCCTCGACCGCGCCCTCGACCGGCAGATCGAGCGTCCCGGCCTGCCCCCGTCGCCGCCCGACCCGGACGGCGAGGAGAGCGTCAGCGAGCGGGACTCGCTGACCAGCCTCCTCGAAGCCGTGCCGAGCTTCCGCGGTGACATGGTCGTGCCCGAGCGGCCCTCGGCCGCCCCCGCCGCCTCGGCTTCCACGGCCTCGGCCGCGGAACTTCCGGCGACGGGGGAGGAGTCCGGGCAGGAACCCGAGGTGGAGGAGCCGCCGGCGCCCGCCGCCTCGGCCGGTTCCGCCTACGCGGACGTGCTCATGCCGCGCTCGGTGGCCAGCCACCGCGACCGGCTCGTCGGTGCCACCGACCGGCAGGCCGAGGCGGACGGTGTGCGTCCGGGACGCAGAGCGGCCGTACCGAGCTGGGACGAGATCGTCTTCGGGACACGCCGCAAGAAGCAGGACTAGAACAGGACCAAAGGTGAAAGGGGCTCGCACCGTCATGGTGCGAGCCCCTTTCACTCCTGTCCGCCCCCTGCCTGCCCGTCCGCCCGCGCGGGCGGGCGGGCGGCTACCGCGGGTCCGGGCCGGTCGCGACCGGGCGCCCCTCGTCCTGGGACCACTCGGACCAGGAGCCCACGTACAGCGCGGCCGGGATGCCCGCGACCGCCAGCGCGAGGACCTCGTGCGCGCCGGAGACGCCCGACCCGCAGTAGACGCCGACCTCGGACGTGCCGTCGGCACCCAGGGACCTGAAACGGTCGGTGAGTTCACCGGCGGGCAGGAACCGACCGGATTCGGCCACGTTCCCGGTGGTCGGCGCCGAGACCGCGCCGGGGATGTGACCGCCGACCCGGTCGATCGGCTCGACGTCGCCGCGGTACCGCTCGGCGGCCCGAGCGTCGAGCAGCAGCCCGGTCCCGGCCAGCGCGGCCGCGCCGTCGGCGTCCAGCAGGGGCACCGCCCCGGGGGCCGGTTCGAAGGTGCCGGTGGCCGGATCCTGACGGCCGGCCTCCACCGGACCGCTCCAGGCCGCGAGGCCGCCGTCAAGCACGCGCACCGCCGGGTGACCCGTCCAGCGCAACAGCCACCAGGCCCGCGCTGCGGCCCAGCCGAGCCCTCCGTCGTACACGACGACATCGCGGTCACCGCAGACCCCGGCCGCGCGCATGGCCGCGCCGAAGGCCTCCGGGTCGGGCAGCGGATGCCGGCCCGCCGCACCCGCGGGAGCGGCGAGTTCGGTGTCGAGGTCCACGTAGACGGCTCCCGGAATGTGCGCCTCCTCATAGGCGTGGCGCAGGTTCGGACCGCCCAGCTGCCAGCGGATGTCCAGCACGACCGGGGGCGTCGGCCCCGCCAGGTCGCTCGCGAGTCGGGATGCGGAGATGATGGCGTTCATGGCCACCATCCTCGCGCACGGGGTGGCCACATCGTCCAGGTCCGGCTACTGTGCCCCGCCGGACAGGACCGACCACTCGGCGTGCAGGAACGGGCACTCGCTGTACAGCCGATGGACATGTTCAGGCAATCGCGGGGAAATGGATGGGCAACAGGAATGCGGGCGTCGGCCGGCCGTGGGCCGCACGGCCGGGGCGCGGCATGCCGTCGGTGGTGCGACCATCGGCACCGGGCGGCCGGGGTGCACGGCGGCGGTACGCCCGGTCCGGAAGCGGAAGCGAAGCGGCCCCACGAGGCGCCGAGGAGAGGGTGACGATGACCGAGGCACCGGGGTCGGCCGACCTGAACGGGACCGCGTACGCAGCAGGTACACCCTGCTGGGTGAGTCTGATGGTGCACGGGATGGCCGCGAGCCAGGAGTTCTACGGGGAGCTGTTCGGCTGGGAGTTCCAGCCCGGTCCGCAGCAGTTGGGCGCGTACGTGCGGGCGCAGCTGGACGGGCAGGAGGTGGCGGGCATCGGGCAGCTCCCGCCGGACCGGCATCTGCCCGTCGCGTGGACGCCCTATCTGGCCTCGGACGACGTCGACCTGACGGCGGAGACGGTCCGGCACTGCGGCGGCACGGTCGGCGTCGGTCCGCTGGTCGCGGACGAGGCCGGCCGGCTGGCGCTCGCCTCGGACCCCTCGGGCGCCGTGTTCGGCGTCTGGCAGGCCGCGGCCCACCTCGGCGCGGGCCTCGCGGGGGTCCCCGGGACGCCCGCCTGGAACGAGCTCGTCACACGCGAGTCCTCGGGCGTCGCCAAGTTCTACGAGACGGTCTTCGGCTACGAGCAGGAGCCCGCCGTCTCGTCCGACCTCGACTACGTCACCCTGCACGTCAAGGGCCGCCCGGTGGCCGGCATCCACGGCGTGGGCAGCGCGCTCCCGCGTGACCGCGGCGCCCACTGGATGACGTACTTCGAGGTCGTCGACGTGGACGCGGCCGTGGCCCGGGTCGTCGGCCTCGGCGGCCATGTCGTCGAGCCGGCCCACGAGAGCCCGCACGGCCGGGTCGCCACGGTGGCGGACCTGGAGGGGGCGGCGTTCTCGGTCGTACGTACGAGCCGCTGAGTCACGCCACGCGCCCCCGCACGAGACGGGTTTCGCCCGATCGAGGTGGGTAGGTTCGGGGGGTCGGCGGACCCGGAGGACCGCACGTCGGCGCCGACTGGGGGGAGGGTCCGCTGTGGACGGCGGCACGGTGGGACTGCGGATCGCGTCGGCGGTGGTCGTGCCGGTGCTCAAGCGACTGCTGCTGCCGGCCGCTCGCGTGCCGGGGGCGGAGTACGGCGACCGCCCTGTTCCGATCCGTCGGCTCGTGTCGTTCGGCAAGGAGCACCGCGCGCTCTCCGAGGACGATCTGCACAAGCTGGCCCGCGAGTTGGTCCGCCGCGCCGTACGGGCCGCCGGACCGCACGACCCGCCGATCGGCGCCGACGAGCACGACGCCGTGGGGCAGGCGCTGACCCGCACCCTGCACGCTCTCGGCGATCTCGACATGGACGACGTCCACGCCTTCGCGCTCGGCCCGGAGAGACTGGCCGTGGAACTGTCCAGGAGCGCGGGTCCGGACACCCGAAGGCTGCTCAGCGAGGACGCCGCCCGGTTTCACGACCGGCTCCTCGAGACGGCTTGCGTGCATCTCATGCGCTTCTTCAGCCAACGGCCCGGGTTCGCGGCCCGTGCCCAGATCGAACAGAGCCGCGAGATGCGGGAGCAGCGCGAAAAGCTGGACAGGATCCTTCAGCGGCTGCCGGACATCAGCAGCCAGGACGCGCAGTTCGAGGAGGAGTACGCGCGCTTCATCGTCGAGTTCCACGGCAGGCTCACCATCTACGGCGTCGACCTGCGCGAACCGGACGGCCAGGACTGGCCGTTGGAGGCCGCGTACCTGAGCCTGGAGGCCATTCCGTACCGCGACGGAGCCGATCCGGTTCCCGTGGTGCACGACGAGCCGGGAGCCGACCGGGACACGGAGACCGAGCGGGCCGCGTGTCCGGCCGAGGCGGTCCTCGCCGGCCATGAGCGCGTGCTCCTTCGCGGGGTCGCCGGTACGGGCAAGACGACCCTGGTCCAGTGGCTGGCCCTCGCCACGGCACAGCAGGAGCGGCTGCCCGGCGCTCTCTCCCATCTGTTCGGACGTGTGCCCTTCGTCCTGCCGTTGCGCACCCTGGCGCGCAAGGACGCCGAACTGCCCGTGCCCGAGGACTTCCTGCGCTGGATCGGCTGCCCCTTGGTGGGCACGGAGCCCGACGGCTGGGCGGCGAGGGTGCTGGGCAACGGACGCGGTGTGCTCCTGATCGACGGGGCCGACGAGATCCCGAAGGACGACCGGACCCGTACGCGCGCCTGGCTCAGGAAGCTGCTCGCCGCCTTCCCCGGCAACCTGTGGCTGCTCACCTCCCGCCCCTCGGCCCTCGACCGGGGCTGGCTGGCACGGGACGGCTTCCAGGAGTTCGCGCTCGCCTCGATGCGGCCCGCCGACATGAAGCAGTTCATCCGGCGCTGGCACACCGCGGCCGGGGCCTCCCAGGAGCTCGGTGACGCGCTCACGCTGTCGCTGCGCAGCACCCCCGAGCTGAGCCGCCTCGCGACCAATCCGCTGATGTGCGGTCTGATCTGCGCCCTGCACCGGGAGCGCCGCGGCTTCCTGCCGCAGGGCCGCGCCTCCCTGTACGAGGCGGCGCTCTCCATGCTCCTGGAGCGGCGCGACGTGGAGCGCGAGGTGTACGGCCGCACACCGGTACTGGACCAGAGATCGGCGACGGAGCCGCTCCAGAGACTGGCGTACTGGCTGATCCGCAACGAGCGGACCCAGCTCGACCGGGCGGACGCCGTGGACGTGGTGCGACGTCTCCAGCCCTCCGTGCCCCGCCTCGCGGAGGTCGGTACGGCGGAGGAGGCCCTGCAGCACCTCCTGGAGCGCTCCGGTCTGCTGCGCGAACCCTCCGCGGGCTCCGTGGACTTCATCCACCGGACCTTCCAGGACTTCCTGGGCGCCAGGGCCGTGCTGGAGGAGCGTGACATCGGCATGCTGGTGAACAACGCGCACCTGGACCAGTGGGAGGACGTCGTCCAGATGGCCGTCGCGCAGGCTCGCCACCAGGAGCGCGCCGACCTGCTGACACGGCTGCGCGAGCGGGGCGACAGGGAGCAGGACGCGGCGGTGCAGGCGCGGCTGCGGCTCCTCGCCCTCGCCTCCCTCGAACAGGCCACCCGTCTGGAGCCGGCGGTGCGCGAGGCGATCGAGGACCGGGCCGCGCGGATGCTCCCGCCGCGCAGTCTGCGGGAGGCCAGGTCGCTCGCCCAGCAGACGGGCCCGTTGCTCCTCGGACTCCTGCCCGGGGCGAAGGACCTGGAGGGCGACGAGGAACTGGCCACCGTCCACGCGATATGCCAGCTCGGCGGGGACGCGGCGATCCCCAGGCTCCGGGAGTTCCTGCGCACCGAGCAGCCGGCCGTACGGGCACAGCTCCTCGGCCACTGGGACCGGTTCGACACCACGGTGTACGCCGAGGACATCGTGCGCCCCCTCCTGGAAACCGCTCCCGACGAAACCGTCACGGTGCGCTCGCACGCCGAGCTGGACGCGCTGCGCACCATGTCCGGGTACCAACGCGTGGGCATCCACGGCGACTTCAGCCCCGAGGAGATCCGTACGTCGCTCGACCCGCGGCGGCTGCGGGAGCTGCGGCTGCGCAACACGCTGCAACTCGAGGATCTCGACCTGCTCTCCGCCTATCCGGAGCTCGAGACGCTGGTGCTCCAGGGGTGCCGGAACCTGAAGGACCCCACCCCGCTGACCCGGCTGCCGCGTCTGCAGAAGCTGGAACTGCGGGATCTCCCCCAGTTCGAACCGCTGCTGAAGCTGGCGGGCTGCCGGCGTCTTGAGGGGCTCCTCGTTGGCCCTGAGGTGCCCTGGCGCGGTCTGTCCGACCTTCCGCGCGCCGCCGAGCTGCGGCTGCTGTCGCTTCCGTCGTCGGCGGCACAGCTCACGGACATCGTGGTGTGCCAGGGGCTGGAGGAGCTGCGCCTGCACGACGCGAGCGAGCGGCTGGCGCCGGACGAATGGGGCTCACTCCTGGGCGAGTTGTCGAACCTGCGCACCCTGGCGCTCTCCTCGCAGCAGCTGAGCGTCCTGCTGTTCGCCCCACGCACCGAGATCCCTCAGGTCACCCATCTGAACGTGCGGGCCAGGGCCGGTTCCGCCGTCTCCCTGCGGCGGATCGCCCGGCGGCTTCCCGGGCTCGAGGAGATCCATCTGTCGCAGGCCGCGGAGCTCGATCTCGCGCCCCTCGCGGGGCTGCCCCGACTGCGCCGGGTACGGCTCGCCTACCCCGGTGAGATCCGCGGGGCGGATTCGCTTCCCGAAAGCGTCGAACTCGCCATCCATCCGCACCCCTGACCTCCCGTGCGCCCGGCCCCGGACACCGGGGCGGGGCGGGGCGGGCTTCTGCTGGTCCTCGCCCCGCGGCAGGGAGGCACGTGGTGGCATACGGCGGCACCAGGCGGCGAGTGCACCTGGCGGGATGTTTGCGGGAACGGTAAATTCTATGCCTTCAGGCGTAGTTGGTATCAAAATAGGCGTCTGATGTCTCGGGGGACGATGCCGCCTGTTGCCGCGGTGGTGGCTGCCGGGCGGCGCGGGACGACGGAGGCGGGGCGCAGCCAGATGCACGGATCGGACGGGGCACCGCTCCATGGCCGGGACCCACTGCTGCGCTCGCTCGTTCCCCGGCTCACCGGCCTGGACCACGACGAGCGGTCCCGTACGGTCCGGGAACACCAGGGCGACCTGCCGGTGGTGCTGGTGACGGGGTACCACGGCATGGGGCGCAGCGCCGTCCTGGAGGAACTGGCGGTGCGTTACGCGGGCCGGCTGCCCCTCGCCCATGTCCGGGCCGTGACCGCCGAATCCGGAACACTGCCGCTCTCCTCAGGTGCCGCGCCACTCACCTCGGGCGGTGGGACGGCTCCGGTCGCCTCGTCCCTCGTCGAGATCCTCACGGAGCTGGTCTGCGGGCTCGCACCCGGGCTGCGCCGGCGGTTCCCCGTCCTGGTGCCGGGCCTGTTCGCGGTCTCCGGCTGGGAGCACGGCGAAGCCGAGCAGCGGGACGCGGCGTGTCTGCGGTGCGCGCGGCTGCTGCTCGCCTGCCGCCTCGCCGGTGGCGACGAGAGCACGCTGCGGCACGCCTGGGCCACGGCGGTCGAGGGCCGTATGGAGAGCGTCGCCCCGGACACCGGCGCGCGGGAGAGCCGCGCCGCGCTGGATGCCGCCATGGTGGCGGAGTACACCGAGCGGTACCGGCCGACCGCGGCCCAGGAGTGGTACCGGCTGCGTTTCCCGCGGGGCGTGCGGGAGCGGGATCCGCTGGTGCTGCTCGGTGAGTGGTTCCGGCAGGGCGGCGACTACCGGCACGCGGCCGAGCAGAGCCTGATGGCCGCCTTCCTGCACGACGTCGCCGCCTCCTACGGCAGGCTGCAGCGGTGGAACCGTGAGCCCTGGCCGCTCGTCCTGCTGGACGACGTGCACCACGCGGCGGGGAGTGTCTTCCTCGATCTGCTCCTCGAACACCGTGCGATGCCCCGGCGCCCCGACCACGAGGAGATCTCCGTGGTGGCCACGCGGCTCGGCGGCCTGCCGGAGAACGCGCCGGACGCGGTCCGCCGCGACCTCCCGGAACTGGTCCGCTCCTCCGGCTGGGAGCGCAAGGGCCTCGCCCCGTCCGCCGGGCTGCTCGCCGTCACCCTCACACCGCTGAGCCGGGACGACATCCTGCCCCTGCTCGTGCGGGACCGGCCCGACCGGCCGCTCCACCCTCATCTGGCCTCCGCCGTGCACTCCTTGACCGGCGGACACCCCGCGGTGACCACCGTGCTGTGCGCGGCGGTCCTGGACGCCGCCGAGCAGGGCCGCGAGGTGGGGCCGCGGGACCTCCTCGAACTGCGTACGGGGGACGGTCGCCCCGTCACGGCGGCGGTCCTCGAACAGCTGCTTCCGGACCGGCGCCAGCGTGACCGGCTGACCGTGCTCTCGCTCGCCCGTGACAGCACGGCGGCCGAGGCGCTGGCCGCCCATCTGCGGCTGCAGGGGCCCGATCAGCTGCCGGCCAACTCCGCCACCGACTACCTGGAGGAGCAGCAGTGGCAGCAGTCCACGGATCCCGACGAGCCGCTGGTCGCGGACCGTCTGCTGCGCACGCTGCTCGTGCACGAGGCGCGGCACAGCTCGCAGGGGGCCGCCGACGGCCGCGGCTGGCAGGAGGTACACCGCTTCCTGCGGCTGCATCACGCCCAGCGCGGCGAGAGCGGCGAGGCGGACGCCCTGCGGCACATGCTCGCGGCCGGGAACGCCGAGACGGTGGTGGCCACACTGACGGAGGAGTTCCAGTCGGAACAGGACGAACAGGGCGCCGCGCACTGGTTGCTGTGCCTGCGGTACTCCGCCACGGCGCCCACCCCGCCGGCCGGTGAGTGGACCGACGAACGGATCGAGGTGGCTCTCGGCGCGCACGACCGGCGGTACGCGCAACTGCACGAGATCGAACGCTGCGTCAACCGGCTGCTGCACGCCCTGTGGCACGTGTCCGAGCCGCATGCCCAGCCGGACCCCGACATGTGCAGGGCGGTCGGCGAGGAACTGGCGTTCCTCTCCCCGCGGCACCCGTCCTGGCACGCCGTCCTGGGCCAGGCCGCCCGCAGTTGGCCCGCGGCGGCACGGCAGAAGCGTCCCTTCCCCGTCCCCGGTCAGTGAGGAAACATGCTGTTCCGTCGTCATCCTCGCGAGTGGGGACCGGTCGAGTGGCTGGCCGTCCTCGGACTCGGTGCTCTGCTCACCGCGGTGATCGCCCTCTTCGCCGGTAACACCCGAGGTCCCGGCAGATGCGGTGACGATCTGCGGGAGGTCGGCGGAGACTGCGTGGGCGTGACCGCGGACGCCTTCGAGGCGGACCCTGGTCTCGCGAGCCTCATCAAGGCGGTGGCGGCGGAGAACGCCCGGGTGAAGCAGGGCTGGGAGTCTCCGCCCAGCGGCCCCAGGATCCCGTACGTGCGGATCGCGCTGATGATGCCGTTCACCTCGGACGAGCACAGCGCGATGACCACGGACATGATCCGCCGGGGCCTCGTCGGTGCGCTGGCCGCCCAGCAGCAGGCCAACCGCTTCGGCGGGCCCCGCTTCCAGATGCTGCTGGCCCCCGACGGCCGGAACCTCGACGCGTGGGAACCCGTCGTCGCGCGGCTGGCCGAACTGACCGAGGACACCGAGGCGCCGCTGGTCGGTGTGAGCGGCATCCCGAGCAGTACGCCGGAGACGCGGCAGGCGATCACCGCGCTCAGCGCGCACAAGATCCCCACCGTCGGCCCTGTCATCACCGCGGCCACCATGAACGCCCGGTACTTCTTCAAGACCTCGCCCAACAACGACGAGTTCGCCCGCGCCCTCAAGCTCTACCTGGACGACGGACCGGCGCGGCGCAAGGGCTTCCTGGTCTGGGACAACCGCAAGGACGACGTCTATTCGCAGAATCTGCGCAGCGTCTTCGAGAAGTACTTCACCGACGAGTACGACCTGACCGTCAACACCTCGAACTTCGCCGGCTCGTCGGGCACCGGACAGGGCGTGCCCCAGAGGTTCAGCGACGCCGTGCAGAAGATCTGCCGGGAGCGGTCCGACGTCGTCTTCTTCGCCGGGCGCGACCAGGACCTGCCCGCGTTCATCGAACAGCTGGCGGAGGAGAGTTCCTGCGGACGCACCTCGAAGCTGCGCATCCTGAAGATCGGCATCGGTCTGGAACCGACCCTCACCACCCCCGCGCTCACCCGCAGGCTGGCGGAGGCGAACGCCATGATCGTCAACGCGTCCTCCGTCGATCCCGCCTGGTGGAAGAAGGGGAGCAAGCCGGGGAAGGGACTCGGTCCGTTCCTCGACCGTTTCGACAGGCTCGCCGCTCAGCACGACCTGGGCGGCGAGCCGCTCGCCGACGGGTACGCGATCATGTACCACGACGCCTTCACGCTGCTCACCGATGCCGTGGACCGCACGGTCACCGAGTTCGAGCAGACCGACGGAGCCACGTCGAGCGCCCTGCGTCTGCCCGACAAGGACGACGTGTACAACACCCTCATCCTGCCGAGCATCGCCGGCGCCTCGTGCAGCAACAACAACTGCCTGGTCGGTGCCGCGGGGACCTACGGCTTCGAGGGCCCGGAACGGAACAACCAGTGGGCCGTGTGCAAACCGGTGCCCATCGTCGAACACCCGTCCAGCGGCGCGAACTCGCTCCCTCTGTACCGCACGTACCGGAGCGGCGCCGAGGACGCGTGCCCCTCCTGACGGAAGTGACGCCGGACGACGACGGAGTCGGCGGTCAGGTGACCGGCAGGACGTCAGGCGAGATGACGCCCACGTTCGCGCTGGCGCTGGTCATCCGGCGGCGGTGGTGGCGCCGGCACAGCACCTCGTAGCCGATCTCCGCGGCCGTCCGGTCCACGTCGCCGACCACGACCTGCTCGCCCTCCACCACCATCTCGCCGCCCACGGTGCGGGCGTTGTGCGTGGCTCGCGCACCGCACCAGCACATCGCCTGGACCTGGAGGGTCTCGACCCGGTCCGCCAGTTCGATCAGCCGCTGCGAGCCGGGGAAGAGCTTGGTACGGAAGTCGGTCGTGATGCCGAACGCGAAGACGTCCAGATCCAGGTCGTCCACGACCCGCGCCAACTGGTCGATCTGCTCCGGCGCGAGGAACTGCGCCTCGTCGACGATCACATAGTCTGCCTTGCCGCCGCTCGACATCCGGGCCACCAGGTGGGCGTGCAGATCCATGCCCGGAGCCGCCTCGACCGCCTCCGTGACCAGACCGAGCCGCGAGGAGAGCTTCCCCTCCCCCGCACGGTCGTCACGCGTGAAGATCACACCCTGCAGGCCGCGCGCCGACCGGTTGTGCTCGATCTGCAGAGCCAGCGTCGACTTCCCGCAGTCCATGGTTCCGGAGAAGAACACCAGCTCAGGCATGGGAGGTCGAGCACCTTTCGGCAGGAGTGGTTCATGGGCTGCGAGCAGGTCAGGAACGTACTTCCAGGAGCGGGACGTGCTGTTCCGCCGGAGTCATCGAGCCGTGGTTGCCGACCATCGACGACTCCTTCGGCTCCCGCTCGGACGCGATGATCAGCACGTCGTCACGCGCGGCCGCGACCACGTCGCCGATGCGCGCGTACACCCGCTCGTCGATGTGCGGGCCGAACCATCCGGCGTCGATCGCCTCGTCGCGCGAAGCCACCCAGAACTGCTCGCCGAGCACCTCGCGCCAGCAGGTCAGGACGTCCGACTCGGCGCCCGGGACCGCGTAGACGTGCCGGGCCCGGCCCTCGCCGCCGAGCAGGGCGACCCCCGCGCGCAGCTCCCAGTCCTCGTCGAAGTCGATGCGGTGCTGCTCGTCGAAGGGGACGTCGATCATGCCGTGGTCGGCCGTGACGTACAGGGCCGCGCGCGGCGGCAGTTGCTCGGCCAGCCGCTGGACCAGCCGGTCCACGTACATGAGCTGTCCGCGCCAGGCGTCGGAGTCGACGCCGAAGCGGTGCCCCTTGCCGTCGACCTCGGCGTAGTACGTGTAGACCAGCGAGCGGTCCCCCGCGGCCAGTTGCTCGGCCGCCATGTCCATCCGGTCCTCGCCGGTCAGGCGTCCGTGGAACGTCCCGCCGCTGAGTGCGACCTTGGTCAGCGGGGTGTTCTGGAAGTGCGGTGAGGACACCTGGGCCGTGTGCACGCCCGCCGCGTCGGCCAGCTGGAACACCGTGGGGTACGGCTGCCAGGCGCCCGGCTTGGTCCAGGGGATCCAGCGGAGCTGGTTCATCAGCTCGCCGGTGTCCGGATTGCGCACGGTGTAGCCCGGCAGGCCGTGGGCCCCCGGCGGCAGTCCGGTGCCCACCGAGGCCAGCGAGGTCGCGGTGGTCGCGGGGTAGCCCGCCGTGATCGGCCGGCCGGTGCCGCCGCGCGAGCTGCCCAGCAGGGAACTCATGAACGGGGCCTCGTCCGGGTGCGCCTTCAGCTGCTCCCAGCCGAGGCCGTCTATCAGGAAGACGCAGTTCCGGTCGGCCTGGCCCAGCTCTCCGAGCGAGGCGGTCATGTCCGGTACGCCCATGCCCGCGGCCAGCGTGGGCAGCAGGTCGGCGAGCGAACCGGTCCCGTACTCGGGCACGGGCGCGGAGGCGACGGTGAGTGGTTCCGGGTCGTCCCAGACGTGCTGGGACATCAGCGGGTGACGTCCGCGGTCGCCTCGGAGAGCGACTGCGCGAAGGCGAGCGTCTGGCGCACGGCGTCCGGGCCGTCCCCGGCCTCGCTGACGCGCAGGCTCAGGTCGTCCGCCGTCGAACTGCCGGTGTAGCCGTGGTCCGCCTCGCAGTTGGGGTCGCCGCAGGCCGCGGGCTCCAGGTCGATACGGGCGACCGCGCCCCAGCCGATGGTGAGGACGACCTCGCGCGGCAGCGTGCCCACCACGTACTTCTCCGGGTTCGCCACGACCCGGCTGAGAACGACCGACGAGATCCGGCCAATCTTCACGGACTCGGTGGACGTGGTCGCGTACGGCGTGGGTGACGTGCTGTCCGCCGCCTGCTCATCCGTGTGGCTCACGATGAAACGGTTGCCCGTGAGGACGAGCACCGTGACGTGCCTGCGCACCTCGTTGGCGTCGAACGTCGTCTCCTGGTGGACCAGGTACGACCGGATGGGCTCGCCGCCGACAGCGGCCTCCACCGCCTCGGCCACGAGGGCCGGGTAGTAGCCGCTGCGCTCGATCGCCGCTCGCAGCCCCTGGGTCGTCGTACTGGTCTTGGCCATGACGTCCATCCTACGGGGGCGCGCCGGCTGCGAGGCACCGCTCAGGGCAACCGCTCAGTACACGGGAAGCGTGCGTGGCCCGAGGTCGTCGCGGGCGGGCGGCGGCGCGAGCCGCACCGATGCGCCGAGCACGCTCAGCCCGCGCGGGGCGACGACCACGGGTTCCAACGAGACCGAGACGACCTCCGGGTGGTCGTCGACGAGCCGTGACAGACGCAGCAGCAGCTCCTCCAGCGCCACCACGTCCGCCGGGGCCGAGCCCCGCCAGCCGAAGAGGAGCGGCGCGGTCCGGATGGACCGGACCAGTGAGGCGGCGTCGCGGTCGGTGACCGGAATCAGCCGATGCGCGGTGTCCCCGAGCAGCTCCGACGCCGCTCCCGCGAGCCCGAAGGAGAGCACCGCTCCGGCCGCCGGGTCGATGACGGCGCGCACGACCGTGTCGACACCGCGTGGCGCCATCCCCTGCACCACCGGGCGCAGCTCCTCGGGCGTGCCGAAGAGGCTGGTCAGCTCCGCGTACGCCCGTCGCAGCTGTTCCTCGTCCGTCAGGTCGAGCCGGACACCGCCCAGGTCGGCGCGGTGCCGCAGGTGCGGGGCGGTGGTCTTCAGGGCCACGGGGTAGCCGATCCGCCCGGCCGCCGCCACGGCCTCCTCGGGGGTGGGCGCGGGCAGGGCGCGGCGCACGTCGATCCCGTACCGGGCGAGCAGGGCGCAGGTGTCGTCGGGGCCGAGGGTGAACCCGGCCTGCTCCGCGGCTCCCGGCTCGTCGGAGGTGCCCGGGTCCCGGTCCGTCAGGAGGCGGTCGATCTGTTCGGCCGCGCCCTTCTCCTCGATGTCCTCGTACTCGGGCACCCGCCCGGGATCGGCGGCCTCGCGTCGCCACTGGCCGTACTTCACGGCCTCGGCGAGCGCGCGCACGGCCCGCTCGGCGGCGGGATAGGCCGGGATGAGCCGGGCGCCCACCTCGGTGGGCTCCGCCGCGGCGGGAGGCGGGCCGGTGGGGTGGCCGGTGGAGTGGTCGGGTCGGCGGGTGGCGCCGGCCGACGCGTCCTCGGAAAGCACGCCCCGGGCGGGGGCGGAGGCTGGGGCGGGGGCGGTCTGTGGCGCGGTACTGGCGGCCGCGGACAGGGCTTCCGCGAGCCCTCCCAGCTCCACGTGCACCACCAGGACCGGCTTGGCGGGAGCCGAGGCCGAGGCCGACCGCAGGGCCTGCGCCAGAGCCGCGTCCGCCACGGACCTCTCGCCCACCGCCGGAACCGCGGTGACGACGACGGCGTCGGAGGTCTCGTCGGCCAGCGCCCCCGCCAGCGCGGCGTGGAAGTCCTCGGCCGAGGCGTCCGTCGTCAGGTCACGGGGCGGCTGCGGGCGCAGCCCCTGGGCGAGACAGGCGTCGTACGTCAGCAGCCCGAGCGACTCGGAGTTCCCGAGGATCGCCACGCGCGGGCCGGCGGGCAGGGGCTGGCGCGCCAACAGCAGCCCCGCGTCGACCAGTTCCGTGATCGTGTCCACCCGGATGACCCCGGCCTGCCGCAACAGGGCGGACACCGTGGCGTGCGGCAGCCGGGTGGCCCGTACCGCGTGCCCCTGGGGCGCGGCCCCGCCGTGCCGCGCGCCCTGGACGACGACCAGCGGCTTGGCCGCCGCCGTGCGCCGCGCGAGGCGGGTGAACTTCCGCGGGTTGCCGATCGATTCGAGGTACATGAGCGCGACGTCGGTGTCCGGGTCGTCGTACCAGTACTGAAGGACGTCGTTGCCGGACACGTCCGCGCGGTTGCCCGAGGAGACGAACGTCGACACGCCCGTCACACCCGTGACGCCACCGCCGCGCCGGTGCAGCCGGGACAGCAGGGCCACCCCGATGGCCCCGGACTGGGCGAACAGGCCGATGCGCCCGGTGCGCGGCATCTCCGGCGCGAGCGAGGCGTTGAGCCGGGTCCGTGAGGAGGTGTTGATGACCCCGAAGGCGTTCGGTCCGATGAGGCGCATGCCGTACGTACGCGCCTGGCGCACGAGCTCGCGCTGGCGCTCCCTGCCCTCGGGGCCGCTCTCCGCGTACCCGGCTGAGACCACGACGAGGCCCTGCACCCCGTGCTCCCCGCACTGGGCGACGGCTTCGGGGACCCGCTCGGCCGGTACGGCGATCACGGCGAGGTCGACGGGTTCGGCGATGTCCCGCACGGAGCGGTGGGCCGGGACTCCGGCCAGCTCCTTCTCCTCCAGTGCGCCGTTCACCGCGTGGAGGCGGCCGGTGAATCCCGCGTCGCGCAGATTCTCCAGGATGCTGCGTCCCACTCCCCCCGGGGCGCGGCCCGCTCCGACGACCGCGACCGAACCGGGGGCCAGGAGCCGGGCCACGGAGCGCGCCTCCGCCCGCTGTTCCCGCGCACGCTGCACGGCGAGCGAACGATCGGTGGGCTCCAGGTCGAACTCCAGGCGTACGACGCCGTCCTCGAAGCTGCGCTTCTGCTGGTAGCCCGCGTCCGTGAACACCTTGATCATCTTGTTGTTGGCGGGCAGCACCTCGGCGGCGAAACGGCGGACGCCCCGCTCGCGCGCGACGGCCGCGACATGCTCCAGGAGGGCGGACGCCACGCCACGGCCCTGATGGGCGTCCTGGACTAGGAAGGC
Source organism: Streptomyces sp. CWNU-52B (assembly GCF_047444975.1). Lineage (NCBI taxonomy): Bacteria > Bacillati > Actinomycetota > Actinomycetes > Kitasatosporales > Streptomycetaceae > Streptomyces > Streptomyces sp. CWNU-52B. The sequence continues at coordinate 114,475 of NZ_JBLFJV010000030.1, read as the reverse complement.
GACCTCTGCCTCGTCCGCGGGGGCGGAGGCGGGCCGGCCGGCCGCGTCGATGCGGTCGTAGCGCACGGTGGCGATGAACTCGCCGCCGACGGTGGCCGCGAGGCCCACCCGGTCCACGAAGTCGTGGTGGGTGAAGCGGTGGACGTCCTTGGCGGACAGGCGCGGGTACGGCGCGAAGAAGCGGTAGTACTTCGACTCGGCGGACACCTGCTCGTAGAAGCTGACGAGACGGTCGGCGTCGTCGGCCGTGATGGGCCGGACGCGCGCGGTACCGCCGTCGCGCAGGACGACGTCGGCCTCCCAGTGAGCGGGGTACTCGTGCCGGTCCGGCGGGGTCTGCATGGGGCCCAGAGTACGACTCGGGTCCGACAACGGCGGGGTCACCGCCCGGCCGTGGGACCGCCCGGCGGCGGGCGGACCGCTGCGCGGGCGTGGGCGGGCTCGCGTCCGGCGAGGGGGCGAGGCAGGCTTGGGGGTCTCGGCCGTTCCGGTCCGGGGCCACGTGGGGCCGGACCTGGGCCACGTGGGGCAGGACCGGGGCCCGAGGCTGACCAGGGCGGGCCGGGCCTCGTCCGCCGGGGCACGCTTCACCGTATGGAACACTGGTCTAGACAACCTTGAGACATCTGAAGGGCAGCATCACATGGCTGAGCGCCGCGTCAACGTCGGTTGGGCCGAGGGCCTTCACGCCCGTCCCGCCTCCATCTTCGTCCGGGCCGCCACGGCCTCCGGCGTCCCCGTGACGATCGCCAAGGCCGGTGGCGACCCCGTCAACGCCGCTTCCATGCTCGCGGTCCTCGGCCTGGGCGCCCAGGGCGGCGAGGAGGTCGTGCTGGCCTCCGACGCCGAGGGCGCGGACGCCGCGCTCGACCGTCTGGCGAAGCTGGTCGCCGAGGGCCTCCAGGAGCTCCCCGAGACGGTCTGACCGTCCGACACGCCTGATCGGTCCGACCGACCAGACCAGTCCGACCGGCCAGTCCGACCGGCCTGAACGGACCGGTCTCGCGGATCTCTTACGGCGGAGCGGCGTCCCCCGCGTCCCGGGTGGCGCCGCTCCGCCGTATGCACGTCCGGAGCCAGCCGCGTACAGGGCACGACACCTATTGAGGTACGGCGCGTCCGAGACGGGGATATCCGCGTCCGCCCCCGATTTCCGCGCACACGAAAATCACGTGCCCGGCAATTGCGGGCACGCGGAAAAATAGGCAGCGGAAATAGTCTCCTGCCGAATAACTCTCTTTGTATACGGCGCTTCTGTTAATGCCGCAGGCCCTCTGTGTTTACGGGATGTTGCGAAGTCCTCACACGCTCGACGCGGTCCCCGCCGGGAAAGCGGAGCCGGTGCGCGCTCGTCGCCCGCTCGGTGTGCAGCGCCGTGATCGCCCGCGCCCGGTCGCTGTCGCCGCGGGCGACGGCGTCCACGATGGCGCCGTGCTCGGTCCAGGACTCGGCCGGGTGCGCGGGCGCCTCGACCGAGTACATCCAGGCGATCTTGTGCCGCAGCTGACCGAGTGTCGAGGTCAGCGCCGGGCTGCCCGACGCCTGCGCGAGCGTCTCGTGGAACCAGCCGCCCAGGGAGCGCAGGTCCTCGCTGTTCCCCCGCCTGGCCCGCTCCTGACCGAGCCTGACCAGACCCCGCAGCACCTTCAGATGGGCCTCGGTGCGCCGTTGCGCGGCACGGGCGGCGCCCAGCGGCTCCAGCAGCACACGCATCTCCAGGAGATCGGCGGCCTCCTGCTCCGTGGGCTCCGCGACGCACGCGCCCGCGTGCCTGCGGGTGACCACGAACCCCTCCGCCTCCAGGGTGCGCAGCGCCTCGCGCACGGGGACCCGCGAGACGCCGTAGCGGCGCGCGAGCAGTTCCTCGGTGAGCCGGCTGCCGCGTTCGTAGACACCCGCGACGATGTCGTCACGAATCGCCGTGCATACCGAGCGCGCGGGAATACGCATGACCGGACCTCCGCCTTAATCCCCGCGAAACGCGGTCGATTGACGCCTGTTCGGTGACTCTATTGCAGAGAACGGGAAATTCCGAAGGCAGCCGGGAATCCATGGATATTTTTTGGACACACGGCGCCTCTGAACAGGCAGTCGTCCGGTACGAAAGTGTCCGGAAGGGGTCGGAGCACGCGAAGGCCCCGGCTCGGTGAGCCGGGGCCTTCGACAGGGTGTCGCGGTCAGACGTTCACGCCGTGCGAGCGGAGGTAGGCGACCGGATCCATGTCCGAGCCGTACTCCGCGGTGGTGCGCGCCTCGAAGTGCAGGTGCGCTCCGGTGACGTTGCCGGTCGCCCCGGAGAGGGCTATCTGCTCTCCCCCGGTGACCGTCTGGCCGACCGAGACTCCGATGGACGAGAGGTGCCCGTACTGGGTGTACGTGCCGTCGTTCATCTTGAGGACGACCTGGTTGCCGTACGAACCGCCCCAGCCGGCCTCCACGACCGTGCCGGAGCCCACCGCGTGCACGGCGGTGCCGCTGGCGGCGTGGAAGTCGATGCCGGTGTGACTGCCCGAGGACCAGACACCGCCGCCGGCCTGGTAGGCGGTGGAGACGTACGAGCCGGTGATCGGCGCGGTGAACGCGTTGAGCCGCTTGCGCTCGGCCTCGCGGGCCGCACGGGCCTCGGCCTCGCGCTCCTTCTCGGCTTTCGCCTTGGCCTTCGCCGCGGCTTCCTCGGCGCGCTCCTTCGCGGCGGCCTCGGCCTTCTCCCTGGCCGCTGTCTGGGCGGCGGCCTGCTGCTGGGCCGCCGCCTGTGCGTCGATCTCCTGGGCGACCGAGTCACCGAGGGTGACCGCCTGGGTGAGGCCGGTCTGCTCGACGGGGCTCTCGGCAGCGAGGGCGGGGGCCGCCAGGGTGCCTACGACACCGGTGGTGGCGAGTGCGGCGACTCCCACCGTCCTGCGGGTCGAGCGGGTCGTGCGGGTCATACGACCGGGAAGACGGTGCTTCCCCGTGGCGCGGGTGAACGCCATGAAGTGGCTGGTCCTTTCCTTCCTTCTCGCCTACCGGGTTAGCTGACGGGTTCGGAGCAGGAAGGTCTCCTACAGACCCCCTTCGGGAAGGGCGTCCGATTCACCCCAGGGACACACGGGTCCCCGGCTCCCCTGGCTCGCGCCGTACGGGGACTCGGCGATGACTGTCCGGTGCCGCGGACGCGGCGCACTGCCTGACGAACAGCCGGACCGACGCTAAGCGGGGCCGCTTTCGATCGACAAACGGAACCCGGCTTTTGTAGCGCACGCCACAGGGCAGACAGGCAACCTCCGCATCAATATGGATAAACAGTGGACGAACCAGTACACGAAGAGACCCGGGCGACCGATGGGTCACCCGGGCCTGTCCCAGTCCCTGCCGCAGTTCCTGCCGCAGTTCCCTGCCGCGGTCTCTGCCGCAGTTCCTGCTCCGGTCCTACTCCGGTGCCACGACGCTGACTTCGCCGATCCCGAGGGCCTTGACGGGCTCCTCGATCTGCGAGGCGTCACCGACCAGGACGGTCACCAGACGGTCCACCGGGAAGGCGTTCACGGCGGCCGCGGTGGCCTCCACGGTGCCGGTCGCGGCGAGCTGCCGGTACAGCGTCGCCTGGAAGTCGTCCGGCAGGTGCTGCTCGACCTGGTCGGCGAGGGTGCCCGCGACGGCTGCCGCCGTCTCGTACTTCAAGGGCGCCACACCCACCAGGTTCTGCACGGCGACGTCGCGCTCGGCGTCCGTCAGGCCCTCGGCGGCGAGGGTACGCAGCACCTTCCAGAGGTCGTCGAGCGCCGGGCCGGTGTTCGGGGTGTCCACGGAGCCGCTGATGGCGAGCATCGAGACGCCCGTACCGTCCGGAGCGGAGCGCAGTACCTGCCCGAACGCCCGTACACCGTAGGTGTATCCCTTCTCCTCGCGCAGGACACGGTCCAGGCGGGAGGTGAGGGTGCCACCGAGGCAGTACGTGCCGAGCACCTGGGCCGGCCACACGCGGTCGTGCCGGTCGGCGCCGACACGGCCGATGAGCAACTGTGTCTGGACGGCTCCGGGGCGGTCGACGATGATCACCCGGCCGGTGTCGTCGGCGGTCACCGACGGCACGGGACGCGCCTCGGCCTGCGATCCGGTCCAGGTGCCGAGCGTGTCGCCGAGCAGCGCGTCGAGGTCGATGTCGGTGAGGTCTCCGACGACGACCGCGGTGGCCGTGGCGGGGCGCACGTGCCGCTCGTAGAAGGCACGGACGGCCGCCGAGTCGATCGCGGTGACCGTCTCCTCGGTGCCCTGGCGCGGGCGCGACATGCGCGAGGTCGCCGGGAAGAGCTGCCGGGACAGCTCCTTGGCGGCCCGGCGGGCCGGGTTGGCGCTCTCGTGCGGGATCTCGTCGAGCCGGTTGCGCACCAGCCGCTCGATCTCGCCGTCCTCGAACGCGGGCGCCCTGAGGGCGTCGGCGAGCAGGCCGAGCGCCTTGGGCAGCCGGGAGACGGGGACTTCGAGGCTGAGCCGTACGCCGGCGTGGTCGGCGTAGGAGTCCAGCGTGGCGCCGCTGCGCTCCAGCTCGGCGGCGAACTCCTCGGCGGAGTGCTTGTCGGTGCCCTCCGAGAAGGCTCGCGCCATGATCGTGGCGATGCCGTCCAGGCCCTTCGGCTCGGCTTCCAGCGGGGCCGCCAGAAGGACCTCGACGGCGACGACCTGCTGGCCGGGGCGGTGGCAGCGCAACAACGTCAGGCCGTTGTCGAGCGCGCCGCGCTCGGGTGCCGGGAAGGCCCAGGGCCTGGCCTCGCCGGCCTGGGGCTGCGGGTGGAACTCCATCGTGGCGAGCTCGGTCACTTGGCCGCCTCCTCGTCGGTGTCTTCAGCGGCGGCGCCGGTGTGCTCGGCGGCGTCGGTCTCTTCCGGGGCGTCGGTCTCCTCGGCGGCGGTCGGCTCGTAGACCAGCACCGCGCGGTTGTCGGGGCGCAGGCGGGCCTTGGCGACCTCCTGGACCTCCTCCGCGGTGATGTCGAGGACACGCTGGACGGCGGTCAGGGCGAGCTGGGGGTCGCCGAACAGGACCGCGTACCGGCACAGTTCGTCGGCGCGGCCCGCGACCGTGCCCAGCCGGTCCAGCCACTCGCGCTCCAACTGGGCCTGGGCGCGCTCCATCTCCTCGGCCGTGGGGCCCTCCTCGGCGAACCGGGCGAGCTCCTCGTCGACGGCGGTCTCGATCACCGGGACCTCGACGTCGCCCGACGTCTTCACGTCGAGCCACCCCAGGGAGGGCGCTCCGGCGAGGCGCAGCAGGCCGAACCCGGCCGCGACGGCGGTGCGGTCACGGCGTACGAGCCGGTTGTAGAGCCGGGACGACTCGCCGCCGCCCAGAACGGTCAGGGCCAGGTCGGCGGCGTCCGCCGCGCGCGTGCCGTCCTCCGGGAGCCGGTAGGCGGCCATCAGCGCGCGGGCCGGGACCTCCTCCTCGACGACCTCGCGCAGCTCCTCACCGATGGTCTCCGGGAGCGAGCCGTCGCGCGGGGCGGGCTTGCCGTCGTGGCCGGCGACGGAGCCGAAGTACTTCTCGACCCAGGCCAGCGTCTGCTCCGGGTCGATGTCGCCGACGATCGACAGCACCGCGTTGTTGGGCGCGTAGTAGGTGCGGAAGAACGCGCGCGCGTCGTCGAGGGTGGCCGCGTCCAGGTCGGCCATCGACCCGATCGGCGTGTGGTGGTAGGGGTGCCCCTCCGGGTACGCGAGGGCGGTGAGCTTCTCGAAAGCGGTCCCGTAGGGGACGTTGTCGTAGCGCTGCCTGCGCTCGTTCTTGACGACGTCCCGCTGGTTCTCCATGGACTCGTCGTCGAGCGCGGCGAGCAGGGAGCCCATGCGGTCGGCCTCCAGCCAGAGGGCGAGCTCCAGCTGGTGGGTCGGCATGGTCTCGAAATAGTTGGTCCGCTCGAAACTCGTCGTCCCGTTGAGCGAACCGCCGGCTCCCTGCACCAGTTCGAAGTGGCCGTTGCCCTTCACCTGGCCGGAGCCCTGGAACATCAGGTGCTCGAAGAGATGGGCCAGCCCGGTGCGGCCCTCGACCTCGTGGCGCGAGCCGACGTCGTACCAGAGGCACACCGCCGCGACCGGGGTCAGGTGGTCCTCGGAGAGCACCACACGCAGGCCGTTGGCCAGGCGGTGCTCGGTCGCTGTCAGGCCGCCGGAACCGGCCTCGGCTGTGGCCGTGTGACCCATGGGCATGTACGTCCCTTCGATCGCGGAAAACTGCTGAATTCCTGCTAGTCGTGCCACTGTATGCAAGCGCGCGGACGGCTGGCGAAGTTCCCGCGTCGGCTACGCCGAGAGCGAGCACCCGGGCGCCCTCTGGTACGCGGCCTCCGGCGGCGTGCGGAGGGCGGCACGGCCGCACCCGAGGGGCGCGGGTGGCGGTATCGTCCTCGGCGGCCGAGCCTGCGGACGCCTCCGGATGCCGCCGGACGCCTCCCGCGAACGGTCGCACGCCGACCTCCCGGGCTTCGTACGGGCGGTGACGCGATAGCGTCCGGGGATCTTGGCAAACGGTCGGAACCGGGGTTCCGAGGTCTGCCGAGGTCGCTGGAACCGCGGTCCACGTGGCCTGTTGAGGCGGTCACGCACCCGCCCCACGAGGCCCGTACGGACGGGTCGTGGTCCGCGTTGTCAGTACTCCGGTCCACAATGGACCGCGTCAGAACCCGTTCATGCCCCGGCAGAGACCGTGAAGGAGTCGCAGCAGCGATGGCCCGCCGCAGCACGAAGACCCCGCGACCCGATGACGACGCCGACTTCGAGGAGCGCATCCTCGACATCGACGTCGTCGACGAGATGCAGGGCTCCTTCCTCGAGTACGCGTACTCGGTCATCTACTCCCGAGCCCTGCCGGACGCCCGCGACGGCCTCAAGCCCGTGCACCGCCGCATCGTCTACCAGATGAACGAGATGGGGCTCCGCCCCGACCGCGGCTATGTGAAGTGCGCCCGCGTCGTCGGCGAGGTCATGGGTAAGCTCCACCCCCACGGCGACGCGTCGATCTACGACGCCCTGGTCCGCCTGGCCCAGCCCTTCTCCATGCGGCTGCCCCTGGTCGACGGCCACGGCAACTTCGGTTCGCTGGGCAACGACGACCCGCCGGCCGCCATGCGGTACACCGAGGCGAGGATGGCCGACGCCACCTCCCTCATGACGGAGTCGATCGAAGAGAACACGGTCGACTTCAGCCCGAACTACGACGGCCAGGAGCAGGAGCCGGTCGTCCTCCCGGCCGCGTATCCGAACCTCCTGGTCAACGGCGCGTCGGGCATCGCGGTCGGCATGGCGACGAACATGGCGCCGCACAACCTCGGCGAGGTGATCTCCGCCGCCCGCCATCTGATCCGCCACCCCGGCGCCGATCTCGAGACGCTCATGAAGCACGTCCCGGGACCCGACCTGCCCACGGGCGGCCGGATCGTCGGCCTCTCCGGGATCAGGGACGCGTACGAGTCGGGCCGCGGCACCTTCAAGATCCGCGCGACGGTGGCCGTGGAGAACGTGACGGCGCGCCGCAAGGGCATCGTCGTCACCGAACTGCCCTTCACCGTCGGCCCGGAGAAGGTGATCGCGAAGATCAAGGACCTGGTCGGCTCGAAGAAGCTGCAGGGCATCGCCGACGTCAAGGACCTCACCGACCGCGCCCACGGTCTGCGCCTGGTCATCGAGGTCAAGAACGGCTTCGTGCCCGAGGCCGTCCTGGAGCAGCTCTACAAGCTGACGCCGATGGAGGAGTCCTTCGGCATCAACAACGTGGCACTGGTCGACGGCCAGCCCCTCACGCTGGGCCTGAAAGAGCTGCTGGAGGTCTACCTCGACCACCGCTTCGACGTCGTGCGCCGCCGCAGCGAGTTCCGCCGCACCAAGAAGCGCGACCGGCTGCACCTGGTCGCGGGCCTGCTCGTCGCGCTGCTGGACATCGACGAGGTCATCCGCCTCATCCGCTCCAGCGAGAACTCCGCCCAGGCCAAGCAGCGCCTGATCGAGCACTTCTCCCTGAGCGAGATCCAGACGCAGTACATCCTGGACACGCCGCTGCGCCGGCTCACCAAGTTCGACCGCATCGAGCTGGAGACCGAGCGCGACCGGCTCAACGGCGAGATCGACGAGCTGACCGGCATCCTGGATTCGGACGCCGAGCTGCGCAAGCTGGTGTCGGCCGAACTGGCCGCGGTGGCCAAGAAGTTCGGCACCGACCGGCGTACGGTGCTGCTGGAGTCCGCCGGTTCCGCCGCCACGGCCGTCCCGTTGCAGGTGGCGGACGACCCGTGCCGGGTGCTCCTGTCGTCGACGGCGCTGCTCGCGCGTACGGCCAACGGTGACCCCTTCGGGGAGAGCGAGAGCCGGCGCGTCAAGCACGATCTGATCATCTCGGCCGTCCCGGCGACGGCACAGGGCGAGATCGGCGCGGTCACGTCCGCCGGACGGCTCCTGCGGATCAACGTCATCGACCTCCCGCAGCTGCCCGAGACCGCCTCGGCGCCCAATCTCTCCGGGGGCGCTCCGGTCTCGGAGTTCCTGACCCTGGAGGGCGACGAGCAGGTGGTCTGTCTGATGACGCTCGACGAGTCGTCACCGGGCCTGGCGCTCGGCACGCAGCAGGGTGTGGTCAAGCGTGTGGTCCCGGACTATCCGTCCAACCGGGACGAGCTGGAGGTCATCACGCTCAAGGACGGTGACCGCATCGTCGGCGGGGCCGAGCTGCGCACCGGCGAGGAGGACCTGATCTTCATCACCGACGACGCGCAACTGCTGCGCTACCAGGCCTCCCAGGTCCGCCCGCAGGGCCGGCCCGCGGGCGGTATGACCGGCGTGAAGCTCGTGGACGGCGCGAAGGTGATCTCGTTCACGGCGGTCGATCCGGCCGTGGACGCGGTGGTCTTCACCGTGGCGGGTTCGCGGGGCACGCTGGACGACTCGGTCCAGACGACCGCGAAGCTGACCCCCTTCGACCAGTATCCGCGCAAGGGCCGGGCCACGGGTGGCGTGCGCTGCCAGCGGTTCCTGAAGGGCGAGGACTGCCTGAGCCTGGCCTGGGCCGGACCGGCTCCGGCGCGCGCCGCGCAGAAGGACGGCACACCGGCGGAGCTGCCGGAGATGGACCCGCGACGTGACGGCTCCGGGGTCTCGCTGGCGAAGACGGTCTCGGTGGTGGCGGGCCCGGTCTAACCCCAGCCCCCGGTCCGTTCTTCCTGCTCCTCCTGCTCCTGTACGTATCGAAGGACGCCCCACATGTCGCGCTCGTCGGCGTGTGGGGCGTCGTCCTTGCACGCCTCCAGTTCCTTGGCGAGGGCGGGGGCGTCGATGCCGGAGCCGATGAGGACGAGCTGGGTGAGACGCTCCCCCGGAGGCCAGGGCTCCGGGTAGAAGCGCAGGAACCGGCCCACGGCGTGCACGGCGTAGCGGTTACGGGGGTCGGCGAGGCCGAAGTCGACGTAGCCCTTGATGCGGTACAGGCCATCGGGCCTGCTGTCGAGGAAGTCCATCAACCGCCGGGGCCCCAGGGGCACTTCGGAGGTGAAGGAGACGGACTCGTAGGCGGAGTGCAGATGACCGGGATGCTCGCCGGCGTCCCCGTGATCAGCGTCTTCCCGCCGATGGAGGTCGTCGAAGGACAACTGCCCGATACGCTCCTCGGTCGGGCGGCAGTCGAAGAGGAACTCGGGGTCGACCCGCCCGTACGAGGCGGGTACGACAGCGGCGCCGTCGGCGAGTGTCCGCACGAGCCCGATCACCTGGTCGGGGTCGTCCACGCGGTCCGCCTTGTTGACGACGACCAGGTCGGCGATGGCGAGGTGCCGGTCGATCTCGGGATGCTTCTCGCGGGTGGGCCCGAACTCGGCGGCGTCGACGACCTCCACGAGGCCGCCGTAGACGATGCGCGGGTTCTCGCTGGCGAGGAGCATCTTCACCAGTTCCTGCGGTTCCGCGAGACCGCTCGCCTCGATGACGATCACGTCGATCCGCGCGGAGGGCCGGGCGAGCCGGTCCAGGTAGAGATCGAGTTCACTGGCGTCGACGGCGCAGCACAGGCAGCCGTTGCCGAGGGAGACGGTGGAGTCGCCGAGGGCGCCGGCGACGGCCATGGCATCGATCTCGATGGCGCCGAAGTCATTGACAACGGCGCCGATACGGCTTCCGCCGCCGTGGTGCAGGAGGTGGTTGAGCAGGGTGGTCTTCCCGGAGCCCAGGAAACCGGCGAGAACGAGGACCGGGATCTGCTGGGGGCTCGCCTGACTCAACGCGCGACCTCTCTCGCCAAAGCGTGCACCGGCTCACGGACCGGCTCTCACGACGGGGAACGAATGCTCACCAAGGATACGAGCCGTCGGAATGCGCCTGAAGTGAACGATTGTTAGCGGCGCTCGCGGGGCACACGTCAGGCATGGCGCCGAGTTGCGCGACCCGCGCTTCCCTCCGTGCGCCGCCTCTCCGCCTCCCAGCCGATCAGAGCCGCTCGGCATCCTGGGAGACGGCAAGCGCCGCCCAACGCTCGCCGGTCCGCTCCCTGTCGACCCGCACCGACGACCGGCGAACGGTCGCCTGATTCGGGGGTTGACATGAACACACGGAATTACGGAATCCGGGGGTGCAGCTCGGCCGTAGCGGCCGGGCTGACTTTCACAGTTGCCGTCAGCGTCATCATCGCTCAACAGTGGCAGTTCAAGAAGCTGCGCCTGAGCGAGCAGCAGCACACCAACCTGGCCAACCAACAGCGGCTCCACTGGGAACTACTGAGCAAGGCCATGGAGGACCCAGCGCTGGCCGCCGTGCTCGACACGCACGACGGCGCCATTCCACCGGACAAGCACCGTCAGTTTCTCTTCGCCAACGCGCTGTACACGAACGCGCTGCTCGCTTATCGCATCGGCAACATCAATCGGGCCGAATTTTTCGGACATCTGCGTAACACCCTACAAAACCCAATTTTCCGGGAGTACTGGGAAGCGAGTCGGCCGGCTCGCGCCAGCCTCGTCGCAGATTCGGTCGAGGCACAAGTGGGCCGCATGATCGACGGCTTGATCAACGACCTGGACGAGGCCGACACCGACGAATGGTGGGTGGTGGGCGATCTGCCCGACTGAGCCCCCACCCTGCAGGCACCCGCACAGGCAGCGAAACATGCGAGCGAGTTGCCGCCCCACACCGGCAGAGGCTCACTGACCCCTCGAACATGACAGGCGCCTACGGCCGGACCCGATCCACACAGTATGAATGACCACCATGAGGCCGCTCGCAAAGCATTGCCGAAGATCAGCCGCGGGCACTTGACCCACGTCAAGGGCGACATTCCCGCCATTGAACACGTCAAACAACTGCAACGACGGCTCACGACCACCTCTCTGTCCCGCGACCGGGCACCCCAGCACCCCATGAGAGACAGAAGGATGGCCAAAAATCGATGATCAATCGTTTCAGGCGAGATCGATCTTAATGATTGGCTACCGTCTGTGACATCACCAGACATCACCCGCCGCATTGGCGCATCCCCTAGGCAGCGCGGAAGCGTCGATGGTCAAACCTGTCCAGACATTTTCGAGCTGAGCGACGGCTCCTTCGCCATCATCGGTGCCGACAGAACCAGCACTCTTGACGGCAAACTACCGACCGACGCAGGACGATCGAGCGACGAACGGATCGTCGTCATCACTCGAGAAACACTAATTCGCGCCAAGATCGACATCCCTGACGCCTGACCAAGAGGCCGCAGGCCTGGCAAGAGACCCACAGCCCTCCCCGTCCACCCATTACCAATAGTTACACAAACAGGGATATAGCGGACCCGCGGATTGGGCCTGACTGCACTGCCGGTCAGGCCCAATCCGCTCATGCGGGCTCAGCACACTACGGGCCACCGTCCGACCATGCCTACACTCAGCCCCTCGGCGGCACCGCCACCGGCGCCCCCGGCCCCACATACCGCGCCGCCGGTCGAATGATCTTCGGGTCCTCCGCCTGTTCCAGGATGTTGGCGCTCCAGCCGACCACCCGTGCCGCCGCGAATGTCGGTGTGAACATCTCGCGTGGGAGGCCGCAGAGCTCCATGACCACGCCCGCGTAGAACTCCACGTTGGTGTGCAGCTCACGACCCGGCTTGAGCTCCGCGAGGATCGCCTCCACCCGCCGCTCCACCTCGACCGCGAAGTCGACCAACGGCCCACCGAACCGCTGCGCGATCTCACGCAGCATGCGCGAGCGCGGATCCTCCGTGCGGTAGACGGGGTGCCCGAAGCCCATGATGCGCTCGCCGGCCAGGACCCGTTCCCGAATCCAGGGGTCGATACGGTCAGGCGTCCCGATCGCGTCGAGGGTGTCCAGGGCTCGGCTCGGGGCACCACCGTGCAGCGGGCCGGAAAGGGCCCCCACCGCCCCGACGAGGCACGCCGCCACATCCGCCCCCGTCGACGCGATCACCCGGGCAGTGAAGGTTGATGCATTGAATCCGTGATCAATAGTTGAGATCAGGTACTGCTCGACGGCCCGGGCCCGGCCGGGCTCCGGCTCCGAACCCGTCATCATGTAGAGGTAGTTGGCTGCATACGACAGATCGTCCCTCGGCTCCACCGGATCAAGGCCCCGCCCGAGCCGGTGAAGCGCCGTCAACAGCGTCGGCACAGCCGCCGAGGCCGCGAGCGCGTCCTCCCGGCGCCGCTCGCCGTCGAGGTCGTACACCGGCCGGAACCCACGCGCCGCACCGAGCAGCGACAACCCGGTCCGCATCCCCGCGAGCGCCCCGGCCCGCCCGCCGGCCGCGGCGATCCCGGGCAGCGCAGCCCACACCTCCCCGGGCAGCCGACGCAGTGCCGCCGTCCGCGCGACAAAGGCGGAACGCTGCGCCGCGTCCGGCAGTTCACCATGCGTCAGCAGATGCCACACGTCCTCGAAGCCGCGGCTCCGCGCGAGTTCCACGGCCGAGTACTGGCGGTAGTGATAGAACCCCTCAAGTCCTCTGACGTCACCCAGCACGGTGTCGGTGACGACGACGCCCGCGAGTCCTCGCGGAACCTCGACAGAAGCGACTGCGGCCCGGCCGGTCACGGCCTGGTTGATCGACATGTTTGCCTCCCTGGACTTGATTCGACTGTCCATGCTTGACTCGATCCTTGTCAATATTGATTCAGTCAATACAACCGCGCAGATACCTCGCAGATACGGTGATGCCCATGAGGGATCAAGAAACGGCCCCGGCGTACGAAGGGCGACGCATCAGCACCGTCGAAGCCGCCGAACTGCTCGGCGTGAAGCCGGAGACGGTGTACGCCTACGTGAGCCGTGGCCGGCTCAGCAGCCGGAGCAACCCGGGCGGCCGAGGCAGCACCTTCGACCCGAAGGAGGTGGAGGCCCTCGCCCGCCGCAACCGGCGTGAACCCGCCGAGAGTTCACCGGCCGCGGGCAAGCTCTCCGTGCGCACCCGGATCACCCTGATCGACAGGGACCGCTACTACTTCCGAGGCGTCGACGCGACCGAACTCGCCGCACGCCACTCCTACGAGGAAGTCGCGGAGTGGCTCTGGACCGGCGTACTGCGCCCCGGCGTCACCTTCACCGCCCCCGAGGCCTCCGTCACGGTGGCGCGCCGCGCCGTCGACTCCCTGCCCGAGCACACGGGCCCCACCGACCGGCTCCGCGTGGCCGCCATCGCCGCGGCGACCGCCGACCCTCTGCGGTTCGACCTCTCCGAGGAAGCCGTCCTCGGCACGGCCCGCACTCTGATCCCCACACTCGTGGCCGCCCTGCCCCCCATGAGGCACGACAGTCGGGGGGACGACGGTCCACTGGCCCACCGCCTGTGGTCCCGGCTCAGCGGCCGCGAAGCCCCGGAGGCGTCCCTGCGGGCCCTGGACACGGCCCTCGCGCTGCTCGTGGACCACGACCTGGCCGCCTCCACACTGGCGGTCCGGGTGGCCGCCTCGGCCCGCGCCCACGCGTACGCCGCCGTCTCGGCGGGCCTCGGCGTCCTCGAAGGCCCACTTCACGGAGCGGCCAGCGGCCTGGCCCACCGGATGCTCCTGGAGGTCCTGGACCTCGGCACGGCGGCTCCGGTGATCGCCGACGAGCTCCGCGCCGGCCGGCGCGTCCCGGGCCTCGGCCACCGGATCTACCCGGGCGAGGACCCCCGTGCGCGGGCCCTGTTCGCTCTCCTGGAGGAGATCCCCGAAGCGGCTCCCGCCCTGGCGGCGGCTCGCGACGTCGTGGCCACCGCGGCCCGCCACGTCCCGCTGCACGCCAACGTCGACCTGGCCCTCGCCGTCCTCACCGCCTCGTCCGGCATGCACGCCTCGGCGGGCGAGACGATCTTCGCCGTGGCCCGCACGGCCGGGTGGATCGCCCACACCCTGGAGGAGTACGGCGAGGCGCCCCTGCGGATGCGCCCGAGCGGGCACTACGTGGGCGAACGGCCGCCCCAGCCACTTCCGGAGCAGTGACACCAGCGGCCCCGGAGGCCGCCACGAGCCAAGTCAGGTTAGGCTCACCTCTGTGAGTACGTGCGCGAAGGTCTCACGAGACCTGGAGGAGCCCCTCGCGGGGACCGCCGCCACGGCGAGGACGTGGCTGCTGGTCGAACAGCCCGGTCCCTGGGGCGCTAACGCGCTGACATCGAGCCACCTGGATCCCGTACTGGGTCGTGCCCTGGAGCAGGCCGCCGAGGGCACCGGCGTACGCATCGCCCTGATCCGCCGCCCCGGACGCCACGCGGACTGCCACACCGTCGCCGAGCGGCAGGTGTACGCGGCCCACACCACTCCGGGCAACGTATGGCTGCACAGCGCCACCACGTCAGCCCCCGAACGCCTGCTCACACTTGATTTCACCGCGCTGGGCAGAGGCCTGCCCCGCACCTTCGAGACGACGCTCGACGGCCGCCCCCACACCGGGGACCCGCTCGCCCTCGTGTGCACCAACGGCAAGCGCGACCGGTGCTGCGCCCTGCTCGGCCGCCCCCTCGCCGCCGAGCTCGCCGCCTCCGGAGTGGAGGGAGCGTGGGAGGTCACCCACCTGGGAGGCCACCGCTTCTCGCCCACCCTTCTCGTGCTGCCGTTCGGCTACGCGTACGGGCGCGCCGAAGCCCACGCCGTCAAAGAGGTCCTCCAGGGCGTGCGGGAAGGACGGGTCGTCACCGAGGGGTGCCGGGGCAGTTCCGCCTGGGAACGCCCCGGCCAGGCCGCGGAGCTGGCGGTCCGCGAGAGCGTGTCCGAGGACGCGGCGGGCACGCTGAGCGTGGTCGGCACCGAGGGAGAGGCGCCCCGCTGGGAGGTGACCGTCGCCCACAGGGACGGCCGCCGCTGGCTCGTCACGGTCGTGCGGGGCGCCGCCTCGCCGCCCCGTGCGGAGAGCTGCGGGTCGGCGCTCGGTTCTCCCGCCCGGATGGACGTGGCAGCGGTGCGCGAGCTGTCGCAGACCGCCGCCGTGCGGCCCCCGCCCCGCTGACCAGGGCTTCCGAACGAGATCCACGCCACACCCGTTACGGCCCGGCGCACGGCTCCCCGTACCGTCATGGGTATGAGCCCCACTCCCCCTGCTCGACGACTCCGCCTCGGCATGCCCAGGCGGATGTTCTCGCAGGTGCTGCTGATGCAGGTGGCGATCGCCGCCGGAGTCGCCGTACTCGCCACGGGCCTGTTCCTCGCGCCGCTCAGCGACCAGCTGGACGACCAGGCGATGCGACGCGCGCTCGCGATCGCGCAGACCACGGCCGCGCAGCCTCGGCTCGCCGAGGAGCTGACGTCGACACGCCCCTCGGCGGACGGGCCCGTCCAGGCCGAGGCGGAGCGGGTCCGCACGGCGAGCGACGCCGAGTATGTCGTGATCATGGACATGCGCGGCGTGCGCTGGTCGCACACCAACCCCGCCGAGATCGGGGAGCGCGTCTCCACGGACCCTCGGCAGGCTCTGGCGGGCCAGGAGGTCATGCAGATCGACGACGGCACGCTGGGCCGCTCCGCCCGCGGCAAGGTGCCGCTGCGCGATGCCGACGGCGTCATCGTCGGCGCGGTCTCCGTCGGCATCGAGTACGACAGTGTGCGGGCCCGTCTGGTCCATGCGATCCCCGGCCTTTTCGCCTACGCGGGCGGGGCGATGGCCGTCGGCGCGCTGGCCGCGTACCTGATCTCACGGCGGATGCAGCGTCAGACCCGTGACCTGGCCTTCTCGGACATCGCCGGGCTCCTGGCGGAACGTGAGGCCATGCTGCACGGCATCAGGGAGGGCGTCGTCGCGCTGGACCGCGAGGGCCGGATCCGGCTGCTCAACGACGAGGCCCGGCGGCTGCTCGGCCTCGGCGACGAAGCCGTGGGGCAACCTCTGGGCACGGCGCTCGGCGAAGGGCGTACGACCGATGTGCTGGCCGGCACCGTCAGCGGAACCGATCTGCTGACCGTCCGCGGGCAGCGGGTCCTGGTCGCCAACCGCATGCCGACCGACGACGGTGGCGCCGTCGCCACGCTGCGGGACCGCACGGAGGTGGAGCAGCTGGGCCGCGAACTCGACTCCACCCGCGGTCTCATCGACGCCCTGCGCGCCCAGGACCACGAGCACGCCAACCGGATGCACACACTGCTCGGGCTGCTGGAACTGGAGATGTTCGACGACGCCGCGGAGTTCGTCGGCGAGGTGGTCGGCGACCACAGGGCCACCGCGGAACAGGTCACCGAGAAGATCCACGACCCGCTGCTCGCCGCTCTCCTGCTGGGCAAGGCGACCGTCGCGGCGGAGCGCGCGGTGGCCCTGCGGATCTCCGACAGGACGCTCTTCCCCGACCTGCTGGTCGACGCCCGGGGACTGGTCACGATCGTCGGGAACCTCGTCGACAACGCGCTCGACGCCGTCGCGGGCACCCTCCACGCACGCGTGGAGGTCGAATTGCGCGCCGAAGGGCGTACGGCCGTGCTCAAGGTGCGGGACACCGGGCCGGGTATCCCTGAAGGACAACGTGAGTTGATCTTCACGGACGGCTGGTCCACCAAGGAACCGCCGGCCCACCGCGAGCGAGGGATCGGCCTGTCGCTGGTGCGCAGGCTCGCCGAACGGCAGGGTGGCAGCGCACGCGTCACTCAGGCGCGGGGCGGGGGCGCGGAGTTCACGGTCGTGCTGCCGGAAGCGCTGGCGGAGGCCGGGCTCACATCCGAGCCTGAGCCCGGCACCGCGCCGAAGAGAGCCACCACGACCACCGAGGAGGAGCCGCGATGATCGAGGTACTGGTCGTGGACGACGACACCCGGGTCGCCCGGGTCAACGCCGCCTATGTGGAGAAGGTCGCGGGTTTCCACGTCGCGGGCGAGGCACACTCGGCGGCTGAGGCGCTGCGGCAGGTGGAAGCGCTGCCCCAGCTGGACCTGGTGCTGCTCGACCACTACCTGCCCGACGAGACGGGTCTCACGGTCGTCCAGGAGATGCGGCGGCGCGGTCACCAGACCGACGTGATCATGGTGACCGCGGCCCGTGACATCACCACGGTCCAGGCGGCGATGCGGCACGGCGCCCTCCAGTACCTGGTGAAACCGTTCGCCTTCGCCGGGCTGCGCGCGAAACTCGAGGCGTACGCGGAACTGCGCCGCACTCTCGACGGCGGCGGCGAGGCGGAACAGGCCGAGGTCGACAGGATCTTCGGCGCCCTGTCGGCGGGCACCGAACCGGATCTGCCCAAGGGGCACTCTCCCACCACGACGGAGGCCGTCCGCCAGGCACTGATGACCGCGGAAGGCCCCCTGTCCGCCCAGGAGATCGCCGAACGGACCGGCCTCAGCCGGCAGACCGCCCAGCGCTATCTGAAGCTCCTGGAGCGCACCGGCAGGGCCACGCTGAGTCTCAAGTACGGCGACGCGGGCCGCCCCGAACACCGCTATGTCTGGGCGACCCGCGCCTGAAAGCCCTGCCGGAGCGCCCCGAAGTTTCGGGGCGCCTCAGACGGCGCCCGCTCCTGTGAGCGCCCGCACCTCGGTCTCCGCGTGCCTGGCCTCGTCCGGCGGCTCCGGCGACGTGACCGTGCCGACCCAGCCCGCGAGGAATCCCAGCGGGATGGAGACCAGGCCCGGATTCTCCAGCGGGAAGTACTGGAGGTCGACTCCCGGGAACAGCGAGGCGGGGCTGCCGGACACCACGGGCGACAGCAGCACGAGCACCAGCGCCGGCACCAGGCCCCCGTACACGGACCACACCGCGCCGCGTGTGGTGAAGTTCCGCCAGAACAGCGAGTACAGCAGGACGGGCAGATTCGCCGACGCGGCGACCGCGAAGGCGAGTCCCACCAGGAACGCCACGTTCAGGTCGCGTGCGAGCAGGCCGAGCGCGATGGCCACGACGCCGATCCCGACCGCGGCGGTCCGCGCCACGGCCACCTCACTGCGCGGCTTCGCGTGCCGGCTGCGCAGGGACGCATACAGGTCGTGGGCCACGGACGCCGAGGAGGCGAGGGTGATGCCGGCGACCACCGCGAGGATGGTCGCGAAGGCGATCGCGGCGACGACCGCGAAAAGGACCGCCCCTCCGGTGGACCCGGCGCCGCCGCCCAGATCGAGAGCCAGGAGCGGAACCGCCGTGTTCCCGGCCGCGTTCGACCCACGGACCGCGTCGGGGCCGACGATCGCCGCCGCTCCGAACCCCAGCACGATCGTCATCAGGTAGAACCCGCCGATCAGGCCGATCGACCAGACGACCGAGCGCCGGGCGGCCCTGGCGGTCGGCACCGTGTAGAAGCGCGACAGGATGTGCGGCAGCCCGGCCGTGCCGAGCACCAGCGCGAGCCCCAGGCTCATGAAGTCGAGGCGGGACGTCCAGTCCCCGCCGTACTTCAGCCCCGGTGCGAGAAACGCCTTCCCGTGCCCGCTCCGCTCCGCCGCCGTACGCAGCAGGTGGTTGAAGTCCCCGTGGAACCGCATCAGGACGAGCACGGTCAACGTGACCGCCCCGCCCATGAGCAGGACCGCCTTGACGATCTGGATCCACGTGGTGGCCCGCATCCCCCCGAACGACACATAGACGACCATGAGCGCGCCGACACCGATGACCGTCCAGGCCTGGGCCGCCTCGCTCGTCCCTCCGAGCAGCAGCGCGACCAGGCTGCCCGCCCCCACCATCTGCGCCACCAGATACAGCACGGACACGGTCACCGAGGAAGTGCCCGCGGCGATCCGCACCGGCCGCTCACTCATACGTGAGGCGACGACGTCGGCGAGCGTGAACCGTCCGCAGTTGCGGACCAGCTCGGCGACCAGGAACAGCACGACGAGCCAGGCGACGAGGAACCCCACCGAGTACAGCAGCCCGTCGTAGCCGAAGAGCGCGATCAGCCCTGAGATGCCGAGGAAGGAGGCGGCGGACATGTAGTCGCCCGCGATGGCAAAACCATTCTCCATCGGCGAGAAGAGCCGGCCGCCGGCATAGAACTCCTCCGCCGAACCGTGCCGGTGACGGCTCACCCAGGTCGTGATCCCCAGCGTGACCGCGACGAACACGCTGAAGAGCAGCAGGGCCAGCGTCTGATGGTTCCCGGTCACCTCGCACCACCCGTGACGCCGCGCGTCAGTTCCTGTGTGTCCCAGCGCAGATCGAGCGCGGCACGGTCCCTGCGCAGCCGGGCGTGCCGCGCGTAGGCCCAGGTGAAGAGGAACGTCGTGAGGAACTGGCCGAGCCCCGCCACCATCGCCACGTTCACCGCGCCGACGACTGGCCGCGCCATGAGACCCGGCGCCGTGGTCGCCGCCACGACATAGGCCACGTACCAGGTGAAGAAGACGGCGACGGCCGGGATCACGAACCTCCGATACCGGCTGCGCACCTCCTGGAAGGCGGCACTGCGCTGCACCTCCAGATAGACGTCGGCGGCACGGGCGCTGCGGTCCTCCTGTTCCTTGCGCGCGGGCGGCACGACGGGAGCGGGCGCGCCCGTACCGTCCAGCTCCCCCCACCCGGAGGCGAGCGCGTCGTACCAGGGGTCGTCGGTCCGGACCCTTGCGGGGTCGGGACCGTCGTGCTTCTCCACCGAACTCTCCTTGTCCGCCGCCCGTTTCGGCCGCGTACCCAAGGATGGACAGATGGGGAAGATCCCTGACTCTTCTCACCGCGCACTTCACCCCATCAGGTGACTCACCCCCCTGGAGGGCGCACAAGTCCCTTCGCGAAGGCGTAACGGACTGCCTGCGCACGGTCCTTGAGCCCCGTCTTGGCGAAGAGGTTGTTGATGTGTGTCTTCACCGTGGCCGTGGACACGTGCAGCTTGCGCGCGATCTCCTGATTGGTCAGGCCGTCGGCGATCAGCACCAGCACCTGTGCCTCCCGCGCGGTGAGCCCGTCCGGCGCCTCCGGCGAAGGCGCGTCCGGTTCCGGCTCCGACAGACGCTCCAACAACCGCCGCTGGATGCCCGGCGAGAGCCCGGCGTCCCCGGACAGCACGCTCCGCACGGCCCGTACGATCTCGTCGCCGCCCGCGTCCTTGGTGAGATAGCCGCGGGCCCCCGCCCTCAGCGCGGGAAACAGCGACTCGTCGTCCGCGTACGTGGTGAGCACCACGACCTGTGTCCTCGGGTACTCCGACCTGATGCGTCTGGTCGCCTCGGCTCCGTCGCAGCGGGGCATGCGCAGGTCCATCAGCACCACGTCCGGGTCGAGCTCGGCCACCAGCCGTACGGCCTCGTGGCCGTCCGCGGCCGCGCCGACGACCTCGATCCCCGGCAGCAGCCCGAGCAGCATCACGATGCCCTCACGCACCACGGTCTGGTCGTCCGCCACGACCACTCGGGCCGGCGCCGCACCGCCCTCCTCCGTCATACGGGCACCTTCAGCGTCACCATGAACCCCTCCTCGTACGGTCCGGCCTCCAGCGAGCCGCCCAGCAGCTCGGCCCGCTCCCGCATTCCGAGCAGACCGTATCCGGCGCCGGTGTGGGTGAACTCCCCCGCCGGCGCGCCCGAGTCCCGTACGTTCAGCGTCACTTCGTGCGGGCCGTAGTCCATCCGGATGCGGACCTTGGCGCCCGGCGCGTGCTTGCGGACGTTCGTCAGGGCCTCCTGAGCAACTCTGCGGGCAGCCTGGGACACCTCGGCCGACAGCAGCCTCCGTTCACCCGTGACAGTGACTTCGGCACCGTCGGTCTCGGCGACGAGCTCGCTCAGGAACTCCTCCAGCGGGGACAGCTCACCCCTCAGCGCGGAGAGCGCCTGTCTGGTCTCGGCGAGCCCTTCGCGGGCCATCCCGCGGGCCGCCACCACCCGGTCGAGGACCTGGTCCCTCTCCGCGCCTCTCTCGATCAGCAGCCTGGCCGCCTCAAGGTGCACGAGCTGGGCCGAAAGGCTGTGCGCCAGTACGTCGTGGATCTCCCGGGCTATCCGGGCCCTCTCCGCCAGGGCTGCCGACTCCGCCTCGGCCGCACGCGCCGCGCGCTCCTGGACGAGCAGGCGCTCGGTGCTGCCGCGGGCCTCGGCGTCCAGCCGGAGCACGTAGCCGAGCAGGGCCAGCCCTCCGGTCGTGGCCACGGTGGGCAGCCAGCCGTCGTGATCGACGACCGCGTAGGCCCCCAGCGCCGCGGAGGCGGCCGGAAGGGCGGCCGTCAGGGGCAACCGCTCCATCGCGGTGACACCGCACACGCACCACAGGACGAGGGACGGCACCCGCAATCCCACACCGTGTGCCACCGCCGCGGCGGCGAACAACATCATGAACAGACCCAGGGAGGGCAGGAGCCGGTGGTCGAGTGTGGCCCTCCTGAACCCCCAGACCCCGAAACCGCACGCGAGGACCCCCAGAACGGCGGCCGCGACACTCCAGCCACGCAGGTCGCTGTGCGCGAAGGTCGTCCCCAGGAGGACCCCGAGGGCGAGGAGGCGCGCGCCCATGTCCAGTGCGCGCCGAGGCCTGGGCACTCCCGCTCGGGAGAGCGCCTCGCGGGAGGGCCAGCGCTGCCAGACGTTCTCTGTCACACACGCTCCTTCCGCAGGGACCGGGGCACGGCTTCACCGTATGCCGCGCTCGGCCCGCCCATCGGATGTGGTCCCTGCGCCCGCCAGGCCAGGATGCCGGAGCGGACGAGCAGTGTCAGGGCGAGCCCCAGGAGCAGGGCGGAGGTGTCCTGGTGGAGACCGATCGCAGCGCCCAGGCCGATCAGGGCGGCTCGCAGGGCCATGCCGATGACCCAGACGAGAACGCTGCCCTTGCTGCCCCTGCTCCACACCGCTCCGTCCGGCGTCGCCCAGACGCGCGTGGTCCAGGCCCAGCCGAGGCCGGTGGCCAGAGCGATGAGGAGTTCGAAGCCGAGCAGGACGGCCGATGCCGTCCGATGCCCGGGGTCGATCAGGCCGGGCTCGCGCAGGGCGAGAAAGACCAGTACAGCGGGCGCGACCCACCAACGCCTGTCAGCCGCTATCCGCTGGGTACGGAACTGGCGGGCGATCACCAGGACGGCAACGGCGAGAATCGCCAGCACATCGACAAAACCGGACATCGCGGCCTCCGTGGGCGAAGAGTGGAAGGTGACGCCAGCTGGTGCTGTCGACGCCTTCGACGCTACGGAAACGGGCCGGGCGGCAGATCGGAGCCAGGGTGGATCATGGGTGGATCCCGGAGACGACTGGCCTCCACCCACGGGTGGAGACGATCGCCGCGCCGCCCCGCGACCGCCACGGTCTCGCGTCGTCATGCCCTCGCGTCCTCGGCCTTCGCGCCCTCGCACACGCGGAGACCGGATGCCCGGCAGGCCGCAGGGGCCCGGCCGGACATCCGGCCGGGCCCCATAGATCCGCCTTGTGCGACCTCCGCGGCCCGTGCGCCCACGCAGCCTGCGCGTCGGTCCCTACGGACTACGCGTCGATGCGCGAACGATCCAGCGTCGCAGCCGAGCTGGAGATGAACTCCTTGCGCGGAGCGACGTCGTTGCCCATCAACAGGTCGAACACCTGCTCGGAGGCTTCGAGGTCGGTGATGTTGATCCGGCGCAGCGTGCGGTGGCGCGGGTCCATGGTCGTCTCGGCCAGCTGGTCCGCGTCCATCTCCCCGAGGCCCTTGTAGCGCTGGATCGAGTCCTTGTACCGCACGTTCTTGCGCTGGAGCTCCAGCACGGTCTCCCGCAGCTCACGGTCCGAGTACGTGTAGATGTACTTGTCCTGGCCCTTCTTGGGCTGGCTCAGCTCGATGCGGTGCAGCGGGGGCACCGCCGCGAACACTCGTCCCGCCTCGACCATCGGCCGCATGTAACGCTGGAAGAGCGTCAGCAGCAGGATCCGGATGTGCGCGCCGTCGACATCGGCGTCGACGAGAAGAATGATCTTCCCGTAGCGTGCCGCGTCGATGTCGAAGGTCCGGCCGGACCCGGCTCCTATGACCTGGATGATCGCACCGCACTCGGCGTTCTTCAGCATGTCCGTGACGGACGCCTTCTGAACGTTGAGGATCTTTCCGCGGATCGGCAGCAGCGCCTGGAACTCGGAGTTCCGGGCCAGTTTGGCGGTACCGAGCGCGGAGTCCCCCTCGACGATGAACAGCTCGCTGCGCTCCACGTCGTCGCTGCGGCAGTCGGCGAGCTTGGCCGGCAGGGAGGAGGATTCCAGGGCGGTCTTCCGCCGCTGGGCGTCCTTGTGCTGACGGGCCGCGATCCTCGTACGGGCGGCGGAGACGGCCTTCTCCAGGACGACGCGAGCCTGAGCGGCCGCGTCCCGCTTCGTGGAGGTCAGGAACGCCTTGAGCTCCTTGGAGACCACGTTCGTCACGATGCGGCGGGCCGCCGAGGTGCCGAGCACCTCCTTCGTCTGCCCCTCGAACTGAGGTTCGGCGAGGCGCACGGTGACGACGGCGGTGAGGCCCTCCAGGGTGTCGTCCTTGACGACGTCGTCCTCGGCGACGCGCAACAGCTTCTTGGTGCGCAAGACCTCGTTGATCGTCTTGGCGACAGCCTGTTCGAAGCCCGCGACGTGGGTTCCGCCCTTGGGCGTGGCGATGATGTTCACGTACGACCTGAGCGTCGTGTCGTAGCCCGTGCCCCAGCGCATCGCGACGTCGACGCCCAGCTCCCGTGTGACCTCGGTCGGAGTCATCTGACCGTGGTCGTCGAGGACCGGGACGGTCTCCTTGAAGGTGCCCTGGCCGGAGAAGCGGAGCACGTCGCAGACGGGCTTGTCGGAGGCCAGGTACTCGCAGAACTCGCTGATGCCGCCGTCAAAGCGGAACGACTCCTCACCCTTGCTGCCCCCTTCGCCGAGCCCGACCTCGTCGCGGACGACGATGGTGAGGCCGGGCACCAGGAAGGCCGTCTGCCGGGCGCGCTGGTGCAGGTTCTCCAGGGAGAGCTTCGCGTCCTTGAGGAAGATCTGCCGGTCGGCCCAGTACCGGATGCGCGTGCCGGTGCGGGTCTTGGGGATCCTCTTGAGCTTGCGCAGCCCGGACGACGCCTCGAACGTGGCACTGTCGCCGTCGCCCTTGAAGGCGCCGGGCGTGCCCCGCCGGAAGCTCACCGCGTGGGTGCTGCCGCCCCGGTCCACCTCGACGTCCAGGCGGGCCGAGAGCGCGTTCACCACGGAGGCGCCCACGCCGTGCAGGCCGCCGGAGGCCGCGTACGAGCCGCCGCCGAACTTGCCTCCCGCGTGCAGCTTGGTCAGTACGACCTCGACACCGGACAGGCCGGTTTTGGGCTCGACATCGACCGGAATGCCCCGGCCGTTGTCCCGCACCTCGACCGAACCGTCGTCGTGCAGGGTCACGTCGATGTGGTCGCAGTAGCCTCCGAGGGCTTCGTCGACGGAGTTGTCGATAATCTCCCAGAGGCAGTGCATCAGACCGCGGCTGTCGGTCGATCCGATGTACATGCCCGGGCGCTTCCGCACGGCCTCGAGGCCCTCGAGGACGAGCAGGTGCCGCGCGGTGTAGTTGGAACCGTCCCGGTCTGCTCCGGTCAGCAGGGCTGTGGACGGCACGGACGTCTCGGCGGTCACGCGGTTCGCTCCTCGCTGAATTTCAGTTGGGGCCCTTTTGGGTAAGGGCCCGGCTTCGGTCACCGGTCCGAGGGTACCGAGGCCTGGTAGAGCCGTTGTAACGCCACCCTCGTCCGAAACGCAGACTAGTCCAGAGTCGCATGCTTGTTCGATCCCTCGTTGGAGTGAAGTACATATCACGTTCCCTTCCAGGCATGAACCATTTAGGCTCCGGGCACGTCCTCAAGAACAACCGGCAAGCCAGCCGGGAGGACTGAACCTGACAGAGCGCGAACCCGTAAGACACGAAGACACGCAATACGGCTCATTCGCCGCCAACCGGCAGCAGACAGCCGACTCGGAAAGATTTTTTTCGAGGAAGAGCCACGAGCGGGAACGTTTTCGGCCTGGTTGGATGTTGACCCTGGTACGACAGCTCGTCGAGCTAGAGAAGAGGCGACGTGACTACTGTTCTGACCCCCGCGAGCCCACTGACGGCCGCTGACCGCTGCGACCGTTGCGGCGCCCAGGCATATCTGCGCGTCGTCCTCCTCAGCGGTGGTGAACTGCTCTTCTGCGCCCACCATGGGCGTAAGTTCGAGCCGGAACTCAAGAAGATCGCCGCTGAGATACAGGACGAGACGGAGCGGTTGACGGCCGCCCCGGCAAGCGCCAATGACGAAGAGCACTGACACTTCGCGCAGACGACGAGCCATCTCCGGCACAGGCCGGTGACCGGGCGGCCGCCCCTGGATGCAGGGGCGGCCGCCCGCGCTCGTGCCTGCGGAGCGCCCCTCGCACCTCAGCGCCACCCGACCACCCAACCCCCAGCCACCCCCCGCCCGAGGAAGCCGTCAGGCGGCCCTCAGTGGTCCCCTCCGAGCGCTGTGACGACTCCTGAGGCCCTCGTGTAGACCCCGGGGCTGCCGGCCCGCCCACAGCCGCTCCCCCACGACACAAGGCCGATCAGGCGCCCCTGAGCGACCAGCGGCCCGCCGCTGTCCCCCTGGCAGGCGTCCCGGCCACCGCCCTCCTCGCCCGCGCACAGCATGGAGCCGGAGAGATACGTTCCGTCCGCGCTGCCCGGATAGGCCTCCTCGCAGACGGCGTCGGACAGCACCTGCACGCGCGACGCACGCAGGGAACTCGCGTAGTCGCCGCCCCCTGTCGTGTCGCCCCACCCGTAGACCACGGCGTCCGTACCGGGCTCGTAGGCGGCGTCACCGGGGCCCGCCATGCGCATGACCGACTCGGCGGCGAGCGGCTCCGCGAGAGTGAGCACAGCGAAGTCCCCCGCGTTCGTGTAGGCGTCGTGCCGTGGATTGATCCAGATGTCGCGGACGGCGACCTCACTGCCCCCGTCGGCACTCAGGTCGCCACGCCCCGCGACGACCTTCAGATCCTGGACCTGCCGACGCGGCGCACCCAGCACTTCCTCGCTCAGACAGTGGGCGGCCGTCAGTACCGTGGACCGCCCGATCACCACGCCCCCGCAGAACTGCCCCGCACGCGTACCCCCGAACCGGTCACGGCTGGACAGGGCCACCGTCCAGGGGGTCGCGGAGATGTCCACCGGATAGCCGCCGATGACGACGTCGGCCGTCGCGGGGACCGGGCACACCAGCGGTATCGCGGCCACCGAGGCCACGAGGGCCAGCGCTCGGGCGAAAGAACGACGCATGCGCACTCCTCACTCCTGGGCTGTCATGAGACACCCAGGGTGATCCACACGGTGGCACCTCGCACTCCGCACAGACTCCGCACAGACCGAGGGCCCGGCTCCCTCCACGGGAACCGGGCCCTCGGTGACGTACTGCGGCCGAGGCCTAGTCGAGGTAGTCGCGCAGAACCTGCGAGCGCGAGGGGTGACGCAGCTTCGACATCGTCTTGGACTCGATCTGACGGATGCGCTCACGCGTCACGCCGTAGACCTTGCCGATCTCGTCGAGAGTCTTCGGCTGGCCGTCGGTGAGACCGAAGCGCATCGAGACGACGCCCGCCTCACGCTCGGACAGGGTGTCGAGCACGGAGTGCAACTGCTCCTGGAGGAGCGTGAAGCTCACCGCGTCGGCCGGCACGACCGCCTCGGAGTCCTCGATGAGGTCACCGAACTCGCTGTCGCCGTCCTCACCCAGGGGGGTGTGGAGGGAGATCGGCTCACGACCGTACTTCTGGACCTCGATGACCTTCTCGGGGGTCATGTCGAGTTCCTTCGCCAGCTCCTCCGGCGTGGGCTCGCGGCCCAGGTCCTGGAGCATCTGGCGCTGCACGCGCGCGAGCTTGTTGATGACCTCGACCATGTGCACCGGGATACGGATGGTGCGGGCCTGGTCGGCCATGGCGCGGGTGATCGCCTGGCGGATCCACCACGTGGCATACGTCGAGAACTTGTAGCCCTTGGTGTAGTCGAACTTCTCCACCGCGCGGATCAGACCGAGGTTGCCCTCCTGGATGAGGTCCAGGAAGAGCATGCCGCGGCCGGTGTAACGCTTGGCCAGGGAGACCACCAGACGGAGGTTGGCCTCCAGGAGGTGGTTCTTGGCCCGGCGGCCGTCCTCGGCGATGATCTCCAGCTCGCGCTTGAGCTTCGGTGCGAGCTTGTCGGCGTTGGCCAGCTTGTCCTCGGCGAACAGTCCGGCCTCGATGCGCTTGGCGAGCTCGACCTCCTGCTCGGCGTTGAGCAGCGGGACCTTGCCGATCTGCTTGAGGTAGTCCTTGACCGGGTCGGCGGTGGCACCGGCGGCGGCGACCTGCTGCGCGGGCGCGTCGTCCTCGTCCTCGTCGGACAGGACGAAGCCTTGGGCACCGTCCTCGGTGGTCTCCTCCGTACCGGTCTTGGCCGCGCCCTGAGTCTCCTCGGTCGCGTCGTCGTCGACCGCGTCGGCGTCGTCCTTCTTGGCCGTGGTCTTCTTGGCCGCCGTCTTCTTGGCGACGGTCTTCTTCGCGACCGCCTTCTTGGCGGTCGTCTTCTTGGCCGCGACCTTCTTGGCGGCCGCGTCCTCGGCGGGAACGTCGGCGTCAATCACCGGCGTGGCGGTGGCGGTGGCCTTCTTGGCCGTCGCCGTCTTCGCCGCGACGGTCTTGGTGGCGGTGCGCTTGACGGGACTCTTCGCTGCGACGCTCTTCCGGGTGCGCTTTGGCTCCGCGGCACTGACCATCAGCGTCACACCCTCTTCCTCGAGGATCTGGTTGAGGCTGCGCAGTACGTTCTTCCACTGAGTGGCCGGAATCTGGTCAGCTTCGAAGGCCCGACGCACGTCATCGCCGGCGATCTGCCCCTCAGCCTTTCCCCGCTCAATGAGCGCCATGACAGAGACGGACTCGGCGATCTCCGGCGGGAGCGTACGGGATGTGCTGGCCGACACGAACAACCTCTCGGAACGTTGGAAAACGGCTTCCGGCACCGTCCACTGCGGACAGGAGCCGACGACCGCCGACTTCGGAATGGGCCGACGGCGCGGGCGGGAGCCGGAGAAGAGTCACAGCGCCTGGAACGGCGCCCTTATTCCCTGCTCGACTGTCACCTCTTAGGTCATCGTGCTGTCCCCAAGAGCGTTACGCCCAATCTGCGTGGCCCGAGTCACACCTCGTAAGCATGTAAAAGTGTGCAGACATGGTCAGAGACGGTCATCCCGGGGGCCAGCACCCCATCGCACCGTCGGGCCCCGCCGGATCCTCCTGGGATCCGGCGGGGCCCGACGGCAGACGGTTCGCCGGCCAACGATGCCGTGCGGGGAGTCCGCTCCCGACCGCGCCATCCGCGGTACGCGATCAGTGCTCGCGCGGCGCGGGCACGACGCGCTCCACCTCGGGGTGGGCGGTGAGCAGCTGCCGCATGGCTGTCTCCGCGGCCGTGGCGTCGCCCGCCGCGAGCGCGTCGGCGATACGGCCGTGGTGCGCGAGGGACGCCTCGGTCGGCCGGTCGCAGCCCGCGACCGGTCCACCGGAGACCTGGAGCGCGGCCGACACGATCCCGGAGAGGTGCTCCAGCATGCGATTGCCGGCGACCTGGATGAGCAGGGAGTGGAACTCCGCGTCGGCCCGCGAGAAGGTGAGCGCGTCACCCTGCCCCATCGCGTGTCCCATGATCTCGACCATGTCGGTGATCCGCTGCTGGACCTCCGGCCGGCCGTGTCCGGCTGCCAGGCGGGCGGCCAGCGGCTCGATCGTCCAGCGCAGCTCGCCGAGCTCACGACGCTGATCGTCGCGCTGCGGGCCGAAGGCGCGCCATTCGATGATGTCCGGGTCCAGGAGGTTCCAGTCGCTGACCGGACGCACCCGCGTGCCGACATTGGGGCGGGCACTGACCAGGCCCTTCGCCTCAAGGACTCGGAGCGACTCACGGACGACGGTGCGGGACACCTCGAACCGCTGGCCGATCTCCTCGGGCACGAGCGGGCGATCGGCACCCAGGTCGCCGGAGACGATCATCTGACCGAGCTGTTGAACCAGTTGGCCATGCAGGCCGCGTCCACGGCTGCCGGCGGTACGTCGGCCCACGCGGCCCAGCTCGGGGTCCGTGGCGTCCCACACAGATGCGCCCAGGCGGTCCGCGCCGGGGCCCTCCGCATAGGGATAGCGGTCGAGTTCGCCCGGACCGGCGAGGCCGGAGTCTGCGGAACGGGCGGCGGTCATCATGGCGTGCGCAAGGGTAGTCACGGATCCTTTGTCGGCGTCGTCTCCAACTCCCTTGAGGTCTTTGGTGAAAAGCACACGAAAGGGTGATCGCTCACCCCGTCGCAATTGACGCCTTATCGGAAAGAAATGGGCGTTCTGCATGGAGTTGTGCGCAGGAGGGGAACACGCGTGCACGGACGGTCGTCATCGAACCCTGCTCCGCAGGGTCGTGAGCAGATATGCGCAGAGCAGAGCCGTAAGTGACAACATCAGTGCACCACCGACGGGTTGAGCGATCACACCTGCCACGGCGGCCACATATTGCTCACCTCCGAACGGCCACTGCACCAGCACCAGCTCACGGAGCCTGGCCGAGAACCCGGCAGCCGTCCGAACCGACGGCCCCTCCAGAACCTTTTGTACGACCGGCACGACGACGATCGGCACCGCGAGAACCGCCGCGAGCCCGGCGGTCGTGGACCGGAAGATGCCCGCCGCCAGAACGCCCGCCCAGGCACAGCCGACCACGAGGCCGATCCAACTCGCGCCCAGTGAGATCCAGTCCGGGGGAACTCCGGCCAGTTCCCGTCCGTAGACGATGTGGAGCAGTTCGGCGTTCAGGCCCACCACGACGACGGCCAGCGTGAGCGCGGTGGCCGCGGCGACGACGAGCTTGGCGGCCAGGAGCCCCAGACGGCGGGGGACGGTGCCGCGGTCCGCGGCGAGAGCGGGATGACGGAACTCGTCACCGAAGGCGAAGGCGCCGAGCAGTCCCGCGCCGAGCGCGGCGGGCGGCAGGGGGAAGTCCCGCGGCCACGCGGCGAGCAGCCGCGCCTGCGGCGTATGTCCCGACCTGGCCAGAAGTACGGAGATGAGGACGGAGGCGACGAGCACCGCGGCGGCCGTCAGATACCCCGTGGCGACACCCGCCGCACGGCGCAGTTCGTAGCGCAGCGGACGCAGCGGGCCCGCGCTCTGACGGACGGTGATGGGCGGCGGAAGAGGCGACAGTTCGTGCGCGCCCCGGGTCTGCGTGGCCTGACTCCGCATGGCCTGCGTCGGCGCCTCGCTCGTACGAGGACCCTCCTCCTGCGCCTCGGCCTCACCAGGACCCTCCTCCGGTGCCCGCGCGGGCACCGGCCCCATGTCGCCGACCTCGTCCGCGAGTTGGTGTACGAGGATGCCGTGGCGGTAGGCGGTCTCGCCGACCTCGGCACAGGTGCTGCCGTAGACGGAGAGGCGATTGCCGTCCTCCCGCACGACCTCCACGGAGCATCGCGCGGTCCGGGATTCCTTGGCCAGCACAGCGCCGAGCCGGGCGGCGTGCGGGCTGCGGACGGCGACGCGGGGCCGGAGCCTGGTGCGCGAGAAGTCCGCGGCCTCCTGGTCGGCGACGAGCCTGCCCTTCTCCAGCGTGACGACCCGGTCGGCGGTACGTGCGGCCTCCTTGGGGTCGTCCGTGGCGAACAGCACGGTGCCGCCCGCACCGGCGTGCGCACGCAGAATCCCGTGCAGCCAGCGGCCTTCGCGCGCGGAGAGCCCGTCGGCGGCGCAGTCGAGGACGAGGGTGTGCGGGTCGGGCAGCAGAGCGCAGGCCAGCCCCAGACGGCGGTCCATGCCGCGCGAGAGGGTGCCCAGACGTTCGTCGCGCAGACTGACGAGACCCACCACCTCCAGGACGTCGTCGGCGCGCCCGGCAGGTACGCCCGCCGCTGCACACAGCATGCGGAGTTGGCCTCGGACCGTACGTGCCGGGTGACCGGGGACCTCGCCGAGAAGGACGCCCACCTCGCGCGACGGATGGGCGATGCGGTGCAACGGGCGGCCTCTGAAGTAGGTGATCCCACGACCCTGTTGGAGTTCGAGCATCAGCCTGAGCGCGGTCGTCTTGCCCGCGCCCGGGGCTCCCAGGAGCGCCGTGACGCAGCCTGCGGACGCCTCGAAAGAGACGTCGTCGACAGCGGGGGGAAGCTCCTTGCGGGCGTTACTGGTCAGTCCGATGGCCTGGATCACCCGAAGCAAGATAGCGCGGTATGTACCGTTTTACGGGCACCTCGAGCGCGCCCGGGAGCAGACTCCGTGCCGTCCCGGCCACTTGACCGGACCACCCGCACCGGGACCGGGGAGATTCCGGGACGGCGTCAGACCTCGGGGCGGAGCATCGGCGGGTTGAGCAGGGTGGCGCCGCCCGCGCGGAAGAGCTGGGCGGGACGGCCCCCCTGCCGGGTCGTCGTACCTCCCGTGGGCACGAGGAAGCCCGGCGTACCCGTCACCTTCCGGTGGAAGTTGCGGGGGTCGAGCGCCACGCCCCACACCGCCTCGTACACCCGGCGCAGTTCACCGACGGTGAACTCGGGCGGGCAGAACGCGGTGGCCAGCGACGAGTACTCGATCTTGGAACGGGCTCGCTCCACTCCGTCCGCGAGGATCTGGGCGTGGTCGAAGGCGAGCGGCGCGGCCTGTTCTCCGTCGCGGCCGTAGCCGCCCTGCTTGAGCAGGTCTTCGACGGGAGCCCAGCGTGCGCTCTTCGCGTCACCGCCCGCCCGGGGCGCCGGCAGATCGGGTGCGAGGGCGAGATGGGCGACGCTGACGACCCTCATCCGCGGGTCGCGCTTGGGGTCGCCGTAGGTCGCGAGCTGTTCCAGATGCGCTCCGTTGGCCTGCGCGGGAGCGTCCGGGTCGTGGGCGCACAGCCCTGTCTCCTCCAGCAGTTCGCGCGCCGCGCCCTGCGACAGATCCTCGCCCGGCCGCACAAAACCGCCGGGCAGCGCCCAGCGCCCCTGAAAAGGCGGCTCACCCCTCCGTACCGCCAGCGCACACAGGGCATGACGACGCACGGTCAGTACGACCAGGTCGACGGTGACGGCGAAAGGCGCGAAGGCTGACGGGTCGTAAGGCATGCCGTGATCTTAGTCGTCTTCCTGACGATAAACACTCCCTTCACCGGTCGCTCACATGGCTGATCCGCAGCTCTCGGACAGGACGGCCCGCCCCCGCCGCGGGGAGCGGGTCCCACGGCGGACGAACCCTCATACCCCCAGCTCAGGCCCGTCGGCTGCCTCCTCCGTCACCGCCGCGGGCCGACGGCATCGCCCCGCACAGTCCCTCGCGCCCCTCCCCTTGCCCCTCCTTCTGCCCGCACCACCGATCCGGCCTGCTCCGCACGCCCCTCTGCGCCCTCACACCTCCTCTTTCGGCGTCCCCGGCTGTCCGACGCCAGGGGTGGACCGGGGACGCCGAGCCCCTCCGGTCCCCGTCGGCCGGGTGGCAGGCCGGCCGACAGCGCTCTCCGGGCTCCGCGTCCCGCGCCGGCGGCGGGAGGGGCCCCTCGGCGGCCTCGCCGGAGCATGCCCGGTCGGCCGGCCGACATCGACCGACACCCCTTCACCCTCCCTTGCCACTGTCCCTGCCCCTGTCCCTGTCCCTGCTTCAGTTTCAGTTTCAGTTTCTGCTTCAGCCTCTGTGGGGTTCGCTGAGCCTGCCGGGGCGACCGCCTCCTCCTCGATGCGGTCCGCACGCGCACCGCGCAGGCAGCGGCGAATCGACTCCGGGTCCAGGCCCTCGTTGCACGCCTGGTGGAGCAACCGGGCGAAGAGATACCCGGAATCCGCCCCCAGCGCCATGGCCAGGGCTTCGCGGGCTTCCAGCTCGTCGCCGGAGGACCAGGCGACCCACCCGGCGAGCGTGAGGGGAGCAGCGGCGTGCTCCCCGTACGGGCCGACGCAGCGGCGGGCCAGGGCCCGCCAGAGGCGCAGGGCCCATCGGGCTTCGTCGCCCTCCATCCACTCCGCCGCCCGGTCCCGTGTCGTGCGGTCCTGCAGGCCGAGGATCAAGGTGGCCGCCTCGTCATGGGTCAGCAGTCCGTCGTCCCGGAGATCCGCCGGAAACGTGCCGGGCCCACCGGTCTCAGCTGCGGCGCCGGCGAACCGGCGCATGATCCGGTGAGCCAGTTCCAGGGTCTCGGCCGCCACACCGGCGCGGTTCTCGTCGTCCAGGATGCGAGGGATCAGCGCCATGCTCCCCGCGTCGAGGGCCGACTCCTGCTCCCGTGACGCCTCGGTCTCCCACGGCATGAGCCGCGCCCGCAGCTCCCGCAGGGTGCCCCGCACCTGGAGCCCGGCATAGGTGGCTGCGGCGGCCAGCACAGACGTACCGGGCAGCCCCAAGGACGTACCGTCCGGCGGGCAGCAGTGCTCGCTGGGGCAGCAGTACGACCAGAAGTGGCCGTCCGAGATGCACAGGGCTTCGATCACCGGGACGTCCAGCACGCCGCAGGCCTTGCGGAGCAGTTGCGCCAGCGGACGCAGACGCTCCATGACGGCCCGGCCCGACTCTCCCGCCCCGGGGTCCTGACAGAGGAAGGCGACCACGCTCTCGGGCAGTGCGCCCCTGCGTTCGCTGCCCTTCACCAGGCCGTGTGTCAGCTGTTCCGCCACGGACGGCCAGTCCTCCGCGTGGCTCGGGATTCCGAGCCGCGCCCGTCCGCCGAAACGGCCCCGCCCGTCACTGTCGTGGAGCGCGACGAGCACGATGCTGTCCTCGGGTCGGTACCCGAGCAAGTAGGGCAGGGCATCGGCCAGTTCGGCCGGAGTACGGAGGGTGACCTGGTGCTCGGGGTAGGGACCGCCGTCCCCGCCGTGTGCCGGGCCGCCGGTGATCACGCCGTCACGGTCGTGCCCCTGAACGCCGTGTCCACCTCGGCCGCCGCCCGGCCCGTCCGACTCGCTCCGTCCGTGCCGCCCGCTCTGCCCGTGCCGCCCGCCCTGCCCGGCGATCTCGTCGCATCCGCTGATGTCACCGTCACCGAGGTTCTCGGCCGGTTCGCTGTGGTTCGTCATGCCGTGACCATCCCGCGAAACCCGGAATCCCGTCGCGCCCTGTGGATAACCACGATCATGACCGCGTCAGGAGTTGTCCACAACGGACGGTCCCATTCGCGCTATGTCCGACCCATCGGGTTGCATGGGGTCATGAGCAACGAAGAGCTGCGCACCGCGGCCGACACCGTCCTCGCCCGCCTCGTCGGCGCGCCGGGAGGCGACGCCAGGCTGCGCGAGGACCAGTGGCGCGCCATCGAGGCCCTGGTGGCCGACAAGCGCAGGGCCCTGGTCGTACAGCGCACCGGCTGGGGCAAGTCCGCCGTGTACTTCGTCGCGACCGCGCTGCTGCGGCAGCAGGGGGCGGGCCCCACCGTCATCGTCTCCCCGCTCCTCGCCCTCATGCGCAACCAGGTGGAAGCCGCCGCGCGCGCCGGCATCAGCGCCCGGACCATCAACTCGTCCAACATGGAGGAGTGGGACACGATCCAGGACGAGGTGGCGGCGGGTGAGGTCGACGTCCTCCTGGTGAGCCCGGAGCGGCTCAACAATCCGGACTTCCGGGACCAGGTACTGCCCAAGCTCGCCGCGGCGACCGGCCTCCTCGTGGTGGACGAGGCGCACTGCATCTCCGACTGGGGCCACGACTTCCGGCCGGACTACCGCCGCCTGCGGACGATGCTCGCCGACCTCCCCTCGGGTGTCCCGGTCCTCGCGACCACCGCCACGGCCAACGCGCGCGTGACCGCCGACGTCGCCGAGCAGCTGGGCACCGGAACCAGCACGGACGCCCTCATCCTGCGCGGCCCGCTGGACCGGGAGAGCCTGAGCCTCGGCGTGCTGCAGTTGCCGGACTCCGCCCACCGGATGGCCTGGCTCGGCGAGCACCTCGGTGAGCTGCCCGGTTCCGGGATCATCTACACGCTCACCGTCGCCGCCGCCGAGGAGGTCACCGCCTTCCTCCGGCAGTGCGGGCACACCGTGACGTCGTACACGGGAAAGACGGAGAACGCGGACCGTCAGCAGGCGGAGGAGGACCTGCTGGCCAACCGGGTCAAGGCCCTCGTGGCCACCTCGGCGCTGGGCATGGGCTTCGACAAGCCCGACCTCGGTTTCGTGGTGCACCTGGGCTCTCCCTCGTCACCCATCGCCTACTACCAGCAGGTGGGCCGAGCGGGCCGAGGTGTGGAGCACGCCGAGGTGCTGCTCCTCCCCGGCAAGGAGGACCAGGCGATCTGGCAGTACTTCGCGTCGATCGCGTTTCCGCCGGAGGAGCAGGTCAGGCGCACCCTGGACGTACTCGGCCAGGCGGGCCGGCCGCTTTCGCTCCCCGCTCTCGAACCGCTGGTGGAGCTGCGCCGGTCACGGCTCGAGACGATGCTCAAGGTCCTGGACGTGGACGGCGCCGTGAAGCGCGTCAAGGGCGGCTGGATCTCCACCGGCAACCCATGGATGTACGACACCGAGCGTTACGCGTGGGTCGCCAAGCAGCGCGCGGCCGAGCAGCAGGCCATGCGCGACTACGTGACGACGACGGGCTGCCGGATGGAGTTCCTGCGGCGGCAGCTGGACGACGAAGGGGCCACCCCGTGCGGTCGCTGTGACACGTGCACCGAGCCGCGGTTCACCGAGGCCGTGTCCTCGTCCGCCCTGGACTCGGCACGCGGGGAGCTCGGCCGCGCGGGTATCGAGGTGGAGCCCCGGAAGATGTGGCCGACGGGTCTGACCGCCGTGGGTGTCGATCTGAAGGGCCGGATCCCGGCCGGTGACCTGGCCTCGACCGGACGGGCGCTCGGAAGGCTTTCGGACATCGGGTGGGGCAACCGGCTGCGGCCGATGCTCGGCCCCCAGGCTCCCGACGGGCCTGTTCCGGACGATGTGGCCCAGGCCGTCGTCGGCGTCCTGGCCGACTGGGCGAAGGGACCGGGCGGCTGGGCCTCGGGCGGCTCGGACGCCCTGCCCCGTCCGGTCGGCGTCGTCACCATGGCATCGCACCGCCGGCCGCACCTGGTCCGGTCGCTGGGCGCGCGGATCGCCGAGGTCGGCCGCCTGCCCCTGCTGGGCTCCATCGAATACACCCCGGGCGCCGACTCCACACAGGTCTCCAGGAGCAACAGCGCGCAGCGGCTGAAGGCCCTCGACGGCGCACTCGTCCTGCCGCCCGCTCTGGCCGAGGCGCTCGCTCGGGCCGAGGGGCCCGTCCTGCTCGTGGACGACGCGACCGATACCGGCTGGACGCTCGCGGTGGCCGCGCGCATGCTCCGGCGGGCCGGCGCACAGGGGGTGTTGCCGCTGGTCCTCGCCGTGCAAAGCTGATCCTTGCGGTGCTGTGGTGGACACTGGGCAGGGATATAAGCGGCGGATCGCCAGATAACGGCCGGTGGTCCCAATTGCTCGTTGCCGCAACCAAGTTCGACAGGAAGAATTGGCCTCGCGCCCCGTGTGGCCTCCCGAGGTCTCCCGTTCGGGCTGTGCTGCGGCGCGCTCCCCCAGTCCGACCCCCCGCCCGCAGTGTGGGCGCGTAGCCGAAGGGAGGACCGTGACCTTCGGATTCGCTCCGTCCTCGACGGCATCGATGTCGACGTCCGCCGCTTCCGCCAACCCACTGACCCGAATACTCGAACCCGCCGAGTGGGCCGCTGCGGGGATCCCGCTCCTGCGCAGTCCCCGGGAGGTCGTCAGCGGACTGCACTCCCGGCATCGGCCCCGACCCACGACCGCGATCGTGGCCGTGCTCGATCCCGACGAGCGGCTGACCGCCAGCGCCTCCTTCACCAGACGGCCGGCTCCGGCGGACGGCTGGATGTTCCGCAACGCGCTGCTCGCGCAGCTGCGCCGGGTCATCCCGCACGATCTGCGGCGCCGCACACCGGTGCGTACGGCCGTGCTGCTCTACTGCCGGGACGGCGACGCACGGTGGACGGAGGAGGACGGGGCCTGGATGTGGGGGCTGCGGGACGCCTGCACGCTGCACGGCCTGCGCTGCGGGGCGTACATCACGCTGACCCGTGACGGCTGGCAGGTGCTCGGCGAAGGACGCGGAGGGCGCCGGCCCAACGCGGACTCGCCCCCGCAGTCACTGGAGTTGTCCGCTGCCGCCGAGCCGATCCAGCCGCGCACCGGTGGCGCCGCCTCGGAGATACTGCGCCGCGCCGCCGCCCGCTGAGCGGACAGCCGCGTCCCGCCCTCGGCGCGGACTCGGGCATGGAGTGCCGTTTGTGGCGGCCCACGGCCGCACCGGCCGACGGAGCGACCGGAGCGACGCCCCACGCGGGCGGCCGCGCCGACGGGTACATGCCGACTCGTCCCCGTATAGAACATCCCTGTACAGGGCCTCCGCGGCGACACAGACCAACGGGACCGCCGAACGAGACAGCCTCGCGGGACAGCTACCGCCGAACGGGACGGCCGCAGCCAAGGACCCCAACCGCCGCCGTCCACAGGGACGCCGCGGTCACGGCCAATACTCACGGCCGTCCACCGCCACGCCACCACGACGGGCGGCGGCGTGCCGGCACATCCCCCGTACCGGCACACGTCTGACCGACCTCTGTGCATGCTCCGAGCAGGTGCCACCGCGGTGGCACCTCGGCCGTGAGAACCCCCCAGGAAGTGCAGGGGTCCCCAGCGGAACGGGGGTCCTCAGACCCCCGCGCCCAGCACCGAGTTGATCTGCTGCGGATCCCCGCAGACGATCAGCAGGGCACCGGCTCGGCCACGGGCCAACGGCAGGACGGTGGCGACGGTGTCGTCGGGTCCGCCGTTGACGGCGACAACGACCACGGTCCGGGAACCGGCACGACCGACAGCGGAGGCGCCGGCGTAGAACACGTCGTCTCCCGCGTCGTGCTGGGCCCAGTACGCGGCCTCGCCGAAGGAGAGCTCGTGCGTGGCCCACGGGTGGGGTTCGCCGGTGGTGATCACCAGCACCTCACCGGGGGCCCTGCCCGAGTCGAGGAGTAGGTCGACCGCTTCCTCGGCAGCGTCCAGCGCGCCCTCGGCCGTGGCCGGGATCAACTGGAGCTGCGGGGTCGAGGCTGCGGCGGGGGCCGCCGGAGCGGGCTGCTCCGGCTTGGCCACGGCCGTGTCGCGCGGCGTGCGTTGCACAGGCGGCATCGGCCGGACAGGACCCGGACGGCCTGGACGCGGCGGAGCCGCGGGACGGGGGCCGGGTACAGGACGGGGGGTCGGCGTGGTCCGGCCGGTGGCCGGACTGACGCGGGGACCCTGGGCACTCTCGTGAATCTGAGGCTCCTCGGGAATGAGAGGCATGAGCTGATTTTTATCAAACACCGGTGCGACTCGCGTCAGCGGGTGGCACATGAGTGCGAACGGGACCGTCAGAAGTCGAAGCCGAGTTGCCCCTCGATCTCCGGAACGCTTCCGTCCGCCCAACTGCGGACCTTCTTGAGATGCCGCCACTGGGGCAGCGCATCAAGATACGCCCACGACAGCCGGTGGTACGGGGTGGGGCCCCGCATCTCCAGCGCGGCCCGGTGAACCGGTGACGGATACCCGGCGTTGGCCGCAAAACCGAAGTCTGCATGGTCGGTACCCAGTTCGGCCATCATTTTGTCGCGCCGGACCTTGGCGATCACCGAGGCCGCCGCGACGGAGACGCAGGACTGGTCGCCCTTGATCACCGTACGGACCCGCCACGGAGTGCCGAGGTAGTCGTGTTTCCCGTCGAGGATGACCGCGTCGGGACGCACCGGCAGCGCTTCGAGGGCGCGACAGGCCGCCAACCGCTGCGCGGCCGTCATCCCCAGCTGGTCGATCTCCTCCGGAGAGGCATGTCCCAGGCCGTACGACGTCACCCACTCCGCCAGTATCTCGGCGAGGGCTGTGCGCCTCTTGACGGTGAGGAGCTTGGAGTCGGTGAGGCCTTCGGGCGGGCGGCGCAGGCCCGTGACCGCCGCGCAGACGGTGACCGGGCCGGCCCAAGCACCGCGCCCCACCTCGTCGACACCGGCAATGACCTTCGCTCCGGTCGTGGCGCGCAAGGAGCGCTCGACGGTGTGGGTTGGTGGTTCGTACGGCATGGCGTCCTCAGACTACGCCGCCCGGAACTCCACGCGACACCCGGTTCCCCCGAGCACCCCGGGAGCCTTCGGCGGCGCCGGTCCGAAGGCGCCCGGCCGACCCGCTGACGCGGCCTGCTCAGGCAGCCGCCGGCCAGCGCTCAGGCCGGACCGGAAGCCCGGTCGGCACCTTCGTGCCGCAGCAGCGGGACCATGAGTTGGTCGATCATCTCCTCGATGTCCTGCTCCCCCCATTCGCTCGCGCACATCTTCGAGCGGTACATCATCATGGCCGGAATGGCGTCGAGGACATAGGAGTTCGCCGCGTCGGGCCGCACTTCCCCCCGCAGGATTCCCCGCTGGACGACGTCCCTGAGCAGCCGGATGGCCGGTTCCACGACCCCGGCCAGGATCACGTCGTGGAAGCGCTGGGCCTGAAAGGTGTCGCATTCGTGAATCACCGAGCGCAGCGCGAAACCGGGTCGTGAGTACATCGCCTCGCGCGCCCATCGGCACAGCTCCAGCAGGTCGTCCCGCACGCAGCCCAGGTCGGGCGCCTTCGTGAGCGGCGGCAGTCCCGCCCGGAGCGCGTCCGCGACGAGGTCCTCCTTCGAGGGCCAGCGGCGGTAGACCGCGGCCTTGCCCGTCTGGGCACCGGCCGCGACGCCCTCCATCGTGAGGCCGTTCCAGCCGACCGTGCTGAGTTGCTCCAGCGCGGCGTCGAGGATCGCGCGTTCGAGTACGGCACCACGCCTGCGTGGGGCGGCCGCCTGAGCGGGGGCGGCCGTCCAACCCGAAGTAACCATGAGCCAGTCTCCGTTTGAGCGGGCTAGGGGCACGCACGTTCGTACGTACGCGCCGGATGCGGACCGGGGTCCGCGAGCGGTCAAGTGGCAGAATTCGGCAGCGACTTCAGTGAACGCTTGCGTTCACTGTCGGGGACTCACTACCTTTTGACGCGACAGTGAACGCGAGCGTTCACTAACGCACCTGTGGGGGACTCAATAGTGACAACCTCTCCGTTGATTCAGGATCAGAAGCCAGGAGCGGCCCGCCGGGAGGGACATCCCGGCATGGCACTCATCGTCATCGCGGCCTGCCAACTCATGGTGGTACTCGACACGACGATTGTGAACATCGCGCTCCCGCACATTCAAGGCGCACTCAAGTTCTCCACCACGGATCTCACCTGGGTGGTGAGCGCCTACACACTCACGTTCGGCGGTCTGCTGCTGCTCGGCGGCCGGGCCGGTGACATCCTCGGCCGGCGCCGGGTCTTCATGTTCGGCATCCTGCTCTTCACGGTCGCCTCGCTGCTCGGCGGCCTCGCCCAGGAGCCCTGGCAGCTGCTGGCGGCACGCGCCCTCCAGGGGGTGGGCGGCGCGATCGCCTCCCCCACCTCGCTGGCGCTGATCACCACGACGTTCCCCGAAGGGCCCGAGCGCAACAGGGCGTTCGGAGTGTTCGCGGCGGTCTCGGCCGGCGGCGGCGCGATCGGCCTGCTGGCCGGTGGCATGCTCACCGAGTGGCTCGACTGGCGCTGGGTGCTCTTCGTCAACGTACCCATCGGTCTGCTGATCGTCGTGGTCACACCGCTCTACATCAGCGAGTCCGAGCGGCATCCCGGCCGCTTCGACATCGCGGGCGCGCTGACCTCGACGATCGGTATGGCCTCGCTCGTCTACGGCTTCATCCGGGCCGCCGAGGAGGGCTGGCGGGACAGCGTCACCATCGGGTCCTTCAGCACCGCGGTGGTCCTCCTGGTGGCCTTCGCCCTGGTCGAGTCCCGGGCCAAGGAACCGATCACGCCGCTGCGCATGTTCGCCGACCGCAACCGCTCGGGCACGTACGTGATCATGCTGAGCCTGGCCGCGGCGATGTTCGGCATGTTCTTCTTCATCGTTCTCTTCGTACAGAACGTGCTGCAGTACACGCCGATCGAGTCGGGCCTGGCCTTCCTCCCCGTGACGGTCGCGATCGGCGTCGGCGCGGGTCTGTCGCAGCGGTTCCTGCCGGTGTTCGGCCCGAAGCCGTTCATGGTGATCGGGTCGACCCTCGCCACGATCGGGCTCGCCTGGCAGACCTTCATCGACCCCGGCAGTTCGTACGTCAGCGGTGTGCTCGGCCCGATGCTGGTGTTCGGCTTCGGCATGGGGCTGAACTTCGTGACGCTCACCCTGACGGCGGTCTCCGGCGTCGGCGCGCACGAGGCGGGCGCCGCGTCGGGTCTGCTCAACGCCACGCAGCAGGTGGGCGGTTCGCTCGGCCTCTCCATCCTGACCACGGTCTTCGGCACGGCGAGCCGCGACGAGGCGCAGAAGCAGGTCACGGACTTCATGGCCAACGCCTCGGCCGAGCAGAAGGCGGAGTTCGCCAGAACACACCAACTGCCCGCTCCCTGGAGTCACGAGGTGCTCTCCCAGGGCATCTCCACGGCCTTCGTGCCGGCCGTCGCGATGGCGGTACTGGCCCTTGTCGTCGCCACCGTGGTGATCCGGGTCCGCAAGAGCGACCTGGAGGCGCTGTCGGGCACGGCGGGGCCCGCGGCGGGCTGAGCACCGGCCAGTACACCGAGCGGGCCTGGCAGCCGTCCCGAGGACGGCTGCCAGGCCCGCTCGGCGCGTTCGCGGTACGCGGTACGCGGTCGACTCGCTCGGCACCCGCACCCGCACCCGCACCCGCACCCGCCCAGCGGTATCAGCGATACGCCAACTCCTGGGTCAGCCGGCCGCACATGCGCCAGTCGGC
Organism: Streptomyces sp. CWNU-52B; assembly: GCF_047444975.1. Taxonomy (NCBI): domain Bacteria; kingdom Bacillati; phylum Actinomycetota; class Actinomycetes; order Kitasatosporales; family Streptomycetaceae; genus Streptomyces; species Streptomyces sp. CWNU-52B. The sequence goes on along the minus strand of NZ_JBLFJV010000030.1, from coordinate 72,389 downwards.
CTCGGGCGACGGCTCCCACCCGTCAAGGATGTTCCGGGCACGCGCTTCGCCCCAGCTCGTGGCGTACCAGGGCTTGGCGTCCTCCTCCAGGTCCTCAGCCATGCCTTTCAGGGCACAGGAACGAAGCGGTTCGTCAAGTTTGTCCAGAGCGGGCACCGCGTCGTCCGACAGCCCGCGCGCGTAGTCGAGGTCGAACACGCCCGTCTTCTCGTACCTCTGGACGTTGCGCTCGGCGATCAGGGCGTCGGGCGACATGATCCCGAAGACGAGCACTGCCGCCGCGGCACTGGCCAGTACCACGCGCGGCAACCAGCGGGCACCCAGGACACCGGCCGCCATGATGAGGACGAGGACCAGTCCGAGCCAGAGCTCGACGGTCACCACGGAGATCCTCAGCCGGGTCAGCCCGTACGCCTCCACGTACATGTCCATACGCCGTACCGCCGAGGCCACGACGACGAGGGTGAGGGCACAGAGGGTGCCGAGGACGGCGCGCACCAGTGTCAGGTCGCGCGAGCCGTCCCGCGGGGCCCAGCGCAGCGCGAAGCCGATGACGAGCAGAGTGAGGAGCGTGACCAGGAGCAACTGCCAGAAGCCCTGGCGCGCGTACGCGGAGTACGTCTGTCCGGTCTTCTCCAGGACGGCGTCGTATCCGCCCAGCAGGACGGCCAGCTGGACGGCGTTGAAGACCGCGAAGAGCACGGCGAGCACGACCAGGGGCAGCGCCCACTCGACGCGGCCCCGGGCGCGGCCCGGGGGTATTCGGACACGGTCCCACCGCACGGGCGCCGCGGCCGTGTAGGCCGCCGCGAGGGCGCCGACCACGCCGATCACGAACAGGACCAGCTGCCAGGGCCCGCCGGAGACGGAGGCGTCCGGGACGAGGCTCGCGACGAGGTCCGCGAAGGCCGCGTCCGCGCCGGCGAACAGGGCGCCGAAGACCACCAGCAGGACCACCGCCACCGCGGTCGCGCGCAGTACCGGGCCGAAGTTGCCGCGCGCACTGCCGGTCCGCTCACGCAGGCCGCGCCAGCCCCAGCCCGGACCGGTGACCAGTGAGGTGTAGAGGCCGATCGGGCCGAACAGCATCCCGGGCCAGGTACGGCCACCGTGCAGGGCGAGCGAGCCCGTCGTCAGAGCGGCGACGACGGCGAGGAACGACGGCCAGTCGGCGTCACGCAGCGCCGGAACGATCAGCAGGGCGAGCCCTCCGACGCCCCAGACCAGCGTCCAGGGACGCAGACGTCGGCCCGCCGCCCGTGCCGCGAAGTACGCGCCGAGCGTGATCGGGATCGCCACCAGCAGGAGGTTGAGCGCCAGGCCGTCGCCGAGCAGGAACATGCTGAGCAGGCCGGCGGCAAGAGCGGCCCAGAGGGTCGCGGTACGGACGGGCTCCGGGGTCCCCGCCTGGATGTCCGCGAACCAGGACTCGATCGCGGGGCCGTCCCGGCCATCGGCCTCGCCCTCGCCCTCACCCTCACCCTCGCCCTCCTCCTCGTCCTTGCCTTCGCCCTCGTGGCTCTTTTCGGGCTCCGACTCGGCCTCGGCGACGTGCTCCTCAGCGACGGCATTGATGTCAGCGACGCCAGTCACCTCGGCGACGTCAGTGACTTCACCATCCGTCTTCGGACCTCTCTGCTCGGTCTCTGACGTCTTGTCGTACTCGGACGGTTCGTCGGACACGGGACCCCCTCCCCGTCGGCCCGTGATGATCAACGGGCGGCGTGGCCGAAAGGCTAACCGGGGGACATTCGACACAGCGGGTCACGGTCTGTCTGTGGCAGGGCTGTGACAGTGATCGGCACGTGGCCATCAGAAAGAGGGGCACGCGCGCGTGCGACGCCGGATCTACCCGGCAGCCTCCCGCGTCACCCACCCCGGCAGCGCCTCGGTGTGGTCCAGCCACTCGGCGGGCGGTGCCCCGGCCGCCCCCGCGGCGGCCACGACGCCTCCGACGATGGCGCAGGTCGTGTCCATGTCGCCGCCGGCGCGGGCGGTCGCCCAGAAGCCCTCTTCGTAGTCACCGAGGGCGCGTGCGGCCGACCAGAGGGCGAACGGCACCGTGTCGTGCGCGGTCGTGCGCCGCCCGCAGCCGAGGACCGCCGCGACGGTCGTCGTGTCCCCGTAGTCGAGCATGTCCCGGGCGCGCCGCAGCCCCGCGCCCACGGCACTGCGCGGCACGAGCGCGATGACCCCTTCGAGCAGCGCGTCGGGGCTGGGCGGGCCTCCTCGCGCCGCGGTCAGCGCGGCGGCGGCCGCCACGGCCATGGCGCCGACCACCGCTTCGCGGTGCTGGTGGGTGGGGTACGCCGAGATCTCGGCCTGGTGCGTGGCCTGCTCCGGGTCGTCGGCGTACCAGGCGCCCAGGGGGGCGACCCGCATCGCCGCGCCGTTGCCCCACGACCCCTGTCCCTTGAAGAGGGCCGAGGACAGCTCGCGCCAGTCGCCGCCCTCCCTGAGTTGCCGCAGCAGCCGGTCGACCGCGCGTCCGTACCCCCGGCCGGCGTCGTGCCGCTCGGCGAAGGAGCCGGCGAGCGCGTCCTGGTCGATGCGGTGGTGGGCGGCCAGCGTGGCCACCACGGAGGCGGCCATTTCCGTGTCGTCGGTCCAGTTCCAGGGTCCGGGCGGCAGGGTGCGGTCCCTGAGGAACCGGTGGTTCGAGGGCGCGAGGAACTGTGCTCCCAGCGCGTCCCCGACCGCCAGCCCGCGCAGGCTGGCCAGGGCGCGGTCGAGGCGCCCGCCGGAATCGGAAGAAGAGCCGGAGGAGCCGGAGAGGTCAGAGAAGTCAGAGAAGTCAACGGTCATCGCTATGTCAGCTTATCCGGTGACACCGTAGGGTTCCGGGTCTCGCCAGCGTTCGAAGGGGCGGTCGATGGTGTACCTGCCGTCCTCCCCGAGCACGAGCATCCGCATCTCCGCGTTCCCGGGGTTCGACAGCGACTCGAACTCGGCGACCGTCCAGTGGAACCAGCGCATGCAGAACAGCCGCATGGCCAGGCCGTGGGTCACCAGGAGCACGTTGGGCGGGTGATCGGGCGCCTCGAAGCTCCGGAACAGGCTCTCCAGGAAGTTGCCGACCCGGTCGTACACGTCGGCACCGGACTCACCCTGTGCGAAGCGGTAGAAGAAGTGCCCGTACGCGTCGCGGTAGGCCTTCTGGAGGCGTACGTCGTCACGGTCCTGCCAGTTCCCCCAGTCCTGCTCGCGCAGCCGGGGCTCCTCTCGGACACGCACCTGACCGGGGCCGAGGCGAAAGGCCCGGAAGGTCTCGTGGGTGCGGCGGTACGGGGAGACGTAAACGCTTACCTGCTCGCGCCCGAAGACGTCCCGGAGCCGCTGACCGGTCTCCTCCGCCTGTCGCCACCCCTTCTCTGTGAGTGCGAGAGCGTGGTCGGGTTCACGCTCGTAGACGGAGTCATCGGCATTGCCCACCGACTCGCCGTGCCGGACAAGAACGATGCGCCGTGGACGTGCCATACCGGAACCCTAGATCGGGTCGCGCCCGATCGAGCACTCGTACGGGCTCCATACGTCACAGGTCACACAAATCGCAGCCCGCCTCAGACCGTCCAGCCCGGTTCCAGCTGGACGATGTCCCCCGTGAGCGCCACGACGTCCGCCTCTATCTGGGCCCGCAGGGAGAGCCGCTCCACCCGCTCGGCGCGGTATTTGCCGTGCTCGGCGGCCGACTGCCACATCGACAGGACCAGGAACTCGTGGCCGGGCGCCTCGCCGAACATGCCCCGGACCATGCCGGGCGAGCCGGCCATCGCCGGGTTCCAGACCTTCTCCTGCATCAGCGCGAAGTGCTCGGCGCGCTCCTCGTGGACGCGGCAGTGCGCCACCCGCACGACATCGGACTCCGTGAAGCGCGGTTCGAAGCCCGTCTTCACGTCGAACCGGTAGTCGAAGAGCGTGGAGTGCTGGTCCTTGAAGGTGCCCACCTGGGAGGACGCCAGCCGGTCATGGGAACGCGCCATGAAGGAGTCGTAGAAGGCACGGCTCTCCCAGAAGGTGAAGATGTGGGCCACTCCGGGCCTTCCCCGGCTCCAGCCCCCGCCCTGCCCCCGGAATCCCGGCTCCCCCAGAAGTCCCGCCCATTTCCGCTGCCCCCGTTCGAAACCGCGGCGGTCCACCACGTTGCAGCGAATCCACTTGACCAGCACCGCGCCATCGTACGGCCCAGGAACGTGGCCCCGGTCACGCTCGGGCACACTGATCCGCCCGTGCGCCCCCCTGCGCGTGGCACCATGGACAACACGCCTCACCTGCCCGGCAGTTGAGGCGGCCGATGCAGGGGGACCAGGAGGGATATGCGGTGAACGGCCTCAACAAGGGCATCAGCAAGGTCGAGGTCTCGGTGAAATGGGATCCCGGTGCCACCGGTGAACCGGCCATCGATCTCGACATCGTCGCCGCCACCTACCTAGCGACCGACACCCGTGAGAACCCCGACTACGTAGTGCACTTCGGCAGCCGTGCCCCGGACGGCACCATCGTGCTCAACCGGGACAGCAAGGACGGCAAGGGCTTCGGCTGGGACGAGGTGATGACCCTGGAGCTGAACCGTCTCAACAAGCGCTACACGCGCGTGATGGTCGGTGTCGCCATCCAACAGGGCGCCGGACGGCGCACGTTCGTCGGGGTGAACAACCCCGCCCTGCGGATCCGCGAGGGCTACACCGTCCTGTCCGAGAACGACTTCGGCGGTGTCCTCGGGGCCACGGCCACGACGGTCGCGGAGTTCACGCGTGACGACGGCTCCGGGGAGTGGACCTTCCGTCCGGTCGTCCAGGGCTTCGACGCGGACCCGGCGACCTTCGCGAGGATCATGGGCAACGCCGACGCGTCCTGACCCGCACGTCCCACGCGCAGGCCGAGATCCACGCACACGCCGAAGGGGCGGTACAGCTGGTGGCTGTACCGCCCCTTCGGCGTGTGGGTCCGTCCTGGATCAGCTGCAACCGCTGGTCGAGCCGCAGCCCTCGCAGATGTAGCAGGAACCGGCCCGCTGCATCTTCGTACCGCAGGAGAAGCACAGCGGGGCGTCCGCCTGGATGCCCAGCTGCATCTCCACCAGCTCGGCGCTGGTGTGCGCCTGCTGCGGGGCCGGCACGGCCGCCACGGCCTCGACCGGCGGTGTCACGACGGCCTTCAGCTCCTGCGCGAGGGGCGCCGACTGGGCCAGTCCCTCGACGTCGACCTCGTCGTCGCTCGGCTCGTACGAGCCGGTCTCCAGGTGCCGCTGCCGCTCGTCCGCCGAGTGGATGCCGAGCGCGGAGCGCGTCTCGAAGGGCAGGAAGTCGAGCGCCAGGCGACGGAAGATGTAGTCGACGATCGACTGCGCCATCCGCACGTCCGGGTCGTCCGTCATACCGGCCGGCTCGAAGCGCATGTTGGTGAACTTGGAGACGTACGTCTCCAGGGGCACGCCGTACTGCAGGCCCACGGAGACGGCGATGGAGAAGGCGTCCATCATGCCGGCGAGGGTGGAGCCCTGCTTGGACATCTTCAGGAAGACCTCACCGAGACCGTCGTCCGGGTAGGAGTTGGCGGTCATGTAGCCCTCGGCGCCGCCGACCGTGAAGGACGTGGTGATCCCCGGGCGGCCCTTGGGGAGGCGCTTGCGGACGGGACGGTACTCGACGACCTTCTCGACCGCGGTACGGATGGTGTCCTCGGCCTTGGCGGTGACCTCGACCTTCTCCTTCTCCTTGGTCTTCGCGGAGAGGGGCTGGCCGACCTTGCAGTTGTCGCGGTAGATCGCGAGCGCCTTGACGCCCATCTTCCACGCCTCGAAGTAGACCTCTTCGACGTCCTCGACGGTCGCCGTCTCCGGCAGGTTGACCGTCTTGGAGAGCGCGCCGGAGATCCACGGCTGGATCGCGGCCATCATGCGGACGTGGCCCATCGCGGAGATGGAACGCTCGCCCATGGCGCAGTCGAAGACCTCGTAGTGCTCAGGCTTGAGGCTCGGGGCGTCGATGACATTGCCGTGGTCGGCGATGTGGGCGACGATCGCCTCGATCTGCTCCTCCTGGTAACCCAGGCGGCGCAGGGCCTGCGGGACGGTGCCGTTGACGATCTGCATCGAGCCGCCGCCGACCAGCTTCTTGAACTTGACCAGCGCGAGGTCGGGCTCGAGACCGGTGGTGTCGCAGGACATCGCGAGACCGATGGTGCCGGTCGGGGCGATGACCGAGGCCTGCGCGTTGCGGAAGCCGTTCTTCTCGCCGAGGCGCAGCACGTCCTGCCAGGACTCCGTGGCGGCCGCCCAGACCGGCGTGTCCAGGTCGTCCACGCGCGGGGCCACGGCGTTGGCGTCGGAGTGCTGCTTCATGACGCGCTGGTGCGGCTGCGCGTTGCGGGCGTAGCCGTCGTACGGGCCGACGACCGCGGCGAGCTCCGCGGAGCGCTTGTACGAGGTGCCGGTCATCAGCGACGTGATGGCGCCGGCCAGGGAGCGGCCGCCGTCGGAGTCGTACGCGTGGCCGGTCGCCATCAGCAGGGCGCCGAGGTTGGCGTAGCCGATGCCCAGCTGACGGAAGGCGCGGGTGTTGTCGCCGATCTTCTGGGTCGGGAAGTCCGCAAAGCAGATGGAGATGTCCATCGCCGTGATGACGAGCTCGACGACCTTCGAGAAGCGCTCGACGTCGAAGGACTGGTGGCCCTTGTTGTCGTCCTTCAGGAACTTCATCAGGTTCAGCGAGGCGAGGTTGCAGGACGTGTTGTCCAGGTGCATGTACTCACTGCACGGGTTCGAGCCGTTGATCCGGCCGGACTCCGGGCACGTGTGCCAGCGGTTGATCGTGTCGTCGTACTGGATGCCCGGGTCGGCGCAGGCCCAGGCGGCCTCCGCCATCTTGCGGAACAGCTCCTTGGCGTCGACCTCCTCGATGACCTCGCCGGTCATCCGGGACGTCAGGCCGAACTTCTCGCCGTTCTCGACGGCCTTCATGAACGTGTCGTTCACGCGGACCGAGTTGTTGGCGTTCTGGTACTGGACCGACGTGATGTCGTCGCCGCCCAGGTCCATGTCGAAGCCCGCGTCGCGCAGGGCGCGGATCTTCTCCTCTTCCTTCACCTTGGTCTGGATGAAGTCCTCGATGTCGGGGTGGTCGACGTCGAGGATGACCATCTTGGCGGCACGGCGCGTGGCGCCGCCCGACTTGATCGTCCCTGCGGAGGCGTCGGCACCGCGCATGAAGGAGACAGGGCCTGAGGCGTTGCCGCCCGAGGAGAGCAGTTCCTTGGAGGAACGGATCCGGGAGAGGTTCAGGCCGGCGCCCGAGCCGCCCTTGAAGATCATGCCCTCTTCCTTGTACCAGTCGAGGATCGACTCCATGGAGTCGTCGACGGCCAGGATGAAGCAGGCGGAGACCTGCTGCGGCTGGGGCGTGCCGACGTTGAACCACACCGGCGAGTTGAAGCTGAAGATCTGGTGCAGGAGGGCGTACGCCAGCTCGTGCTCGAAGATCTCGGCGTCGGCCGGCGAGGAGAAGTACTTGAAGTCCTCTCCGGCCTTCCGATACGTCTTCACGATGCGGTCGATGAGCTGCTTGAGGCTCACCTCGCGCTGCGGGGTGCCCACGGCGCCCCGGAAGTACTTGCTGGTGACGATGTTGACCGCGTTCAACGACCAGAAGTCGGGGAACTCGACGCCACGCTGCTCGAAATTGACCGAGCCGTCGCGCCAATTGGTCATGACGACGTCACGGCGCTCCCAGGCCACCTCGTCGTACGGGTGCACGCCCGGGGTGGTGTGGATGCGCTCGATACGCAGTCCCTTGGTGGCCTTGGTGCCCTTCGCGCGGGAACCTCGTGCCGGACCGCTCGCCGTCTCTGTCATGCCGCCTCCCTGTATCAGGCTAAAACGCCCTGAAGTGCCTCGTTCTTCCCGGGGCACGGTATGTGTCTGGTGTTGCGCGCACCGCATACGCGGCCGCTCGCAACGGGTCTGTTTCGCCGATCGGCAGGGCCGGTACAGGCCCCTCTCGTCAGTCGGCGGCGCCGGCGGGCACGGGGACTTCGACAGTCTCTCCGGACCCGCGGTCACTTTCCTGGCACCCTTCGCGCACGTCTTCGTCGGCCGTGGCGGGGGCCTGCGTCTCTTCCCTGAGTTCCGTGATGGCGGCCTCGAAGTCCTCCAGCGAGTCGAACGCCCGATAGACGGACGCGAACCGCAGGTAGGCGACGAGGTCGAGCTCCTGCAAGGGGCCGAGTATGGCCAGTCCCACGTCGTGGGTGGTCAGTTCGGCACTCCCGGTGGCCCGCACCGCCTCCTCGACCCGCTGGCCGAGCTGGGCGAGCGCGTCCTCGGTGACCGGCCGCCCCTGGCACGCCTTGCGCACGCCGTTGATGACCTTCGTACGGCTGAAGGGTTCGGTGACCCCGGACCGCTTCACCACCATCAGGGAGCACGTCTCCACCGTCGTGAACCGACGGGTGCAGTCGGGACACTGGCGGCGCCTGCGGATCGACGTACCGTCGTCCGTCGTACGACTGTCGACGACGCGGCTGTCGGGGTGCCTGCAGAAGGGGCAGTGCATCGGCTCCAACCCTCCTTGCGCAGCACGAATCGATAGCCTCGGCAGGCCCTTTGAGCCCCTCGAAGCAAGCCCAAGCATAGGCGATGACCATGAGCTTGGAAGACCGGGGACCACAACTTCTGGGCCACTTGGGCAATCCAACCACTACATGTGGGGCCTGACCCGGAAATTTACACCCGCCGCGCGTGTCGCGCCCGTAGGAGCACGTACCGCGCGGCCGTTCCGGCCAGGAGCGTACGGGGATACGGTGGGCGCCACAGGAGCGGGGCCCGGTCCCCGATCCACAAGGCACCTGGTGACAGACTGGCCTTCGCTCGACTCCGGCCCACAAGGCCACGACGTCGGCGGCGAAGAACACGAAAAACGCGACGCTCGGCACCCTTGCCCGTAACGGGACAGTCGCAGCCATACACCCAGACGCGTGATCACGTCAGGTCAACCACGGTTTTTCACTCGAACGTGTGTTTGGCGCAACCTTTCGAAAGCAACTACCGTTGTCCAGCAGGGAGACGAACGAGAGGGGCCGACGTGACCACCACCGCAGACAGTGCCACCATCACTGCCCAGGACCGCTCCCAGGGCCGATTTGAGCCGGTGCATGCCATGAATGAAACCGCGAACCAGGAGGGGCCCAAGCCCGCCCGCTCCCTGCCGGGCCGACCTCCAGGCATCCGGGCGGACAGCTCAGGACTCACCGACCGGCAGCGCCGCGTCATCGAGGTCATCAGGGACTCCGTGCAGCGGCGAGGTTACCCGCCGTCCATGAGGGAGATCGGGCAGGCGGTCGGCCTCTCCAGCACGTCCTCGGTCGCCCATCAGCTGATGGCGCTCGAGCGCAAGGGCTTCCTGCGCCGCGACCCGCACCGCCCCAGGGCGTACGAGGTCCGCGGATCGGACCAGTCCACGGTGCAGCCCACCGACACGGCGGGCAAGCCGGCGGCGTCGTACGTCCCGCTGGTCGGCCGGATCGCCGCCGGTGGCCCGATCCTCGCCGAGGAGTCGGTCGAGGACGTGTTCCCGCTGCCCCGGCAGCTGGTCGGCGACGGCGAGCTGTTCGTGCTGAAGGTCGTCGGCGACTCGATGATCGAGGCCGCGATCTGTGACGGCGACTGGGTGACCGTCCGCCGCCAGCCGGTCGCGGAGAACGGCGACATCGTGGCGGCCATGCTGGAGGGCGAGGCCACGGTCAAGCGCTTCAAGCGCGAGGACGGCCATGTGTGGCTGCTCCCGCACAACAGCGCGTACCAGCCCATCCCCGGCGACGAGGCAACCATCCTCGGGAAGGTCGTCGCGGTGCTCCGGCGGATCTGAGGATCCCCCCTGACCGGGCCCCGGGACCCCTGCGCCGGTTCCGGGGCCCTGTGCCGTCAGCCTCGGCGCACACATGCCACACCACACCCTGTGCCACACGCCACGCGTCTCCCCCACGCACGGCAAGGGCTGCCCCCGACAGACGTCCGCGACGGACGCCGGGAGGCAGCCTTCGCCATGTGCGAGGCGGGGCGAGGCGTGCCGTGGCACCTGCCCCGCACACGGCCCCATGACCATGACCATGTGCCCGTCTTATGCCTCTGCGGACTCCTGCGTCCGTGCCCCGGCCTCTTCGGACTTCCGTGCCGTCTCGTCGATGGCGGCCAGTGAGCGCCGCACCTGGTTACGGTCCGTGGTGTACCAGAAGTCGGGCAGTGACGCCTTGAGGTAACTGCCGTAGCGCGCGGTGGCCAGGCGCTGGTCCAGTACGGCGACCACGCCCCGGTCCTGTGTCGCCCGTACGAGGCGGCCGGCGCCCTGGGCCATGAGCAGGGCCGCGTGCGTGGCCGCGACGGCCATGAAGCCGTTGCCTCCGGCGTCCTCCACGGCCTTCTGGCGGGCGCTCATCAGCGGGTCGTCGGGGCGGGGGAAAGGGATCTTGTCCATGACGACCAGCTGGCAGCTGGCGCCCGGCACGTCCACGCCCTGCCAGAGCGAGAGCGTGCCGAACAGACAGGTCTTCGGGTCCGCCGCGAAGTTCTTGATCAGCTCGCCGAGCGTCTCCTCGCCCTGGAGCAGGATGGGGAACTCCGGGACACGGGAGCGCAGCTCCTCCGCGGCGAGCTGGGCGGCCCGCATCGAGGAGAACAGGCCGAGTGTGCGGCCACCGGCCGCCTGGATCAGCTCGGTGAGTTCGTCGAGCATGTCCCCGCGGTCGCTGTCCCTGGCGGGCCTGGCCAGGTGTTTCGCGACGTACAGGATGCCCTGCCTGCCGTAGTCGAAGGGCGAGCCGACGTCGAGGCCCTTCCAGACCGGGATGTCCTCCCCCTCGGCGCCTTCCGGGGACAGGCCGATCGAGGCGCCCACGCCGTTGAAATCGCCGCCGAGCTTCAGGGTGGCCGAGGCCAGGACGACGGAGCGGTCGGTGAAGAGCTTCTCGCGCAGCAGGCCCGACACGGACATCGGAGCGACCCGCAGGGACGCGCCGAAGCGGTCGTGCCGCTCGTACCAGACGACGTCCCACTCCGAGCCGTTCGTGATGCGCTCCGCCACGTCGTGGACGCTCTCCAGGGAGGCGAGGGCCTGCTTGCGGACCGCGTCCTCGTCGGTGACGGACTTGTCGCGGGTCGCGCCGATCCCCGAGATCACCGTGCGGGCGGCGTCCCGCAGGGCCATCAGCGCGTAGCCGAGGTCCTCCGGGATCTCCTCCAGACGTCCCGGCAGGGCCAGTTCCATCAGTCGCTCGAAGCCCTCGGCGGCTGTCTGGAGCTGGTCGGCAGCCTTCTCGTTGACGAGTTTGGCCGCTCGGCGTACGGCGCGGTTGACCTGGCCCGGGGTGAGCTCGCCGGTCGCGACTCCGGTGACCCGCGAGACCAGTTCGTGCGCCTCGTCGACGATCAGCACCTCGTGCTGCGGGAGGACGGGCGCGCCTTCGATGGCGTCGATCGCCAGGAGCGCGTGGTTGGTGACGACGACATCGGCGAGCTTGGCACGCTCACGGGCGGCCTCGGCGAAGCACTCCGCTCCGTAGGCGCACTTCGAGGCACCCAGGCACTCCCTGGAGGAGACGGAGATCTGGGACCAGGCGCGGTCCGAGACGCCCGGGGTGAGATTGTCGCGGTCACCCGTCTCGGTCTCGTCCGACCACTCCCGCAGCCGCAGCAGGTCCTGGCCCAGCTTGCTGGTGGGCGCGGCCGCCTCGAACTGGTCGAAGAGCCCCTCTTCCTCGTCCTGCGGCGCCCCTTCGTGGAGGCGGTGCAGGCACAGGTAGTTCGACCGGCCCTTGAGCATGGCGAACTCGGGGCGGCGGCGCAGCAGCGGATGCAGCGCGTCCACCGTGCGCGGCAGGTCACGCTCCACGAGCTGGCGCTGGAGCGCCAGGGTGGCCGTCGCCACGACGACCCGCTCCCCGTGCGCCAGTGCGGGGACCAGATAACCGAGCGACTTGCCTGTGCCGGTACCGGCCTGGACCAGCAGGTGGGAACCGTCGTCGATGGCCTGCGCGACGGATTCGGCCATGGTCACCTGGCCGGGGCGCTCCGTACCGCCGACGGCTGTGACGGCGGCATGCAGGAGTTCGGGGAGTGAGGACTCTGTCATAGCGCGACCACCCTACGGGTCGGCACCGACAGCCGGGGCACGCTGTGGACGAAGGGGACACGATCAAGACGCGTACGTGTCCGAGCGGACGGGCATACTCGGAAACCAGATCGACGCGGTCGCACGGTCGTCGCGAGCGGAGGGACCGCGCCCTGACCGCCCAAGACGCCCCGGGCGCCCAGGACGCCCAGGTGGAGGCAGCAGTGGATGTCCCGGACAGGTCGCACGGCGCGCGTCTCAGCGCTCATGGCGCGGTCTCCACGGCCCTGGCCCTGTGCAGTGATCACGCGCTCGGCGAGCTCGTGGACGCGGCCGTGCCGATCGGCGCCGGCATCGGCGGGAAGTCGGCCCTGCTGGAGATCGCCGGCACCCCGGTCTTCGTGAAGCGGGTGCCCCTCACCGACCTGGAGCGGCGGCCCGAGCACATCAGGTCCACCGCGAACCTGTTCGAGCTCCCCGTCCACTGCCAGTACGGCATCGGCACGATCGGCACACCGGGCTTCGGCGCCTGGCGAGAACTCGCCGTGCACACCATGACCACGAACTGGGTCCTCGCGGCGGAGCACGAGGGGTTCCCGCTGATGTACCACTGGCGGGTGCTGCCCGACTCCACGCCCCTGCCCGAGGAACTGGCCGACATCGAACAGGCCGTCGCGTACTGGGACGGCGGGGCGCGGATGCGCGAGCGGATCGAGGCCCTCCAGGAGTCCTCGGCGAGCATCGCGCTGTTCCTGGAGTACATCCCGCAGAACCTCCACCAATGGCTGGGCACTCAGGTCGAGGCGGGAGACCGGGCCACCGACCTGGCTTGCGCCCTGGTGGAGAGGGAACTGGCCGCCGGTACCTCGTTCATGAACAGCCACGGGCTCCTGCACTTCGACGCGCACTTCGAGAACGTCCTGACCGACGGCCGGCGTCTGTACTTCGCGGACTACGGCCTCGCGATCTCCTCCCGGTTCGAGCTGTCGCCCGACGAGGCCGACTTCTTCGACCGGCACCGTGCGTACGACCGCTGCTACACCTCCACGTATCTGGTGAACTGGCTGGTCACCGCCCTGTTCGGATACCAGGTGGCGGACCGGGACGGCCGTTACGAGCTGGTGCGCGCCTATGCGGAGGGCGGGCGCCCGACCGGAATCCCGCCTGAGGCCGCGGCGGTCCTCGCCCGGCACGCACCGGTCGCCGCCGTGGTGTCGGACTTCCACCGCACGTTCCAGCGCCGGAGCAGACAGACCCCGTACCCGCTGGAGGAGATCCGCCGGCTCGACCGCGTGCGCAGCCCGTCGGACGGGAGTCCGCCGAGGTAGTGGCATGGGAATGAACGATGAACGCGGATGCCGCGTCCCCCGTACGTACCCACGACGAGGACCGCCAGGACCACACGGACCGCTCGGGGCGGCGGCGGATCGAAGATCCCTGCCGTGACGGAACCGTTGCGGGTCCGTCGGAAGTCCCCCACAGCGACGGCATAGTCTGTGGTGCCGTTCGGCGGTACTCGCTGATCAGCACCCACGGTCCACGTCGGGCCCGTCCGGTTCCCCGGTTCCGTACGAAGTCCCGAGTGGCAGCACAGAGTTGTTCGTTCACCTCCAGGGGGAGTCACACCATGCGACCGATACGCCCGCTCTTCGCCGCCCGTCGAGGGGGGAGCCCGCGCCGCAGAACCGCCCCCGTGCTGGCCGTGGTCGGCATGGCCACCGTGCTGGCCCTGACCGCCACCGCCTGCGGCTCCGACGAGGACACCGACGCGGGTGCCGAGGCGTCGGCCGCCACAGCGGGCGACGGCAAGATCCAGATCCCGGACGGTCTCAAGGACCGGCTCAAGGAGCACGGGATCGACCTCGACAAGTGGAAGAACGGTGCCTGGAAGAACTGGGACAAGGACGACTGGCTGCGCGAGGCCGGCGACTACATCAACCCGGTCATCAACGACCTGTGGGACCCGGACCGCATGCGCGAGGCCGAGGACCCGGACCAGGGCAAGGGCGTCGACGAGAACGACCTCTCGGGCGACCAGGGCGTGACCGACGCCGAGCCGGCGCCGGTGGAGGCGCAGGCCGTTCCGGCGGGCTACCACGAGAACGCGGCCGAGGCCGGCAAGGTGTTCTTCGACTCCCCCGAGGGCACGATGGTCTGCTCGGCGACCGTGGTCGAGGACCCGGCCCACCCGGGCAAGTCCAACCTCGTATGGACCGCGGGCCACTGTGTGCACGCGGGCAAGAAGGGCGGCTGGTACCGCAACATCGCCTTCGTGCCCTCGTACAACGACGCCGCCATGTCGGCGACGGAGATCCAGGGCGCCACGAAGGAGCAGGTCGCTCCGTACGGCGTCTGGTGGGGTGACTGGGCGCAGACCTCCGACCAGTGGATCGAGCAGGGCGGCGCGACGGGCGGCGAGGGTGCCTCGTACGACTTCGCCGTCATCCATGTGACTCCGGAGAAGGGCAGCGACGGCAAGTCCCTGGAGGAGATGGTCGGCTCGGCGCTCCCGGTGGACTTCAACGCTCCGGCCGTGTCCCAGGTCGGGGACATCACCGCGACCGGTTACCCGGCGGCGAAGCCGTTCGACGGGGAGACCATGTACCGGTGCACGGACAAGCCGGGCCGGCTCTCGATCGCCAAGTCCCAGCCCACGATGTACCGCATCGGGTGCACGATGACCGGTGGTTCCTCGGGTGGCGGCTGGGTCGCGACGGGCTCGGACGGCGGTCCCGCGCTGGTCTCCAACACCTCGATCGGCCCGGTGACCGCGGGCTGGCTGGCCGGTCCGCACCTGGGCACCGAGGCCAAGGGGATCTACGACGCGGTGAGCAAGAAGTTCGCGTCGCAGTAACAGCACCAACAGGAGTAACAGGAGTAACAGGAGTAGTCGCGGTAACAGCCGGAACGGACGCGCAGACGCAGTAGCAGGCGTAGACCTGGGCGTAGTGGTAGCGGCAGGAGGACGGACGGCGGCAGGGTGGGTCTCACGGAAACCTTCACCAGCCGGCCGCCGTTCGTCCTCGACTCCGCGGGCATAGTGGGGTCGCGCGGTGGCAGGGGCTCCGCGGAGAGCCTGATCCGTGTGCTCTCCGCACCTGACCGCGGGTGAGAGATGCACGTTCTATCGGGGGTAACAACACCATGCGTTCGACACGTCCGTCCTTCGTGAAGAGTCGTGGGCGGCACCGTCTCCTCGTCGCCACCGGACTCGTCGCGGCGCTGGCGCTCACCGGCACCGCCTGTGATTCGGGCGACGGCGAGGCCGCCGGCAAGACGGCCGCGACCGGTTCCGACAAGACCGGGATTCCGACCGACATCGCCGACATCGCCGACCGGCTCAAGGAGCACGGCATCGATGTCGACGACTGGAAGGACGGCGACTGGAAGAACTGGGACAAGGACAAGTGGCTCAGTGAGGCCCGTGACTTCGTCAACCCGGTGATCGAGGGCCTCTGGAAGCCGGAGCGGATGACGTCCGCCGAGGACCCGGACAAGACGATCTCCGCCAAGGACGCGGCGGCCGAGCAGGGTGTCAGCGACCCGGCTCCCGCACCGGTCACGGCGACGCGCGAGAACACTCCGTACCACGACAACGCGGCCCCGGTCGGGAAGGTCTTCTTCGACTCGCCCGAGGGCTCGATGGTCTGCTCGGGCACGGTCGTCAAGGACCCGCGCAACCCGGGGAAGTCCAACCTCGTGTGGACCGCGGGCCACTGTGTGCACGCGGGCGGTGGCGGCGGCTGGTACCGCAACATCGCCTTCGTGCCCGCCTACAACGACCTCGGCAAGTCCGAGGCTCAGCTCGGCGCCGCCACGCAGCAGGAGATCGCTCCGTACGGCCAGTACTGGGCGGACTGGGCCTCGACCTCCGACGAATGGATCGAGGGCGGCTCGGAGTCGGGCGGCCAGGGTGCCCCGTACGACTACGCGGTGCTGCATGTGAAGCCGGAGGCCGGCTCCAAGTCCCTGGAGGAGACGGTCGGCAACGCGCTGGACGTGGACTTCTCCACGCCCGCCGCCGCGGACGCGGGCACGATGGGCGCCTGGGGATACCCGGCCGCCGCGCCGTACAACGGTCTGATCATGCACAAGTGCGTCGACCGCCCTGGCCGGCTCTCGCTCGACCCGGGTCTGCCGACGATGTACCGCATCGGATGCACGATGACCGGAGGGTCGTCCGGCGGTGGCTGGTTCCGGGTCGTCGACGGCAAGACCGTGCTCATCTCGAACACGTCGATCGGCCCGACCGACAGCACCTGGCTCGCGGGTCCGCAGCTGGGCAAGGGCGCCGAGGCGGTCTACGACAACATGAGCAAGCAGTACGGCGCCGAGTAGTCGACCGACCTGCCCTGCACGTCGCGCTGCACGCGTGTTGCGGTACGCGTGCAGCGGTACGCGGCGTGCCGCACATCCTGCTCGGTGCCAGGCGTACGTGAAGGCCCGCCCCCTGCGAGAGGGAGCGGGCCTTCACGTATGAACCGCGGACGGACCGCGGACGGACCAGTCAGGTCGTGTCGATCAGGCCGCGGGAACCGGGACGTACGGAGCGAGCTCCGCCGCCAGTTCCTCGTGCACCCGTGCCTTCAGCAGCGTGCCCTCCGGGGTGTGCTCCTCGGAGAGGACCTCACCGTCGGCGTGGGCGCGCGCGACCAGCCGGCCCAGCGTGTACGGCACGAGCACCTCCAGCTCGACCGAGGGGTGCGGCAGTTCGACGTCGATGAGCGCGAGCAGCTCCTCGATGCCCTGGCCGGTACGGGCCGAGACCGCGATGGAGCGCTTCTCGTTCCGCATCAGCCGCTGGAGCACCAGCGGGTCGGCCGCGTCCGCCTTGTTGATCACCACGATCTCCGGCACCTTGGTGGCGCCCACGTCGCGGACGACCTCGCGCACGGCGGCCAGCTGCTCCTCCGGCGCCGGGTGGGACCCGTCCACGACGTGCAGGATCAGGTCGGAGTCGCCGACCTCCTCCATCGTGGAGCGGAACGCCTCGACGAGGTGGTGCGGCAGGTGGCGTACGAAGCCGACGGTGTCCGCCAGCGTGTACAGCCGCCCGCTCGGGGTCTCGGCCCGGCGCACGGTCGGGTCGAGGGTCGCGAACAGGGAGTTCTCGACGAGCACTCCGGCGCCCGTGAGGCGGTTGAGCAGCGAGGACTTGCCGGCGTTGGTGTAGCCGGCGATCGCGACCGAGGGCACCTTGTTGCGACGGCGCTCCTGGCGCTTGATGTCGCGGCCCGTCTTCATGTCCGTGATCTCCCGGCGCATCTTCGCCATCTTCTCGCGGATCCGACGCCGGTCGGTCTCGATCTTGGTCTCACCGGGACCACGGGTGGCGAGGCCGCCGCCCGAACCGCCGCCCATCTGACGGGACAGCGACTGACCCCAGCCGCGGAGCCTCGGCAGCATGTACTGCATCTGCGCGAGGGCGACCTGCGCCTTGCCCTCTCGGGACTTGGCGTGCTGGGCGAAGATGTCGAGGATCAGGGCCGTCCGGTCGATGACCTTGACCTTGACGACGTCTTCGAGGTGGATGAGCTGGCCCGGCGACAGTTCACCGTCACAGATGACCGTGTCCGCGCCGGTCTCCAGCACGACGTCCCGCAGTTCGTTGGCCTTGCCGGAACCGATGTACGTGGCCGCGTCGGGCTTGTCCCGGCGCTGGACGACGCCGTCGAGCACGAGCGCTCCCGCGGTCTCCGCGAGGGCGGCCAGCTCGGCCAGCGAGTTGTCCGCGTCGGTCGCGGTCCCCGAGGTCCACACACCGACGAGGACCACGCGCTCCAGACGGAGCTGCCGGTACTCGACCTCGGTGACGTCCTCGAGCTCGGTGGAGAGGCCCGCGACGCGGCGCAGGGCCGCACGCTCGGAGCGGTCGAACTGGTCGCCGTCCCGGTCTCCGTCGATGTCATGGCTCCAGGCGACGTCCTCTTCCATCAGGGCATCGGCCCGAAGACCGTCGGGGTTGTTCTGCGCGAAGCTCTGCTTGTCCTGGGAAGGGGAAGAAGAGGAGGTCATTGGGTCCTTACGTCGATGGGGAAACCGGGGTGGCGGACTTGTCGCCCGTCACCCTGCAGAACGTCCGGAGCCGCCGGGAGATTCCCGTCCGGGGCCCCCGGGGCCGTGCCGCCCTGCGGCTCTGGCGCCGCGTCGTCGAGCTGGTGCGTCGTCGACGTGAAGATGTTCGCACGGTACGCCCCGTCTCGTCACTCGATTTCCCGGCGCTCTCCCGGTGCTGTCCCGGTGCTCTCCCGGCGGCTCCGGGCGCTCTCCCGCCGGCCTCCGGGCAGTCTTCGGGCGCGGCCCCGCCGCTCAGCGGGCGCGTTTCGCGGTCTTCTCCGCGGGTTCCGCGCTGCGCCAGTCGGGGTGCCCCGGCATGGGCGGGGTCTTCTCCCCGTAGAGCCATGCCTTGAAGAAGCCGCTCAGATCGCGGCCTCCGATGCCCGAGGCGAGGCGTTCGAAGTCGGCGGTGCCTGCGACACCGTCCTCGTGGACGCTCACCCACGCGCGCTGCAGCCGCTCGAAGGCGGGGCGGCCGATCTCCTCGCGCAGCGCGTACAGGACGAGGGCGCTGCCGTCGTAGACGTTCGGCCGGAAGATGCTGAGCTTCTCGCCGGGCTCGGCCTCCTTCGGGGCGGCGGGCGGACCGCCGGTCGCACGCCAGGTGTCGGACGCCCGGTAGGCGGCCTTCATCCGTGCCTCCATGGGCCTGTCGCCCTTCTCCTCGGCGTAGAGGGCCTCGTACCAGGTGGCGTGTCCTTCGTTGAGCCACAGGTCGGACCAGGTCCGCGGGGAGACGCTGTCGCCGAACCACTGGTGGGCCAGTTCGTGCACCATGATCGACTCGACATACCACTTCGGGTACTCGGACCGCGTGAAGATCTCCTTCTCGAAGAGGGAGAGGGTCTGTGTCTCCAGTTCGAACCCGGTCCTGGCCTCGGCGATGAGCAGCCCGTACGTCTCGAAGGGGTAGTCGCCGACCTTGCTCTCCATCCAGGCGATCTGGTCGGGCGTCCTCTTGAGCCACGGTTCCAGCCGGTCGCGGTCCTTGGTGGGCACCACGTCACGTACGGGCAGGCCCTCGGGGCCGCTGCGGCGCAGCACGGAGGAACGGCCGATCGACACCTGGGCCAGCTCGGTGGCCATGGGGTGCTCGGTGCGGTACGTCCAGGTGGTGGCGTCGGCGCGGCGGGTCTGCCCCGCGGGGAGCCCGTTGGCGACGGCCGTGTAGCCCTTGGGCACGGTCACCCGGAAGGTGAACATCGCCTTGTCCGAGGGGTGGTCGTTGCTGGGGAAGACGCGGTGTCCCGCGTCGGCCTGGTTGGCCATCGCGAGCCCGTCCTCGGTCCGCACCCAGCCGCTCTGCTGGTCCTTCGTGGACACCGGGTCGCTGTCGTGGCGCACGGTGATCCGGGTCCGGACGCCGGGGGGCAGGGGCTCCGCCGGTGTGACGACCAGGTCCTCGCCGGCGCTCCGGAACTCCGCCGGTTCGCCGTCGACCTCGACGGACCGCACTGTCCCGTGCGAGTAGTCAAGGTTGACCGATTCGAGCCAGTCGGTGGTGCGGGCGTCGATGGTGGTCACGGACGGGAGCGGCTTGCTGTTGTCGCCGGGGTAGGTGAAGGCCAGGTCGTACGCCATGACGTCGTAGCCGGGGTTGCCCAGGTGCGGAAAGAGGCGGTCGCCGATACCGAGGGGCGCGGGTGCGGGGGCGCTCGCGGCGATGAGGCAGGCGGACGCCGCGCAGGCGACGACGGCGGTGCCGATCCGGCGGGGGTGTTTGAGGCGCGGGGTGCCGGTGCGGGGGGTCGGGCGGGTGTGCAGCATGGACCACGGCTATCAGCGTGGGTGTGCTTCGCGGTGACGGCTCGCACCGGGGCCACCCGAACGGGGGGCTGTGCGGTGGTCGGGTGCGGTGGTCGGGTGCGGGTTCGTCGTGGCTGGTCGCGCAGTTCCCCGCGCCCCTTGGGGCCAGGGGTCTGCGCTGTTTTCCCCGCGCCCCTGCGAGTCGGGGCGCCGATGGTCCGTTACGGAGTCGTCGACTGGTGGTGGGCTCGGCTCACGTCGAAGACGCCCGGGACGTTGCGCATGGCCCGCATCAGTGCGGGGAGGTGGGCGGCGTCCGGGAGTTGGAGTGTGTAGGTGTGGCGTACGCGCTGCTGGCTGGGCGGTTCGACGGTCGCCGAGACGATCGCGACGCCCTCCATGGCGATGGCTTCGGTGAGGTCGGCCAGGAGGTGGGGCCGCCCGAAGGACTCGGCGAAGAGCGTGACCCGGCACTCGCTGCTGTCGCCCCAGCGCACCTCGACCTCCGCGCGCCCCACGCTCTTCATGCGCGCCGCCCCGGCACACTCGACGCGGTGCACGGTCACCACTCCCCCGCGTACGGAGAACCCGGTGATCGCGTCGGGCGGTACGGGCGTACAGCAGCCCGCGAGGCGTACGGTCGCGCCGGGCCGGTCGACGACGACGTCCGCGTCGGCCGGGCGGGCGGCGGGCCCGTCCACAGCCGGGCGGCGCGTCTCGGCGGGTGCCTCGGACGGTGCGGCCGACGCCGGGTGCGCGGCGAGCCACCGGGTGATGGCGATCCGCGCGACGGGCGTGTGCGCGTGCTCCAGCCACTCCCTGGAGGGCTCCGAGGTGGGGTCCTGGCCCATCAGCAGCTGAACGGTGTCCCCGTCGCTCAGGACCGTGCTCAGCCTCGCCAGGCGGCCGTTGACGCGGGCGCCGATACAGGCGTGCGCGTCCTCCCCGTACTGGGCGTAGGCGGCGTCCACGCAGCTGGCGCCCGCGGGCAGTCCGAGTGTGCCGCCGTCGGGGCGGAAGACGGTGATCTCCCGGTCCTGGGCGAGGTCCTCGCGGAGCGTGGACCAGAACGTGTCGGGGTCCGGCGCGGCCTCCTGCCAGTCGAGGAGGCGGGACAGCCAGCCGGGACGGGTGGGGTCGGCGCGCTCGCCGTCCGCGGGACGCACTCCGCCGCCGTCTCCGTCCGTCTGCTCCTCCGCGGGAGCCGCGTAGGGATTGCCGAGCGCGATGACGCCGGCCTCGGCGACCTTGTGCATCTGGTGCGTACGGATGAGGACTTCGGCGACCTGCCCGTCGGGGCGGGCCACGGCGGTGTGCAGCGACTGGTACAGGTTGAACTTGGGAACGGCGATGAAGTCCTTGAACTCCGAGACCACCGGTGTGAGACAGGTGTGCAGTTCGCCGAGGACCCCGTAGCAGTCGGCGTCCTCGTTCACGAGGACGAGCAGGCGCCCGAAGTCGGCGCCGCGCAGCTCGCCCCGTTTGCGCGAGACCCGGTGCACGGAGACGAAGTGCCGCGGCCTGATGAGGACTTCGGCCTGCAGCCCCGCCTCGCGCAGGACCCCGCGCACCTCTTCGGAGATCTCGGCGAGGGGGTCGTCGGCGCGCGAGGAGTTCTTGACGATGAGTTCGCGGGTGTGGGCGTACTCGTCGGGGCGCAGGATCGCGAAGACGAGATCCTCCAGCTCGGTCTTCAGCGCCTGGACGCCCAGCCGTTCGGCGAGCGGGATCAGTACGTCCTTGGTGACCTTGGCGATGCGTTCCTGCTTCTCGGGGCGCATGACTCCGAGGGTGCGCATGTTGTGCAGCCGGTCGGCCAGTTTGATCGACATCACGCGTACGTCGCTGCCGGTGGCGACGAGCATCTTGCGGAAGGTCTCGGGCTCGGCGGCCGCCCCGTAGTCGACCTTCTCCAGCTTCGTCACGCCGTCGACGAGATAGCGGACCTCCTCGCCGAACTCCTCGCGGACCTGATCGAGCGTCACCTCCGTGTCCTCGACCGTGTCGTGGAGGAGGGAGGCGGTCAACGTCGTGGTCTCGGCGCCCAGTTCGGCGAGGATCAGCGTCACGGCCAGCGGGTGCGTGATGTAGGGCTCGCCGCTCTTGCGCATCTGGCCGCGGTGCGAGGACTCAGCGAGGACGTAGGCGCGGCGCAGCGGGTCCAGGTCGGAGTCGGGATGGTGGGCCCGGTGCGCCTCGACCACATGGCCGATCGCGTCGGGCAGCCGGTCGCGGGCCGTGGGCCCCAGGAGAGCGGCCCGGCCCAGCCGTCGCAGATCGATCCGCGGGCGGCTCCGCCTGCGCTGTACCGCGGGCGTGATGGGGCCGGGCGTCGCGGGGTTCGTGGCCTCCGCACTCATGGGCACCTCCGGCTGCGTTGACCGGCGGACGGGGCGCCCCATGGCGTACGCGGCACTGGGGATGGCGTCGTTCCCCCGTCCGGGCCGGTCCTTGATGCTACCGAGCCCACCACGCCCGACCGACCGCCTCTCGCCGAGCGTGAAACGGATCACCCATTCGAGCGAGGGTTCAGGGGGTCATGCTTTCGAGCCATTCGGTGTCGATCTCACCCTCTGCGACGATCACCGCGGGCCCGGTCATCTCGATCTCGCCGTCCGGGCGCTCGGTGATCACGAGCCGGCCACCGGGCACATCGACGGTGTAGACCGCCGGAACACCGGTCACGGCGGGGTCGGCGCCATCCCTGCGGGCCGCCGCCACGGCCACGGCGCACGCGCCGGTGCCGCACGATCTGGTCTCGCCGGAGCCTCGTTCGTGGACACGCAGAGCGACGTGATGAAGGCCACGGTCGACGACGAATTCGACGTTCACGCCGTCCGGGTACGCGGACAGCGGGCTGAACGGCGGCGGTTCGTACAGGTGTCCGGCGTGGTCGAGGTCGGCCACGAAGGCGACGGCGTGGGGGTTGCCCATGTTGACGTTGCGCGCGGGCCAGCTGCGCTCTCCGACGGTCACGGTGACGTCTCCCTCGGGCCCTTCGGGAAGGAGCGCCCTGCCCATGCCGACGGTGACGTCGCCCTCCTTGGCGAGGTGCACGGCCTTCACGCCCGCGCGCGTGGCGACCGTGATGTCGCCTTCGGCCACGTGTCCGGCGCGCTGGAGATAGCGGGCGAACACCCGCACTCCGTTGCCGCACATCTCCGCGATCGAGCCGTCGCCGTTGCGGTAGTCCATGAACCATTCCGCTTCGGCCGCCATCGACCGGGCCTCGGGGTGCGCCGCTGACCGGACGACGTGCAGCAGACCGTCGCCGCCGATGCCCGCGCGGCGGTCGCACAGGGCGGCGGCGGTGGCCGGGGACAGGGCGAGGGTGTTGTCGGGATCCGGGAGGATCACGAAGTCGTTCTCGGTCCCGTGCCCCTTGAGGAAGGCGATCCGCGTGCTCATTCCTCGATCGTAAGGGTTCCCTACGACAGCCGGTCCGACCGGCCCGGCGGACGGGCCGGGTGACGGCACGGGGGCCGGTCCGGCGGCCCGGCAGGCGCCCGGTAGAGGTCCTGGACGCCTCAGCGCAGGCGGGCCACGCGCCACACGGCGAGCACCACGACCGCGGCGACGACCACGGCGTACGCGATCACGACCCGCCAGTCCGGGCGGTGCGCGGAACCGCGCTGCGGCAGGCCGGGCCAGGTGTGACCCACGCGACGGGCGGCCATCATGCCCCAGCCGGCGGCACAGGAGCTGAGCAGCAGACCGAGCATGGCGATCACGGCTCCGCTGTCGCCGAAGTCGAACGCCAGCGGGAAGGCGAACATCAGGGACCCGAGTGCGGCGAGGCCCACGATGGGAGCGAGCTGCCAGATGCGCATGCGGCGCTGCGGGCGCAGCTCGACCTCGACCTCGGGCTCCGCGAACATCTCGCCGGGCTCGGGCCCGTCGGCGGTCACGCCGTCAGTGCTCTCGTCGGGTCCGTCCGGGCTCAACCGGTCCCCGTCGGGGTCCTGCTGATCCTGTGCGGTGTCGTGCGCCCCGTCGGTGACGGTGCTCTGCTCCGTGCCGTGTGCGGTGTCACGAGGGCCGGCCTCCATCGCCACGCGCCCTCCCCACTCGGACTCCACTTGGTCGATCGAAGCTCGATGATGGCACGGCGCCGGAGGCCCGGATGACGGCCGGAGCGTCCCGATGCCAGGACGTGATCAGGCTGTGACCGGTCGTTCGACCAACGCCAGCGCGAGCTGCGGAAGTTCCGTGAGATCCGCCGCGGCCCCACTGAGCCAATGCACCCGCGGATCGCGTCTGAACCAGGAATCCTGACGGCGCGCGAAGCGCTTGGTGGCGCGCACGGTCTCGGCACGTGCCTCGCCCTCGGTGCGCTCCCCGGCGAACGCCGCGAGCATCTGCTGGTAGCCGAGGGCACGCGACGCCGTACGCCCCTCACGCAACCCCTGCGCCTCCAGTGCGCGCACTTCCTCGCCGAGACCCCCCTCCCACATGCGGTCCACGCGGCGGGCGATGCGCTCGTCGAGCTCGGGGCGCGCCACGTCGACGCCGATCTGCAGGGTGTCGTAGACCGAGTCGTGGCCCGGGAGGTTGGCGGTGAAGGGCCTGCCGGTGATCTCGATGACCTCCAGGGCCCGGACGATACGGCGGCCGTTGCTCGGCAGGATCGCGTGGGCGGCCTCGGGGTCGGCGACGGCCAGCCGCGCGTGCAGGGCGCCTGAGCCCCTCAGGGTGAGTTCCTCCTCCAGGCGGGCCCGCACCTCGGGATCCGTGCCGGGGAACTCCAGGTTGTCGACGGCGCCGCGGACGTACAGGCCCGACCCGCCGACGAGGACCGGCCAGCGGCCCTCCGCGAGCAGCGCGTCGATACGGATGCGCGCGAGCCGTTGGTACTCGGCGACGCTCGCCGTCACCGTCACGTCCCAGATGTCCAGGAGGTGGTGGGGAACGCCGCCGCGTTCCTCGGGCGTCAGCTTGGCGGTGCCGATGTCCATCCCCCGGTAGAGCTGCATCGAGTCTGCGTTGACGACCTCACCACCGAGGCGCTGGGCCAGGTGGACGCCGAGATCGGACTTTCCGGCCGCGGTGGGACCCACGACGGCGATGACCCGCGGAGCGGGAGCTGCTCTACTCACCGTCACAGTCTCGCAAACCTCGGGCCCACTTCTCGAACGAGCTACGTGACGGCACTCGACGGGGGTCGTTGCCTGTTGCGAGATTCCAGCCACCGGTTTCAAGGACCGGTGACCCTGGCGACGCAATGGGGCGCACCGCGCAACGCGGAATTTCGCCCGCACGAGTAAGGTATGGAGATGAAATGGGCGTTTTTGCACGATTTATTCGCAAGGAGAGGCCTCAGCCGGGAGGGCCGGGGAAGGCACCGACCGACGAGCACACCGACAGCCTGAAGCAGACCGCATCCGCAGCCGAGGCGGAGCCGGAGACTGCGGAAGCCGCGGAGGCCGTAGAGATTCCCCAGCAGCAGTCCGTCGACAGGGCCGCCGACAACGAGGTCGGCGAGAACGCCCGTAAATGACGGTAATGACTGTCGAAACGACTGCCCGAACGCATGACTGTCCCGCATGACTGCCCACGAGGTAACACGAGGGAAGGTGCACCATGGGTCTCCTGGACAACGTGTTGGCCAGGCTCGCGCCGGCCAAGGAGAAGGTCTCTGACCTCGCGCAGCAGCACGGGGGAAAGATCGAGCAGGGTCTCGACAAGGCCGCGAGGATGGCCGACGAGAAGACCAAGGGCAAGTACAGCGACAAGATCCGGACGGGCACCGGCAAGGCCAAGGGTGCTCTGGACCGGATCGCGCACAAGGAGGACGGCGGCACGGACGGGGGCGGGACACCGCCGTCGACCCCACCGTCACCTCCGCCGACGCCGCCCTCGGCGTACTGAGCGGCACCACTGGCGACACCACTTCGGCGGGCGCCCTCGGACCGGCCTACGGCTCCGACGGCGCCCGCCGTCCGCTCACGACCAGGTCGCGACCAAGTACCCCACTCCGTAGGGCGCGTCCTCGTACAGCAGCGCCCCGCCGAGCCCCGCTCCCTGCGCCGCGCCCGCGAGCACCTGCCAGGGAGCCCGGCCGGAGGCCTTGAGCGCGTACGCCAGCTCGGCGTCCAACGCCTTGAGTGCGGGCACGTCCGCCGCGCCCAGCGCACGGGCCACCTCCGCGTCGAAGCCCACCGCGCGCTCGTCCAGGTAGCCCGGCGCCTTGAGCGTGCGGCACGCGCTGGAGTCCCCCATGACGAGCAGCGCCACCCTCCCGCTCCGGGCGGCGATCCGCTCACCGGCTTCGACGCACCCCTCGGCGGAGAGCGGCTCGCCCACGCCCAGGCCCTCGACGGGGGCGTCGGACCAGTCCGTACGGCCCAGGAGCCAGGCGGCGACGGCCAGCGCGGGCGGAAGCTCACGCCCCGCGGCCGCGGAGGCGGGCTCGGCGGTGCGCCGGGACGCAACTGTTCCGTTCCCTCCGATCCCACCGAGCCGCACGTCGAGATCGACACCGAAGCCGCGGAAGGAGCCGCGCGAGCCCTCGGGGTGCGGCCCGCGGCCGTTCCCCTCCGCCGGCCCGACGACCACCAGCCGGTCGGGGCGGGCGGCGGCCAGTACCCCCAGGGCGTCCGTGCACGCGGCACGCGCCGCGTCCAGTTCGGGCGCGGCCCCCGCGGCGACGTCGGGCACGAGCAGGGGCGGGCAGGGGCACACGGCGGCGGCGACAAGCATGATCGGCAGCGTAACCCCCGTGAGCCGAGCCGACAGGGTGGGCCGGTGAGCTGGTGCGGAGGTCAGTCGCAGCCGCAGCCGGCCGCGGCGACGGGCAGCGGCTGCGGCGCGCCGATCGTCGGCAGCCCCAGCATGACGCCGGCGGGCTTGACGGCCTCGGCGGCGTTGCGCTTCTCCCAGGCGTCCCCCGCGCGCGTGTGACGCACGTCCAGGGTGGCGCCCTCGGCGAGCAGGTGGTGCGGAGCGGCGTACGTGATCTCGACGGTGACGACGTCGCCGGGGCGGACCTCGACGTCGGGCTTGGTGAAGTGCACCAGGCGGTTGTCGGGGGCGCGGCCGGAGAGGCGGTGGGTGGCGCCGTCCTTGCGGCCCTCGCCCTCGGCGACCATCAGTTCGAGCCTGCGGCCGACCTGCTTCTTGTTCTCGTCCCAGGAGATCTCGTCCTGGAGGGCGGCGAGACGCTCGTACCGCGCCTGCACGACCTCCTTGGGGATCTGCCCCTCCATGGTGGCCGCGGGGGTCCCCGGACGCTTGGAGTACTGGAAGGTGAAGGCCTGTGCGAAGCGGGCCTCGCGGACCGCGTGGAGGGTCTCCTCGAAGTCCTCCTCGGTCTCGCCGGGGAAGCCCACGATGATGTCGGTGGTGATCGCGGCGTGCGGGATCGCGGCCCGCACCTTGTCGATGATCCCGAGGTACCGCTCCTGGCGGTACGAGCGGCGCATCGCCTTCAGGACGGTGTCCGAACCGGACTGCATCGGCATGTGCAGCTGCGGCATGACGTTCGGGGTCTCGGCCATCGCGGCGATGACGTCGTCCGTGAAGTCGCGCGGGTGCGGCGAGGTGAAGCGCACCCGCTCCAGGCCCTCGATCTTGCCGCAGGCCCGCAGGAGCTTGCTGAAGGCCTCACGGTCACCGATGTCGGAGCCGTAGGCGTTCACGTTCTGGCCGAGGAGGGTGATCTCGGAGACGCCCTCGCCGACGAGTGCCTCGATCTCGGCGAGGATGTCGCCGGTCCTGCGGTCCTTCTCCTTGCCGCGCAGCGCCGGGACGATACAGAAGGTGCACGTGTTGTTGCAGCCGACGGAGATGGAGACCCAGGCGGCGTACGCGCTCTCGCGGCGGGTCGGCAGCGTCGAGGGGAACGCTTCGAGCGACTCGGCGATCTCGACCTGTGCCTCCTCCTGGACGCGGGCGCGCTCCAGGAGGACAGGAAGCTTGCCGATGTTGTGCGTGCCGAAGACGACGTCCACCCAGGGCGCCCTCTTCACGATGGTGTCGCGGTCCTTCTGGGCGAGACAGCCGCCGACGGCGATCTGCATGCCGGGCCGCTTCGTCTTCATCGGCGCGAGCCTGCCGAGGTTCCCGTAGAGACGGTTGTCGGCGTTCTCCCGCACCGCGCAGGTGTTGAAGACGACGACGTCGGCGTCCCCGTCGGAGCCGTCGGGAGCGCGTACGTAACCGGCGTCCTCCAGCAGCCCGGAGAGGCGTTCGGAGTCGTGGACGTTCATCTGACATCCATAAGTGCGCACTTCGTACGTTCTGGTCAGGTCCACTGCCCGGCTCCGGTCGCTGCTGCTCATGTGACAAGGGTAGGCGGTGCCCGGAGTGGGCCCGGCCCCCACTTGCGTCCCCTCCCTCCCACGCGCCTCGTACGCGCTCCGCCGCGCCGGGCCGTGAGCGCGCCCGGTACGCCCGGCCCTGGTCATCCGGACCGGTGAGCTGGCAGGATCGCGCCATGTTCCAGGCACTTCCCCGTATCGGCAGACGCCGGGCCCTGCAAGGTTCGGCCGCCGCCTTCGTGGCCTTCGCGCTGCTGCTGTGGTGGCTGCTGCCCCTCGGCGAGAGCTCACCGGGCGGAAAGATCGTATTCAGCACGGGGACACCCAACGGTGTGTACCAGGTGTACGGGGACATGTTGCAGGTGGCGCTCGCCAAGGACATGCCGAACCTGGACGTGACCCTGGAGGAGAGCGAGGGCTCGCAGGAGAACGTGGAGCGGGTCGCCACCGGACAGGCCGACTTCACGATCGCGGCGGCCGACGCGGTCGAGAAGTACCAGGCGAGCGGCAGGCCCGGCGCGGACCTGCTGCGCAGCTGCGCACGTCTGTACGACGACTACGTGCACGTGGTCGTCCCCCGCTCCTCCTCCGTGGAGTCCATCGCGGAGCTGAAGGGCAAGCGGGTCGCGGTGGGGCAGGAGGGTTCCGGGGTGCGCCTGATAGCGGATCAGGTGCTGGCGGCGGCCGGCCTCGACATCGAGAAGGACGTCACCCAGGTGAACGTCGGGATCGCGGACGCGACGAAGATGCTCGAGGCGAAGAAGATCGACGCGTTCTTCTGGTCCGGCGGACTCCCGACGCGGGCCGTGACCGAACTGTCCGGGCACTTCGACATCAAGCTGGTCCCGATCGAGGCCGACCTGGTCGCGAAGCTGCACCAGCCGCGCGCGGGGTCCGACTACTACCGGTCCGCGCTCATGCCTGCGGACGCCTATCCCTCGGCCCAGCGCATCGGCGTACCGACCGTGGCGGTGGCGAACCTGCTGGTGACGCGGAAGGGGACGGACGAGGCCCTCACCGAGGGCATGACCCGCACGGTGATCAACAGCCGCGACCGCATCGGCAAGCGGGTCCACGCCGCACAGCGGGTGGACCTGCGGACCGCCATCTACACCGATCCACTGGAGCTGGACGAGGGCGCGCAGCGCTACTACCGCTCGGTCAAGCCGTAACGGCTGCCCCTCGGCCGTCCACGGGCCCCTCGGCCGCATGAGGCGGACGGAGAAGACGGAGAAGGACGGAGAAGGACGGCTCAAAGGGGGCCGGGCCCACCCGGCGCACGCCACAGTCGGCGCAAGGCGGTGAGCGGGCCCACAGGCCCCCTGTGCGCCCGCTCAGACCCCGGGCATGGTCCGCGGCACCGTCACCGTCACCTTGAGCCCGTGCGGCTCGTGGTGGGCGTACGCGATGGAGCCGCCGCCCGCGGAGAGCAGGGCGCGGGAGATCGACAGGCCCAGGCCCGAGCCCTTGACGTTCTGGTGGCCGGTGCTGCGCCAGAAGCGGTCCCCGACGCGGGTCAGCTCCTCGTCGCTCAGTCCTGGCCCGCAGTCGGTGACGACGATCGTCGAGGCCTCGCCGTTGGAGGCCACCACGACCTCGACGGACTCCCCCGTGGACGTGAACTTGATCGCGTTGTCGACGACCGCGTCCAGGGCGCTGGAGAGCGCGACGGGGTCGGCCCAGGCGGTCGTGGCGGGGCAGGTCCCGATGAGCCGTACGCCCTTCTCGTCGGCGACGGGGGACCAGGACGCCACGCGTTCGGCGGTGAGCTCGCCGATGTCGGTGAGCCGCAGGTCCGCCTCGGCGTGCTCGGCGAGGGCCAGGTCCAGGAGGTCGTCGAGGACGTGGGCGAGGCGCTTGCCCTCCGTACGGACGGAGGCGATCTCCTCGTTGCCCTCGGGCAGTTCCAGGGCGAGCAGTTCGATGCGCAGCAGCAGGGCGGACAGGGGGTTGCGCAGCTGGTGGGAGGCGTCGGCGACGAAGGCGCGCTGCTGCTCCAGGACGTCCTCGACGTTGTCGACCATCTCGTTGAACGACCGGGCCAGGCGTCTGAGTTCCGGTGGCCCGCCGGCCACGGCGACCCGGGACTTGAGGCGGCCGGTCGCGATGTCGTGGGTGGTGGCGTCGAGGACGCGTACGGGCCGCAGCACCCAGCCGGTCAGGCGCAGCGCGGCGCCGAGCGCGAGGAGCATCGCGAAGATCTCACCGGCGCCGATGACCAGCCAGCCGTGCAGGATCCTCGACCGCATCTGACCGGTGGGCGAGTCGGTGACCACCACCGCGACGACGTCACCGTCCCTGATGACGGGGGACGCGACGACGAGGCGGTCCCGCTGCCACGGCCAGACCTGCTTCGGGTCGTGGCTGCGGCGGCTCTGCAGCGCCTCGTCGAAGGCCGCGCGCACCTCGTCGGCCTTGCCGCCCCTGACGACCTTGGGCAGGTACCAGTCCTCCGGCGCGTGCGCCATGGCCTTCTCGTCGCGGTAGAAGACACCGACGTTGATCTTGTACAGCTCCCGGTAGATGCCGAGTTCCTTCTTGAGCGTCTCCAGGCGCTGTTCCGGGGAACTGACCCGTGAACCGTCCGAGCGGTCGGCCACGAACTGGGCGAGGGACGCGAAGCGCGCCGTGTCGTCGATCCGGTCGACGACCACGTCCTGCTGCTGGGCCGCCGCCAGGCTCACGGCGAGTGGGACGCCCAGGGCGAGCAGGATGCCCGCCATCAGGACGATGAGCAGCGGAAGGAGGCGGGTACGCACCTGGGCCCGCTAGGCGGCGGGCGCGACGAGCCGGTAGCCGACGCCGCGCACCGTCTCGATCAGGGCCGGCATGCGCAGCTTGGAGCGCAGCGACGCGACATGCACCTCCAGGGTGCGGCCGGTCCCCTCCCAGCTGGTGCGCCAGACCTCGCTGATGATCTGTTCCCGCCGGAAGACCACGCCGGGCCGCTGGGCGAGGAGCGCCAGCAGGTCGAACTCCTTGCGGGTCAGCTGGACGACCGAACCGTCGACGCTGACCTGTCGTGTGGGCAGTTCGATGCGTACGGGGCCCAGGCGCAGCGCGTCCTCCCCGGAGGCGGCCGGGTCGTCGGCGGCCGTGCGCCGGCTGACGGCGTGGATGCGGGCGAGGAGCTCGCCGGTGTCGTAGGGCTTCACCACGTAGTCGTCGGCACCGAGGTTGAGGCCGTGGATGCGGGAGCGCACGTCGGCCCGCGCGGTGACCATGATCACCGGTGTGGTGGTCCGTTTGCGGATCTTCCCGCAGACCTCGTAGCCGTCCTGGTCGGGCAGCCCGAGGTCGAGAAGCACCACTCCGAAGCCGTCGCCTTCCGGGACGAGCGCCTGGAGGGCCTCCGCTCCGGTGCGGGCGTGGGTGACGGCGAAGCCGTGGCGCGCGAGGACCGCGGACAGCGCGGCTGCCACGTGGTTGTCGTCCTCGACGAGGAGCAGTCTCATCACGGCCCTCTTCAGTTCATCGTGCGTACGTTCTCGGTGGATAGACAGTTCTCGGTGGTGAATCGGCATCGGTATCGGTGAGGAATCGGCACGGGCACGCGCGCGTGCCCACTGGTGGAAGTCAGGCGGATGGACGCGGACGGCGTCAAGCGTCATCGGGGCATGGCCCACTTCCGTTACGCAGCCGGTACGCGCCCGGGGCGGCCTCGGCGAACAGTGCCGCCGCGCTGCCGGATCGTTATGCTCAATTTCAGCTCAGATGTGATGACGCTGGTTGTGCGGCGTCACTACTGTCCTCCGCAACCGAGGAGGACGGAGCAAGAGGCCGATGACCGAAGTATCGGTGACCAAGGACGCCGTACCGGCGGCCGATGATCTGGTCGTACTGAAGAACGTCAACAAGCACTTCGGTGCTTTGCATGTGCTTCAGGACATCGATCTGACCATCGCCCGCGGTGAGGTTGTCGTGGTCATCGGACCCTCTGGGTCCGGAAAGTCCACCCTGTGCCGCGCGATCAACCGCCTGGAGTCGATCGAGTCGGGATCCATCACGATCGACGGAAAGCCGTTGCCCGAGGAGGGCAAAGCACTGGCCCGCCTGCGCGCCGACGTCGGCATGGTCTTCCAGTCCTTCAATCTGTTCGCGCACAAGACAGTGCTCGAAAATGTGATGCTGGGCCAGCTCAAGGTCCGTAAGTCGGACAAGAAGGACGCGGAGGAGAAGGCACGCGGGCTGCTCGACCGGGTGGGCGTCGCCGCCCAGGCGGACAAGTACCCGGCGCAGCTCTCCGGCGGGCAGCAACAGCGTGTCGCGATCGCACGGGCGCTGGCGATGGGCCCCAAGGTCATGCTCTTCGACGAGCCGACATCGGCTCTCGACCCGGAGATGATCAACGAGGTCCTGGAAGTCATGCAGCAGCTCGCGCGTGACGGTATGACGATGGTCGTAGTCACCCACGAGATGGGATTCGCCCGTTCGGCGGCCAACCGCGTCGTCTTCATGGCGGACGGACGCATCGTCGAAGAGGCTGTGCCGGACCAGTTCTTCAGCAATCCGCGCAGTGACCGGGCGAAGGACTTCCTGTCGAAGATCCTGCACCACTGACGGCCCACGGCACCCGCACGCCGGATCGCACATCTTCACCACATCAAAGGATGTTCACCATGAAGCTTCGCAAGGTCACCGCCGCCTCGGCTGCCGTCCTCGCGCTCGCTGTCGCCGCCACCGCGTGCGGTTCCGACGACAAGGACGACAGCGGCAGCTCCTCCTCCGGGGGCGGCAACAAGAAGATCACGATCGGCATCAAGTTCGACCAGCCCGGCATCGGCCAGAAGACGCCGGACGGCTACACGGGCTTCGACGTCGACGTGGCGACGTACGTCGCCAAGGAGCTCGGCTACGGCGAGGACCAGATCCAGTGGAAGGAGGCGAAGAGCGCCGACCGCGAGACCATGCTCCAGCGTGGTGACGTCGACTTCATCGCCGCCTCCTACTCGATCAACGACGAGCGCGCGGCCAAGGTCGACTTCGCCGGCCCGTACCTCCTCGCCCACCAGGACGTGCTGGTCCGCGCCGACGACAAGTCGATCAAGTCGCCGGAGGACCTCAACAACAAGAAGCTGTGTTCCGTGGCCGGCTCGACCTCGGCGCAGAACGTCAAGGACAAGCTCGCCCCCAAGGCGCAGCTCCAGCAGTACCAGACGTACTCCCAGTGTCTGAACGGTGTGCAGAGCGGCGCCATCGACGCGCTGACCACGGACGACTCGATCCTCGCCGGTTACGCCTCGCAGGCGAGCTTCAAGGGCAAGTTCCGGCTCGGTGGTTTCAAGATGACCAACGAGAACTACGGCATCGGTGTCAAGAAGGGCAGCGACCTCAAGGCCAAGATCAACACGGCCCTGGAGAAGATGGTCTCCGACAAGTCGTGGGACAAGGCCGTCGAGACCAACTTCGGCCCGGCCCAGTACAAGAACGAGCCCGCCCCGAAGATCGGTGACGTCGTCAAGTAAAGCGGGATCCGACCTGACCGGTGCGTCGCCCTCCTGGGGCGGCGCACCAGTCAGGAGGGCCCTCCCCACACGCGGAAGCGCGGGAGATCGTGTTCGATTTTCTTGAAGGTTACAACCTGTGGGAAGCCTTCTGGACGACGGTGCAACTGACCGTCCTGTCCGCAGTCGGCTCCCTGGTCTGGGGAACCATGCTGGCCGCCATGCGTGTCGGCCCGGTACCTCTGATGCGCGGTTTCGGTACCGCTTATGTCAATACCGTGCGGAACATTCCGCTGACAGTGATCATTCTGTTCACGTCCTTGGGCCTCAACCAGACGTTCAGGGTCACCCTCGGCTCGGACAACTTCGACACCACCAACTTCAGGCTCGCGACACTCGGACTGATCGCGTACACCTCGGCGTTCGTGTGTGAGGCGCTGCGGTCCGGCATCAACACGGTGCCCGTGGGCCAGGCCGAGGCGGCACGTGCCCTCGGTCTGAACTTCACTCAGGTGCTGACGCTCGTCGTGCTGCCCCAGGCGTTCCGTTCGGTCGTCGGTCCGCTGGCGAACGTACTGATCGCGCTGACGAAGAACACCACGGTGGCCGCGGCCATCGGCGTCGCCGAAGCCGCGCTGCTGATGAAGGAGATGATCGAGAACGAGGCACAACTCGTCCTGATCTCCGCGGTCTTCGCGTTCGGATTCGTCTGTCTGACACTGCCGACCGGTCTGATCCTCGGCTGGGTGAGCAAGAAGGTGGCGGTGAAACGATGAGTTCGGTCCTCTATGACGCCCAGGGCCCGAAGGCCAAGCGGCGGAACGTCGTCATCTCGGTGGTGTTCGTCGTCGTCCTCGCGGCGGTGCTGTGGTGGATGTACGACCAGCTGGACAAGAAGGGCCAGCTGGAGTGGGGGCTGTGGAAGCCCTTCTTCGAGGCGGAGGCCTGGAGCACCTACCTCTGGCCGGGTCTACTGAACACGCTCAAGGCCGCGGCGCTCGCCATGGTCATCGCGCTGCCGCTCGGAGCGTTCCTCGGTATCGCCCGGTTGTCGGACCACACCTGGGTGCGTGTGCCGGCCAGTGTGGTGGTCGAGTTCTTCCGTGCCATCCCGGTGCTGGTCCTGATGATCTTCGGCCTGGCGCTGTTCTCCGAGTACACGGACGTCAGCACGGACGACCGTCCGCTGTACGCGGTCGTCACGGGTCTGGTGCTCTACAACGCCTCGGTCCTCGCCGAGATCGTCCGGGCGGGCATCCTGTCGCTGCCCAGGGGACAGGCCGAGGCCGCGTCGGCCATCGGTCTGCGCAAGAACCAGGTCATGCGGTTCATCCTGCTGCCGCAGGCGGTCACCGCGATGCTCCCGGCGATCGTCAGTCAGCTCGTGGTGATCGTGAAGGACACGGCGCTCGGTGGCGCGGTCCTCACCTTCCCCGACCTGATGGCGTCCGTCAGCCCGATGAGCTCGTACTACGGTGCGAACACCATCGCCAGCTTCACGGTCGTGGCACTGATCTACATCGTGATCAACTTCTCGCTCACGACCTTCGCGAGCTGGCTCGAGCGCCGGCTGCGCCAGGGCAAGAAGTCCACCGGCGCGGTCGTCGGAGCTGACGCGGTGGACGAACTCAGCACCCCGGGTGAGCATGTGGAAGGCAAGAAGTAGGCAGCCCCGCTAACAGGGCGCGCTCAGTGCAGAACTGACGAGATGTGAGCAACCGGAGGCAGTGGCGTGATCGCCACTGCCTCCGTCACTTGACGCAAGCAGCGGCAATAGGTTGCATACGTTCTGTGATCGTGTACCCCGCTCCACCTGCAAGTCCCGGTAGGACACTCTGGACGCCGCTCCGGGCAGGGGGTAACGCGCCGTGGACCCGGTGATCATCGTCGGAGCGGGACCCGTAGGTCTGACGCTGGCCCTGGCGCTGGCCCGTCAGGAGGTCCCGTCGGTCGTCCTGGACGAGGGGTCCGGCGACGACGAACAGAGGCTCGCACGGACGGCCGTCCTGCGCGAGGACACCACAGCGCTGATCGAGCGGCTGACCGGCTTCCCGGTCGGCCGGGCCGGTTTCCATTGGGCCGGATGGCGGTCGATGCGGCGCAAGCAGGTGATGCGCGAGATCACCTTCGGCGAGGACGACCCCGTGCTCCTGCACCTGCCCCAGCACGTTCTGACCGCCGCCCTGCGAAAGGCGATCTCGGCCGAACAGCTGGTCAGCGTCTCGGTGGAGAGCCGGCTCGACTCCGTCGAGCAGGAGGGCGCCGGCGTCACGGCGCACACCCGGGGCCCCAAGGGCACCTGGTGGCGCGGCAGCTACCTGGTCGGCTGCGACGGGCCGCGCTCGACGGTACGCAAGCTCCAGGACATCCGCTTCCCCGGCCGCACCGCGGTGGAACGGCACGCCGTCGCCGCGCTGCGCGCCGAACTCCCGTGGCCCGGAGAGGCGTTGCTGCACCGTAATCCGCCGTGGCGGACCTCGGGCCCCCCGGTCACCGAAGTGACGGCGCGTCCCCTCGCCGAGGACGTCTGGCGGATGGACTGGCTGCTGCCGCCGGGAAAGGACCTGGTCACCCCCGACCTGCTCGTGGCACGGGTCCGCGAGACCCTCGCCGGCTGGAGCGGGACGGGCACTCCGCCGTACGAGCTGCTGGACACCGGGGTCCACACGGTGCACCACCGGCTGGCGCGCAGGTGGCGGGCCGGCCGGGTCTTCCTCGCCGGGGACGCGGCGCATCTGCTCGGCGCGCTGGGCACCCAGGGTCTCGACGAGGGGCTGCGGGACGCCGACAACCTCGCGTGGAAGCTGGCCCTGGCCTGGCATCACGGCCCGCACGAGGGGCTGCTGGACAGCTACCAGGTGGAGCGGCGCGCGGTCGTCGCCGCCCGGCTGCGCGCCGCGGACCAGACACTGCCGGTGCTGCGTGGCGGAGGTCTGCGGTCCGCGGTGCCCGGGGCGGCCCGCGGCCATGACACTCTGCTCACGGACGGTCACCTGGGGCGCGGCCCTCTGGGCGAGCGGGGGGCGTACGCCGATTCACCGCTCGCACCTCCACACGCCGACTCCTCCGTGGAGGTCGACACGGCGGTGGGCGCTCAGGTCGCCGACGTACTGGTGACGGCGGAGGACGGTTCGTCCGTGGCGCTGCGCGACCGGCTGGGCCGAGCGGCGCTGCTCGTGCTGCTGATCGCGCCGGGGACGGTGGTGTGGGAGCGCAAGCACTGGGTGACGGCCGGGATCATGCCACGGCTCGCCGCCGCCGTGACCGCGCTGCCGCAGCGGGCCGAGCTGCTGGTCGCGGAGAGCTACCCGGGCGCGGCCGCGCACACGGTGCTGCTGATCCGCCCGGACGGGCACCTGGTCACCGCGTTGAGCGGGGTGCGTCCCGCTGACCTGTACGAGGCCGCGGAGGCGGCCCTGGGCGGCCCCCGGGTCACGGCGGAGGCCGCCGCGGGCAGGCAGTGAGGGGCCGGTTGTCCAATCAGTGACACTGAGTTGACCGGCCCACACCGTCATGGTGTACTCCGAACCGTGACCGACACCTGTGTGCGCCTGTGGCGGAGGGTCCATATGGACCTCATCCGCTATGCGGGCTGCGTGTGTCGCCCGTCCTGCTGAATTCGCATCCCTCTTCATCCCGCGCGTGAGGCCCTGTCGCTGCCGCGCGCATCCACGCGAACGCTTGTCAGGACGGTACTTGTGTCTGTGTCACCCTCTGTTCCCGGCTCCGCCGACGTCACCTCCCCCGTGGACTCCGTTCCGGCCGGTGCTCCCACTCAGGCCGAGCTGCTGGACTTCGTGCGGCGCACGGCCGCCGACGCCGAGCTGATCGCCTCCCTGCCGCTCGATCCCGAGGGCCGTACGTGGGTCCGTCTCGAAGGTCCCGGTGGCAGCGAGGCGTGGCTCATCGGCTGGCCGCCCGGCACGGGCACCGGCTGGCACGACCACGCCGAGTCGGTGGGTGCTTTCCTCACCGCGTCCGGTGAGCTCAAGGAGAACTCGCTCGTCGCACGGCTGCCCACCGACGGCTGGAAGACCCTCGAACTCAACGAGGGCATCGACCGTGCGCGACGGTTGTCGGCCGGCAAGGGCCGTTCCTTCGGCCGCCACCATGTGCACGAGGTGCTCAACGAGTCCACCGAGGAGCACGCCGTCTCGGTGCACGCGTACTATCCGCCCCTGCCGCGGATCAGCCGCTACAGCCGCAGCGGTCAGGTGCTGCGGCTGGAGCAGGTGGAGCGCCCCGAGGACTGGCAGTGACGGTCGGGCGCCCCGAGCCGGCCGGCCCCCAGGTGGGGCCCGACCATCCCGTGGGGACCGAACGTCCCGTGGGAATCGACGAGTTGCTGGAGCGGGTCCGTGCGGACCTGGACCGGGTGACGGCGGAAGCCGCCCATGACGCCGCGCGGGCGGGCGAGGCCCTGCTCGTCGACATCCGGTACGCGGCGCTGCGTGAGCGCGACGGTCTGATTCCCGGGGCGCTCGTCGTCGAGCGCAACGAACTGGAGTGGCGGCTCGACCCTCAGGGCAGCCATCGCGCGCCGGAGGCCACGAGCCACGACCTGCGCGTCGTGGTCGTCTGCAACGAGGGCTACGCGTCGAGCCTCGCGGCCGTGTCCCTGCGGCAGTTGGGCCTCCACCGGGCCACCGATCTGGTGGGCGGTTTCCAGGCCTGGCGATCGGCGGGCCTGCCGGTGGATGCGACCACGGCGAACACCACGAACCCGGCCACGGCCGCTTCGACAGCCTGAACACGAACCGCTCCCCCAGGCGTATCCCCTCAGCCTGTTGGGCATA
This sequence comes from Streptomyces sp. CWNU-52B, assembly GCF_047444975.1. Lineage (NCBI taxonomy): Bacteria > Bacillati > Actinomycetota > Actinomycetes > Kitasatosporales > Streptomycetaceae > Streptomyces > Streptomyces sp. CWNU-52B. Next base: position 33,990 of record NZ_JBLFJV010000030.1, on the reverse strand, counting down.
GCCAGCAGTGGGGGCCCCTTCATGTAAGGGGCCCCCACCATTGCGTACTGCCCCTTACTCCCCGATGGCTCCGGCGCTCCCGCAGTACGGTTCCGGGCCCGAACGCGATGGGCGCCCCCGCGCGTCCACCGTGCCCGGTCCCGGAACCGGACCCCGAACCGTCGGCCGGGGCGAACGGCCCCGAGCCGACGCCGCCACCGATCCGAGAGCCCCGCCTCGGGGTCCCCCTCGGAAATCCCTCCCGGAAGCCGTCGTCAGAACCCCCCGTCAGAACCCCTCGTCGCCGAGGAACTCCGTGTCCTCGCCCTCTTCCTCCAGCGCCTGCCGGACCACGCGGAGGGCTGTGCCCTGGGAGTAGCCCTTGCGGGCGAGCATGCCCGCGAGGCGTCGTATGCGCTTGTCGCGGTCGAGGCCGCGGGTGGCGCTCAGTTTGCGGGCCACGAGTGCGCGGGCGGTCGTCTCCTCCTGGTCGGAGTCGAGTTGTCCGACCGCCTCGTCGATCAGCGTGGGGTCCACGCCCTTGGTCCGCAGCTCCTGGGCGAGCGCCCGTCGGGCGAGGCCCCGGCCGCGGTGGCGGGACTCCACCCAGGCGTCCGCGAAGGCGCCGTCGTCGATCAGCCCGACCTCTTCGAACCGGGACAGCACCTCGTCCGCCACGTCGTCCGGGATCTCGCGCTTGCGCAACGCGTCCGCGAGTTGTTTCCGTGTGCGTGGGTTCCCGGTGAGCAGGCGCAGACAGATCGCGCGCGCCCGCTCAGCCGGGTCGCCCGGGGACTCCCCCTTCTCGGCCCTCGACGAGGCAGGGATGTCTCCGTCCTGTGCGCCGCCGGACGACTCCCCGAAGCCGCGCCGCCGACCGCGCGCCCGTCGCGCACGGCCTGTGCGGCTCGGGTCGCTCTCGTCCTGTGTCCCGCCGCCCGGCTCCGTGTGGTCCTCTCCTCCGCCTCTGTACGGCCAGTCACCGGAGCCACGCCCTGAGACGCCGCCCGGTGCACCTCCGCCCTCCCGCTGACCGTCACCGCGGGTCCTGCCACCGCTGCGTCGTGAACCGCCGACCGGCCGGCGGCCGCCTCCCTGTTCGTCGTACGCGCTGTCCGTGTCCGTGTCCGAGGCCGTGTCGATGTCTCCCCCGTGGCCCTGCCCTGGGGAGGCGACGGGGTAGACGTACTCGGCCCAGTCCGTTCGCCGTGTCACGGGCTAGCTCTTGGCCGCCGCGGCCTTGGGCTTGGTGGTCTTGGCCGCGGGAGCGGGAACCGTCTTCGCGGCCTCGCCGGGAGCGGCCGACACCGCCGCGTCCACGCCGGGCTCAGCGGTGGGCGGCTCCGGCTTCACACCGACGCCCAGCTTCTCCAGGATCTTCTTCTCGATCTCGTCGGCCAGGTCGGGGTTGTCCTTCAGGAAGTTGCGCGCGTTCTCCTTGCCCTGGCCGAGCTGGTCGCCCTCGTACGTGTACCAGGCGCCGGCCTTGCGGACGAAGCCGTTCTCCACGCCCATGTCGATCAGGCCGCCCTCGCGGCTGATGCCGTGCCCGTACAGGATGTCGAACTCGGCCTGCTTGAAGGGCGGTGCGACCTTGTTCTTGACGACCTTGACGCGGGTGCGGTTGCCGACGGCGTCGGTGCCGTCCTTCAGGGTCTCGATGCGACGGATGTCGAGGCGCACCGAGGCGTAGAACTTCAGCGCCCGGCCACCGGTGGTGGTCTCCGGGGAGCCGAACATCACGCCGATCTTCTCGCGGAGCTGGTTGATGAAGATCGCGGTGGTCTTCGACTGGTTGAGCGCGCTGGTGATCTTCCGCAGGGCCTGGCTCATCAGACGGGCCTGCAGACCCACGTGCGAGTCGCCCATCTCGCCCTCGATCTCCGCGCGCGGCACCAGGGCGGCGACGGAGTCGATGACGATGAGGTCGAGCGCGCCGGAGCGGATCAGCATGTCCACGATTTCCAGGGCCTGCTCGCCGTTGTCCGGCTGCGACAGGATGAGGTTCTCGATGTCGACGCCGAGCTTTTTCGCGTACTCGGGGTCGAGGGCGTGCTCCGCGTCGACGAAGGCCACCTGGCCGCCGGCCTTCTGCGCGTTCGCCACGGCGTGCAGGGTCAGGGTCGTCTTTCCGGAGGACTCCGGGCCGTACACCTCCACCACTCGGCCACGCGGCAGGCCGCCGACACCGAGGGCGACGTCGAGCGCGGTCGATCCCGTGGGGATGACCTCGATGGGTTCGTTCGGGCGCTCGCCGAGGCGCATCACCGCACCCTTGCCGAACTGCCGTTCAATTTGTGCGAGGGCGGCGTCGAGTGCCTTCTCGCGGTCGGTTCCTGCCATGGGTTCCACCCGATTTGCTTGAGTCGATCGCTTCACGTCAAAGACGCTAACGCCTGCCACTGACAATGCGCCCCGACGCCCGTCCAGCCTGTGGATAACTCGGGCACTTCGGCATGAAATTCCCGCTCGCATCCCGTCTCGAGCTTCGCCAGAGCTTCCATAAGAATGGATGTTCGATTTCGATGTCAAGCGCATCCCGGCCGCGGCAAGAGCGTGTCGCGACCCGTGCCGCCCCGTCGTCCCAAGGCGGACGGACAGCTGTTCCGGGGCAGAAGGGCGGCGTGGTGGCGTGGTGGCGTGGGGCGACGTCAGGAGGAGTCGCGGGGTCCGTCGTCCACCGGCAGCGGCTCCCGGGACCTCGGTTCCCCGGACCGCGGCTCCCGGAACTTCAGGGGGCCGCTCCGCAGCAGACGTCGTACGCCCTTGAGGAGGCCGCCTGAGCCGCGTTCACGGCGCCCGGACACCCGCGGGTCGTCCGTGACGTCGTACCGCTTCACGTACGCCCCCAGGAAGGCCTGGAGCGTGGCGACCGCCGGGATGGCGATCAGCGCGCCGACGGCGCCGAGCAGGGCGGTGCCCGCGATGACCGATCCGAAGGCGACCGCCGGGTGGATGTCCACGGTCCTCGCGGTCAGCTTGGGCTGCAGCACGTAGTTCTCGAACTGCTGGTAGATCACCACGAAGACCAGCACCCACAGCGCGTACCAGGGGTTGACCGTGAAGGCGATCAGCATCGGCAGGGCGCCCGCGAGGTACGTGCCGATGGTGGGGATGAACTGCGAGACCAGGCCCACCCAGACGGCGAGCACGGGCGCGTAGTCCACACCGAGGGACTCCAGCAGGATGTAGTGCGCCAGTCCGGAGACGAGAGCCATCAGACCGCGTGAGTACAGGTACCCGCCGGTCTTGTTGACGGCGATCTCCCACGCGCGCAGCACCTCCGCCTGCCGGGCCGGCGGCAGCACCGAGCACAGCGCGCGCCGCAGCCGCGGCCCGTCGGCGGCGAAGTAGAACGCGAACAGTGTGATCGTCAGGAGCTGGAAGAGGCCGCCCAGCACCTGCGCGGACACGTCCAGTACGCCCGTCGCGCTGTTCTGCACGTACTTCCGGAGCCAGTCGGAACGCAGCAGGCTGTCCTGGATGTCGACGCGGCTGAGCTCCGTGTGGAAGGTGCTGTTGATCCAGCTGATCACCGAGTCGACGTACTTCGGGAAGTCCTCGACGATGTCGATGATCTGCCCGGCGAGCATCGAGCCGAGCAGGGCGACGAATCCGGCGCTCACGACCATCAGGATGAGGAACACGAGGCCGGTGGCCAGTCCTCTGCGCATGCCGAACGAGGCCATCCAGCTCACCGCGGGCTCGATGGCGAGAGCCATGAAGAACGCGATCAGGACGTTGATCAGCAGCCCGGTCAGCTGGTGGAAGGCCCAACTGCCCAGCTGGAAACAGGCGATGAGCGCGAGCGCGAGCACCATGGCCCGCGGCAGCCAGCGCGGCATACCGCTGCCTCCCTCGGCCCCGTCGGGAGCCGGATGCCTGGGAGGTGTCGTGCCGAGGGGGGAAGCCTGCTGTCCGACCTGCGCTGTCTCGTCTGTCGATGCCACGGGCCAAGTCTCGCCCACGTCAGCGACGATCGAACCCAATCCCCGGGATCTCCGTGGCCGCTCAGCGCGATTCGGGGGGAACGTTCACCGCCGTACACACCGCGCGCCACACGTCCTTCGCCTCCCAGCCCACGTCAAGCGCCTGCTGCACCGTACGTCCGCCGAGCTCCGACATGACGTGGTCGCGCGCGAAGGTGTCGGCGTACTCCGCACCGAAGTGATCCGCCATCCGCTCCCAGAAGACCGTCAACCGCATGACTCCAGTATCCCGCCCCTGAGAGTGGGCCCGAGCCGGGACCGCTTGCCGAGAACGCTTTCCGTCCTACGGTCTGACCCATGGCCGAAACATCCCCACTCCCCCCGACGCCCCCGGCGCCCGCTCCCGTCGCCCGTGCCGAGCACTTCGTCTGGCTCACCGCGCGCGTGCTGGAGCAGCGCCGCTTCGAGTACCACTTCCTCGGCGGCGGCGCGGACGCGGTCGAGACCGCGCTGTCCGCCTACCTCAACGAGGACGACGGGTACGGCCACGCGCTGGAACCCGATCTGCGCGGCCCGGTCAGCCAGCCCCTGCACGTCGGGCACGCACTGCGCGTCCTGGACTCGATCGGGCGCTGTGACGGACAGCGGGTGGAACGCGTGTGCCGCTATCTGACCGCCGTGTCGACGCAGGACGGCGCGCTGCCGGCGATCCTTCCGAGTCAGCGGGGCTATCCGGCGGCGCCCTTCGTGCCGATCGTGGACGACCCGCCCAGTGAGCTGCTCGCCACCGGCCCCGTGGTCGGCCTGCTGCACCGCAACGAGGTGTGGCACGCCTGGCTGTTCCGGGCCACCGACTTCTGCTGGCAGGCGGTGGAGTCCCTGGAGAAGACACATCCGTACGAGATCGAGGCCGCCGTGGCCTTCCTGGACTCCGCGCCCGACCGCCCGCGCGCGGAGGCGGCCGCCGACCGGCTCGGCCGTCTGGTGCGCGAGCAGCAACTCGCGGTACTGGATCCGGACCACATCGAGGCGTTCCCCGTGGCACCCGGCTACGCGCCGGGGGAACGTCATCTGCCGCACGACTACGCGAAGGCTCCGGGCTCCCTCGCGCGCGCGTGGTTCACCGACGAGGAGATGGCCCGCTCCCTGGACTTCCTCGAGGCGCAGCAGCAGGAGGACGGCGGCTGGCCGATCCGCTGGCGCCGGTGGGCACCGGGTACGGCCCTGGAGGCGCGCCCGATCGTCACCGTCGAGGCGCTGCGCACCCTGCGGGCGTACGGACGGCTGGCCGGCTGACGGCTGCCGGGTGTCCCGGAGCGCGACGAGTGGCACCGCGACGGGCGGTGCCACAGCCGTGCCGCACGCGAGCGGAATCCCTCCCCCTGCCCCCTCTCCTCAGCCCAGCCCAGCCCAGCCCTCAGAGCGTCATGGCCCGCACCCCCGCGGTGACCAGCACGGCCGACGCCACGACCAGCAGGAAGGGTGCGCGCAACAGCAGCGCCACGGCGGCCGCCGCGAGCCCCGCGGCCTTCGCGTCCAGTACCAGGACACGGCCGTCGGCGAAGGTCTGCTGGGCCGTCAGGGTGGCCAGCAGGGCGACGGGCAGCAGGGCGGCCAGCCGCTGGACGAGGGGCCGCTCCAGAACGCCTGCGGGAATCAGCAGCCCGACGAGTTTCACCACGTAGCAACCGACAGCGGTCACGCCGATCGCGATCCAGATGTTCAACGCCGTCCCCCCGTCGGATCAGACTCGTCGGGTTCGTCACCCGGTTCTTCGTCGAGCCCCGTACGCACCCTGCGGCGGCCGTGCGCCCACAGGACGAACGGGGCGGCCAGCGCGGCCACCAGGACGGGCACACCGGCGGGCAGGACGGGCAGCAGGCCGAGCCCGAGAACGACCGCGAGACCCGCGACCGCCCGTTCCATGGTGGTCCTGAGCATCGGTGCGAGCAGCGCCAGGAAGACAGCGGGTCCGGCGGCGTCCAGGCCCCACGCGTCGGTGTCGCCGATGGCTTCGGCACCCAGCGCGCCGAGCAGGGTGGTCAGGTTCCAGAGCACGTAGAGCGACAGGCCGGTGACGGTGAACCCGATCCGCACGCTGCGGCGCGTGGGCTGGGCGAGGGCCACGGCCGTGGTCTCGTCGATGACCCATTGAGCGGCGAACGGGCGCACCGCGCGCGGGAGGGCCAGCAGCTGCGACAGGCGCAGCCCGTAGAAGGCGTTGCGCACTCCCAGGAAGAAGGCGCCCGCTGCGGCGGTGTACGGGTTGCCCCCGCCGGCCAGTGCCCCTACGAGGGCGAACTGCGAGGCGCCCGTGAACACCAGGAGGCTGAGAGCGCAGGTCTGCAGCACGGTGAGCCCGGTGCCCGCCGAGGTCACCCCGAACGCGAACCCGGAGAGTCCGACGGCGATCCCGACACCGAGAGCGTCCCGTACGACGGCGGCGTCGGGTTTTTCAGCGTCGACCCGTGGGTCAGCGAGAGATATGTCTTCTGTCACGCCTCGGACCCTAGGCCGGGCCCTGCCGTGGGTCTTGTACGTTCTTGCGCTCGCGCTGGTAGGCGCCCGGAGGTACGCCGACGATCCGGGAGAAGTGCCGGTTGAGGTGCGGCTGGTCGGTGAACCCCACGGTGAGCGCCGCCTCGGCGGGCACGACTCCCGCGTCCAGGAGCCGTCGTGCGCGCCGCACCCGGACGTCGGTGAGCCACGCGTGGGGCGGCATGCCGTAGGCGTCCCTGAAGGCGCGCAGCAACGCGAAGGGGCTGGTCCCGAGGTCACCGGCGAGCCGTTGCAGCGTGGGCGGCCGCACGATCCGCTCCTCGAGAACGGCACGCGCGCGTGCCGCCACCTGAGCCCCCGCCGTCCGCGGGGCCCGCTGCGGCAGCGTTCCGCCGTTCGTCCTCAGCAGCCGGGTCACGGCCACCCGCAACAGCGTGTCGGCGGCGAGCGCGTTGCCCTCCTCGGCGGCGCGCAGCACCTGATGGACCAGCTTCACGGTGTACGCGTCGTCGACCACCGGGCTCGTGAAACCGGGGGCGCCCCGCAGGACGGTCGTGTCGGCGGCGATCTCCGCCACCAGTTCGGGCGAGGGGTAGACCGCCCCGTACCGCCAGCCCTCGGGAACACCGGCGCGCCCCGTGTGCGGGGTGTCGGGGTTGACCAGGGCGAGGGCCCCGGCCCCGGCGTACTGATCGGCGCCACCGTGGTGGAAGACCTCGACCCCGTCGACGACGGCGGCGATGACGAAGTTCTCGTGCGTGTGCCGGACGAAGGTCTTCCGGACATACCGGGCGCGCAGCAGATCGACACCGGGCAGCTCCGCGTACTGCCAGTGCCGAGCCCGCTCCTGCGTCTCGCCCGCACCCTCCATGCCTCCATTCTCCGTCATCGGGCCGGTCTCCCGGCCGACCTGCACTCCGAAAGAGTTCGCAGGTCAGCGCGGTTGTCAGTGCTCGGGTGCAGGATGGACGCATGGTCAGCTCCGCACACCGAGCCCTCGACGGCTTCTCCCCCGCGACCCGCGCCTGGTTCACGGGGGCGTTCGACGCGCCCACCGAGGCCCAGGCCGGCGCGTGGCGGGCCATCGGTGAGGGCTCGGACGTGCTGGTGGTGGCCCCGACCGGCTCCGGCAAGACCCTGGCCGCGTTCCTCGCCGCCCTGGACCAGCTGGCCTCGACACCCGTACCGGCCGACCCGAAGAAGCGCTGCCGGGTCCTGTACGTGTCACCGCTCAAGGCCCTCGCGGTCGACGTGGAACGGAACCTGCGCAGTCCGCTGACCGGCATCCGTCAGGAGTCGGTGCGCCTGGGGCTGCCCGAGCCGGAGGTGAAGGTCGGCATCCGCTCCGGCGACACCCCGCCCGCCGAGCGCCGCACACTGGCCGTCCGCCCCCCGGACATCCTGATCACGACTCCGGAATCACTGTTCCTGATGCTCACGTCGGCCACCCGGGAAGCGCTGACGGGCATCGAGACGGTGATCCTGGACGAGGTGCACGCGGTCGCGGGCACCAAGCGCGGCGCCCACCTCGCCCTGACCCTGGAGCGGCTCGACGAGCTGCTGCCGAGGCCGGCGCGCCGGATCGGCCTGTCCGCCACCGTCCGCCCGGTGGACGAGGTCGCCCGCTATCTCTCCCCGCAGCGCAAGGTGGAGATCGTCCAGCCCCCGTCCGGCAAGGAGTTCGACCTCTCGGTGGTCGTGCCCGTCGAGGACCTGGGCGAGCTGGGCGGCTCCCCGGTGGCCGACGCGAACGAGGGCGCGGAGAAGCCCTCCATCTGGCCGCACGTCGAGGAAAGGATCGCCGACCTGGTCCAGTCCCACCGCTCGACGATCGTCTTCGCCAACTCCCGCCGTCTCGCGGAGCGCCTGTGCAACCGGCTCAACGAGATCGCGTACGAGCGGGCGACGGGCGAGCCCCTGGCGGAGCACCACTCTCCGGCCGAGCTGATGGGCGGCTCGGGCGCGGCCCAGGGCGCCCCGCCGGTCATCGCCCGCGCGCACCACGGCTCGGTCTCCAAGGAGCAGCGCGCCCTCGTCGAGGAGGACCTCAAAGCGGGCCGGCTGCCCGCGGTGGTGGCCACCTCCAGCCTGGAACTGGGCATCGACATGGGTGCGGTCGACCTCGTCGTCCAGGTCGAGTCCCCGCCCTCCGTGGCCTCGGGGCTGCAGCGCGTGGGCCGCGCGGGCCACCAGGTGGGGGCGGTCTCCACGGGCGTGGTCTTCCCCAAGTACCGGGGCGACCTGGTCCAGGCAGCCGTCGTCACCGAGCGGATGCGCACCGGCTCGATCGAGGCCCTCCGGGTCCCGGCGAACCCGCTGGACGTACTGGCGCAGCAGATCGTCGCGATGACGGCGCTCGACACCTGGCAGTACGACGACCTGCTGGCCACGGTGCGCCGCGCGGCGCCGTTCGCCTCGCTGCCCGAGTCGGCGTTCACGGCGGTGCTCGACATGCTCGCGGGCCGGTATCCGTCGGACGCCTTCGCCGAGTTGCGGCCGCGCGTGGTGTGGGACCGCGTCGCCGGTACGGTCATGGGGCGCCCCGGCGCACAGCGCCTCGCCGTGACGTCCGGGGGCACGATCCCGGACCGCGGTCTGTTCGGAGTGTTCCTCGCCGGCTCCGACCCCAAGAAGGGCGGCGGCCGGGTCGGCGAGCTCGACGAGGAGATGGTCTACGAGTCCCGGGCGGGGGACGTCTTCACCCTGGGCACCAGCTCCTGGCGCATCGAGGACATCACACGCGACCGCGTCCTGGTCTCCCCCGCGCCCGGTGTGCCGGGCAGGCTGCCGTTCTGGAAGGGCGACCAGCTGGGGCGCCCGCTGGAGCTGGGCCGCGCGCTGGGCGCGTTCCTCCGCGAGGTCGGCTCCATGCCGAAGGACGACGCCCGGCTGCGGCTGCTCGCCGCGGGCCTGGACGCCTGGGCCGCGGACAACGTCCTGTCCTATCTGGCCGAGCAGCGGGAGGCCTGCGGCCACATCCCGGACGACCGCACCGTCGTCGTCGAGCGGTTCCGCGACGAGCTGGGCGACTGGCGGGTCGTCGTGCACTCCCCCTTCGGTGCTCAGGTGCACGCCCCCTGGGCGCTCGCGCTCGGCGCCCGGCTCTCCGAGCGGTACGGCATGGACGCGCAGGTCATGCACGCCGACGACGGCATCGTGCTGCGCCTGCCGGACGCCGATCTGATGAGCCTGGACCTGCTGGACCAGGACCCGGTGAAGCTGGGCACGGAGTACGACGCCGAGCGGGCCCCCGTGGGCGCCGCGGACGTCGTCTTCGACAAGGGTGAGGTCAACCAGATCGTCACCGACCAGGTCGGCGGCTCAGCGCTGTTCGCGTCCCGCTTCCGCGAGTGCGCGGCCCGCGCCCTGCTGCTGCCGCGCCGCAGCCCCGGCAAGCGCACCCCGCTGTGGCAGCAGCGCCAGCGCGCCGCCCAGCTGCTGCAGGTGGCGAGCGAGTTCGGGTCCTTCCCGATCGTCCTGGAGGCGGTCCGGGAGTGCCTCCAGGACGTCTTCGACGTACCCGGCCTCGTCGAGCTGATGGGCGACGTGGAGTCCCGCAAGGTGCGCCTCGTCGAGGTCACGACACCCGAGCCGTCCCCGTTCGCCCGTTCCCTGCTGTTCGGCTACGTCGCCCAGTTCCTGTACGAGGGCGACTCACCCCTCGCCGAGCGGCGCGCCGCCGCCCTGTCGCTGGACTCGCGTCTGCTCGCCGAGCTCCTCGGCCAGGCGGAGCTGCGCGAGCTCCTGGACGCGGACGTCCTGACCGAGCTGGAGCGCGAACTGCAGTGGCTGACCGAGGACCGCAAGGTCAAGGACGCCGAAGGTGTCGCGGACCGGCTGCGGATGCTCGGCCCGCTCACCGACGCCGAACTGGCCGAGCGCGGAGCCGAGCCCGAGTGGGCCCGTGAGCTGGCCGCGGCCCGCCGTGTCATCCGGGTCCGCGTCGCCGGGGCCGATCACTGGGCGACGGTCGAGGACGCGGGCCGGCTGCGTGACGCGCTGGGCACCGCGCTGCCCGTCGGTGTGCCCGAGGCCTTCACCGAGCCGGTCAAGGACCCGCTCGGCGACCTCCTCGCCCGGTACGCCCGCACGCACGGCCCGTTCACCTCGACCGCCGCGGCGGCCCGCTTCGGCCTGGGCACCGCGGTCACCGAGGGCGCCCTGCAGCGGCTCGCGGCGGGCGGCCGTGTCGTACAGGGCGAGTTCCATCCGGCGGGGATCGGTCAGGAGTGGTGCGACGCGACGGTGCTGCGCAGGCTGCGGCGGCGCTCGCTGGCCGCGCTGCGCCACGAGGTGGAGCCGGTGCCGCCCGCCGCACTCGCGCAGTTCCTGCCCCAGTGGCAGCACCTGGGCAGCGGGCACGGGCTGCGCGGTCCGGACGGGCTCGTGCGCGCCGTCGAGCAGTTGCAGGGCGCTTCGGTGCCGGCGTCGGCGCTGGAGAAGCTCGTCCTGCCGTCCCGCGTCTCGGCCTACGCTCCCGCGATGCTCGACGAGCTGACCGCCGCCGGTGAGGTGGTCTGGGCCGGCGCCGGCGCGCTGCCCGGCAAGGACGGCTGGGTCTCCCTGTACCTGGCGGACACGGCGCCTCTCCTGCTGCCCGCCCCGCACCCCCTGGAGCTGACCGCGCTCCACCAGTCGGTCCTGGACGCCCTGTCCGGCGGTTACGGCCTCTTCTTCCGCCAGATCACCGACCAGGTCCGGGCCACCACGCATCCGGAGGCCACCGACCCCCAGCTCGCCGACGCCGTCTGGGACCTGGCGTGGTCGGGCCGCCTGACGAACGACACCCTGGGCCCGATGCGCTCCCTCCTCGGCTCGGGCCGTACCGCAGGCTCCACCGCGCACCGCGCGAAGCGCACGGTGCCCCGCGGACGGTACGGCAGCCTCACGGCCGCCGCGCGGCCCACCTCACGCACAGGACCGCCGACCGTCGCGGGCCGCTGGTCGCTGCTGCCCGGCCGCGAGCCCGACGCCACGGTGCGCGCCCACGCTCTCGCCCGCACCCTGCTCGACCGGCACGGTGTGGTCACCCGGGGCGCGGTCGCCGCGGAGGGGGTGGAGGGCGGCTTCTCCGCCGTCTACCGCGTCCTGGCCGTCTTCGAGGAGAGCGGGCAGGCCCGCCGCGGCTATGTGGTGGAGGGGCTCGGGGCCGCGCAGTTCGCGATGGACGGCGCCGTGGACCGGCTGCGCGCGGCGGCCACCGCCCGTGAGCGGGGCGAGTCCCCGGGCGACCGCGCGAGCGCGCACCCGCCTGGCCCCTCCGGCCCGGACGGCCCTGCCGGGCACCAGGCCCCCGACCCCTTCGCCGACGCCCTGGGCCTCCCGTCCGCCGACGCCGTGAGACCGGACGACGACCCGTACTCCCTGCGCGGCGGACCGTCCCTGGGCCCCACGGCCTCGACGCCCGGATCCGAACGGGGTCACGCGTCCCCCTTCGTCGAGTCACCCCGTTCGGCCCCGCACGCCTTCCCGGGAGACCCCTCCTCCCGTGCCCGCGCGAGCGGCGCGAGCCGCGCCGTCGTGCTGGCCGCCGCCGACCCCGCGAACGCCTACGGCGCGGCCCTGCCCTGGCCCGAGCCCCCGACCGGCGCGGGCCACAAGCCCGGCCGCAAGGCGGGCTCCCTGGTCGTGCTCGTGGACGGCGAGCTGACCCTGTACATGGAGCGCGGCGGCAAGACCCTCCTGGCCTGGCCCGCCGCGCCGGACGAGACTCCCCTGCACGACGCCCGCCTGCGCACGGCCGCCGAGGCGCTCGCGGCGGCCGCCCGCGCGGATTCCCTCGGCACGGTCACCGTGGAGCGGGTCAACGGCGCCTCCGCGCTGACGTCCGAGTTCGGCACCCTCCTGGAAGGAGCCGGTTTCCACGCGACACCCCGCGGACTGCGCCTGCGCGCGTGAGCGACCCGGCGAGGACACCCGCCCGGACCCACCCGCCGCACCCACCCGCGCGCCGGCCCACCGGCAGCCCATCTCCACGCGCCCCGCCCCACCACGTGCCACCCTGGATCCCATGCCCGAAGGAGACACCGTCTGGCAGGCCGCGCGGCGACTGCACAAGGCCCTCGCGGGCCAGGTGCTCACCCGTTCCGATCTGCGGGTCCCCCGGTACGCCACGGCCGACCTCACCGGACGCACGGTCCTGGACGTCACCCCGCGCGGAAAGCACCTGCTCACCCGCGTCGAGGGTGGTCTGACCCTGCACTCGCACCTGCGCATGGACGGTTCCTGGAAGATCTACGCCCCCGGTGAGCGCTGGCGCGGCGGCCCCGGTCACCAGATCCGCGCGATCCTCGGCACCGCGGAGCGCACGGCGGTCGGTTACCGGCTGCCCGTCCTGGAACTGCTCCGCACCGCCAACGAGGACCGCGCGGTAGGCCATCTCGGCCCCGACCTCCTGGGCCCCGACTGGGATCCGGACAAGGCCCTGGCGAACCTCCTGGGCGACCCGGACCGAGCCCTCGGCGAAGCCCTCCTCGACCAGCGCAATCTCGCCGGAATCGGCAACGTCTACAAGAGCGAACTCTGCTTCCTGCTCCGCGTCACCCCCTGGCTCCCCGTCGGCCGGCTCCCCACCGAGTACGCCGCCCGCCTGCCGGCACTCGCCAGGAAGCTCCTCGAAGCCAACCGGGACCGCCCCACCCGTGTCACCACCGGCCGGGCCGACCAGAACCTGTTCGTGTACGGCCGTGCGCCCCGGCCCTGTCTGCGCTGCGGCACACCGATCCGCGTGGCGAGCCAGGGCGACGGCTCCCGCGACCGCCCCACCTACTGGTGCCCGGTCTGCCAGCCGGGCCCGGCCCCGCCACCCGGCACGTACGACGCCCGGTCGGTCCAGCCCCGCCGGACTAATTGACGACCCGTCAGATGACTCGTACGGTCCCTTCATGCCCGTCACCGCGTACGACCTCACCGGACGCACCGCATTCGTCACCGGCGCGGCGAGCGGCATCGGCCGCGCCTGTGCCGTGCTGCTCGCGGGGGCGGGGGCGGTCGTCCACTGCGCGGACCGGGACACCCAGGGCCTCGACGGGACGGCCGCGCTGATCAAGGACGCCGGCGGTACGGCCCGCACCCACACCCTCGACGTCACCGACCGTGCCCTGCTCGGCGAGGCGGTCGCGGCCTGCGCACGTCTGGACGTCATGGCCGCCGTCGCCGGCATCATGCACAGCAGTCCGGTCCTGGACACCCGGGACGAGGACCTCGACCGGGTCCTCGGGGTCAATTTCAAAGGTGTCCTGTACGCCTGCCAAGCGGCCGCCCGCTCGATGCTGGCCTCCGGTACCCGCGGCAGCATCATCACGATGACCTCGGGAGCCGTCGACACCGGCGGGCCGGGGCTGCTCTGCTACGGGGCCGCGAAGGCGGCCGTCGTGCAGCTGACGAAGACCCTGGCGACCGAGATGGGCCCGCACGGCATCCGGGTCAACGCCGTCGCGCCGGGCTGGATCCGTACTCCGATGACCGACCGCGACGACGACGAGGCGCAGGCGCGGACGGAGAAGTTCATGGCCCGCATGTCACCACTGGGCCGAGTCGGCTCCCCCGACGACGTCGCCCACGCGGTGCTGCACCTCGCCTCCGACGCGTCGTCGTTCACGACGGGCCAGATCCTCCGCCCCAACGGGGGCGTGGCCATGCCTTGGTAGCAACCTGCACCCGTCCCCACGGAGCAACCGGCACCCGTCCCCACGCACCCCTGTCGCCGCACTCAGCCGCTCGGGAGATCCGCCCGCTCGGGAGGTTCGCCCCGCCCCATCAAAGGCTCGCGTCTCCTACGCCAGGCCCGAGCAGCCCTCCGCCGCCACTGGTCCGACCCTGCCGCCCCCACGGCCCGCGCCTTGGACACGCAGTGCACCGGCAACAGGCTGAGCCCCCATCCACCGGCGGCGACCGCCCCTTCCAGCACGCCGGGGTCGGCGGCGAACGCCAGCCGTATCACCGCCCACCACCACAGCGCTCCGGCGCCCAGAGCCAGCCCCCACCTGCCTATTCGTCCCATCCGCCCTGCCATGGCGCCACCTCCAGCCCGACGCTAGACCGCCGCGTTCCCGTATCGACAGGGCGCACCGACCCAGCTGAAGCACGCCGGGCGCGCCATCGGCGCCCACCGCGCCGCGGCGCGCCCCGAGGCCGACACCCGTCAGAGCGGACACCCGTCAGATCTGTCAGACCCGTCAGCCGTTCTCCGCCTGGAACATCCAGTGGTGCTTCTCGAGGTCCGCGGTGATCCCGATGAAGATGTCCTGGCTCACCGGGTCCGCGTCCCCGGTCGCCTCCACCCGCTCCCTCATCCGCGCGATCACGGCTCCGAGTGCGTCCACCAGGGCCCCCACCGCGTCGGTGTCCTTCACCCATCCGTCCTTCACGGGACCGATCCCGCTGGTGTTCGAGACGGTCGCGGCCCGTCCGTCCGGCGAGACCCCGAGCGTCGAGGCCCGCTCCGCCACGGTGTCGGAGTGCAGCCGGGCGGTGTCGACGACCTCGTCGAGCTGGAGGTGGACGGACCGGAAGCGCGGGCCGACCACGTTCCAGTGGATCTGCTTCGCCACCAGCGACAGGTCCACCAGATCGACGAGCGCGCCCTGCAGCGCCTCGGACACGGTTTTCAGGTCGGCATCGGACAGCGGGCTCTTCACGACGTACATCGACATCCTCCGGTCAGCAGCGACCCCCGGCCTTGCCCCCGCCACTCCACCATGACCGCCCCGAGCGATACCGGCAAACGCGACAAAACCCCACGCTTGCGTCCGGCGTCCGAGTCCGGCATCTGATCCCGGGCACACCCCGCCGACGCGACCCCGCGACGCGAAAACCCCGACCGCGCTCCTCCGGGTCTCCCCGGAGAACCCCGGCCGGGGCTCTCACACAGTTCTTCTCAAGCTCTTCCAGAGCCCGTTCCCAGGCTCTTCCCGAGCTCTTGTCAGCTCACGACAACGTACCCGTGGGCCATCATCAGGCGGCGACGACGTCGACCGCCTCCGCAGGCGCCTTGATGGTCACTCGTTCCGGTGGCACACCGGCCACCGAGACGGAGTTCAGCCTGGGGCGTACCGGTGTCGGTACAGGCTCGGTGGCGGCAGCCGACTGAGCCAGTTCGGCCAGTGCGAGTTCGTCGCTCACTTCCCTCATGAGCTCGGACATCCGTACGTCCAGCGCGTCGCAGATCGCCGAGAGCAGCTCAGAGGATGCCTCCTTCTGCCCCCGCTCCACCTCGGAAAGATAGCCGAGTGAAACTCGGGCGGACGAGGAGACTTCGCGCAGAGTACGGCCCTGGCGCTGGCGCTGCCGACGCAGCACGTCACCAAGCAGGCGACGGAGCAGAATCATCGGTGGCTCCCTCCTCGGACCGCGTAGCCGCATCCTTCTCGCCCCACCGTACCGCCTCGCGCCGCGGCCGTGCGGGGAGCGATGTCGTGTTCACTCAGGGCTGCAAACATCAAAACCCCCCGTTCTGTTCCGTATCCTGTGCCCGCTCATTCCCAGGTTGTTCGCCCACAAGCCGCTCCAGAAGCAGTGCGAGCACGCTCCGTACACTCTCCATACGGATTTCCGTACGGGAGCCGTTCAACCGCAGCGCCGCCACTTTCCCGCCAAGCGCGCGTTCATTCATCCCCCCGGCAGGCCCGTCGACGGCGACGAAAACCGTACCGACCGGCTGCCCGTCCTGAGGCTCGGGCCCGGCGACCCCCGTGGTCGACATCCCCCAGTCCGCGCCGAGCACCTTGCGCACGCCGGCCGCCATCTGGGCCGCGACCTGCGGATCCACGGCGCCTCGCTGATCCAGCAGAGCGGCGTCGACACCCAGTACGTCACGCTTGAGGTCCGTGGCGTACGCGGTCACCGAGCCGCGGAAGGCCTTGGAGGCCCCGGGCACCGCCGCGAGTTCCGCGGCCACCAGACCGCCGGTCAGCGACTCGGCGACAGCAAGGGTTTCCCCTCTCACCGTGAGTAGTCGCAGCACTTCGGCGGCGGTGGTCGTCACGCTCCCGGCTCCTCGGCGGCGGCCTTGCGCTCGGCCAGTCCCTGACGCCGCAGCACAATGGCCTGTCTCACATAGTCGGCTCCCGTGACGACGGTCAGGGCCACCGCCACAGCCATCACCCAGAACCTCAGGGTCGCCAGCGGCCCCGTCAGCGCCAAGACGTACATCCCGACGGCCACGCCCTGGGTCAGCGTCTTCACCTTGCCGCCGCGGCTGGCCGGGATCACGCCGTAGCGGATCACCAGGAAGCGCAGCAGGGTGATTCCGAGCTCTCGCCCGAGGATCACTCCCGTCACCCACCACGGCAGATCGCCGAGATAGGAGAGACAGATCAGGGCCGCTCCCATGATCGCCTTGTCGGCGATCGGGTCGGCGATCTTCCCGAAGTCGGTGACGAGGTTGTACGTGCGCGCGAGGTGGCCGTCGAAGACGTCCGTGATCATCGCGACGGCGAAGGCGGCCCAGGCCCAGGCCCGCCACACCGGGTCGTAACCGCCCTCGGCCAGCATCAGCGCCACGAAGCCCGGGACGAGCACGAGGCGGAGCATGGTGAGCAGATTGGCGACGTTCCACAGGCTGGCCTGGTTGACGGCCGCGGCGCTCAGCTTGGCGCCGCGTGGTGTCCTGGGCCCCTGGGAGTCGGCAGCGCCCGTACCGGAGGCCGCCGCCCTGGGTGTCGTACCGGATTCCTCACCGGCTCCCGTGACGGCGGTCTTCCCCGTACCGGAAGTGCCCGAACCGGAGGTTCCCGTACCGGAAGCTCCCGAACCGGAGGTTCCCCTGCTGGAAGCTCCGGTGGCACCGCGGGTACCGGGCGCACCGGGGCCGCCCGCCGCGGATGCCGGGGCTCCGGTCATCTGGCCGCCTCCTCAGTACACGCGAGCGAGCCCGGAAGCGGCTCGGCGATCAGGTCGACACCTTCCGTACCGACCACCTTCGCCTCGACCATACGGCCGACGGTCAGTCCTTCGCCGCTCGTGAAGAGCACCTGGCCGTCGGTCTCGGGCGCCTGGTGCGCGGCGCGGCCGTACGCGGCCTCGTCCTCGGCGGCCGAACCGGTGGACTCGACCAGCACTTGCAGGGTCTCGCCGAGGCGCTCCTCCGCCCGCTGGGAGACCAGTTCCTCGGCGAGCCGGGACACGCGCGCGAGCCGCTCGGCGACGACGTCCTCGTCCAGCTTGTGCTCGTACGTGGCCGCTTCGGTGCCGTCCTCGTCGGAGTACCCGAACACTCCGATGGCGTCCAGCCGCGCGGCGGTCAGGAAGCGCTCCAGCTCGGCCAGGTCGTCCGCGCTCTCGCCCGGGAAGCCGACGATGAAGTTGGACCGGACACCGGCCTGCGGGGCCTTGGAGCGGATCGTGTCGAGGAGTCCCAGGAACTGCTCGGTGTTCCCGAACCGGCGCATCGCGCGCAGCACCCCGGGGGCGGAGTGCTGGAAGGACAGGTCGAAGTAGGGGGCGACCTTCGGCGTGGAGGTCAGCACGTCGATGAGGCCGGGCCGCATCTCGGCGGGCTGCAGGTAGCTGACCCGCACCCGCTCGATCCCGTCGACGTCGGCCAGCTCGGGCAGCAGCGTCTCCAGGAGGCGGATGTCGCCGAGGTCCTTGCCGTACGAGGTGTTGTTCTCGGAGACCAGCATGATCTCCTTCACGCCCTGCTCGGCGAGCCAGCGCGTCTCGCCCAGTACGTCACTGGGGCGGCGCGAGATGAAGGAGCCGCGGAAGGACGGGATGGCGCAGAAGGAGCAGCGCCGGTCGCAGCCGGAGGCGAGCTTCACGGAGGCCACCGGGGAGCCGTCGAGCCGCCGGCGCAGGGGCGCGCGGGGGCCGGACTCCGGAGCGAGCCCTTCGGGAAGGTCGGCGGGGCCGTGTCCCGGAAGGGCGACCTCCGCGCCCGCGCTCTGCCGCTCGGCGGGGCTGATCGGCAGCAGCTTGCGCCGGTCGCGCGGGGTGTGGGCGGCGTGGATTCCGCCGTTCAGGATGGTCTGGAGACGGTCGGAGATGTCGGCGTAGTCGTCGAAACCGAGGACACCGTCGGCTTCGGGCAGGGCCTCGGCGAGTTCCTTGCCGTACCTCTCGGCCATGCAGCCGACGGCCACGACCGCCTGGGTTCTGCCGTGACCCTTGAGGTCGTTGGCTTCCAGGAGGGCGTCGACGGAGTCCTTCTTGGCGGCCTCGACAAAGCCACAGGTGTTGACGACGGCGACGTCCGCGTTCTCGGCGTCCTCCACGAGGTGCCAGCCGTCCGCCTCCAAGCGGCCTGCGAGCTCCTCCGAGTCCACCTCGTTACGGGCGCAGCCAAGAGTGACGAGTGCGACGGTACGGCGTTCAGGCATGGGCTCAAGACTACTTCGTCCCACCGACAGCCCACGTCGACGGGGTTGGCCGATCTCGGCCAACCCCGTTTCCGCGTGCCCGGTGGACCGGGCTGCCACAGGCCCGTACGACCGGGCGAATCCGTGCACGTGTGTCCGCCGACACATATCGGCGGAGCCGCCCGCTCAGCCGACCTCGGGGTCGCCCTTCGTGTACGAGAGGCGTTCCACCTGGCCCGGCTGGAACTCGTCGTCGATCTTCTTGCCGTTCACGTACAGCTGGATGGCGCCCGCGTCGCCGAGGACGAGGTCGACCTTCTCCTTGTCCTGGAAGGTCTTGGAGTCGCCCTGCTCCAGCAGGCCGTCGAAGAGCAGCCGGCCGTTGTGGTCCTTCGCCGAGATCCAGCTGCGGCCGTCGGGGGCACTGACCTGGACGGTCACCTTGTCCTGCGGCGCGGCGGCGATGGCACTGTCGGACGGGTCGGCCTTCGGGACGTCCGGCTTGGTGGGCGTCGGCTTGGTCTTGGCGGGCTTGCTGGCAGTGGCCGTGGACCCTTCGGCGACGTTGGCCTTCGTGTTGTCGCCGTCGTCGCCGCTGAACAGGGTGAATCCGACGAAACCGATCACCGCGACGATCGCGGCGACCATGGCCGCGGTCCAGTTGGGACCGCGGCGCTCGGGACGGATCCGCTCCGCCTCGAACATGGGTGCCGCCGGCGTCGGCGCGGGCCGCCCGCCGTGGTCGGCGTCGTAACGGGCGAGCAGCGGCGCCGGGGCGAGACCGACCGCGCGGGCGAGGGTCCTGATGTGACCGCGCGCGTAGACGTCACCGCCGCACGGGGCGAAGTCGTCCTGCTCGATCGCGTGCACGATGGCGATACGGACCCGGGTGGCGTTGCTGACGTCGTCGACGGTCAGCCCGGCCGCGATCCGCGCCTGCTGAAGGGCACGGCCGACCGAAGGCTGATCGTCCTCTACGGAGGAGCGCTCGTCCTGAGGGGTGTTGTCGTCAGAGGGGTTGTCGTCAGGAGAGTTGCCGATGGACACGGGGGCGCCTTTCGAGCGTTAAGCCACCTGTGCTGGAGGTTCAGTCTAGGGGGGGTGTGAAAGAGAGGGGCAACCGGGCGGTGGGACTTTGTACGCCATCAGAATGGCCGGTCATCCTGATGTCGGCCTGATGCTGGGACATGGACCTGTCCCCTCCCTCAACTTGACGTACGACGCGGGGAAACGGTTGCTCACCGTTTCCTCACGGGTGAGTCACGTTCGGATCACTCCGGTGGCCGACACGGTCACCCGGGTGGCCCGACCCACCTCGCGAGGGAAGCGACCCCCTCTCGTGGAAGGAGACGGTCCGCTCTGTTTCCCTAAGGTTGCGCCTGCCCACGGATCACCGCGAGCACTCCGTCCAGCTCATCAGCCTTCACAAGAACGTCACGAGCCTTGGAGCCCTCGCTGGGTCCGACGATGTTGCGGGACTCCATGAGGTCCATCAGCCGGCCGGCCTTGGCGAAGCCGACCCGCAGCTTGCGCTGGAGCATCGAGGTCGACCCGAACTGTGTGGAGACGACCAGCTCGGCGGCCTGGCACAGCAGGTCGAGGTCGTCGCCGATGTCCTCGTCGATCTCCTTCTTCTGCTTGGTGCCCACGGTGACGTCGTCCCGGAAGACCGGCGCCATCTGGTCCTTGCAGTGCTGCACCACGGCGGCGACCTCGTCCTCGGTGACGAAGGCGCCCTGCATACGGGTGGGTTTGTTGGCGCCCATCGGCAGGAAGAGCCCGTCGCCCTTGCCGATCAGCTTCTCGGCGCCGGGCTGGTCGAGGATGACGCGGCTGTCGGCGAGCGAGGAGGTGGCGAAGGCGAGCCGGGACGGCACGTTCGCCTTGATCAGACCGGTGACGACGTCGACGGACGGCCGCTGTGTGGCGAGCACCAGGTGGATGCCGGCCGCGCGCGCGAGCTGGGTGATCCGCACGATCGAGTCCTCGACGTCCCGCGGCGCGACCATCATCAGGTCGGCGAGCTCGTCCACAATCACCAGCAGATACGGGTACGGGGACAGCTCCCGCTCGCTGCCCTCGGGCAGCTTGACCTTGCCCTTCCTTATGGCGGCGTTGAAGTCGTCGATGTGCCGGTATCCGAAGGCCGCCAGGTCGTCGTAGCGCAGGTCCATCTCGCGCACGACCCACTGCAGGGCCTCGGCGGCCTTCTTCGGATTGGTGATGATCGGCGTGATCAGGTGCGGGATGCCCTCGTACGCGGTCAGCTCGACGCGTTTGGGGTCGACGAGGACCATGCGGACGTCGTCGGGGGTCGCCCGGACCATCACGGACGTGATCAGGCAGTTGATGCACGAGGACTTGCCGGAACCGGTCGCTCCGGCCACCAGGACGTGCGGCATCTTCGCGAGGTTGGCCATCTCGTAGCCGCCCTCGACGTTCTTGCCGAGCGCGACGAGCATCGGGTGGTCGTCCTCGGCGGCGTCCGCGAGGCGCAGTACGTCACCGAGGTTGACCATCTCGCGGTCGGAGTTCGGGATCTCGATGCCGACCGCCGACTTCCCCGGGATCGGGCTGATGATCCGCACATCGGGGCTGGCGACGGCGTACGCGATGTTCTTGGCGAGCGCCGTGATCCGCTCGACCTTCACGGCGGGGCCCAGCTCGACCTCGTACCGCGTGACCGTCGGACCGCGGGTGAAGCCGGTGACGGACGCGTCGACCTTGAACTCCCTGAAGACGTTCTGCAAGGAGGCGACCACCGCGTCGTTGGCGGCGCTGCGCGTCTTGCCGGGGCCGCCGCGCTCCAGGAGGTCGAGCGAGGGCAGCGAGTAGGTGATGTCGCCGGAGATCTGGAGCTGCTCGGCCCGTGCCGGGAGATCCCGGGGCGCGTCGGGAGCGGGTTTGGTCAGGTCGGCGACCTCGGCCTTGAGCATCTCCTGCTTGGGCCTGGCGCCCTTGGCACGCGCGGCCGGCACCGGCGTCGGCGTCGGCTCCTCGCTCCGGCCGGAGTCCTCACGCTCACCGCGGTCCGTACCGACGCCCTGCGTCAGGTCGGCCACGAGCGGCGAGGGCGGCATCCCGTGCAGCACGGCACCGTCGAGCGCCGCGGCGGCCGCGGCGGCCACGTCGACCGCGTCCATGGGCCGGTCCAGCGCGGGCTGCGGCACGGCGGGGCGCCTGCGGCGGCTCCGTCGCTCGGCGAGCGCCTCCTGTTCGGCGTCGTCCGGGGCGTACTCCTCGGGCGCCGCCCGGCGCCGCCGCCGGGAGGTCTCGGGCAGTGCCTCGCGCCACTGCTCCTCGTAACGCTCGTCGTCCTCCTCGGCGAACACGTCGTCCTCGGCCCTGGGCTGCAGGAGACCGAGCCGTACGCCCAGCAGCCGCAGTCGCTGCGGGATCGCGTTGACCGGTGTCGCGGTGACCACCAGCAGGCCGAAGACCGTGAGCAGCGCGAGCAGCGGCACGGCGAGGACGTCACCCATCGTGTACGTCAGCGGGGTCGCCGCGCCCCAGCCGATGAGCCCGCCCGCGTCCCTTATCGCCTGCATGCCGTCGCTGCGCGCGGGCGCCCCGCAGGCGATGTGGACCTGGCCGAGCACACCGATGGCCAGCGCGGACAGACCGATGACGATGCGTCCGTTGGCGTCGGGCTGCTCGGGGTGCCGGATGAGCCGGGCCGCGACGACCGCCAGCAGTATCGGCACGAGCAGGTCGAGGCGGCCGAAGGTGCCGGTCACCAGCATCTCGACGAGGTCGCCCACCGGACCGCGGAGGTTGGACCAGGTCCCGGCGGCGATGATCAGCATGAGGCCGATCAGGAGCAGCGCGACGCCGTCCTTGCGGTGCGCCGGGTCGAGTCCCTTCGCGCCCCGCCCTATGCCGCGGAACACGGCGCCGACGGCGTGCGCGACGCCCAGCCACAGGGCGCGTACGAGCCTGTACACGCCCCCGGTCGGATTGGGCGCCGGCTTCGGAGGTGCGGCTTTCTTGGCTGCGGCCTTCTTGGCAGGCGCCTTTTTCGCGGGGGCTTTCTTCGCGGGGGCCTTCTTCGCCACAGCCTTCGTCGGAGCGGCCGCCTTCTTCGCGGGCGACTTCTTGGCTGCGGGCTGACGTGAGGCCATGGGTGTGAGGTTACCGGTGGAGGCCACTGGGGACACGTGTGCCTACTGCTTCACCCGTTCGTGTCGCCCGTCAGCGGCACGGAACTGACGCCGTGTCGACGGCGATCCGGCGCCGCCGCCACGCCAATTCCCGCCCGACGCACAGCCGTTCCGGCCCACGGGGCGACGGCGAAGTGGTGGTGAGGCGGCTGCGCGGCACACGGCGACCGCCATGCCCGACCGCACCGGTCCGGCCTGGCCCCGCTCCTCAGCCGCGACGAACGCTCCAGAAGAACCGGCTCCGAGCCCGCCCAACCCGGTCAGGCCCCAGGACACCGAAATCCCAGGACCCGGGACCTCAGGCACCAGAACTCCGGACACCAGGGCTTCAAGCCTCCAGATATCCGGGGCATTCAGCCCGGGACGCGAGCCCTCCGGCCTACCCGGCCCAGCCGTCCAGACCCGGGCCACCGGCCCCCAAGGCTGCCTCCAGCCCCCGCCCCCCCCAGCCCCAAGCACTCAAGACCGCTGGGGCGCTCCGCTCAGTTCTGCGACGGCAGCGAAGCCGCCCCGCTCCCGGTGCCCGGTTCCAGCGCGTCGAGCGCGCGACGCAACCCCGTGAGCTTGCGCTCCAGATGGGCCGCGGTGGCCACCGCCGCCGCGTCCGCCGATTCGTCGTCCAGCTGCTTGGAAAGCGCCTCGGCCTGCTCCTCGACGGCCGCGAGGCGCGCGGAGAGCTCGGCGAGCAGTCCGGCGGGCTCCTTGGCGTCACCGAGCAGTGCCTTGCCGCCACCGCCCTCCAGCTGCAGGCGCAGCAGCGCCGCCTGCTCCCGGAGTTGGCAGTTCTTCATGTACAGCTCGACGAACACCGAGACCTTCGCGCGCAGCACCCACGGATCGAACGGCTTGGAGATGTAGTCCACCGCACCTGCCGCGTATCCCCGGAAGGTGTGGTGCGGGCCGTGGTTGATCGCGGTGAGGAAGATGATCGGGATGTCCCGGGTCCGCTCTCGCCTCTTGATGTGCGCGGCGGTTTCGAAACCGTCCATACCCGGCATCTGGACATCCAGCAGAATGACCGCGAAGTCGTCCGTGAGCAGTGCTTTGAGCGCTTCCTCCCCGGAAGATGCCCGAACCAGTGTCTGATCGAGCGCAGAGAGGATGGCCTCCAGCGCCAGCAGATTCTCCGGCCGGTCATCGACCAGGAGGATCTTGGCCTTCTGCACCATGGCCCGCCCTCCTCGTCCCGGCAGTGCACCGGGCGCCGCCCCAGGGGACGGCTCTCTGGCGCCGCCCGTCCTTGTGCCGGTCATGGTAGCCGCACCCCGCCTGTCGCCACACCCTGTCACCGCGATGTCACTGTGCACGTAGCAGAAACGCGACGGGAGACCAGAAGGTTCCCCGAATCCCGGGTTTCCACACGGCTCCGGGCACAGTCAGTCAGCAACTCGGCACACCGATCACCGTCCGACGCGCCCCGTGCACGCGGTCATTTCCCTACCACTCAATCATCCCCGGCCGTCCGATCAAACCCCGCCGCCCGCTCACGCCCCTCGCATCCACTGCTGCATCACCTCGAGCAGGTGATCGGGATCGACCGGCTTGGTCACATAGTCGGAGGCACCCGACTCGATGGCCTTCTCCCGGTCGCCCTTCATCGCCTTCGCGGTGAGCGCGATGATCGGCAGGCCCGCGAACTGGGGCATCCTGCGGATCGCCGTCGTGGTCGCGTACCCGTCCATCTCCGGCATCATGATGTCCATCAGGACGACCGTCACGTCGTCGTGCTGTTCCAGGACCTCGATGCCCTCGCGGCCGTTCTCGGCGTACAGCACCGAGAGGCCGTGCTGCTCCAGGACGCTGGTGAGCGCGAACACGTTGCGGATGTCGTCGTCGACGATCAGCACCTTCTCGCCCTCGAAGCGGAAGACGGACCGCGACCGCGACGACACCTCCGTGCCGCCCGTGCCCCAGTCGTCCGCAGCCTGCGTCTGCGGCCCCGAGAGCGCCGGCCGCTGCTCGGCGGCGGGCACCGCCCTGCGACGCCGCCTGAAGAGCGCGGCGGGCCCGTTCTGGGTCTCCTGGTACGACTTGACCTCCGCCGGTGTCTCCACCCGGGCCTCTGCCGCGTCGTCCGGGCCCGCCGGGAGCGCCCCGCTCTCCAGCGGCGGGGAGAGCTGCGGGTAGCCCTGCGGCGGGAGTTCGCTCGGGTGCAGCGGCAGATACAGCGTGAACGTCGAGCCGCGTCCGGGCTCGCTCTGGGCGTGGATCTCGCCGCCCAGCAGCCGCGCGATCTCCCGCGAGATCGACAGACCCAGGCCCGTACCGCCGTACTTGCGGCTCGTCGTGCCGTCCGCCTGCTTGAACGCCTCGAAGATCACCCGCATCTTGCTGGCCGCGATGCCGATACCCGTGTCGGTCACGGAGAACGCGATCAGATCGCCGTCCGCGTCCCGCAGCGAGCCTGCCTCCAGCAACTGCTCCCGGATGGCGACCGGCACCTCCGCGCCCGCGGGCCGGATGACCAGTTCGACCGCTCCGGAGTCGGTGAACTTCACCGCGTTCGAGAGCAGGTTGCGCAGCACCTGGAGGAGCCGCTGCTCGTCCGTGTGCAGCGTGGCCGGCAGCTCCGGCGACACCCGTACGGAGAAATCGAGCCCCTTCTCCGCCGTCAGCGGGCGGAAAGTGGCCTCCACGTAGTCGACGAGCTGGACCAGTGCGATGCGGGTCGGCGACACGTCCATCTTGCCCGCCTCGACCTTCGACAGGTCGAGGATGTCGTTGATCAGCTGGAGCAGGTCGGAACCCGCCCCGTGGATCGTCTCGGCGAACTCGACCTGCTTGGGGGTGAGGTTGGAGTCCGCGTTGTCGGCGAGCAGCTTGGCGAGGATCAGCAGCGAGTTGAGCGGCGTACGCAGCTCGTGGGACATGTTGGCCAGGAACTCGCTCTTGTAGCGCATGGAGACCGCGAGTTGCTCGGCGCGCTCCTCCAGGACCTGCCGCGCCTCCTCGATCTCGGTGTTCTTCACCTCGATGTCACGGTTCTGCTGAGCCAGCAGCTCGGCCTTCTCCTCCAGCTCCGCGTTGGACTCCTGGAGGGCCTTCTGCCGGTTCTCCAGCTCCGCGGACCGCTCCCTGAGCTGTTCGGTCAGCTCCTGGGACTGCCTGAGCAGCACCTCGGTCTTGGTGTTGACCGCGATGGTGTTGACGCTCGTCGCGATCATCTCGGCGATCTGGCTGAGGAAGTCCCGCTGGATGTGCGTGAACGAGTGGAACGACGCCAGTTCGATCACCCCGAGGACGGTCCCCTCGAAGAGCACCGGCAGCACGATGACATGCGCCGGGGGCGCCTCCCCGAGGCTGGAGGCGATCTTCAGATAGCCCGTCGGCACGTTCTCCACGAGGATCGTGCGCTTCTCCTTGGCGGCCGTCCCGATGAGGGTCTCACCGGGCCGGAACGACGTCGGCATGGAGCCCATCGAGTAGCCGTACGACCCGTGCATCCGCAGTTCGTACGAATCGTCGTGCGCGGCGCCGACGTCCTTGCCGTCGTCCAGCGGCATCGCCAGGAAGAACGCGCCGTGCTGCGCCGAGACCACCGGGGTCAGCTCGCTCATGATGAGCGAGGCCACGTCGGCGAGGTCGCGGCGGCCCTGCATCAGACCGGAGATGCGGGCGAGATTGCCCTTCAGCCAGTCCTGTTCCTTGTTGGCGATGGTGGTGTCGCGGAGGTTCGCGATCATCTTGTTGATGTAGTCCTGAAGTTCCTGGATCTCGCCCGAGGCGTCCACGTCGATCTTCAGGTTGAGGTCGCCGCGGGTCACGGCGGTCGCCACGCGCGCGATGGCACGCACCTGCCGGGTCAGGTTCCCGGCCATCTCGTTCACCGACTCGGTGAGGTCGCGCCAGGTGCCGTCGACGTCGCGTACGCGCGCCTGGCCGCCCAGCTGGCCCTCGGTGCCCACCTCGCGGGCCACCCGGGTGACCTCCTCGGCGAACGACGACAGCTGGTCGACCATCGTGTTGATGGTCGTCTTCAGCTCCAGGATCTCGCCGCGCGCGTCGATGTCGATCTTCTTGGTCAGATCGCCCTTGGCGATGGCCGTGGTGACCATCGCGATGTTGCGCACCTGTCCGGTCAGGTTCGACGCCATGCCGTTCACCGACTCGGTGAGGTCCTTCCACGTGCCCGACACGCCCGGAACGCGCGCCTGACCGCCGAGGATGCCGTCCGTACCCACCTCGCGGGCCACCTTGGTGACCTGGTCGGCGAACGAACTCAGCGTCTTGACCATCGTGTTGAAGGTGTCGGCGAGCTGCGCGACCTCGCCGCGCGCCTCGATCGTCACCGTCCGGGTCAGGTCGCCGTTGGCGACGGCCGCCGCGACCTGGGAGATGTTCCGCACCTGCATGGTCAGGTTGTTGGCCATCAGGTTGACGTTGTCGCTGAGGTCCTTCCAGATGCCCGTGACGCCGGGTACCCGCGCCTGGCCGCCCAGCTGGCCCTCGGTGCCCACCTCACGGGCCACCCGGGTCACCTGCTCGGCGAACGACGACAGCTGGTCGACCATCGTGTTGACGGTGGTGACGAGTTCGAGGATCTCGCCCTTCGCGTCGACGGTGATCTTCTTCGACAGGTCGCCCTTGGCGACGGCGGTCGTGACCTCGGCGATGTTGCGCACCTGGATCGTCAGGTTGTTCGCCATGAAGTTCACGGACTGCGTGAGGTCCTTCCAGGTGCCGGAGACACCCTGCACCTCGGCCTGCCCGCCGAGGATGCCCTCGGTGCCCACCTCGCGGGCCACGCGGGTGACCTGCTCGGCGAAGTTCGACAGCTGGTCCACCATCGTGTTGAGGGTGTTCTTCAGCTCCAGGATCTCGCCGCGCGCGTCCACGTCGATCTTCTGGGAGAGGTCACCGCGCGCCACCGCCGTCGCGACCTGCGCGATGTTGCGCACCTGGGCGGTGAGGTTGCCGGCCATGCCGTTCACCGAATCGGTGAGGTCCCGCCACACACCGGCGACACCCGGCACCTGCGCCTGACCGCCGAGACGGCCGTCCGTGCCCACCTCACGGGCCACCCGGGTCACCTGCTCGGCGAAGGCGCTGAGCTGGTCGACCATCGTGTTGATGGTGTTCTTCAGCTCCAGGATCTCGCCGCGCGCGTCCACCTCGATCTTCTGCGAGAGGTCACCGCGCGCCACCGCCGTCGTCACCTGGGCGATCTGCCGCACCTGGGACGTGAGGTTGCCCGCCATGAAGTTGACGGAGTCGGTGAGGTCCTTCCACGTACCGGACACGCCGTCCACGCGCGCCTGACCGCCGAGACGGCCCTCCGTGCCCACGTCACGCGCCATCCGCGTCACCTGGTCGGCGAAGGACGACAGCTGGTCGACCATCGTGTTGACGGTGTTCTTCAGCGCGAGCATCTCGCCGGAGACGTCCACCGTGACCTTCTGCGACAGGTCGCCGTTGGCCACCGCCGTCGTCACCTGAGCGATGTTCCTCACCTGTCCGGTGAGGTTCCGGAACGCCGTGTTGACGGAGTCGGTGAGGTCCTTCCACGTACCGGCCGCGCCGGGCACCTGCGCCTGGCCGCCCAGCTCACCCTCGACACCGACCTCCCGCGCCACGCGGGTGACCTCGGCGCCGAAGCTCGACAGCTGGTCGACCATCGTGTTGACGGTGTTCTTCAGCTCCAGCATCTCGCCGGCGACCTCGACGCTGACCTTCTGCGACAGGTCACCGTTGGCGACCGCAGTAGTTACTGCGGCGATGTCCCGCACCTGCGTGGTGAGGTTGCGGAACACCGTGTTGACGGAGTCGGTGAGGTCCTTCCACGTGCCCGCCGCGCCCGGGACGTTCGCCTGACCGCCGAGGCGGCCCTCGCCACCGACCTCATTGGCGACACGTGTGACCTCGTCCGCGAACGTCAGCAGCGTGTTGGTCATCTGGTTGATCGTCTCGGCGAGCTGCGCGACCTCGCCGCGCGCGGACACCGTCACCTTCTGCGACAGATCACCGTTGGCGACCGCTGTCGTGACCTGCGCGATACCGCGCACCTGCGCGGTCAGATTGCCGGCCATGAGGTTCACCGAATCGGTGAGGTCCTTCCACACGCCGGCCACACCGGGCACCTGCGCCTGCCCGCCCAGCTCACCCTCGGTGCCCACCTCGCGTGCGACGCGCGTCACCTCGGACGAGAAGGAGGACAGCTGGTCCACCATCGTGTTGACGGTGTTCTTCAGTTCGAGCATCTCGCCGGCCACGTGAACCGTGACCTTCCGGGACAGATCACCCTTGGCGACCGCCGTGGTCACCAGTGCGATGTCCCGTACCTGTGCCGTCAGCCGGTACGCCATCGTATTGACCGAGTCCGTGAGGTCCTTCCACGAACCGGACATACCGCGCACCCGGGCCTGCCCGCCCAGCTTGCCCTCGGTCCCGACCTCGCTGGCCACGCGCGTGACCTCGTCGGTGAACGTGGACAGCTGGTCGACCAGGTTGTTGACCGTGCGCCCGACCTTCAGGAACTCGCCGCGCAACGGATGCCCGTTGCCGTCCGGCGCCTGCGCGCGCAGCTCCATACGCGGCGACAGATCTCCCTCCGCCACCGCGGACAGCACCCGGCCGACCTCGGAGACGGGCCGTACGAGATCGTCGACGAGCGCGTTGGACGCGTCGATCGCGGCGGCCCAGGAGCCCTCGCAGGCCCCCGTCTCCAGCCGCTCCGTGAGCTTTCCCTCACGTCCGACCATGCGCCGCACCCGCGACAGCTCGCCGGTCAGCTGCAGATTCCGGTCGCCCACCTCGTTGAAGACGGCCGCGATCTCGGACATCACTCCGTCGCCCGAGACGGTGAGCCGCTTGCGGAAATTGCCGTCCCGCATCGACACCAGGGCCGACAACAGCCTGTTCAGAGCCGCGGTGTCCACCTCTGTGGTGCCACCCCGCGGCTTGCTCCGGTTACTCAGGGACTGTCCGCCTTTCGCGCGCGTCTTAGTGCCCCGCGTCGCTGCGCCAGACTCCACTGTGTCCCTCCCGCAAGGGTCGACCATCAACTGCTCGGCGTGCTCCGGTACTGCTGCTCCACTACTGCCGCTCCACGTGCCGGAAGGGCCTCAGCCTGCCAGGACCTTCTCCAGAAGCCTTCCCAGTGTTTCACCATGGTTGAACCAGGCCATAACAGTTCGGCAGCTTCGCACACGGTCCGCACACCCTCCGGCCGCAAACACCGGCGACCGGCATCCGCACGGACGGCGAAGGTAAGTAACCTTGCATGCGGCTGTCCAGCCACGCCGGTCCTTCCGGCCTGGGCGGTGGTACGAGCACGAGCGGGCAGGCAGGCATCGGAGGGCACCGCACCATGACCACCGGACTGCATCCTGGGGGACCGCCCCAGGATCCCCGGCCGACCGGGAACCAGCGCCTGCCCCGGCAGGGGCAGGTCGGCCACCGAGAGCTGCCCGCCGACGACCGGACAAGGAGTTCTGTGATCACCGCGCGCGCGGCCGCCAGCTTCGACCCTGTCGGGCGGTCCGTCGCGACCGCTCGTTCCTTCGTCCGTGACACCCTCCAGGGCTGGGGCTTCGCCGACATCGTCGACGACGCCGTGGTCCTCACCAGCGAACTCGTCACCAACGCGGTGGTGCACGCCGGCACGTCCGCGGACGTCCTGTGCCTGCGCAGCGACGACGGCGTGCGGATCGAGGTGGCGGACCGCTACCCAGAACGAGAGATTCCACTCCAGGGCAGCACCCACAACATGGGCAACCCCGACCGCGAGGGAGGCCGCGGCCTCCAGCTCTGTGCCGCCCTGGCGAACCGCTGGGGTGTCGAGTACACGCCCACCCACAAACAGGTCTGGTTCCAGCTGGGCCTCCCCGCGCGGGCGGTGGGCACCCGGACGGCGGGCCCCTCGCTCCCCGCCCACCTGCTGCCGCTCGCCGACGGCCGGGTACGCGTGGCGGTCGTCCAGATCGACCGCACGGGCGCCATCAACGCCTGGAACGAGGACGCCGAGGAACTCTTCGGCTACGCGGCCGAGCAGGTCATCGGCAAGCCGCTCACCGACCTCGCGGCCTGGCCGCACACCCCCGGCACCAGCACCGGCATCGTCGAGGCCCTCCAGCTCTCCCGCTGGGAAGGCAGCTACGGCCTGCGCGGCGCCAACGGCCGCGTCACCCCCGTCTACGCCTCCCACCTGCGCGTACGGGACACCGACGGCGAGCCCTCGACGGTCTGCCTCCTGGTGCGCGACCACGAACGGGCGGTCCTGCAGACCCCGTTGCGCGTCTCGGCCACGGACACGACCACCAGCTCCGAGGGCCATGCCTCGGACCCCTTCGAGGTCTTCATCGGCTCACCGGCCCCCGACGACCTCGACGGCCTCCTGCAGCGCACGGTGGAGCGGGCCCGCGACATGCTCGACGGCGACTCCGCCTTCCTGCTCCTGGCGACCGACGACGAGACCGAGCTGGAGGTGCGCGCCTCCACCGGGCTCCCCTCCGCCCGTCAGCGCTTCGCTCGCGTCCCCGTGGAGGCGGGCACCGGCCGTTACGGCTCGGCCCGCATGCCGGCCGTCCACGAGGACCTCACGGCCGTCCCAGGGGCCGTACCGCTCCTCAGCGGCACCGGCATGCGCTCGGTCGTCACGGTCCCGCTCAAGGTAGAGGGACGGCTCACCGGTTCGCTCGGCGTGGCGGCCGAGTCGCCGGGCCGCTACTCGAACGAGGAGGCCCTGCGCCTCCAGTTCGCCGCCGACCGCATCGCGCTCGCCGTGGAGTCCGCCCGCCTGGGCGAGCTGGAGCGCCTGCGCCGCGGCTCGCTGTCCTTCCTCGTCGAGGCCTCCGACCTCCTCGCGGGCACCCTGGACCGCGACCAGACGCTGGCCCTGATGGCCCAGATGACGGTTCCGACCCTCGCCACCTGGTGCGCCGTCTACACGATCGCCGACCAGGCCTCCGATCCCTTCCTCTCGTACGTCCTGCACGAGGACGAGGAGCGCATCGACGGCCTCAAGGCCCTCCTCTCCAAGATCGCCCCGCCGGACCCGGTCCCCACCCCGGGCGCCCGCGTCTGGGCGGCCCCCGCGGAGGCCGCCCACCAGGCCGCCCTGCGCACCTCCATGCGCAGCCTGGGCCGGGGCGAACCCGCCACGGTCAGTTCCGGCATCGGTACGACGCTCGCGACGGCCGCGGCGGTCGGCGGCGAGACGGTCGTCCTTCCGCTGGTGGCCCGCAACCGCGTCATCGGCATGCTGACCCTCGGCAAGCCGACGGACGAACACTTCCGCCAGGAGATCCTGGAACTGGCCGAGGACCTGAGCCGAAGGGCCGCGCTCGCCCTGGACAACGCCCGCCTGTACTCGGAGCGCACGGCCATCAGCCAGTCCCTCCAGCGCAGCCTGCTGCCCCCGGAGCTCCCCCACATCGACGGCGTGGAGGTGGAGGTCATCTACCGCGCGGCCGGCGAGGGCAACGAGGTCGGCGGCGACTTCTACGACCTCTTCCCCATCCGCGACGGCGCCTACGGCTTCGCCATCGGAGACGTCTGCGGTACGGGCCCCGAGGCGGCCGCGGTCACCGGGCTCGCCCGGCACGCGCTGCGCCTGCTCGCCCGCGAGGGCTACGGCGGCCCGGCGGTCCTGGACCGGCTGAACTCCGCGATCCTCGACGAGGGCGCCCGCAGCCGCTTCCTGACCCTCCTCTACGGGGAGCTGTGGCCCCAGGAGGACGGCTCGGCGCTCCTGAAGGTGGTCTGCGCCGGGCACCCGCTCCCGTTGCGCCTGCGTCAGGACGGCACGGTCGAACCAGCCGCCGAACCGCAGCCGCTGCTGGGCGTCATGGACGACCTGGAGCTGTACGAGCAGACGGTGACGCTCGACCCGGGAGACGTCCTGCTCTGTGTGACGGACGGCGTCACCGAACGCCGCGAGGGCACCCGCATGCTGGGCGACGACGGCCTCGCCGATGTCCTCACCACCTGCACGGGTCTGACGGCCGGCGCGGTGGCGGCCCGCATCATGCGCGCGGTCGAGCGGTTCGCGAGCGACGCACCCTCCGACGACATGGCCATTCTGGCGATGCGCGTCCCGGGTCTGCAGAAGGACTGAGCCGACCGGTCCGGGGGCCGCCGTCCGGCCCCCGGATACGCAAAGAGGCCCCCGCCCTGTAGGACGGAGGCCTCTTCTGGCTGAGCCCCCAAACGGAATCGAACCGTTGACCTTCTCCTTACCATGGAGACGCTCTACCGACTGAGCTATGGGGGCCTGTCGCCTTCGAAGTCTCCCCCGTGGCAACGGAATAGAGCATACCCCGAACGCCGGTGTGCTCCCAACTGCGTTCGATCACCTAGAAAGCAGGCTGGAGCAGTCCGCCGAGGGCATTGCACGCGGACACGATCCGCTGCATCTCCCGCTTCGTCAGCGACGCTTCGACGGGCAGCGCCAGTGTCTCGTCGGCGGCCCGCTCGGTCTCCGGCAGACAGACGTCCCGCCGGAACGCCGGCATCCGGTGCACGGGCGTCTTCACCGGCACCCGGCATTCGACGCCCCTGGCCCTCACCGCGCGTACGAACGCGTCGCGGTCCGGCCGTCCGTTGCCCGGCACCCGCACGACGTACTGCTGATAGGTGTGCCCCGCGCCGCGCTCCGGGGTCCGCACCCCCCTCAACCGCCCGTCGAGGAGCGTCGCGTGCGCCCTGCGCTCCTCGATCTCCGCGTACGGCGCCTCGGACTCGCCCTGTTCCAGCACCAGCAGCCCGCGCCGCCTGCCGATGTCCCAGAGGCGGGGCATGTCGGCGAGCCGGCCGAAGCGGTGGACGGCCACCAGCGCGACGGTTCGCGGCCCGGTGGCCGCCTCCACCTCGGAGGGGTCCAGGCAGTAGGTGGCAGGATCTATGTCCACGAAGACCGGCAGTGCGCCGGCCGTGATCACGGCCTCCGCGACCTCGACGTTCCCGAACGCCGGAACGATGACCTCGTCACCGATCCCCACACCCGCGGCCCTGAGCATTGCAGCAGTACCCATGCCGGTGATGTTGGTCGCGCAACGTGAACTCCAAGTGACGCACAACAAAAAAGAGCTGGTCCCTGAACCTAAGTTCAGGGACCAGCTCTTCAATAATTGTTCGGCGGCGTCCTACTCTCCCACAGGGTCCCCCCTGCAGTACCATCGGCGCTGT
>NZ_JBLFJV010000003.1:45331-117000 GCF_047444975.1 Streptomyces sp. CWNU-52B | reverse complement strand
TGCGGCGGGGAACACGTTCTTGGACGGGTTGGCTGCGTATCGGCGGGGGCGTGGTCTGGCGGGTGTTTCCGTGGCGTGGGGGTTGTGGGCCGAGCGCAGTGGCATGACCGGACAACTCGGTGACACCGACCTCGCCCGCATGAACCGGGTGGGAGCCGGCGCGCTGTCCACCCGCGAAGGACTGGACCTCTTCGACCGCGCCGCCGCGTCCCCCGAGAGCCTGGTGCTCGCCGCCCGCCTCGACACCCGGGCCCCGGGCGCGGACGACGCACCCGCGCACCCCATGCTGCGTGCCCTCGTCCGCCGCCCGGCTGCCCCGCGCCGCCGCAGTCTCACCGCGGCCGCGCCGGACACCGGCACCGGCACGGCGGACCGGACCACGGCACTGCGGCAGTCACTGCTCGGACAGCGGCCCGCGGAACGCCGTGCCACGGTGCTCGACCTGGTACGCGCCCAGGTGTCCACCGTGCTCGGGCACACGGACGCCGACGCGGACGCCGTGGCGGCGGACCGCGCGTTCAAGGACCTCGGACTGGACTCGCTGACCGCCGTCGACCTGCGGAACCGGCTCGGCACGGCCACCGGACTGCGACTGCCGGCCACGCTCGCCTTCGACCACCCCACCTGCACCGCGCTCGCCGGCCACCTCCTCACCGAACTCCTCGGCGAGGACACCGCCGTCGCTCCGGCGCCGCAGGACCCCGGCAGCCCCGGCGGCCCCGGTGCGTCCACGGACGACGACCCGATCGCGATCGTCGGCATGGCCTGCCGCTACCCCGGCGGCGTCACCACCCCGGAGGACCTGTGGCACCTCGTCGCCTCCGGCGGTGACGCCATCGGCGGGCTGCCCACCGACCGGGGCTGGGACCTCGACGCGCTGTACGACCCCGACCCGGACGCACCGGGCCGGATGTACGTGAGGGAAGGCGGGTTCCTGCACGACGCGGCGCGGTTCGACGCGGAGTTCTTCGGCATCTCACCGGTCGAGGCGCTGGCGACCGATCCCCAGCAGCGGCTCCTCCTGGAGACCAGCTGGGAGGCGGTCGAGCGGGCCGGGATCGTCCCGGCGGCACTGCGCGGCAGCCGTACCGGGGTGTTCGTCGGCTCGCACTACCAGGAGTACGGACCCCGTCTGCAC
This sequence comes from Streptomyces sp. CWNU-52B, assembly GCF_047444975.1. Lineage (NCBI taxonomy): Bacteria > Bacillati > Actinomycetota > Actinomycetes > Kitasatosporales > Streptomycetaceae > Streptomyces > Streptomyces sp. CWNU-52B. The sequence goes on along the minus strand of NZ_JBLFJV010000003.1, from coordinate 115,862 downwards.
CAGGCCGGTCAGGGCAACGAGGGCCACCTGCTCACCGGCACCGCGGGCAGCGTCGTGTCCGGACGGGTCTCGTACGTCATGGGCCTCGAAGGCCCGGCCGTCACCGTGGACACGGCCTGCTCGTCGTCGCTGGTGGCGCTGCACATGGCGGTACGGGCCCTGCGCGAGGGCGAGTGCGACCTCGCCCTGGCCGGTGGCGTCGCCGTGATGCCGGGACCCGGCGCCCTCGTGGGCTTCAGCCGACAGCGCGGCCTGGCCCCCGACGGACGCTGCAAGCCCTTCGCCGCAGGGGCGGACGGCACCTCGCTGGCCGAGGGCGCGGGCGTACTGCTGGTGGAACGGCTGTCGGACGCCCGCCGCAACGGACACCGGGTCCTCGCCCTGGTGCGCGGCACCGCGACCAACCAGGACGGCGCCTCCAACGGCCTCTCCGCGCCCAACGGACCCGCTCAGCAACGCGTCATCCGCGCCGCCCTCGCGGACGCCCGGCTGACCACCGCCGACATCGACGTCGTGGAGGCGCACGGCACCGGCACCCGGCTCGGCGACCCGATCGAGGCGCAGGCCGTGCTCGCCACGTACGGGGCACGGCGCGGCGGCGACGACGGCGACGACGCCGACGTGCGGCCCGTCTGGCTCGGCTCGGTGAAGTCCAACATCGGCCACACCCAGGCCGCCGCCGGAGTGGCCGGCATCATCAAGACGGTGCACGCGATGCGACACGGCGTACTGCCCCGCTCGCTGCACCTCGACGAGCCGTCGGACCACGTCGACTGGTCGAGCGGCGCCGTCGCGCTGCTGCGGGACTCCGTGGACTGGCCCGCGACGGAGCGGCCCAGGCGGGCCGGCGTGTCCTCCTTCGGCATCAGCGGCACCAACGCCCACGTCATCGTCGAGGAAGCCCCCCGGGACGAGCCCCCGGCCCCGGTCTCCGACGTACCCGGCACCGACGCCCGGACCGGCACCGACGACCCGGTCGACCACGAGGTCCAGGCCGACCACGACGCCCGGGCCGGCGCCGGCACTCCGGCCGGGACCGTCGCCTGGGTCGTCTCCGGGCGTACCCCGGCCGCGCTCCGCGACCAGGCCCGCCGGCTCCTCACCCACCTGCGGCGGCTGCCCGACGACGCCGTGCCCGCCCCGCGTGACCTGGCCGTCGCGCTCGCGACCCGGCGGTCGGTGTTCGCGCACCGGGCCGCCGTCGTCGGCGAAGAGGGCGCGGACCTCGTGGCGGGGCTGGACGCGCTGGCCGCCGGCCGGCCCGCGCCGCGCCTCGTCGTCGGCGGCACGCCGACCGGGCGTACGGCCTTCCTGTTCACCGGGCAGGGCAGCCAGCGCGCCGGGATGGCGGCCGAGCTGTACCGGACGTACCCCGCCTTCACCGACGCCTTCGACGCCGTCCGGGCCCGCTTCGACGCGCTGCTGCCCGACGAACCGTCGCTCCGGGACGTCGTGTTCGACACCGGCGAGGACGCGGAGAGGACCCTCTCCGGGACCCTGCACGCCCAGTGCGGCCTGTTCGCCGTGGAGATCGCCCTGTACCGGCTCGTCACGTCCTGGGGCGTACGGCCCGACGTGGTCGCGGGCCATTCCATCGGGGAGATCGCCGCCGCGCACGTCGCCGGTGTGCTCACGCTCGACGACGCCTGCGCACTCGTGGCCGCCCGGGGCCGGCTCATGCGGAGCCTTCCGGAAGGCGGCGCGATGGTCGCCGTACGGCTGCCGGAGGCCGACGTCACGCCGCTGCTGGCGGGCCGTGAGCACGAGGTGGGCGTGGCCGCCGTCAACGGGCCCGACTCCGTGGTGCTGTCCGGCGCTGAGGACGCCGTCGCCGACGTCGTCGCCCTGCTCGAGGAACGCGGTGCGCGGACCCGGCGGCTGACGGTGTCGCACGCCTTCCACTCGCCGCTCATGGAGCCCGTACTGGCCCCGTTCCGCGCCGAGCTGGCCGCCCTCACCTGCGCCGTGCCGGAGATCCCCGTCATGTCCCACCTGACGGGTGAACTCCTGCCCGGGGACCGGCCGGTGGAGACGGAGCACTGGGTACGGCACGTACGGGAGCCGGTCCGCTTCGCCGACGGGGTGGCCGCGCTCGCCGCGCAGGGTGTGACCACCTTCCTCGAGATCGGCCCGGACGCCGTACTGTCCACCCTGGGCCAGGACAGCGCGCCCGGGGCCGAGTTCGTCCCCGCGCTGCTCGCGGAGGGCGGCGAGGCCGCGGCCCTGACCCAGGCGCTGGCCCAGTTGTTCGCGCGCGGCATCGACGTCGACTGGTCGGCTGCCCTGGCGGTCCCCGACCACGCGCCGCACACCGTGGACCTGCCCACGTACGCGTTCCAGCGCGCCGCCTACTGGCTGCCCGCGGACGACAGGGCGCCGGGCCGGGCAGCCGCCGGCGCTCTTCTCCGGGACGCGGCGGACGGGGCCGACGACGACGCGCTCGCCACCGAACTCGCCCTCGGGGACGCGGAGTCGACGGCGGCGCTGCTGCCGCTGCTGGCCGCCTACCGGCGCCGCCGCGACGAGGACCGCCTCGTCGACGGCTGGCGCTACCGCACCGCGTGGACGCCGGTCACCGTGCCGTCCGCCGTGCCGGCCGGCGACTGGCTCGTCGCCGTCCCCGCGGATCTCGTCACCGGCCCCTGGGTCACCGGCCTCGTCGCGGCGCTGGCCGCCGCGGGCACCCGGCCCGTCGTGGTGCCCGTCACGGGCACCGACACCGGCACCGACACCGACACCGGCACCGATGGTGAGGCCCTGGGCGGGCAGCTCGGTGCCGCGGTGAGGGACGCAGGCGCCGTCTCCGGTGTGCTGTCCCTGCTGGCCCTGGCGACCGGGCGGCACCCCGCACACGGCGCGGTGCCGCGGAGTGTCGCCCTCACCCTGGAGCTGCTGCGAGCCCTGGACGAGAGCGGCCTGCGCGTCCCCGTCTGGCACGCCACCCGGTCCGCGGCGGCGGTCGGCGGCGCCGAACGCGCCCTCCACCCCGAGCAGTTCGGGGTACGGGCGCTGGGGCGCGTCGCCGTCCTGGAAGCCCCCGAGCACTGGACGGGGACCGTCGACCTGCCCGAGCGGATCGACGGCTGGATCGGCGGCCGGCTCGCCGCCGTCCTGACCCGGGGCGCGGGCTCCGCCGTCGACGACCGCACCGCCGGGACCGTCGCCGGCGAGAGCGAACTGGCCGTCCGAGGCTCCGGTGTCTTCGCCCGCCGGATCGTCCGGGCCCCCGCCCCGACCCCGGCACCCGCCGGCCCTGCCGGAGCCTCCGCCCCATGGCCCCCCACCGGCACGGTCCTCGTCACCGACGGCACCGGCGCCCTCGGCCGGCAGGTCGCCCTGCGGCTGGCCCGTGACGGGGCCGCACACCTGCTGCTGGTCTCACGACGCGGTCCCGCCGCCGAAGGAGCCGACGCGCTGCGCGCCGAACTCACCGCACTGGGCGCCCGTACCGACCTCGTGGCCTGCGACGTCGGCGACCGGGCCGCCGTGGCCGCCCTGCTGGAAGGCATCCCGGCACAGCGCCCGCTGACCGCGGTCGTGCACACCGCCGGGGCGCACACCACCGGAACCCCTACCCAAGAAGCCCCTGCCGAAGAAGCGCATGCCGAAGCGGTGTCCGACGGCGGCGCGGTCGGCCGGCGGTCCGCCGCCGGGTTCCAGGACGTGCTGAGGGCCACGGCCGAGTCGGCCCGGCACCTGCACGACCTCACCCGGGAGCGGACCGGCCTGACCTCCTTCGTGCTCTTCTCGTCCTTCGCCGCCACCGCCGGCGTCGCCGGACAGGCGGGCCAGGCGGTCGCAGGCGCCCTCCTGGACGCCCTGGCCGAGGAGCGGCGCGCCGAGGGACTGCCCGTGACCTGCGTCGCGTGGGGGCCGTGGACCGAGGAGGCCGCCGAGGACGGCGGCATCGGGCACAGCGGGCTGCTCCCGATGCGCCCGGAGCTCGCCCTGCGGGCGCTGGACCGCGCCGTCTCGGGCAAGGACACCCGCATCGCCGTTCTCCACGCCGACGCGGAGCACTTCGCCGACCACCTCGCGGCCACTGCCGGGGCACGCCCACTGGCCCGGCTGTTCGACGGCGTCCCCGCGCTGCGGAAGGCGGCCGCCGGCCTCCGCACGGACCAGGACGCCGGGTACGCGCAGGACGCGGAGAACCCCGAGGAGTTCGGGCGCAGGCTCACCGCCCTGCCCGAAACGGAACGGGGCGCCGAACTGCTGCGGCTCGTGCGCATCCACGCCGCCCTGGTGCTCGGACACGACACCGGCGACGCCGTGGCCCCGGAACGCAGCTTCGTGGAGATGGGCTTCGACTCACTCACCGCGACCCGGATGCGCAACCGGCTCGGTGCCGTCACCGGCCTCCAGATCAGCGCCGCGACCGTCTTCGCCCATCCCACCCCGGACACCCTGGCCGACCATCTGCTGCGGCTCTACGCCGCTCCGCAGGCCCGCAGGCGCCCCCGCCTGCGCCCCCGCAGCCGGGGCTGACCAAGAGGCCCCCGTGGGCACCGACACAGGTGCCCACACCGCAGCGCGCGGCCCCGTCCACCGACGGGGCCGCGCGCTGCGGTACGAACGGGCAGGGCCCGCGTCAGGGTTTGACGCCCACACTGAGCCCGTGCTCGTAGGGCAGCCCGGAGACGGTCGCGACCTCCCCGAACCCGGCCTCGCGCAGCCACCGTTCGTAGTCGCGGGCCGGATAGGCCATGCCCCGGCCGCTGGCCAGCACGTTGAAGTACAGGCCGAGCCGGGCGCCGAACACCCCCTCGGTCTCGTCGTCCGAGACGTTGTAGCCGTACACCATGACCCGTCCGCCCGGCGGCAGCGCGGCGAACGCCTTGCCCAGCAGGAGCAGGATCGAGTCCTCGTCGAAGATCTCCAGCACATGGCTGAACAGCACCGCGTCCGGCCCCGCGGGGAACGGATCGGTGAAGATGTCGCCCGGCATCAGGCTCACCCGGTCGGGGTACGTGCCGGCCTCCGCGTCGGACGCGAGCTTCGACACGCTCGGCATGTCGAAGACCGTCGACCTCAGACGCGGGTTGCGCGCCACCAGCCGCGCCGAGGTGCTGCCGTCGCCGCCGCCCACGTCCAGGACGTGCCGTACGCCGTCGAAGACCGGCTGCTCGATCAGCGCGTCCACCGAGCGGAGCGTGAAGGCGGTCATCGCCCGGTGGAAGACCTCCTCCAGCGGCGGGTTGTGCGCCAGCCGCCCGTACAGGGTCGGTTCGTCACCGGGATGAGCGGCCAGGGCGGTGTTGGTGCCCGCCCGCAGGGCCGTCGTCATGTGCGAGAACGCCGGGTAGTAGACCTCCTTCCAGCCCGTCAGGATGTGGCTCCAGCTGTCCGGCTCGCCGTCCGCCGCCAACAGCTCCTCGGCGACACGGGAGTTGTGGTAGATGCCCTCCCGGCGGTCGAGCAGCCCCGTGGTGCAGACCGCCTGGAGCAGCACGCGCAACTGATGCGCGGGCAGCCCGCAGAACGCCTGGATCTCCTCGGCCCGTGCCCCGGAACTCTCGGACAGGAAGGCGAAGATTCTCAGTTCTGCGGCGGTGGTGACGGCGTTGAAAAGCGCCGGAGCATTGACGAGGAAATGGAATCGTTCGAGGACCGGGTCGCCTTCTTGGGCGCCGTTCTTCATGATTCTCCCGGAAATGAAAGGCGTCGGGCACCGCGGTGCGGTGACCTCGAAACGCTAGAAGGGAGGGGGCGGACCGGCATCGACGTTCCCCGCCGTTACGGGTGAATGGCCGCCGCTCGCCCGGCGGTTCCGTAACTGCGGCTAGCACGGGTGCGGCGCACGGCTTTCCCCTGTGAACATCGCCTCCAGGCCGAGACGGAATTCGGTGGCTGCCACCCGGTCACGTGTCATGTGTCATACGGAGGAAGACGTGCGCGTAACCCAGCAACCGGTGGCCCCGGCACCCGGGAACCTGCCGGAGCGGCCGGGGTCCGGCGCGCCGGGCATGGTCGGTGTCGGCACCGCCGTACCGGCCGCGTCCTACACACAGCGGGAAGTCCTGGACACCTTCGGCATCACCGACCCGAGGATCCGCTCAGTCTTCCTCGGCGGCGCCATCGAGCGCCGCAACCTCACGCTGCCCCCGGTGGGCCCCGACGGGACACCCGTCGTCGAGACCCAGGGCGACCTGCTGCGCAAACACACCGAGTCCGGGCTGCGGCTGGGCCGCGAGGCGATCGAGAGCTGTCTGCGGGACACCGGCGCGTCGCTCGCCGACATCGGATACCTGTGCTGCGTCACCTCCACCGGACTGCTCACCCCCGGTCTCTCCGCGCTGCTCATCAGGGACCTAGGCATCGAACCGTCCTGCCAGCGCCTGGACGTCGTCGGCATGGGCTGCAACGCCGGGCTCAACGCGCTCAACGCCGTCTCCGGCTGGGCCGGCGCCCACCCCGGTGAACTCGCGCTGATGGTCTGTGTGGAGGTCTGCTCCGCGGCCTACGTCTTCGACGGCACCATGCGCTCCTCGGTGGTCAACAGCCTGTTCGGGGACGGCGCGGCGGCCGTCGCCGTACGGGCCCCCGAACGCACCCCCGAACCCCGGACCGAGGAGCCGTCACCGGAGCCGTCGCCGGTTCCGGCGCTGCTGAGGTTCACCAGCCACATCATCCCCGAGGCCGCCGGCGCGATGCGCTACGACTGGGACGAGACGCACGGCAAGTTCAGCTTCTACCTCGACTCCGAGGTGCCCTATGTCGTGGGCGCCAACGCCGAGACCGCCGTGGCCCGGCTCCTGGCGGGCACCGGGCTGCGCACCGACGACATCGCGCACTGGGTCGTGCACTCCGGCGGCAAGAAGGTCATCGACTCGATACGGGTGAACCTCGAACTGTCCCGGCACGACGTGCGGCACACCACCGGGGTCCTGCGCGACCACGGCAACCTCTCCAGCGGCTCGTTCCTGTTCTCCTACGAGCGGCTGCGCGACGAGAAGGCCGCCGTACCCGGGGACCTCGGGGTGCTCATGACGATGGGACCGGGATCCACCATCGAGACGGCCCTGGTGGGCTGGTGACGAAAGGAGCCCCTGCCGATATGAAGACCGAGCGCGACCTGACCGGGCTGCCCGACGGCCTGGGCGTCCTCGCCCGGCTGGACGGCGGCAGCCCGCTGCCCGAGCTGACCGCGGCGGTGAACGCGGTGTGCGAGGAGGCCGGGGAGCGGCGCGAACGGACGGTCGTCGTCCTGCGGTTCACGCCGTCACCGCCCCGCGCCGCCCGCGAGTGGCCGGGTGACGTGTCCATCCAGGAGGTCAACCGCTGGGAGCGGGCCGTCCGCCGTCTGGAACGGCTGGACAACGTCAACATCGCGGTCGCGGAAGGCACGTGCGGCGGTCCCGTCCTGGACCTGCTGCTCGCCTCGGACTTCCGGATCGGCACCCCCGACCTGCGGCTGATGCTGCCCATCAACGACGGGCACTTCTGGCCCGGCATGTCCCTCTACCGGCTCGTCCAGCACATCGGCCTGGCCCGCGCCCGCCGCATCGTGCTGTGGGACTCCGCCATCTCGCTCGCCGACGCCACCGAGCTCGGCATCATCGACCAGGTCAGCGACGACCTGACCGAGGCCATCCACACCGCGGCCGTGCTGCGCGGCCGGCTCTCCGACCGGGAGACCCGGATCCGCCGCAGGCTGCTGGAGGAGGCCGCGTCCGCCGAGTACCAGGACGCACTCGGCGCCCATCTCGCGGCCTGCGACCGAGAGTTGCGCCGCCTGCGGGACAGCGGTCCCGGCACCCCGAACGACGGCGCACCCGGTTCCCCGCCCGGCGGCGCGGAGGACCGTACGGAGGCGGCCGGGTGAGCACCCACGCGCCCACCGGTGCTCCCACCGATGCCCTCCCCGGTGCCCCCTCGGCCCGCGCACCCGAGCCGTCCGAGCCGCCCGACCCGTCCGGCCCGCTCGAAACGGACGCCCGCCACCTGGCCGAGTACGTCGCCGGGGCCGAGCGGGACCTCGCCGCGCTGCCGCCGCCCGGCCCCGGCCGTACGCCCGACGACCGGGACCGGGCCGCCGCGGTCCACACGAGGGCCCGGCGGATCCGGCGCACCTTCCTCGCCCGGCACGCGGAGACCGTGTACGGGCTGCTCACCGATGGGCTGAGCCGGCCCGTGCGCCTCCCGGACCTGGTGTACGAGGCCGCCGACCGGTTCCCCGGTCTGGTGCCCACCCGCGCACAGATGGCGGCCGAACGCCTGCTCGTGCAGGCGGAGAAGGAAGGCCGCGAGATCGACCAGGCGCTGTTCTGCGGCGCCGTACTGCGCTCACCGGCCGCCGGCCGGCACCTCGTCGAGACGATGCTCGGGCCCACCCCGAAGGCCCTGGCGCTCCTGGACGGCTTCCGCGCCGCGGGCCGCGTCGAGCTGGACACCGTCCTCGTCGAACGCCGCGGCGCCGCCGCGCACGTCGAGTTCCGGAACACCGGGCGGCTCAACGCCGAGGACGACCGGCTGGTCGCCGACCTCGACACCGCCGTCGACCTCGTCCTGCTCGACGACACGGTCAAGGTCGGCGTCCTGCGCGGCGGCACCGTCGACCACCCCGCGTACCGGGGACGACGTGTCTTCAGCGCCGGGGTCAACCTGACCGACCTGCGCGACGGGCGGATCTCCTTCGTCGAGTTCCTGCTCGGCCGTGAACTCGGCTACGTCAACAAGATGCTCCGCGGCCTGCTCACCGACCCGCTGCCCGGCGCCTGGAGCCAGCGGAGCGTCACCAAGCCGTGGATCGGCGCCGTCGACACCTTCGCCATCGGCGGCGGCATGCAACTCCTGCTCGTCCTCGACCACGTCGTCGCCGAGGAGCACTCCTACGTCAGCCTGCCCGCCGCCGAGGAGGGCATCGTGCCGGGGCTCGGCAACCTCCGGCTCACCCGGCTCACGGGCGCCCGCCTCGCCCGTCAGGTGGTGCTCGGCGGACGCCGGATCGCCGCCACCGACCCCGACGCCCGGCTGATCTGCGACGAGATCGTGCCCGCCGACGGCATGGACGACGCGGTCGACCGCGCCGTGGCGGCACTGTCCGCGCCCGCCGTCGCCGCGAACCGCCGCATGCTCACCGTCGCCGAGGAACCCCTCGACCTGTTCCGCGACTACCTCGCCGAGTTCGCCGTCGCCCAGGCGGAACGCGCCTACGCCCCCGACGTCCTGGACAAGGTGGAGCGCCGCTGGCAGGAACGCGAACGACGGCGCGCCGCGGGCCGGAGCCGACCGTGACCGGCGCCCCCGGCCGACCCGCCCCCGACCTGTACGCGGAGGACCTGCACGGATCGCTCCAGGACCCGGTGCTTGGCGCCATCGGCTTCCTCAACGAGGTGATGGGCAGGCACCCTGACGCCATCTCGTTCGCGCCGGGCGCCCCGCACCCCGAGTTCGTCCAGGGCCTGGACACCCGCGCCCTGACCGACCGCTACCTGGCCCACCTCGTCACCGACCGCGGCCTCGACCCGGTCCGCGCCGAACGCATGCTCTACGAGTACGGACCGGCCCAGGGCCTGATCAACGACCTCGTGGCCCAGGCGCTCGGCGCCGACCAGGGCATCCACGCCGCACCCCGCGAGATCGTCGTCACCGTGGGTGCGCAGGAGGCCATGCTGCTGACCCTGCGGGCGCTGTTTTGCGGCGGCGGGGACGTACTGGCCGTGGCCGACCCCTGCTTCGTGGGGATCGTCGGCGCCGCGCGACTGCTCGACATCCCCGTGGTCGACGTCCGCGAGGGGCCCGACGGACTCGACGTGGACCACCTCGCCGTCCGCTGCCGGGAGGCCCGCGCGGCCGGCCGCCGCGTCCGCGCCTGTTACGTCGCCCCCGACTTCTCCAACCCCGGCGGCGCCCGGATGCCGCTCGCCCTGCGGCACCGCCTGCTCGACCTGGCGGCCCGCGAGGACCTGCTGCTCATCGAGGACAACGCGTACGGCTTCACCGCCCCCGAGGACGACACGCTGCCCGGCCTCAAGGCCCTGGACACCGCGCGCCGCGTCGTCCACCTCGGCACGTTCGCCAAGGTCGGCTTCCCCGGCGCCCGGGTCGGCTACGCCGTCGCCGACCAGCGCGTGCGCCGCCCCGACGGCGAACGGCTGCTCGCCGAGGAGCTCGCCGACCTCAAGACCATGGTCACCGTCAACACCTCACCGCTGTCCCAGGCCGTCGTCGGCGGGCTGCTCCTGGAACACGGGGGCTCGCTGGCCGCCCTCGCCCGACGCAAGGCCGAGCGCTACCGGCGCAACCTCGCCTGCCTGACCGACGCGCTGGAGCGGCACCTGTCCGACGACATGCCGCCGGGCGTCGTCTGGCACCGGCCGGCCGGCGGCTTCTTCGTCCGCGTCGACCTGCCGGTACCCGCCGACCTCGCCCTCCTGGAGGTGTCGGCCGCCGAGTACGGCGTGCTGTGGACGCCGATGCGCCAGTTCTCCCTCACCGACCGCGGCGACCGGCAGATCCGGCTGTCGTGCAGCTATCTGGAGCCCGACCGGATCGAGACCGGCGTCCGGCGGCTCGCGGCCTTCCTCAGGAAGGAGACCGGGAGATGAGGAGCGGCCCCGGCACCCGGGCCCGCGCCGGCCCGCAGACCGGCGCCGGCCCCGACGCCCGTACCCCACCGTCCCACGAAAGGCCCCCGCCGATGCGCCTGAACAGCTACGACGACTTCACCCCGCTGAAGGAGGTCGTGCTCGGCTCCGCGGACGGCTACCGCGACCGGGTGCGTGACATGTCGTTCGACATGTTCATCAGCGACAACCTCTCCGGCGCCCGCGGCTACTACCCCTCCATCTCCACCTGGCGGGACGGTGAGGAACGCCGGACCCGCAACTCCCCGCGGCGCCTGGAGATGAAGGAGCGCTTCCTCGGCGAACTCATCGAGGACGTGGAGGGCATCGCCGCCCATCTCACCGCGCTCGGCGTCACCGTCCTGCGCCCCAGGCAGCCCGGACCCGACCTGACCAGGGTCGCCACCCCCGCCTTCGAGGCCGCCGTCACACCGCCGCTCAACCTCCGCGACAACACCCTGATCCTCGGCGACGAGATCATCGAGACCCCGCCGATGCTGCGCGACCGCTACTTCGAGACCCAGTTCCTCAAGCAGGTCTTCCTCGACTACTTCCGCGCGGGCGCCCGCTGGACGACCATGCCGCGCCCGATGATGACCGACCACTCCTTCGACCCGGAGAACATCCCCAACGCGGCCCCGAACATCGAGGTTCCGCTGCAACCGGAGGACTCGCTCCTCGACGTCGGCCCGGAGCCCATGATCGACGGCGCCAACTGCCTGCGCCTGGGCCGCGACCTGATCGTCAACATCTCCAACGCCAACCACGCCCTCGCCTGCGACTGGCTCGAACGCCACCTCGACGGACGGTTCCGCGTGCACCGCATGGCGAAGCTGACGCAGAGCCACATCGACTCCGTCGTCGTGCCGCTGCGCCCCGGGACCCTGTTGCTGCGCGACCCCGGCGTCGTCGACTACCTGCCCGAGGCGCTGCGCGGCTGGGACACCGTGGTTCCGCCCCCGCCCGGCATCGACGACTACCCCCAGTACGAGAACGGCGACCCGATCCCGGCCAGCCCCTACATCGACCTGAACGTGCTGTCCGTCGACGAGGACACCGTCATGGTCAACGACGCCTGTAAGACCCTCATCGGCACCCTGGAGAAGCACGGCTTCACCGTCGTCCCGGTCCGGCACCGGCACCGGCGCCTGTTCGGCGGCGGATTCCACTGCTTCACCCTGGACACGGTGCGCACCGGCGGCGCCGAGGACTACCTGACCTGACCTGGCCGACCCGAACCGCGCTGTGGGGGCCGCACCCGACCGGGTGCGGCCCCCACAGCGCGGTTCACGCCCGTACGGGCCGCTGGACGTCAGCCGTTCGTCGTCGTCGCGTCGTCGAGGCAGGTCTCCGTGGACGCCACCGCGAGCAGTCGGCCGGAGGCAGCGTCCCGCAGCGCCATGTCGGCGATCTCGGCGTCCGGGCGGTGGACACCGCGCCAGCGGCGCACCTCGATGTCGAAGACGGCCCCGGGATCCGCGTTGCCGAAGAAGCCGATCCGCTGGTCCACCACACGGCGGCCGACGAACACCGAGTCGTCCCGGCCCAGCGAGCGCCACAGTCCCAGCAGGGCGGTGTCGAAGATGCCGAAGTACGCGGCGAAGTACATCAGGCCCGCGCCGTTCAGGTCCCGGACCACGTCGAGTTCGTAACGGCAGGTGGGTCCTGGGCCGGCCGGGACGAAACCGGGCGGGGGAGCGGAGTGGAAGGTGCCGGCCTCGCGGGCCCGCCCGACGACGGAGCGCGGCGAGTGGGCGTTCGGCAGCCGCGGCAGATGCCGGAAGGCGAAGTCGGGCGGCGCGGTGAGCGAGAGGCCCTCGTTGCTGCCGGGGCTGGAGCGCGCGATCCAGCGGTTGTAGTTCTCCGCGTACAGGCAGTCGGCCCGCGGGTGCTCGTAGAACTCCGCCGGGTCCAGTGGTTCGTCGGGCAGCGCGAGCCCGGCCGGGGCCAGCCGGTGCAGGGTGAGAGCGGACTGGCCGCCGTACTGGAACACCCGGGAGTCGACGCGCAGTTCGTCGCCGAAGGTGAGGCCGTGCGGGTGGAGCGTGCGCCCGCCGCGCACCCGGTAGTAGTAGAACGACAGGTACGCGGGCCGGCCGTCGGCGGCCCTGGCGGCGTGCACGTTGGTCCCGCAGGCCGCCGCCACCGCCTCCCAGGTCCAGTCGCCGATCTGGCCGAACACCAGGGAGCCCCCGCCGCACATGGCGGGCGAGACCAGGACCTCGCGGCGCAGCGAACTCGGGTCGGGCCGGTGGAGACGCTGTCCGACCGGGGCGCCGGCCCACGTCGACCCGCTCATGCGCCGCTCGGCGCCACGGCGCGGCCGCGGGCGCGGAATCCGCCCGCCACCCTCACGAAGGCGTCGTTGTCGTCGGGCGAGCCCACCGAGACCCGTACCCCCTCGCCGGGGAAGACCCGCACCGAGATGCCGTGGTCCGCGCACCACGTGCCGAACGCGGCGGCCCGCGCGCCGAGCCGCAGCCACAGGAAGTTGGCCTGGCTGTCCGGGACCCGCTCACCCTGGGCGAGGAGCGCGGCCCGTACCCGGACGCGCTCCGTGACCGTGCTCTCCACCCGTTCCAGCAGCGCGTCGCGCAGGCCCAGCGCGGCCACCGCGGACGTCTGCGCGGCCGAGTTCACCGCGTACACCAGACAGGCCCGGCGCAGCAGCGCCACCACCCGCGGGTCGCCCACCAGGTAGCCGACGCGCAGCGCGGCCAGTCCGTAGGCCTTGGAGAAGGTGCGCAGGACGACGACGTTCGGGTGGTGCGCGGCCACCGCCAGACCGTCGGCGGACCGTGGGTCGCGTACGTATTCGGCGTAGGCCTCGTCGAGGGCGACCAGGCAGGTCGGGGGAACGCGCGCGAGGAACGCCGTCAGGTCGTCGTGGGAGACGACGGTCCCCGTCGGGTTGTTCGGGTTGCACACGATCACCAGGCGGGTGGCGTCCGTGATCCGGTCCGCCATGGCGGTGAGGTCGTGCGCCTCGCCGGTCAGCGGCACCTGGACCGACCGCACGCCGGCGAGACCGGCGAGTACCGGGTACACCTCGAACGACCGCCAGCCGTACACCGCTTCGGCGCCGGGCCCGGCGACCGCCTGGAACAGCGTCTGCAGGAGGGCCACCGAACCGGCGCCCACCACGATCCGGTCGGGGTCCACGCCCAGGTGCCCGGCCAGGACACGGGTCAGGTCCCGGCACTCCGGGTCCGGGTAGCGGTTGACGTCCTGTCCCGCGGCGGCGACGGCCGCGGCGATGCCCGGCAGCGGGGTGTGCGGCGACTCGTTGGCCGACAGCGGCAGCGTGCGTGTCGCGGCGTGGACGCCCTCGGACGGCCGGTAGGCGGAGAGTTCGTCGAGGAAGGGGCTGAGCCGGGGCAGGGTCATGAGGCTCCCAGGGAGGTGGAACGGGGCTACCGCGCGGCGGATCAGGACGGCCCGCCGGCGCCCGCGGCGGCACGCCGTCGGGCCATCAGGTCGGCGACGTCCCCGACCGTGCCGGCCTCCAGCACCTCGTAGTCCTGGACCTCGATGCCGTACCGGCCGTTCAGCAGCGTCACCAGCTCCAGCACGGCCAGCGAGTCGAGACCGACCTCCGCGCGGCTCGCCGTCGGCGTCACGTCCTCGGCACGGACCTGGAGGTCGTCGACCAGGATGCCCTTGAGTTCCTCGTACACGTGTCTAAGCCCTTCTCGTCTCTGAGTTCCCGGCTCCCGGCCCTCGCTCAGCCGACGCCGGCCGAGCTGTCGGCCGGTGCCGTGCCGGACGCGTCGGACGTGCCGGAACCCGCCCGGAGGGCGAAGGCGACGTCCATGATCAGGTCTTCCTGGCCTGCTACGGCCTGGCGCCGGCCGAGTTCGAAGAACACGTCGCGCGGATCGACGCCCTGCCGCCCGGACACGTCCAGGACGCGGTTCTTGAAGCCGGAGAACACCCCCGCGAGACCGCTGACGATGCCCACCGAGTCGATGGTCGGCGGCCTCGGCATCAGCTCGCGCTCGGCGATGTCCGCCGCGTCGAGCAGCGCGTACAGGTCGATGCCGGTGCGCCAGCCGACCCGTTCCAGGACCGGCACCAGCACCTCCAGCTGGGTGTTGCCCGCTCCGGCGCCGAACCCCCGGGCGCAGGCGTCCAGGATGTCCGCGCCCGCCTCGACGGCGGCGAGCGAGTTGGCGACGGCCATCCCCAGGTTGTTGTGGCCGTGGAACATGATCGGCACGTCGACCGCGGCCCGCATCGCCGCGATCCGGTCGGTCACGTCCCCGGGAAGGTAGTGGCCCGCGGAGTCCATGATGCCGACCCCCTGCGCGCCGTACTCGACCAACTGGGCACATTGTTCGCCCAGTTGGGCGGGCGAGGCCATATGGCTCATCAGCAGCACGCCGTGCGCCTCGACGCCCCGCTCGCGCAGCATCCCGAGGTGGCGCTCGGCGAGGTCGGCCTCGGTGCAGTGGGTGCCGATGCGCACCATGTCCGCGCCGTGCGTGACCGCGCGCCGCAGATCGTGCAGGGTGCCCCAGCCGGGCAGCATGAACACCCCCATCCGGCTGTTCGGCAGGGCCTCACGCACCACCGACAGCATCTCGTCGTCGCTCAGCAGGGCCCGGCCCGCCTGGAGCGAGGACGCTCCCAGTCCGTTGCCGTGCCCGACCTCGACGACCGGCACGCCTGCCGCGTCCGCCGCCGCGGCGTAGGCCCGCAGCTGGGGTGCCGTCAGCTGGTGGCGGACGGCGTGGTGGCCGTCGCGCAGCGTCGGGTCGTGGATGAGGACGTGCCCGCGGCCGGTGTCGTCCCGGTCCGTTGTCTGCTGGTTCATGACCTCTCCGTGGGGACGGCGGCGGCGGAGCGGACCCGGGCGGCGGCGTGCAGTTCCGCCACCCGCAGCGCGGCGGAGTTGATGATGTCGAGATTGCCCGCGTAGCGCGGGACACGGTCACCGCTCGCGGTGACCTGTACGGCGACGAAGGCCCGGTCGCCCTCGGCCACGCACGCCGTCACCTCGAACCCGGCCGCGTACTCCCGCACGCGGCAGGCGGCCTCCTCGACGGCGGCCGCCACCGACTCCCGGGTGAGGTCCTCGCCCAGCAGCGACATCGCGACACGGAACATCGCCGGCGGCCGGGCGGGGGAGACGTTGAGGATCGCCTTGACGTCCTTGACCCCCGTGAAGTCACGCACCGCGTCCTGGGTGGTCGCCACGTACTCGTCGAGGTTGAGTCGCGTGCCCCGTCCCACGCTCGGACTGGCGGCCGTCGTCACCACCTCCACGTGGTCGACGCGGTGCCGACGGGTGATGGCGTGCAGCAGCGGGACCGACGCCTGGCCGCCGCAGCTGACCATGCTCATGTCCCGCTGCCCGGCCGCCTCCGCGCCGTTGACCGCCGGTACCACCATGTGCCCGACGCGGCTCGGCGTCAGATCGATCAGGACCGTTCCTGACGCGGCGAGCAGCGCGGCGTGTTCGGCGTGCGCCATCGCGTTCGTCGCGTCGAACACCACGTCGACGGGCTCGTCCGCCGTCAGCAGGGAGCGGACGCCGTCGGTGGCCGTGGCCAGCCCCATCGCCTTCGCCTGCCGCAGCCCCGGGGTGTCCGTGGCACGCGCCACGACCAGCGGGTTCTCCAGGACGTCCGACCGTACCGCCTTCGCGGCCAGGTCGATCCCGATGAGCCCCGCGCCCAGCACGGCCACGGACAGCCGTCTGCTTCGATTCATGGCTTGTCGCCTTTCCCGTCGCACGCTCCGCCTCGGCTGGAGTGCACGGCGTGTGGAGTACGCGGACGGCGTTCCGGCGGATCCGGTCTCACCCCGACGTCGTCCGTCGGTACGTCCAGGGCGTGGCCGGTGCTCAGGAGGCGCCGTCCACGTGCAGCGTGACGCTGCCCAGCCGGTCGAACTCGGCGACGAAGGAGTCGCCCGCCCGCATCGGGACCGCCGCGTGCAGCGCGCCGGTCATCACCAACTGGCCGGCTTCGAGCGCCACTCCGCGCGCCCCCAGCGTGTTCGCCAGCCAGGCCACCACGGCGTACGGGTCGCCCAGCGCCGCGGCTCCCGCGCCGGTCGCCACCAGGTCGCCGTCGCGCCAGAACACCATCCCGGTCAGCCGCAGATCGACACCGGCCGGCGGGGCCAGCGGCGCGCCGAGGACCACCGCGCCGTTGGAGGCGAGGTCGGCGATGGTGTCGGCGAGCCCGATCCGCCAGTCCACGATCCGCGAGTCGACGATCTCAAGACCCGCCAGCACCTCCGAGACCGCCTCGCGGGCCTGGGCCACCGTCACCCCCGGCCCCTTCAGCGGGGCCCCGAGCCGGAACACGATCTCCGCCTCGACCTTCGGGCTGATGAACGACCCCGGTGACACCCGCGCCCCGGTCTCGTACACCGTGGAGGCCAGCACGGGCCCGTAGTCCGGGGTGTCGACGCCGAACATCTCCTGCATCGGCGCGGACGTCAGCCCCGCCTTGTAGCCGACGACGTGATCGCCGTCCGCCAGCAGCAGCCGCACCAGCTCCTGCTGCACGGCGTAGCCGTCGTCCATGCCGAGCGTGGGGTCGGTGTCGGTGAAGGGCGCCACCGGCACGCCCTGGGCGCGCGCCTCGTACAGCGCCAGTGCGCGGGAAGCGATGTCCTGGTCCGGCATCGTGAAGCTGCTCCTGTCCATGCGTGCGTCGAGCGGCCGCCACGCCGGTGCCGGCCACGGGGGCCGGCTAACCGGCGGCCACGAACACCCGGCTGCCGGGCATCCGCAGGGGGGTGCTCGACACGTCGGTGAACCCGGCGCGGCGGAACGCCTCGTGCCACACGTCCTTCGGCGGCAGGTTCACGTCCATCGACGAGGCGTGCAGATAGCTGAACAGCGCGCTGAAACCACGCTCCCGGGGCTCCGCCACGTACGGCACCGCGTCCGTCACCACCATGCGGCCGCCCTCCCTGAGGGAGGCCCGGCAGGCGCGCAGCACTCCGTCGAGGACCTCGGGGCTGCCCACCACGTCGTGCAGGACGAACCCGGCGTGCACCACGTCGGCGCCGCTGAGCGGAGCCGGGTCGGCGGCCAGCGACTCGATCGAGCGGTTCACCACGTCGAGGCGGTCGGCGAGCCCCGCCAGGCGCGCGGCCCGCCGCGCCTCCTCGCACGCGGCGCCGCTCAGGTCCAGGGCCAGCCCCGTGCTGTCGGGCAGGCGGCCGAGCAGCTTGAGCAGCAGCCCGCCCGCGCCCGCCCCGAGGTCGACGATGTGGCGCGGCGCGCCCGAGGCGATCTCCTCGAGCACCCCGGGGTAGAAGCCGTGCGAGCCGATCCACCGGGAGGACACCGCGACCCGGCGGCCGTCCCGCGCGTACGTGGCGCCGGCCGCCTTCGGGTCGCGCAGGAACAGCGCCGCGTGGTCGATGTAGGGGCGGTTGGCGTTCAGCGCCCAGGACAGATAGCCGGCCTGGTAACGGCGGTCGGCGAGGTCGGCACCGGGGCGGTACGGTCCGGTGTCGCCTTCACTGCTGATGAGCCCCGCCGAGACCAGGGCGCGCAGATAGCGTTCGGCGCCCTCCTCGGGTACGGCGGCCAGGCCGGCGGCCTCGGCCAGCGTGAAGGGCTCGCCGCGGTCCAGCAGGTCGGACAGTCCCAGTTCCTCGGCGATTTCGAGCAGAGCCGCATCGGCCGCGAGATCGGCGGCGGCCTCCGCGGAGTCGGTCCCGGTCATGCGTCACTCCCGAGGGCGAAGGGGCATACGTGCAGGCGTACGTACATGCGTGCAGGTGTGCGGGTCATGGTGGAGGGCGGGGTCGTGCACGGCTGGTGGACGAGGCCGTCACACGGGGAGCCGCGTCACCGGCCAGGCTGGTGCGCCGGGCCGGACGACCGGCACCGGCGCCCGGTTCCTCCAGCGCCAGGATGGAGCGGCCGGGGCGCGGGCGGTATCCGCGAGCCCCGCCGTTACGGTCGCCGAACGCCCTCCCGGGACCCCCCGGACGCGGCGCCCGGCCCCTCCTCGCGCCGTCCGTCGCCCTCTCCCGGCAGACCGCCGCCGGACCCGCGGAACCCGGTGTCCCCGGGGGCCGGAGCCGCCGGTGGTCGTAACTGTGGCTCCCACCGATGCCGCGGTCCGGTCGTTCTCAGCAGCATCGCAAACGCCCACATCGAGCCGGAAGGCGCTCGCACAGTCGGCCCCGCCCGCTTTGAGGAGTGCACGTGATTCCTGCGTCGTATGCGCAACGTCGGCTGTGGCTCGTGGACCAGCTGGAAGGAGCGAGCGCGCTCTACACCGTCCCGCTGGTACTGCGGCTGTCCGGTGCGCTGGACGTGCCCGCCCTGCGCGCCGCGCTGACGGACGTGGTGACCCGTCATGAGGCACTGCGGACGAGGTTCCCCCAGGTGGACGGCGAACCCGTGCAGGACGTCGTACCGGCCGGCGCCCTCCCCGACCTGCTGACCGTCGACGCCGTACGGCCCGACGAGCTGGAAGCCGAGATCGCCCGCACCGCACTGCACGTCTTCGACCTGACCTCCGGCATCCCCTGCCACGCCCGGCTGCTGACCGTCGACGACCGGACGTCGGTGCTCGTGCTCGCCCTGCACCACATCGCCGCCGACGGCTGGTCGGCGGGCCCGCTCTGGCGTGACCTCTCCGCCGCCTACTCCGCGCGCCTGTCCGGCAGCGAGCCCGACCTCGCGCCGCTGCCGGTGCAGTACGCCGACTACACCCTGTGGCAGCGCGAGCTGCTCGGCGACGCCGACGACCCGGGCAGCCTCCTCGCCGAGCAACTCGCCTACTGGCGCTCGGCGCTGGCCGGCGCCCCCGAGGAACTCGCGCTGCCCGTCGACCGGCCGCGGCCGGCTCTCTCCGCGCACGACGGAGGCACCGTACGCCTCGACGTCCCGGCCGGCCTGCACGCCGAACTCGCCGAGCTGGCGCGGGCCGAGGACGCCACCATGTTCATGGTCTGGCACGCCGCGGTCGCCGTGCTGCTCGCCAAGCTCGGGGCCGGCGACGACATCCCGGTCGGCAGCCCCTTCGCCGGACGCAACGAGGCCGACCTGGAGGACCTCGTCGGGTTCTTCGTCAACACCCTGGTCCTGCGCACGGACCTGACCGGCGACCCCGCCTTCACCGAGATCCTCCAGCGGGTACGCCGCACCGCCGTGCGGGCCCTGGACCACCAGGACGTGCCCTTCGAGCGGCTCGTGGAGGAACTCGCCCCGGCCCGCTCACTGACCCGGCACCCCCTCTTCCAGGTCAACCTCACCCTGCACAACGTCCCGCAGATCCCGCTCGACCTGCCCGGCCTGACGGCCGTCGCGCAGATGGCGGAACTGCCGCTGGTCAAGTTCGACCTCGACTTCCAGGTCGTGGAACGGTTCGACGAGCAGGGTGGGCCCGCCGGTCAGCACGTCGAACTCCACTACTCCGCCGACCTGTTCGACCACGCCACCGCCGTGTCGTTCGCCGACCGGCTGCTGCGGGTCCTGCGGCACGCCGTCCACGCCCCGCACGGCCCGCTGCACACCGTCGACATACTCACCCCCGCCGAGCACGAGGGGCTGCGCGCCGCCACGGCCGCCATCGAGCCCCCGCCGCCCGGGGCGACCGTGCCCGGTCTGTTCGCCGACCGGGCCGCCGCCCACCCGGAGTCGGTGGCCGTCACGGCCGGGGCGAGCGCACTGACGTACGCCGAACTCGACGCCGACGCCAACCGGCTGGCCCGCCATCTCGTCACGCTCGGCGCGGGCCCCGAGACCCGGGTCGCTGTCGCCATGGACCGCACCCCCGACCTGGTCACCGCGCTGCTCGCGGTCATGAAGGCGGGCGCCGCCTATCTGCCGGTTGACCCCGCGTACCCGGACGCCCGGATCGCCGCGGTCCTGGCCGACGCCACCCCCGCCGTGCTGCTCACCACCACCGACATCGCCGCACGCGGCATCGGCGACACGGACATGCCCCGCGTCGTGCTCGACGACCCGGCCGTCCGCTCCGCCCTCGCCGACCGTGCCCCGGAGCCGCTCACCCAGGACGAGCTCACGGGCCCGCTGCTCCCCGGCCACCCCGCCTACGTCATCCACACCTCGGGCTCCACCGGCGCCCCGAAGGGCGTCGTCGTCACCCACGCCCAGGTAACCGCACTGCTGCGGTCCGCCGCCGGCCGGTACGGCTTCGGCACCGACGACGTCTGGAGCTGGTTCCACTCCTTCGCGTTCGACTTCTCGGTGTGGGAGCTGTGGGGAGCGCTGCTCACCGGCGGCCGGCTCGTCGTCGTCGACCACGACACCTCCCGCTCCCCGCGGGACTTCCGGGACCTGCTGGTCCGCGAAGAGGTCACCGTCCTCAGCCAGACCCCAACCGCCTTCCACCAGCTCGCGCACGCCGACGCCCAGGAGCGTGCCGCCGACCTCGGCCGCCGGCTGCGGCTCGTGGTGTTCGGCGGCGAGGCTCTGGACCCCGCACGGCTCACCGACTGGCGGGCCCGCCACGGCGCCGACGGCCCGCGCCTGGTCAACATGTACGGCATCACCGAGACGACCGTGCACGTCACCCACCTCGACCTCGCCCTCGACGCGGACGAGGAGACCGGGCCGCACGGCACCAGCCCCATCGGCGGCCCCCTGGACCACACCCGCGTGTACGTCCTCGACGACGCCCTGCGGCCCGTGCCCCCCGGCGTGGCCGGCGAGATGTACGTCACCGGCTCCGGAGTGGCCCGCGGCTACCTGGACCGCCCCGGCCTGACCGCCGGCCGGTTCGTGGCCTGCCCCTTCGAACCCGGCACCCGGATGTACCGCACCGGCGACGTCGCCCGCCGCGCCGCCGACGGCACCCTCCACTACCTGGGCCGCGCCGACAGCCAGGTCAAACTGCGCGGCTTCCGCATCGAACCCGGCGAGGTGGAGGCCGCCCTCCTCAGCCACGCGCAGGTCGCCCAGTCGGCCGTCGTGGTCCGCGAGGACACCCCCGGCGACCACCGCCTCGTCGGCTACCTGGTGCCCCACCACCCGGCCGACGCCACCGGGGAGACCGGCGCCGCCCTGGCCCGCGCGGTGCTCGAACACGCCACGGGGCTGCTGCCCGCCCACATGGTGCCCGCGGTCTGCGTACCGCTGGAGCGGCTCCCGCTCACCGTCAACGGCAAACTCGACCGTGCCGCGCTGCCCGCACCCGGCCACGGAGACGACCCGGCCGGCGGACGGGGACCCGCCACCGTGCGTGAGGAGATCCTCTGCGCGGTCTTCGCCGACGTCCTCGGTGTGCCCACGGTCGGGGCCGACGACAACTTCTTCGTGCTCGGCGGACACTCCCTGCTCGCCGTGCAGATGCTGGAGCAACTGCGGGCGCGCGGCGTCTGGGTCGACATGCGGACCCTGTTCACCGCCCCCACGCCCGCCCGGCTCGCCGCCGTCGCAGGCCGCGAACCCGTCGAGGTCCCCGAGGGCTCCGTGCCGCCCGGCACCACCCGCATCACCCCCCAGATGGTGCCGCTGGCCGGTCTCACAGAGGCCGAACTGCGCACCGTCACCGACACGGTCCCCGGCGGCGCGGCGAACATCGCCGACGTCTACCCGCTCGGACCGCTCCAGGAAGGCCTGTTCTTCCACCACCGGCTGCACAGCGAGAACGAGAGCGACACCGACGGCGTCGACCCCTACGTGGTGCGCTACGCCCTGCGGTTCGACTCCCGCCGCCTGCTCGACTCCTTCCTCGCGGCCTGGCCGCACGTCATCGACCGGCACGAGGTCCTGCGTACCTCCCTGGCCTGGGCGGACCTGCCGCACGCCGTGCAGGTCGTGCACCGCCACGCCGACCTGCCCGTCACCGAGGTCGACCTCGCGGACGGACTTTCCGACTCCGACTCCCGCTCCGACGTCGCACCGGACCCCGTCGAACAGCTGCTGGCCCGCAGCGACGACCCCATGGACCTGCGCCGCGCCCCCCTGATGGACCTCCGGATCGCCGCCGAACCCGGCACCGACCGCTGGCTGCTCGTCGTCCGCATGCACCACATCACCCAGGACCACACCACCCTCGAACTGGTGCTCCGCGAGGTCACCGCCGTGCTCGACGGACACGGCGACGACCTGCCCGACCCGCTGTCCTACCGCGCCTTCGTCGGCCAGGCCCTGCTGGGCATGTCGGCCGAGGAACACACCGCGCACTTCACGCGGGTCCTGGGCGACGTCACCGAACCCACCGCGCCCTTCGGCGTGCCCCAGGTGCGCGGCGACGGACGCGACGTCGCCGAACGCCGCACCTCCCTCGACCCGCTGCTGGCCGCCCGGCTGCGCGAGCAGGCCCGGCGGGCCGGAGTGAGCGCCGCCACCCTCCTGCACGTCGTGTGGTCACGGGTCCTCGCCGCCGTCTCCGGACGCGACGACGTCGTCTTCGGCACCCTGCTCCTCGGCCGGATGCAGGCCGGCAGCGGCTCCAACCGGGTGCCCGGCATGTTCATCAACACCCTTCCCGTCCGCGCCCGTACCGCCGACACCGACGTGGCGGGTGCGGTCCGGGCCATGCACACCCAGCTCGCCGACCTGATGGTCCACGAACACGCCTCGCTCGCCGCCGCGCAGCGCGCCAGCGGTGTCCGCGCGCCAGCACCGCTGTTCACCGCCGTGCTCAACTACCGGCACAACTCCGCCGGTGACCCCGGGACCGTCCTGCCCGCCGGCACCGAGGTCCTCACCTTCCGGGAACGGACCAACTACCCGCTGGTCGTCTCCGTGGACGACGACGGCCAGGCGTTCGCGTTCGCCGTCCAGGCCGCCGCCGCGCTCGACCCCGACCTCGTCACCCGGCTGCTGCTCGCCACCACCGACCACGTCGTCACCGCCCTCGAACAGGCCCCGGACACCCCGCTCGCCCAGCTCGACGTGCTGCCCGCCGAGGACCGGCACCGCATCCTCACCGAGTGGAACGACACCGGACACCCCGACCTGGCGCCCACACTCGCCGACCTGTTCGCCGCCCGCGTCGCCGCCTCGCCCCACGCCCGAGCCCTCACCTTCGCCGGTGAACGCGATGAACGCGATGAACGCGATGAACGCGACGAACACGGCGAACACCTCGACTACGCGGAACTCGACGCCCGCGCCAACCGGCTGGCCCGCCACCTGATCGGCCGGGGCGTCGGGCCCGAGGGACGCGTCGTGCTCCTCATGGACCGCTCACCCGACCTCGTCGTCGCGCTACTCGCGGTCCTGAAGGCCGGCGGCGCGTACGTGCCCGTCGACCCGGACCAGCCCGCCGAACGCATCGCCCGGCTGTGCGCCGACGCCGCCCCGGTCGCCGTGCTCACCACCCTCGTCACCGCACCGTCGGCGCCCGCCCCGGGACCGGCCCCGATCGCCGTCGACGACCCGGCGGTCCGCTCCGCCGTCGCCGCGCACCCCCCGGGCCCGCTCACCCAGGACGAACGCACCTCCCCGCTGCTCCCCGGCCACCCGGCGTACGTCATCTACACCTCGGGCTCCACCGGCACCCCCAAGGGCGTCGTCGTCCCGCACTCCGGCGCCGTCAACCTCCTCGCCTTCGAGTGGCCGGGCCTGACCGCCGACAGCCGGCTGCTCCAGTTCGCCTCGATCGGCTTCGACGTCGCGACCTGGGAAATCATGACGGCGTTCGCCGCCGGAGCGTGCCTCGTCGTCGCCCCCGCCGCCCGGCTGCTGCCCCGCGCCGGCCTGGAGGACGTCATCGAGCGGTACGGCGTCACGCATCTGCAACTCCCGCCCACCGTCCTCGGCATGGTCGAGGACGACCACCGCCTCGCCTCCGTGCGCACCCTGCTGGTCGCGGGCGAGGCCCTCGGCGCCGCACTCGTCGACCGGTGGGGTGCCGACCGCTGGTTCGGCAACGCCTACGGCCCGACCGAGATCACCGTCATCGCCGCCGCCGACGGGCCGTTGCGCCCCGGCGACGCCCCCACCATCGGCCGCCCCCTGCCCGGCGTCCGCCTGTACGTCCTCGACGCCCGCCTTCGCCCCGTACCCGACGGTGTCGACGGCGACCTGTACGTCACCGGGGCGGGCGTCGCCCGCGGCTACCTCGACCGGCTCGGCCTCACCGCCGAACGCTTCGTGGCCGACCCGTTCGGCACCGGCGGCGCCCGGATGTACCGCACCGGTGACATCGTGCGCCGCACCGCCGACGGCCGGCTCCTCTACACCGGCCGCGCCGACGACCAGGTCAAGATCCGCGGCTTCCGCATCGAGCCGGGCGAGGTGGAGGCCAGGCTCACGGAACACGAACTGGTCGACCAGACCGCGGTCGTCGTCCGCGAGGACACCCCCGGCGACAAACGCCTCGTCGCCTACGTGGTGCCGGCCGGGTCCGGCGCTTCGGACCTGCCCGAGGCGCTGCCCCGCACGCTGCGCGCCCACCTCGGCGCCCTGCTGCCCGCCCACCTGGTGCCGGGCGCGTTCGTCACCCTGGACCGGCTGCCGCTGTCGGTGAACGGCAAGCTCGACCGCGCCGCGCTGCCCGCTCCGGACCGCACAGGCGGCTCCGGAGCCCGCCCGACCGGTCTGCGCGAGGAGCTGCTGTGCTCGGTCTTCGCGCAGGTTCTGGGGGTGCCGCGGGTCGGTGTGGACGACGACTTCTTCGCGCTGGGCGGCCACTCGCTGCAGGCGGTCCGCCTCGTCAACCGCATCCGCGCCGTTCTCGGCGTCGAGACCCCCGTGCACGCCGTCTTCGAGACGCCGACGGTGGCGGGGCTGGCTGCCCGGTTGGACGGTATGGCGGGTGCGGGGGCGAGGGGCGCGGTGCTGGTCGGGGAGCGGCCGGAGCGGTTGCCGTTGTCGTACGCGCAGCGCCGGTTGTGGTTCGTGGACCGGCTGGAGGGCGCGAGCGCGCTGTACAACATTCCGTTGGTGGTGCGGTTGTCCGGCGCGGTGGACGTGGAGGCGTTGCGTGGGGCGCTGGGTGATGTGGTGGCGCGTCATGAGGCGTTGCGGACGCGGTTCGGGCAGGTGGACGGTGAGCCGTATCAGGTGATCGTGCCGGTGGCGGACGCGGTGGTGGAGCTTCCGGTGGTGGCGGTGTCGGGCGGGGAGGTGGAGGGGCGGATCGAGGAGGCGTGTGCGCATGTCTTCGATCTGGCCGGTGAACTTCCTGTCCGGGCGACGTTGTTGGAGCAGGATGCCGAGACGTTCGTGCTGGTCCTGGTGGTGCATCACATCGCGGGTGACGGCTGGTCGATGGCGCCGTTGTGGCGCGACGTCTCCACGGCCTACGCGGCCCGCAGGGAGGGCAGGGCACCGGACTTCGTACCGCTTCCGGTCCAGTACGCCGACTACGCCCTCTGGCAGCGCGCCCTGCTCGGCGACGCCGACGACCCCGACAGCCGGCTCGCGGACCAACTCGCCCACTGGCGTACGGCACTGTCCGGTGCCCCCGAGGAACTCGCCGTGCCCGCCGACCGGCCGCGCCCCGCTGTCGAGAGTCACCGCGGCGGTGTCGTGCCCGTGCGGGTGCCAGGGGAGTTGCACGGGCGGCTTGCGGAGCTGGCGCGGGCCGAGGGCGTGACGATGTTCATGGTGTGGCAGGCGGCGGTGGCGGTGCTGCTGTCCCGGCTGGGCGCCGGTGAGGACATCCCGCTGGGCAGCCCGGTCGCGGGCCGCACCGACGAGACCGTGGACGACCTGGTCGGATGCTTCGTCAACACCCTGGTGCTGCGCACCGACCTGTCCGGCGACCCGACCTTCACCGAGGTACTCGCCCGGGTGCGCACCGCGGCGCTGGACGCCCTCGACCACCAGGAAGTCCCCTTCGACCGGCTCGTGGAAGAACTGGCACCCGCCCGGTCGACGGGCCGCCACCCCCTCTTCCAGTTCGTCCTGGAAGTGCAGTCCACACCCCTCCTCACCCCCGAACTCGTCGGCGTGGACGTCGAGGCGCTGCCCTACGCGACCCGCGACGCCAAGTTCGACCTCGACCTCCAGATCGCGGAGCGTTACGACGACGAAGGCGGCCCCACCGGCATGGACGGCGTGGTCGTCTACGCCGCCGACCTCTTCGACCACTCCACCGCCGAGGCCCTGACCACCCGGTTGCTGCGCGTCCTGGACGCCGTCACCACCGGCCCCGAGCGCGCCGTCCGGACCGTCGACGTCCTCGACCCGGCCGAGCGGCAGCGGCTGGTGGGGGAGTGGTCCCGCCGCCAGCCGCAGATCGCGGGCCCCGACGAGCGCGTATACGTGCTCGACGCCGCTCTCACCCCCGTCCCGCACGGCGTCCCCGGTCAGCTGTACGTCACCGGCGGTGAACCCCGGCACGACTCCGTGCCCTGCCCGTTCACCGAGGACGAGGCCCTCATGCGCCCCACCGGCACCCGCGCCCGCTGGGACTCCCAGGGCCGGCTGGAACTGCTCGACACAGACACGGACACAGGCACAGGCACAGGCACCAGGGCCGACACCGACACCGATACGGGAACGGGGATGGGGACAGAGATGGAGCCGCGGACCGGATCCGAAGCGGACGCGGAGCGGGAGGGCACCACCGGCAGCACGGTCAGCCGACGAGGCACCCGCCTGCGCGAGGAGCTGCTGTGCTCGGTCTTCGCGCAGGTTCTGGGGGTGCCGCGGGTCGGTGTGGACGACGACTTCTTCGCGCTGGGCGGCCACTCGCTGCAGGCGGTCCGCCTGGCCAGCCGTATCCGCGCCGTCCTCGGTGTCGAACTCAGCCTCCGCGCCCTCTTCGAGACGCCGACGGTGGCGGGGCTGGCTGCCCGGTTGGACGGTATGGCGGGTGCGGGGGCGAGGGGCGCGGTGCTGGTGGGGGAGCGGCCGGAGCGGTTGCCGTTGTCGTACGCGCAGCGCCGGTTGTGGTTCGTGGACCGGTTGGAGGGTGCGAGCGCGCTGTACAACATTCCGTTGGTGGTGCGGTTGTCCGGTGCGGTGGACGTGGGGGCGTTGCGTGGGGCGCTGGGTGATGTGGTGGCGCGTCATGAGGCGTTGCGGACGCGGTTCGGGCAGGTGGACGGTGAGCCGTATCAGGTGATCGTGCCGGTGGCGGACGCGGTGGTGGAGCTTCCGGTGGTGGCGGTGTCGGGCGGGGAGGTGGAGGGGCGGATCGAGGAGGCGTGTGCGCATGTCTTCGATCTGGCCGGTGAACTTCCTGTCCGGGCGACGTTGTTGGAGCAGGATGCCGAGACGTTCGTGCTGGTCCTGGTGGTGCACCACATTGCCGGTGACGGCTGGTCGATGGCGCCGTTGTGGCGCGACGTGTCCACGGCCTACGCGGCCCGGCGGGAGGACAGGGCCCCGGACTTCGTACCGCTTCCGGTGCAGTACGCCGACTACGCCCTCTGGCAGCAACGGCTGTTCGGCGACCGGGACACCCCCGACAGCCTCCTCACCGCCGAGGTCGAGCACTGGAGGACCGCGCTCGACGGCATCCCCCAGGAACTCGCCCTCCCCTTCGACCGCCCCCGCCCGGCGGTGCCCGGACGCGGTGGCGGCTGGGCCGGCATCGACGTGTCCGGGGAGTTGCACGGGCGGCTTGCGGAGCTGGCGCGGGCCGAGGGCGTGACCATGTTCATGGTGTGGCAGGCCGCGGTGGCGGTGCTGCTGTCCCGGCTGGGCGCCGGTGAGGACATCCCGCTGGGCAGCCCGGTCGCAGGGCGCACCGACGAATCGCTGGAGGACCTGGTCGGGTTCTTCGTGAACACCCTGGTGCTGCGCACCGACCTGTCCGGCGACCCGACCTTCACCGACGTGCTCGCCCGGGTGCGCACCGCCGCGCTGGACGCCCTCGACCACCAGGAAGTCCCCTTCGACCGGCTCGTGGAAGAACTGGCACCCGCCCGCTACACCGACCGCGCCCCCTTCTTCCAGGTCATGATGGCCGTGCAGAACGTCCCCCAGGCGGACGTCACGCTGCCCGGCCTCGTCGTGGACGCCCGCCCCGGGGAGCCGAACACGGCCAAGGTCGACCTCGACTTCCAGGTCGTCGAACTCCCCGACGAGGCCGACGCGCCCGGCGGCATGATCGGCGGCCTCACCTACGCCACCGACCTCTTCGACCACACCACCGCCGAGACCCTCGTCAGCCGGCTGCTGCGCGTCCTGGACGCCGTCACCGCCGACCCCGCCCGGCCCGTCGCCCGTATCGACCTCCTCGACCACGCCGAGCGGCAGCGCCTGCTCACCGAGTCGAACGGCGCCCGCAGCGACACCCTGGCACTCACCGTCCCCGAACTGTTCAGCATCCGCGCGTCCCGCGCCCCGAAGGCACTCGCCCTCGTCTCCGACACCGAGCAGGTCACCTACGGCGAACTCGACGCCCGTTCCAACCGGCTCGCCCACCACCTCGTCCACCTCGGCGTCGGCCCGGAGACCCCGGTCGGCGTCGTCATGGACCGCTCCCTCGACGTGGTGACCACCCTGCTCGCCGTCCTCAAGGCGGGCGGCACCTACGTCACCCTCGACCCCGCCCAGCCGGCCTTCCGCACCGCCGAGACGCTCCAGCGCGCCGGAGTCGACGTGTGCCTGGCCGACGGCCGTCACACCGACCTGGTGCGCCCCCACGTCGGCACCGTCGTCGTCGCCGACGCGGGCGACGCGGACTGGGCGGAGCGCCCCGCCACAGCCGTCACCGGGCGCAGCCTGCCCGACCAGCTCGCCTACATCATGTTCACCTCCGGCTCCACCGGAGAGCCCAAGGGCATCGGAGCCACCCACCGCGATGTCGTCGACCTCGCGGGCGACCGCTGCTGGCAGTTCCCCGGCACCGCCCGCGGCTGGTTCGCCGCGCCCCACACCTTCGACGGGTCCACCGTCGAACTGTGGGTACGGCTGCTCAACGGCGGCGAGATCGTCGTCACCCCGCCCGGCCGGATCGACGCCGCCCGGCTGCGCACCCTGGTCGCCACCTACGGACTGACCCACGTCCACCTGACCGCCGGGCTCTTCCGGGTCATCGCCGAGGAGGACCCCGGCGCCTTCACCGGCGTCCACGACGTGCTCACCGGCGCCGACGTGGTGCCCAGGAACGCGGTCCGCCGGATCATGCAGGCGGTCCCCGGCATCATCATCCGCAGCAGCTACGGGCCGACCGAGGCGACCGTCATCGCCACCCAGATCCCCCTGACCGACCCCGACGGCCTCGGCGAGAGCGTCCCCATCGGCCGCCCGCTGGACAACACCGGGGTGTACGTCCTCGACACCGCCCTCGCCCCCGTCCCGGTGGGCGCCACGGGCGAGCTGTACATCGCGGGCGCCGGACTCGCCCGCGGCTATGTCGGACGGGCCGGGCTGACCGCGGAACGCTTCGTGGCCTGCCCGTTCGAAGGCGCGGGCGCGCGCATGTACCGTACCGGCGACGTGGTGCGGCGGCGCGGCGACGGCGTGCTGGAGTTCGTGGCCCGCGTCGACGACCAGGTGAAGATCCGCGGATTCCGGGTGGAGCCAGGCGAGGTCGAGTCGCTGCTCGCCGACCACCCCGCGATCGCCCAGGCCGTCGTCACCGTCCGCGAGGACACCCCCGGGGACAAGCGCCTGGTCGCCTACGTGACCTCGGTACCCGGCGAACCGGCCCTCGACGTCCGCGAGTTCGTCGCCGGGCGGCTGCCCGAGTACCTGGTGCCGACCGCCGTGGTGGCCCTGGACCGGCTGCCCCTGACCGCCAACGGCAAGGTGGACCGCGCCGCGCTGCCCGCGCCCGAAGCGGTCACCGCCGGCGCGCTGCGCAGGCCGCCCTCCCTGCGCGAGGAACTCCTGTGCTCCGTCTTCGCCCAGATCCTGCGCGTGCCGCGGGTCGGCGTGGACGACGACTTCTTCGCGCTCGGCGGCCACTCCCTGCTCGCCGTGCGCCTCGTCAGCCGGATCCGCACCGTGCTCGGCGTCGAGATCCCCGTGCACGCCGTCTTCGAGGCGTCCACCGTCGCCGGACTCGCCGCCACCGTCGAGGCGGCCGGCGCTGTCGCGGCCCGGCCCGCCGTCACCCCCGGCCCCCGGCCCGAGCGGCTGCCCCTGTCGTACGCCCAGCGCCGGCTGTGGTTCGTGGACCGTCTGGAGGGCGCGGGCTCCCTCTACAACATCCCGCTCGTACTGCGTCTGACCGGCACGCTCGACACCGGCGCGCTGCACGCCGCCCTCACCGACCTGGTCGCCCGGCAGGAGAGCCTGCGCACCCGGTTCCCGCAGGACGAGGGCGACCCCTACCAGGACGTCGTACCCGCCGACGCGTTCCACCTGGACCTGGACGTGGTGCCCGTCGACCGCAGGGAACTCGACGAGCGGATCGCCGAGGCCGCCGGATACGCCTTCGACCTCGCCGGTGAACTGCCCGTCAGGGCCACGCTGTTCGACGTACGCGGCCCCGAGTCGGACGCCCCTGACACGGGCGGTGGGGACGCGGACGAGGCGGTCCTGGTCCTCGTCACCCATCACATCGTCGCCGACGGCTGGTCCATGGGCCCGCTGCTGCGCGACCTGTCCACCGCCTACGCCGCCCGCCGGACCGGCCGGGCCCCGGGCTGGGAGCCGCTGCCCGTGCAGTACGCCGACCACACCCTGTGGCAGCGCGAACTGCTCGGCGACGGCGACGACCCCGACAGCCTCCTCGGCCGGCAGGTCGCCTTCTGGAAGGACGCGCTGCGCGACAGCCCGGAGGAACTGGCCCTCCCCACGGACCGGCCCCGGCCCGCCACGGCGAGCCGGGACGGCGGCTGGGTGCCCCTCACCGCACCGGCCGGACTGCACGAACAGCTCGCCGAACTCGCCGTCGCCCAGGGCGCCACCACCTTCATGGTGTGGCAGGCCGCCCTCGCCGTGCTGCTCTCCCGGCTCGGCGCCGGCCAGGACATCGTGATCGGCAGCCCCGTCGCGGGCCGGACCGACGAGGCCGTCGACGACCTGGTCGGGTTCTTCGTCAACACCCTCGTGCTGCGCACCGACCTCTCCGGCGAGCCGACCTTCACCGAACTCCTCGCCCGGGTACGGGCGTCGGCGCTGGACGCCCTCGGGCACCAGGAGGTGCCGTTCGAACGGCTCGTCGAGGAGCTGGCACCGGCCCGGTCGCTGGCCCGCCACCCCCTCTTCCAGGTCATGCTCGCCGTCCAGAACGTGCCCCCCGCCTCCGTCGACCTGCCGGGCCTGGCCGTCGAGGGCCTGCACACCGAGGTGACCCGCGCCAAGTTCGACCTCGACTTCCAGGTCGCCGAGCGGTTCGACGACGAGGGCCGGCCCGTCGGCGTCGACGGCGGCCTCACCTACTCGGCCGACCTCTTCGACCGTGCCACGGCCGAGGCGCTCGCCGACCGCCTCCTGCACGTCCTGCGTGCCGTCGTCGCCGACCCCGACCGGCCCGTCCGCGACATCGGCCTGCTCGGCGAACCCGAACGCCGGCGCGTCCTCGTCGAGTGGAACGCCACCGAACGGACCGAACCGGCCGCCACGGTGCCCGACCGCTTCCGGGCCCAGGCCGCCCGCACCCCCGACGCCCTCGCCCTGGTCGCCGACGGCACCCGCATGACGTACGCCGAACTCGACGCGGCCTCCGACCGGCTCGCCCGGTACCTCGCCGGGCACGGCGCGGGACCCGAACGCCTCGTCGCCGTCGCCATGACCCGCTCGCCGGAGATGGTCGTCGCCCTCCTCGCCGTACTGAAGTCCGGCAGCGCCTACCTGCCCGTCGACGTCGCCTACCCGGCCGCCCGCATCGAACTGATGCTGGGCGACGCCGACCCCGTGGCACTCCTCACCACGAGCGACATCGCGCCCCGGTTGCCGCAGACGGCGGCCGCACCGGTCCGCGTCGTCCTGGACGACCCGCGGACCCGGGCGGCGGTGGCCGCCGAGGACGCCGCCCCGCCGGCCGCGCGCCCGCACCTCGACGGCGCCGCCTACACCGTCTACACCTCCGGCTCCGCCGGCACCCCCAAGGGCGTCGCCGTCACCCACCGCGCCATCGACCGCCTGGTCCGCCCCGCCGACTACGCGGACGTGCGTGCCGGCGACGTCGTCGCACATCTGGCGTCGGTGTCGTTCGACTGCACCACCTTCGAGCTCTGGATCACCCTGCTCAACGGCGCCACCCTGGCCGTCGGCCCGGCGGGCACCCCCTCGGTGGCCGTGCTGCGGACCTTCCTGGCCGAGCACCGCGTCACCGTCGCCGTGCTGCCCACCGGACTGCTGCACCAGGTGATCGACCTCGACGTCGAGGCCCTGCGCGGTGTCCGCTCCCTGCTGACCGGCGGTGACGCGCTCTCCGTCGAACACTGCCGCACCCTGCTCGACGCACTGCCCGGCACCACGCTGATCAACGGCTACGGGCCCACCGAGAGCACCACCTACACCCACAGCCACCCGGTCACCCGCACGGACGTCGACAGTGGCCGGCCGATCCCCATCGGCCTTCCGCTGGCCCGCACCCGGGCCTACGTCCTCGATGCCTC
Organism: Streptomyces sp. CWNU-52B; assembly: GCF_047444975.1. NCBI lineage: Bacteria > Bacillati > Actinomycetota > Actinomycetes > Kitasatosporales > Streptomycetaceae > Streptomyces > Streptomyces sp. CWNU-52B. The sequence goes on along the minus strand of NZ_JBLFJV010000003.1, from coordinate 82,920 downwards.
CCTGCACCCGGCACCCGTCGGCGTGCCCGGTGAGCTGTACCTCGCGGGGGACGGACTGGCACGCGGGTACGCCCGGCGGCCGGGAGCGACCGCCGAGCGCTTCGTGGCCTGCCCGTTCGAGGCGCCGGGCGCGCGCATGTACCGTACCGGCGACGTGGTGCGGTGGCGGGCGGACGGGGTGCTGGAGTTCGTCGGCCGGGTCGACGACCAGGCCAAGATCGGCGGCTTCCGCGTCGAACCCGGTGAGGTCGAGGCCGCCCTGTCCGCGCACCCCGACGTGGCCCAGGGCGCGGTCGTGGTCCGCGAGGACACCCCCGGCGACAAACGCCTCGCCGCCTACGTGGCACCGGCGGACCCCGCCGTGACCGGCCGCGAACTGGTCTCCCGGATACGGGAGTTCGTCGGCAGCCGGCTACCGGACCACCTGGTGCCCTCCTACGTGTCGGTCCTGGAGCGGCTGCCGCTCACCGTCAACGGCAAGGTCGACCGGGCCGCCCTGCCCGCCCCCGACCTCACGACCGCGACCGGCACCGGACGCGCCCCGGCGAACCTGCGCGAGGAACTGCTCTGCACGATCTTCGCCGATGTGCTGGGCGTGCCGCGGGCCGGCGTGGACGACGACTTCTTCGCGCTCGGCGGCCACTCCCTGCTCGCGGTACGACTGGTCAGCCGGATCCGGGCGGTGCTCGGCGCGGAGATCTCCGTGGGAGCCGTGTTCGAGGCGCCGACCGTCGCGGGTCTGGCCCGGCGGCTGGCGCGGGCCGGCGGCCGCCCGGCCCGGCCCGCGGTGCGGCCGATGCCCCGCCCCGCCGTGCTGCCGGTGTCCTACGGGCAGAGCCGGCTGTGGTTCGTGGACCGGCTCGAAGGCCCCAACCACCTCTACAACATCTGCCTGGTGCTGCGGCTGTCCGGCGAGCTGGACATCGCGGCGCTGCGCGCGGCCCTGGCCGACGTGGTGGCCCGGCACGAGAGCCTGCGCACCACCTTCCCCCTGGTCGCCGACCGGCCCTCCCAGCACGTCAGGCCCGTCGACGAGGTGGCCGTCGAGCTGCCGGTCACCGCCGTCGGGGAGGCGGAACTGCAGGAGCGTCTCGACCGGCTGGCCGTCCACGCCTTCGACCTGGCCTCCGAACTGCCGCTCAAGGCCGACCTGTTCGACCTGACCGAGCTGGCTGACGGAGGGTCACCCGGCCGCGGGGAGTGGGTGCTCTCGGTCGTCGTCCACCACATCGCGGGTGACGGCTGGTCGATGGATCCGCTGTGGCGGGACCTGTCGCAGGCGTACGGGGCGCGCCGCGCGGGTCACGCGCCGCACTGGGAGCCGCTGCCGGTCCAGTACGCCGACCACACCCTGTGGCAGCGCGAGTTCCTCGGGGACATGGACGACCCGGAGAGCGTGCTGGCCCGGCAGGTGTCCTACTGGAAGGACCGGCTCCAGGGCGCGCCCCAGGAGCTGGCCCTCCCGTTCGACCGGGCGCGGCCCGCGGTGGCCGGCCACAGTGCCGGCTGGGTGCCGCTGCGGGTGCCGGCACGGCTGCACGCGCGCCTGGCCGAGCTGGCGCTCGGGCAGGGCGTGACGATGTTCATGCTGCTCCACGCCGCGGTCGCGGTGCTGTTGTCGAAGAGCGGCGCCGGACGGGACATCGTGATGGGCAGCCCGGTGGCCGGGCGGACGGACCAGTCCCTGGACGATCTGATCGGCTTCTTCGCCAACACCCTGGTGCTGCGCACCGACCTGTCGGGCGACCCGGACTTCGTGGCCCTGCTCGACCGGGTGCGCGCGGCCAGCCTGGAGGCCTTCGAGTACCAGGACGTGCCCTTCGAACGGCTGGTGGAGGAGCTGGCCCCGGCCCGCTCGATGGCCAGGAACCCGCTGTTCCAGGTCCTGCTCGCCGTGCAGAACCACCGCAGGTCCACGCTGAAGCTGCCCGGGGTACGGGTGACCGAGCATCCGGCCGGATCGCTCTCGGCCAGGTTCGACCTGGACATCGAGGTCCAGGAGTGCTTCGACGAGACGGGCGGACCGGCCGGGCTCGACGGCGGGATCATGTTCGCGGCCGAACTCTTCGACCGGTCCACCGTGGAGACGCTGGTGGCCCGGCTGGTACGGGTCCTGGAGTCGGTCACCGCCGAACCCACCCGGCCGGTGGCCCGCATCGACGTGCTGGAGGACGCGGAGCGGCGGCGGATGCTCAAGGAGTGGAACGACACCGCCCGCCCCGCACCGGACACGACCCTCGCCGAACTGTTCCACCGGCAGGCCCTGCGCACCCCGGACGCCGTCGCACTGGTCGGTGCGGGAGAGCAGGTCTCCTACGCCGAACTGGAAGCGCGGTCCAACCGGCTGGCCCGCCATCTGATCGACCGCGGGGCGGGACCCGAGGCCCTGGTCGGCGTGGTCCTCGACCGCTCGGTGGAACAGGTCGTCGCGCTGCTGGCCGTCGTCAAGAGCGGCGCCGCCTATCTGCCGATCGACCCCGACCAGCCACCGCGGCGCATCGACCTGATGCTCGCCGACGCCTCCCCGGTGGCCGTGCTGAGCACGGCGGAGATCACCGCCCGGCTCCGGGACACCGCAGGCGCCGACCGGTCCCCCTCGGCCGGGGCGGTCCGGTGGATCGGGCTCGACGAACCGGCGGTGCGGGCGGCGGTGGCGGCGCAGTCCCCCCGGGCGGTGACCGACGCCGACCGGAGCACACCTCTGCGGCCGGCTCATCCCGCCTACGTGATGTACACCTCCGGGTCCACCGGAACCCCGAAGGGAGTCGCCGTCCCGCACCACGGGGTGGTCAACCAACTGGACTGGATGCAGGAGGAGTTCTCCCTGGAGCCGGCGGACCGGGTCCTGCAGAAGACCTCGTTCGGGTTCGACGTCTCGGTGTGGGAGCTGTTCTGGCCGCTGCTGCACGGCGCGGGAATGGTCCTGGCCCGTCCCGGCGGCCACCGGGACCCGGAGTACCTGACCGAGCTGATCGACCGGGAACAGGTGAGCGTCGTCCAGTTCGTCCCCTCCATGCTGCGGACGTTCCTGGACGGCGGCGACGTACGACGCTGCGCCGGCCTGCGGGCGGTCCTGTGCATCGGGGAGGCGCTCCCGGCGGTGGTCCGCGACCGCTTCCGGGCGGCGCTCCCCGTACCGCTGTACAACCTCTACGGCCCCACCGAAGCCTCGATCGCGGTCACCTCCTGGCGGTGCGACCCGGCACAGGACGGCGCGACGGTGCCGATCGGCCGTCCCGTCCGGAACACCAGGGCGTACGTGCTCGACGACGGCCTGCTGCCCGTGCCGCCGGGCATGGCCGGTGAGCTGTACGTGGCAGGCGACGGGCTGGCCCGCGGCTATCTCGGCCGCCCGGAGCTGACCGCCGAACGCTTCGTGGCCTGCCCGTTCGGGCCGGCCGGCGAGCGGATGTACCGGACCGGCGACGTCGTGCGCTGGGACGCCGAGGGCCTCCTGGAGTTCGTCGGCCGCACGGACGACCAGGTGAAGATCCGCGGATTCAGGATCGAGCCGGGCGAGATCGAGGCGGCGCTGGCCGGCCACCGGCAGGTGGTGCAGGCGGCCGTCGTCACCCGGGAGAACCCGGCCGGCGACCTGGGCCTGGTGGCCTATGTGGTCCCGGAGACCGGCACGGACACCGGCGACGGCGGGGCCCGGCTCGCCGCGGACGTACGGGAGTTCGTGGCGAACCGGCTCCCGGAGCACATGGTGCCGTCGGCCGTGGTGGTCCTGGAGACACTGCCGCTGACCTTGAACGGCAAACTGGACCGGGCGGCACTGCCCGCGCCGGACCACTCCGCGGGCCCCCGCACGGGCGGCCGCCGGCCGGTCACGCTGCGGGAGCAGTTGCTGTGCTCGGTCTTCGAGCAGGTGCTCGGTGTGTCGCCGGTCGGCGTCGACGAGAGCTTCTTCGAACTGGGCGGGCACTCCCTGCTCGCCGTACGCCTGGTCAACCGCATCCGGGCGGTCCTGGACGCGGAGGTCCCGATACGGACGCTGTTCGGGACACCTACCGTGGCCGGCCTGCTGGCCAAGATCACCCGGGACGGGCAGCGGAAGAACCCGGACGTCCTGGTGCCCATGCGGTCGGGCGGCGACCGCGCTCCCTTCTTCTGCGCCCACACCGTGCTGGGACTCGGCTGGGAGTACGGCTGGCTCGCCGACTCCGTGCCCGAGGGACAGCCGCTCTACGCCCTGCGCCCCCGGGGCATGGACGACGGCGAGGCCGAACTGCCCGACTCGCTGTCCCGGATGGCCGCGGACTATGTCGAGCAGATCCGCACCGTGCAGCCCACCGGCCCGTACCACCTGCTCGGCTGGTCCTTCGGCGGGAACGTCGTCCAGGAGATGGCCGCCCAGCTCCAGGACGCGGGCGAGGAGGTCGCGGCCCTGGTCGTGCTGGACTCGAGCCCGGTGAACGGCCCCGCCACGGCGGAACAGCAGGCGGGCTTCGCCGAACAGGAGGAGACGGTCGCCGGGGCGCTCACCGGCGCGGAGCACGAGGCGTACATCAGGATCGTGCGCAACAACACCAGGATCCTGCTGGCGCACCAGACGCGGAAGACGTCCGGCACGCTGCTGCTGATCTCCGCCGACTCGGAGGAGAAGGCCGGTCTGTGGCGTCCGCTGGTCTCCGGCGAGGTGCGGGAGCACACGCTCGACTGCACGCACCGCGAGATGCTCCTCGACCCGGACGTGGTCCGGCAGATCTGGGACATCGCGTCGGGGGAGCTGGGACTGAGCGACTGACCCTTCGCGCCCGAGTTCCGAGTTCTGTCACCTGCGCAACCCACGTACGTTCGCGAGATGAGGATGGGGCATGGCTGAGTCCTTGCACACGGTCACCACGTTGCCGACGGTGCGCCGGCCCGGCTGCCCCTTCGACCCGCCGGCGGAACTGCTCGAAGCCCGCCGGCACGGGCCCCTCAGCCACTACACCTTCCCCGGGGGGAAACCTGGCTGGCTGGTCACCGGGTACGACCTGATCAGGTCGGTGCTGGCCGACCCGCGGTTCAGCGCACGCAAGGAGCTCATGCTCCACCCGACCATCGACTACGGGGACGTCGAGTTCTCCCCGGCGCCGCCCGGCGAGTTCCTCTTCATGGACGAGCCACGGCACGGCCGCTACCGGAAGCCGCTGATGGGCAAGTTCACCGTACGGCGGATGCGGCTGCTCGCCGCGCGCATCGAGGAGATCACCGAGGACCAGCTGGACGCCATGGAGAAGGCCGGGCCTCCCGTGGACCTGGTGACCGCATTCGCCAAACGCATTCCCGCCATCACGATGTGCGAGATCCTCGGGGTTCCGCACGAGGACCGGGACACCTTCCAGGACCTGGTCGACGCGTTCAGGAACGTGGGGGCGCCCCGCGACGACCTGATGGCGGCCTACACCGCGACCCAGGAACACCTCGCCGAACTGGTCGTCGCCAAGCGGGCCCGCCCCACGGACGACGTGCTCAGCGACCTCACCGGCAGCGATCTGACCGACGAGGAACTGGTGGGGGTCGCCCTGATCCTGCTCGCGGCCGGCTTCGACACCACCATGCACATGCTGGGCCTCGGCACCTTCGCGCTGCTGCGCAACCCCGATCAACTGGCCGCGCTGCGCGACGATCCCGAGCTCACCGACCAGGCCGTGGAGGAGTTGCTGCGCTATCTGAGCGTCGGCAAGACGTTCATGCGGACGGCGCTGGAGGACGTCGAACTCGGCGGCCGGACCGTCCGGGCCGGCCAGCCGCTGATCCTCTCCTACAACACCGCCAACCGTGACCCCGAGCGCTTCGCCGACCCTCACGTGCTGGACCTCCACCGCAAGGGCGGCGGGCACATGGCGTTCGGGCACGGCATCCACCAGTGCCTGGGGCAGCAACTCGCCCGCGTCCAGATGCGGATCGCGTTCCCCGCGCTGCTCAACCGCTTTCCCACCCTGCGCCTGGCCGTACCGGCCGAGGAGATCGTCCTGCGCCCCGAGGTGGACATCGCCGACGTCCACGGCGTGAAGAGCCTGCCGGTCGCCTGGGACACATGACCCCGGAGGTTCCAGGGAACCGCCGGCACGCGGGACACGGGCGTCGGCGGTGGTCGTAACGGTGGCTCCCACCGATGCCGGCAGCCGGTGCCTGTCAGCACCATCGCAACGGCGCACGGGGAGCCGGCCCGGACCGCCGCGCGGCCGCCAGGACCTGTCCAGGGAAGCCGACCTCGTGTCGATACCTCGATCAACAGGAGCGTCTCCATGCAGGAAGCAGCCCCCCACCGGGCCGACGGGCGACCGACGGCGCCCGCGGGGCCGAAGGACGCCGTCACCGCGCCGGCCCGGTCGTGCGGAACGGACGCCGGTACGGTACGGCTGGCCGCGCGGCTGAAGGTCGCCTCGGTGATGCTGGGCGTGCCCTCCCTGGCGCCCGACGCCACCTGGCGCGACCTGGTGCACCACGTGGGCACCGCGGACGGGCGCAAGGAGGCGGAGGAGGCCTGGGACGACGCACGGGCACAGCCGGCCCCGGCGGACCCGGAGGCCGACCGCCTCGACCGCTACGCCCTGCGCGTCCTGGACCTGATGACCGCGGCCCCCGACGAGCCGCACACGGCACACGGCGTGCTCTCGCCGGAGGAGACCGAAGCCGTCATCGCCGGCGGCGCGGGCCCCGTACGGCCGCTGCCCGGCCGGCGCTTCCACGAACTCTTCGAGGAGCGCGTCCGCCGGCACCCCGACGCCGTCGCCGTCGTCCACGGCACGACCACCCTGACCTACCGTGAGCTCAACGAGCAGGCCAACCGGGTCGCCTGGGCGCTGCTCCAGGAGGGGCTCGCCCCCGAGGACGTGGTGGCGGTCGTGACCGAGCGCCACGAGCGGTGGCCGGCCGCCGTGCTTGCCGTGTTCAAGGCCGGCGGCTGCTACCTGCCGCTGGAGCCGGGCTTCCCCGCCTCGCGCATGGCCAGGTCCCTCACCCGGAGCGAGTGCCGCTGGGTCCTCGCCGACCCCGACGTACCACCGCTCGACGAGGCCCTGCGAGGCCCTGGCCTCAGTCATGACGCCACCGCTGACGCCACCCATGACGCCGGCCGTGACACCGTCCGCCGGATGTCCGTCCAGGACCTGGTCCGCGGCGACGGGCCCACCCACGACCCCGCCGTCCCGGTCGCCGGGGACCAGTTGGCGTACGTGTACTTCACCTCGGGCTCCACCGGTGAGCCCAAGGGCGCGATGTGCGAGCACGACGGCTTCCTCAACCACCTCTACGCCAAGATCGAGGACCTCGGCATCGAGGAGGGCGACACCGTCGCGCAGACCGCGCCGCAGTGCTTCGACATCTCCCTGTGGCAGCTGGTCTCCCCCCTCCTCGTCGGCGGCCGCGCCCTGCTGGTCGAGCAGGAGGCCCTGCTCGACGTGGGCCGGTTCGTCGACCTCATGAACCACCACGGCGCCCAGGTCGCCCAGTTGGTGCCGACCTACCTCGAACTCCTGCTGGCCGAGGCCGCCGACGGCCGCGCCGCCCTGCCGCACCTGCGGGTCATGGCGGTGACGGGGGAGGCCCTGAAGAAGGAACTGGTGCGCCGCTGGTTCGAGACGTTCCCCGGCGTCCCCCTCGTCAACTGCTACGGGCTGACCGAGGTGAGCGACGACTCCCACCACGGCGTCATGCACGCCCTGCCCGGCCACCGCTCCGTGCCGCTCGGCGACACCATCCGCAACTGCCGCGTCTACGTCATGGACGAACAGCTCCACCTCGTGCCCGACGGCGCGCCCGGCGAGATCGTCATCGCCGGGGTGTGCGTCGGCCGCGGCTACGTCAACGACCCCGACCGCACCGCCGCCGTCTACGGCGACGACCCCCACCGGCCGGCCGAACGCCTCTACCGCTCAGGCGACTTCGGCCGACGGCTGCTCTCCGGCGAGCTGGAGTACCTCGGCCGGCGCGACGCCCAGGTGAAGATCAGCGGCTTCCGTATCGAACTCGGCGAGATCGAGGACCGGCTGCTCCAGGTCCCCGGCGTCCGCGACGGCGCCGTGGTCGTCGCCGGCACGGACGACGAGGCCCAGCTCGTCGGCTACTACACGGGCGAGGACGCACCGGACGGCGAGGGCGTCGCCCGCGCCCTGGGCGCCGCCCTGCCCCACTACATGGTGCCGCCGCGCCTGTACCGCGCCCGCGAACTCCCGCTGTCCGGCAACGGGAAGATCGACCGGCTCGCCCTCACCGCGCGCGCCCGCGACACCGGCGGTACGGACACCGCGCGCCCGGCCGCCTCGACCGCCACCGACACCGAACGCCGGGTCGCCGCCGTGTGGTCGCGGCTGCTGCGGGTGCCGGAGCGGCGCATCGGGAGCGACACCCGGTTCACTGACCTCGGCGGCACCTCGCTGTCCGCGATCCGCCTCGCGATCGAACTCGACCGGCAGGTGAGTGTCGCGGAACTCCGGGACACCCCCACCGTCGCCGACGTCGCGGCCCTGCTCGACCGCAAGGCCGCCACCGTGCCGGCCCCCGCACCGCACCGCCCGCACAGCGTCACGGCCCGACCCGCCACCGGCCCCGCCCCGCTGCGCGTCCTCGACGTCCGCACCGGCGGCGCCGGCCCCGTCGCCCGCGCCACCGCGCACCGCGCCGCGGCCCTGGCCGCGCTCGCCGAGTCCGGCGCCGTCATGCTGCGCGGCCTCGAAGTCCGCACCGCCGCCGACACCGCCGACACCGCCGCCGCACTCGGCATCGAACCGCTGACGGAGCGCGAGGGCTTCGCCCCCCGCACCGCCCTCGCGCCAGGCGTCCACTCCGGCAGCCACTGGCCCGCCGAGGACCCCATGTGCATGCACCACGAGCTGAGCCACGCCGCCACCGTTCCCGGCACCCTGCTCTTCGCCTGCCTCACCGCGCCCGGCAGCGGCGGCCGCACCACCGTCGCAGACTCCCAGCAGGTCCTGGCCGCTCTGCCGTCCGACCTGACCGGCCCGCTCGAGGAGCACGGCTGGCTGCTGCGCCGCATGTACCACGACGTCGGGGTCGCCTGGCCCGACGCGTTCGGCAGCGCCGACCGCGCAGAGGTCGACGCCTACTGCGCCACAGCAGGCATCGAGCACACCTGGCTCCCCGACGACCGGCTGCTGACCCGCCAGCGCCGGGCCGCCGTGGTACGCCACCCCCGCACCGGAGTGCCCGGCTGGTTCAACCAGATCGCCTTCCTCAACGGCCTCACCATGGACCCCGCGGTCCGCGAGTACCTCACCGACGTCTACGGCCCCGACGGTCTGCCGTTCGACACCGCGGCCGGCGACGGCACCCCCGTCACGGCGGACACGGTCGAGCAGATCAACGCCGTCTACGACCGGTTCACCGTCGGAGAACCCTGGCAGACGGGCGACGTGCTCCTCGTCGACAACATCCGCACCGCACACGCCCGCGAACCGTACGAGGGCACCCGGGAGATCGCCGTCGTCCTCGGCGACCCCGTCGAACTGCCCGGCCACGTCCTGCCGCTGAGCGACGGCGAGCTTCCGTGACGAGACCCCGCCCCGCCGCGGTCGCCGACGACCCGCCCGAGCGCACCGGCGGGCCGGTCACCATCGCACCGGCGTCGTACGCACAGGAACGCGCCTGGCTCGCGTCCCGCCTCACCCACGACCCGCCGACGTACTGCGCGGTCGACGAGTTCCCCGTGCACGCGGGCATCACCGGGAACGACCTGGTCGACGCCCTCGCGGTACTGATGGAACGCCACGAACCGCTGCGCACCGTACTGCGCTCCGTGGACGGGCGGCTCACCCAGGAGGTGCACCCCCGGCCGGCACCGGACGTCGAACGGCTCGACCTGAGCGCGTACGACCACGCCGCACAGAGCGAGGAACTCCGGTCGCTGCGGGCCAGAATGGCCCGACGCCCGTTCGACCAGCGGTTCCCCCTGTGGCGCGCCGCGGTCCTGGAACTGGGGGAGGGGTCCTGGTCGGTGCTCTTCGCCGCCCACCACACCGTCTACGACACCGCCTCCCGGTTCAACGTCCACGCCGAACTCACCGAACTCTGCGCCGCGGCCGAGGAGGGCCGGGCCGCGCGCCTGCCCCGACTGCCGGTCGGCTACGGGGAGTACGCCCGGCGCGAACGCGCACGGCTCACCCCTGACAGGCGCGGCGCGCTCGCCACGCACTGGCGCGCCCGCCTGCACGGACTGCCGCCCGTGCACACGCTGCCGCTGGACCGGCCCCGGCCGCCGGCCCGCACCTTCCGCGGCGCCGAGGTGCGCACCGCCCTGCCCGTCGGCGTCACCGCCGCCCTGACCGCCGCCGCCCGCCACCACGGCACCCGTCCCGTGATGCTGTTCCTCGCCGCCTGGACCGCCCTGCTGCACCACCACTCCGGGGCCGACGACCTCGCCGTGGGCCTGCCCGTGGCGGGCCGCACCGAGCCCGGGACCCGCTCCATGGTCGGCACCTTCGTCAACATGCGCGTCCTGCGCGCCGACCTCACCGGCGACCCGGACGTCACCGAGCACGTCCGCCGCACCACCGCCGCCGTCCGTGAGGGGGAGCGGCACGACATCCCCCTCCAGACCCTCGTCGAACTCCTGCCGGCCCGGCGCCTGCCCGGCGTACCGCCCCTGTACCAGCTGGCCTTCAACCACGTGCCGACCGGCCCGCTCGGCGCCCCCGTCTCCTCCTGCGAGGAGGACCTGCTGCTGGACGTCGCCGACGGCACCGTACGCGTCGTCTACGACGTCGCCCTCTTCGACCGGGCCACCGCCGACCTCCTGCTCGCCGACTACCTCCGACTGCTCGCCACCGTCCTGGAGGCGCCCGGCGCCCGGCTCTCCGCATTCCGCCCCGCCCGCCGCCCGCGCCGCGCACCGGAGCCCGCCGCCGAGCCGGCGCCCGCCGCGACCGCCCCGCGCGACACGGCCGAGGCACGGGTGGCCGCCGTCTGGCGGGAGCTGCTCGGCACCGACGCCGTCGACGTCCACCAGGACTTCTTCAGCGCCGGCGGCCACTCGCTCCAGGCCCTGCGCCTGCTCGCCCGCCTCACCGCGGAGCACCGCACGGAGATCACACTCCGGACCTTCTTCGCCGACCCGACGGTGGCCGGGCTCGCCACCGCACTCGACCGCACCCACCCCGGGAGAACGGCATGACGGTGACCGGCCGGATCGACGGCGTCCCCAGCGACGTGTGGCACGAGGAGGTGCTCGCCCCGCAGTTCGCCTACGAGGCCGAGCACCTGCTGCCCCGCTATCTCGCCATCGAGAAGGCGCTCCTCCTCGAATACCTGCGGATGGGCCTGGTGGACGCCTCCGGTGCGGCGTCCGTCGCCGCCCGCCTCGACACGCTCGCCGCCGACGTCATACGAGCCGAACCCGAGGAGAACCTCTCCGACATCTCCTTCGCGGTCGAACGCCATGTGCAGTCCGGTGCCACCCCGCCCTTCGCGTCCTGGCACGTCGACCGCAGCCGCAACGACCTCCAGGTCTGCGCCCAGCTGATGGCGGCCCGCGAGAACTTCAACGCCGTCGCCCTGGACCTGGTCGTCCTCGGCCGGGCCGTCACCGCGCTCGCCGCCCGCTACACCGACACCCCGATGCCCGGCCACACCCACGGCCAGGCCGCGCAGATCATCACCCCCGGCTACCACCTCGCCGCCCTCGCCGCCGAGACGACCGCCGCACTGCGCCGCATGCTGCACACCTACGACGAGACCGACGCCTGCCCCCTGGGCTCCGGCGCCATGGCCGGACAGGAACTGCCCTGGGACCGCGCCCGGCTGGCCCGCCTGCTCGGCTTCGCCCGCCCCCAGCCGCACGCCCTGGTCGGCGTGGCCTCCCGCACCTGGACCACCTCCGTCGCCGCCGACCTCGCCGGCTACGCCGCCGTCCTGAGCCGCTTCACCACCGACCTCATGACCTGGAGCGGCAGCGGCTTCGGCTTCCTCGACCTGCCCGACGAACTGGCGGGCATCTCCGCCGCCATGCCGCAGAAGCGCAACTTCCCCGTCCTGGAACGCATCCGGGGCCGCTGCGCCCATGTCGTGGGCCGCTCCGCCGACATCACCGCCGGACAGCGCAACACCCCCTACACCAACACCGTCGAGGTGTCCAAGGAGACCGGCGCCCACCTGCACGTCCAGACCGGCGCCATGCGCTCCGTGCTGCGCCTGGCCCACGCCGTCGTCAACGGCGCCACCTTCCGCACCGACCGGATGCGCGCCGCCTGCGCCGAGGACCACCTGGGCGGCTTCACCCTCGCCAACCGCCTCACCCTCGACTGCGGCATCCCCTGGCGCACCGCCCAGGTCGTCGCCGGTCGCTACGTCAAGCACGCCGTCGACCGGGGGCTGCGCGCCGACCGGCCCGACGCCGAACTGCTGCGGAGCTGCGCCGCCGAGGCCGGGTACGCGGCCGAGCCGGCCGGGGAACTGCTCACCGAGTCCTTCGACATCGACCGCGGACTGCGCGCCAAGAGCTCGCAGGGTTCCGCGCACCCCGACCGCGTCAAAGAACTGCTCGCCGACGAGGACGGTGAACTCGACCGGCTCGAAGGCGAGTTCACCCGCAAAGCCGAACGCCGGGCGGCGGCGGCCTCGAGCCTCGACACCCTGCTCGCCGAACCGGACCGCACATGAGCGAAGTGTCGTCCGCGGCCCGCCGCGTGGGCGTGGACCTGGACGAGGGAACCGGCGCCGCCTGCGGCACCTTCGGCGAACTGCTGCAGGGCGTACTGCCCGACGGCACGGCCTTCCTCGTCACGTTCCCCATCACCCTGGGCACCCGCGCCTGGTTCCGCCACGACCGGCACGGCCCGCTGCGCGTCTACCCCGCGCACAAGACCAAGTCGCTCGTACTGGCACGGACCATGCTCGACTCCCGCGGGCCGGGCGGCGGCGGCTCCCTCGTCCTGGACAGCGACCTGCTCATCGGCAAGGGCCTCGCCAGCTCCTCCGCCGATCTCGTCGCCACCGCCCGCAGCGTCGGCACCGTACTCGACCTGGACACCTCACCGGCCGCCGTCGAGGACTGGCTGCGCCCCATCGAACCCACCGACGGGGTCATGCATCCCGGCATCGTCGTCTTCGAACACCGCGCGGTCCGGCTCCGGGCCCGCCTCGGCACCCTGCCGCCCGTCACCGTCGTCGCCGTCGACGAGGGAGGGCACCTGGACACCGTCGCCTTCAACCGCCGCACCCGGCACGTGCCGGGCGCGCTGGCCGCCGAGTACGCGCGGCTCGTCGACGACCTGGCCGCCGCGGTCGCCGGGGCCGACCTGACGGGCGTCGGCGCCGTCACCACCCGCAGCGCGGCCCTCAACCAGCGGTGGCTGCCCAAACGCAATCTCGACGCCCTGACCCGTATCGCCGGGCGCCTCGGCGCACCGGGCGTGGTGTGCGCGCACAGCGGCACCATGCTCGGCCTCCTGCTGGACGCCACCGCACCCGACCACGACGAGATGCTCGGCGCCGCGCGGGCCGCCTGCGCGCGACTGCCCGGCACGCTCTCCGTCTACCGGTCCGCGGCCCCGTCGGACAGCCCGTCAGGAAGTACGCGGGTGCCGTGACCCCCAGGACATGCCGTCCCGGGACCGGCGTCCCGGGACGGCACACCCCGGGACGTCACATCTTCTTCCAGTGCATGCCGTCCTGGCTGACGATCAGGCCGTCCGCGACGACCGGAGCCTCGTCGAGCGCCTCACCGAAGGCCGCCTGCAACTGGATGCGGTGGCCCTCCCAGTGAATGCCCCGGGACTGCTCCAGCAGATCCTTCTTGCGCTGGTCCCGGTACGGCTCGGAGGTCAGCACCGCCACATCGTCGGAGGCCCCGCCGCCGACCAGCCCGACGAACGCCGCCGCGCCGGGCGCGGTGTCCCGGGTGACGCGCCGGGCCTCGTTGAAGTACTCCTGCTCGTCCCGGTTGACGTCGTAGAAGGTGACGAGGAAGTCGTGGAAGGTCTGGTACTCCTTGCGGTACCGGGCCTCGTACTCCGCGAAGCACTCCCGCTCCTCCAGGTCGCCGCGCAGCGCGGTGTTGAGGGAGCGGGCGGCCAGCAGGGAACTGAAGGTGGCCATGTGGACGCCCGAGGAGAACAGCGGGTCGATGAAGCCCACGGAGTCGCCCACCAGGGTCATGCCCGGCCGCCAGAAGTTGTCGTGCAGATAGGAGTAGTCCTTGCGCACGCGGACCTCGCCGTACGGTCCGCTGGTCACCCGCCGGGCCTCGGAGAGGTAGTCGGAGACCACGTCACAGTCCGCGATCATCGAGGCCAGCGCCTCGACGCGGTCGCCCCGCACCCGGTCCGCGCACTCCTTGCGCACCACGGCACCGACCGAGGTGAGCGTGTCGGTCAGCGGGATGTACCAGAACCAGCCCGCGTCGAAGGCCACACACGTGATGTTGCCGCTCGACGGCGCCGGCAGCCGCTTGCCGCCCTCGAAGTAGCCGTAGAGCGCGATGTTCTGGAAGAACTCCGAGTACCGGCGCTGACCGCCGATGCGCCCCTGCAGCCGGCTCTGGTTGCCGGAGGCGTCGACGACGAACCGGGCCCGTGTCTCGTGCTCGACACCGGCCTCGTCCTCGTACCGCACCCCGCACACCCGGCCGTCGTCCTCCAGGACGTCACGGACCGCACAGCGCTCACGCACCTCGACGCCCTTGCGCCGCGCATTGTCGAGGAGCAGTTTGTCGAACTTCATCCGCTCGACCTGATAGGCGTACGACGTCGGGCCCGCGAACTTCTCCGAGAGCGCGAAGTCGAACGACCACGGTTTGCTGTTGGAGCCCCAGCGGAAGGTGCCGCCGCGCTTCTTCATGAAACCGGCGCTTTCCAGTTCCTCGGTGACTCCGAGAAGTCCGCATATCCCGTGCACCGTGGACGGCAGCAGGGATTCACCGATCTGATGCCGGGGAAACTCCTCTTTCTCCAGCAGCAGGACGCGGTGGCCCTGCATCGCGACGAACGTCGCCACCGACGACCCGGCGGGGCCGCCTCCGACGACTATGACGTCGAACGACTTCGCCGATTCCGAATCGCCGGCAATGGTCATGGGAGGGCCTTCCGACCGAGGGATCCGGCCGGCGTCACCGGCCGTGGGCAACATCGACGCTGCCGCCGTACGGAATGGTCGCGCCCCGCGCCCCGCGGAACATCGGTGTGAGCCACCGTTACGTGTTACGCAATTCTCCGCACGATTCCAAAACACTGTGGTTCCGGGGTTCGGTGGTGCGTCCGCGACGAGCGACGTATGCTGTGCGCTCACTTGCCCGTCGACGATGTTTCCCGGCCGCCCGGGACGACGTCCGTCGCGGTACGCAAGGAAATCGGACCACGCGTCGCAGCGTCCATATTCCGCCATGAACCCGGGAATTGCCGAGATTGCCGAGATTTCCGGTCGCCGCCGAACCCGTAACCATCGCGAGATGAGGAATGGCCGTGGGTGAACCCCTGCACACCGTCAAGACGCTGCCGACGGCACGTCGGCCCGGCTGCCCCTTCGACCCGCCGGCGGAGCTGCTCGAAGCCCGCCGGCACGGCCCCATCAGCCGCTACGCCTTCCCCGGCGGGAAAGCCGGCTGGCTGGTCACCGGGTACGACCTGGCGAGGACGATCCTGGCCGACCCGCGGTTCAGCTCCCGCAAGGAGCTCATGGTCCACCCGCTCGTCGACTACGGGGGGATACAGATCCCCCCGGCGCCGCCCGGCGAGTTCCTCCTCATGGACGACCCCCGGCACAGCCGCTACCGGAAGCCGCTGATGGGCAAGTTCACCGTACGGCGGATGCGGCTGCTCGCCGAGCGCGTCGAACAGGTCACCACCGACCACCTGGACGCCATGGAGAAGGCCGGGCCCCCGGTGGACCTGGTGTCTGCGTTCGCCAAGCCCATCCCCGCCACCATGATCTGCGAACTGCTGGGCGTGCCGCACCGGGACCGGGACACCTTCCAGGAGCAGGTCGACGCGTTCATGAACGGGGACGGGGACGACCTGGACCTGCTGGCCGCCTACACCGCGACCCAGGAACACCTCGCCGAACTGGTCGCCGCCAAACGCGCGCACCCCACCGACGACGTGCTCAGCGACCTCACCAGCAGCGATCTGAGCGACGAGGAACTGGTGGGGATCGCTCTGATCCTGCTCGCGGCCGGACTCGACACCACCACGAACATGCTGTCCCTCGGCACCTTCGCGCTGCTGCGCAACCCGGATCAACTGGCCGCGCTGCGCGACGATCCCGAGCTCACCGACCAGGCGGTGGAGGAACTCCTGCGGTACCTCAGCGTCGGCAAGACGTTCATGCGGACGGCGCTGGAGGACGTCGAACTCGCCGGGCAGACCATCAAGGCCGGCCAGCCGCTGATCATGTCGTACAACACCGCCAACCGCGATCCCGAGCGCTTCACGGACCCCCAGGTGCTGGACCTGCACCGCAAGGGCGGCGGTCATCTGGCGTTCGGGCACGGCATCCACCAGTGCCTGGGGCAGCAACTGGCCCGCGTCGAGATGCGGGTGGCGTTCCCGGCGCTGCTCAACCGCTTCCCCACCCTGCGCCTGGCCGTACCGGACGAGGAGATCGTGCTGCGCCCGGAGATCGCCGACATCCACGGCGTGAAGAGCCTGCCGGTCGCCTGGGACGTGTGACCCGTGACGTGTGCGTGGCCGGGCTCAGGCAGCGGGTCCGGGAGGCGCGGACTCCGCGGCGGCGGGCCCCAGCGTGCCCCGCAGTTCCTTGCGTCCCGACAGGCCGAACTTGCGGTAGACCGAGGTCAGATGGACCTCCACCGTGCGGCGGGTCACGAAGAGCGCCTGAGCGATCTGCAGGTTCGTCCGCCCGGCCGCCGCCAGCCGGGCGACCTTGGCCTCGCTCCGGGTGAGCTCGCCGGACCTGCGGGACGCGGCGGCCCGTGGCCGGGCTCCCGTCTTCAGCAGCAGACCATGGGCTTCCTCGTGCAGGGAACGGGCCCCGATCGTCCGGGACTCCTCCCACCCCTGACGCAGTACCGTCCGGGCCGTCCCGACGTGCCCGGCCTGTAGCAGCGCACGGCCGCGGGCCACCCGGACCCGCGCCAGAGACAACGCGGAGCCCGTCCGCGCCAGCACGGACTCGGCCTCCTCGAGCAGTACCAGCCGTTCGGGGTCGTCGGCCGCCGCCGCGGCCAGCAGTTCGAGTCCCGTGCCCAGGGCGCCGGGGAGGCCGGCCGCGCGTGCCGCGCCGACGGCCCGGGTGCCCAGGGCGGTGGCCGCCGCGCGGTCACCGAGAGCGAGACGGGCGTGTCCCGCCCAGTACCACCAGGACGAGGCGGCGGGATTCGTCCGGTGCCACGCCTGCTGTCTGCGGCCGCACTCCATCAGATCCAGCAGGGCGGCCGAGGGCTCGTCCCGCGCCAGCCGCAGGCGCCCCCGGGCACAGAGGAACTCGTTCCACTGCCAGGCGTCGTCGATCCTGTCCTGCGGCACCGCGCCGGCCAGGGCGTCGGCGGCCGCGACGTCGCCCCGGTCGAGCAGCGCGTGCAGCCGGACCGCCAGCGCCAGTGCCTGGTGGCGGGTGGCCCGCTCGACGGGGGCCCCCTCCAGCGCCGTGGCCGTGGACAGGAGCGCCCGGTCGAGGCGTCCGAGCCGCGCACCGGCCTCCCCGTCGAGCGCCAGCAGTTGGACGTACAGGTGGTCGGGGACCGCGTCGGTGCCCTCGATGAGCTGCTGGTACACGGCTGCCGCCTCCTGCGGGCGGTCCGCGTACATCAGCGTGGAGGCCGCCATGGCGAGGCAGGCGGGCGAGTCGGTGATCGGACCGCCCTTCAGCAGCACCCTGTTCGCCGCGGCGAGGGCCTGCGGCAGATGTTCCGTGCGGGCCACCGAGACGAAGGCCCGGCAGGCGAGCAGCGCACGTTCCTCCGGGGTGTCGCCGGGCAGGTCCAGGCGGAAGGAGACCGTGTCCAGGAGCTCCGTGTACGCGTCGCGGTTGTCGGTCCCGGCCATCAGCATCTGCGCCTCCAGACGGTGGAGGAGCGCGGCACCGGAGCCCGGCCCTGCGGCGGCCTCCGCGGTCAGCAGCTCGGTGGCACGGCCCACCCGGCCCGTGCGGGTCAGGCCGCCGATCAACGCGCTGAGCACCGCGATCCGCGGCTCGCCGCCGCCCACCCGGTCCAGGACCGCCGCCAGGTGCCCGACGCTGGCCTCCGGGTCCACCCGGCTCTCCGCGAGGCCCAGTTCCATGACCAGGGCCGGGTCGCAGGTGTCCTCGGCGCCGTGCGGCACACAGGGCCTGAGCAGTTCCACCGCGTCGGCGGCCGCCCCGTGCAGCATCGCCTTGCGGGCCGCCTCGCGCAGTACGGCCCGCGCCCACGGCTGCCGTGCGACGGCCGGGTCCTGGAGCAGATGCCCGGCGATGTCCGGGGCCGGCGCTCCACGGTCGTGCAGCAGGCGCGCCGCACGGCCGTGCAGGTCCGTCCGCGTCCGGGGCGGAGTGTCCGTCAGGACCGCGTTCCTGACGGCGGGGTCGGCGAACGACCACAGGCCGGGTTCCCCGGCCGGCCGGACCAGTCCGATCGTCTCCAGTCTGCGCAGCGACCGCGTGAAGGCGGTCGTCTCGACCCGCGCCAGCCCCGAGCCGGTCGTGACGTGCGCGTGGTCACCGAGGACGGCCAGGGCCTGGGCGGTCCGTACCGTGAGCGAGGGCTGCCGGCGCAGCAGGCGCCTGGTCCGGGGACCGAAGACGGGGATGTCGCCCTCACCCGCCGCGTCCAGGCCCGCGGTCGTCAACGGCAGGCCCAGCTCCCGCAGCCCGGCGAGCAGCCCGGTCACCAGCGAGGGATTTCCGTTCGTCGCGGCCAGGGCGCGTTCCTGGAACCGGGCCTCGACGGCGCCGCCGGTGAGCCGGCGCGCGACCAGATCGATGCCCTGCCCGGTGAGCGGGCGGGGCCGCAGGACCTGGAGCACCGACCGTGTCGCCCATGCGTCCAGCGGGGCCGGCTCGTCGCCGTCGCGCCAGCCGAGGGCCAGCAGGACGGGCAGGTCGCGGGTGGAGCGCAGGGCGTGGGTGAGGAGACGGACCGACTCGGGGTCGGCCTCGTCGGCGTCGTCGACCGTCAGAAGCAGCGGGCGTGCCGTCGCGGCGGAACTCACCGCTCTGCGCCATGCGAGGAGAGGCCCACCGCGCGGCGGGGCGGGGACGCCGGGCAGAGGGAGCGACGGCAGGCGTACCCGCTCGGTGCGCGCGCGATGCCCGTCGGCCTGCCGCGGCCGTGCGGCGGTCCGGCCGTCGTCGTCGGCGGCCAGCGCGTCGAACAGCGCGGTCAGCGCGTCGAAGCGGGGCAGTCGCCGGTACGGGCCCGCCGTCTCCACGACGCGCAGACCACGACTCCGTGCCTCGGCGGCGAGGCTGTCGAGGAGCGCGGTCCTGCCGACGCCGCCCTGGCCCTGCACGACGACGAGGCCGCAGTGACCCGCCGCGGTCCGCCGGACCAGGTCGCGCAGCACGGCGAGCTCGTGGTCGCGTTCCACCAGCTGGGGGTACGTCTGTCCGGCCGGCATGTCTTTCAGAGCGGAGTCGCCCGAAGTGACGATGTTCACCGCATCCCCTTTTCAGGTGGCGATGGAGTGCTCGGCGTGGAACGTGTACCTTCCGGTTCCTTCCGGGCGTGCGTCGCCCCGCGCTCACGGTGCGCGTGCGGCTCGTACGGTCGTGCGGCCTCTTCATGATCGAGTCTCCTCGACCTTAGGAAGCACGGTCTTGTCCGGTCAAGCAATCCTTTGCCCGGTGTGAAAACACTGTGGTCCGGGGGTTCGGTCGGAACGTCACACCTCGCCGATGTCCGGCGGAAGGGCGTGACGTCCTGGTATGTCGAGCTTTCGGTAGGAGTTCGTCAGATACCTCTCGACCATCCGGGTCGACACGTTGAGGTGCCGTGCGATGTCCGTGTTGCGCAGGCCGGCGGCCGCCAGCCGGGCGACCCGCAACTCGGACGGGGTCAGTCCGGGCAGCGGCGCGGCGACGGCGGGGCTTCTGCTCAGCCTCGCCCGGACCTTCTGCGCCACCCAGTCGGCTCCGCACTCCACGGACAGGGCGTACGCCCGGTCGAGGATCTCCGCGGCCCGTCTGCCGTTGGTCCCCTTGCGGCTGCCCAAGGCGTACAGGGCACGGCACAGTTCATGCCGGTTGGTGCTCTTCTCCAGTACGGACACGGCCTGTGCCAGCAGCTCCGTGCCCCGCCGCCCGGGAGTGACGCGGCCCAGGGCCACGAGGGCCCGGCCCTCCACGGCGGGGGAGCCCCACCGGCGGGCCCGCTCCACCTCCAGCCGGGCGGCGGCCAGCGCCTGGTCCTGCTCGCCGAGCCGATGGTGCATCAGGGCGGCGCAGGAGGACCACGGCAGCAGCATGGGATTGGACCAGCCGATCCGCTCCAGCCGCTCGCCCGCGGTGCGGAAGTGGTGCAGGGCGATGCGGTCCTGACCGCGTCGGGCGGCGAGCAGACCACGGGCCATGTGCAGCAGGGCGGCGAGGTACTGGTCCTCGTGACTGAGCAGGTTGCGGGTCAGGAACTCCTCGGCCAGCTCGGGCTCGTCGCTGTGCAGCGCGACGATGGCGAGGATGGCGGTGCACACGGTCGGCAGACCACTGGCCTGCGGGCCCGCCATGATGTCGGCCCGCAGGATCGTCTGCTTGGCCTCGGCGACGTCGCCGTGGGCGAGGGCCACCATGGCACGTTCGGCCCGCAGGATGGCCTCCTCCACGTCCGCGCCCTCGTCACGGACGCCCTGGCCGGTCGCGAGCAGCCAGCGAGCCGCCTCCCCGGTCCGCTCCGCGGCGGCCAGGACGTTCACGGCCAACGGCAGCGAGGTGTGCGCGTGCCGCGGGTCGGGCGGCTCGTGCCCCAGCAGCAGGTCCCCCAGGTCCGCCGCCCGCTCGGCCGGCATGCTGTTGGTGACGTATGCGATGTGCATCAGCGAGGCGAGCAGTTCCCGCTCGCCCGCCGTGCGGACCGACGGCCGTGGCCCCAGCTGCGCCAGCCGGCGCAGGGCCGCCGGGAAGAGCGCGGGCTCCTGGGAGCCCAGCGCGTACCGGCGGGCCTCCAGCCGCAGGGCCAGTTCGCCCGCCGCGGCGTCGTCCGGGTCCGAACCGCGCAGCTCGCCGGCCACCTCGTCGGTGAGCGCGAGGATGCCGGACTCCGACGGGTGGAAGAGAAGCGGCCCCAACTGGGCCACGGCGGAGGCGCGTTCACGGGACGAGCCGAACAGCGGAAGGGCCTCGACGACGTGACGCAGCGCGGCGACGGTCGCGAATCCGCGTTCCGCCGTGGCCAGGTCCGCCAGCACCCGCGCGCGTACGGAGCCGGTGCACGAGCTGTCCAGCAGGGCCTGGCGCAGATAGCGGGCGGCGTCCCGAGGCGCGCCCCGGGCCAGCGCGCCGGCGGCGGCGGAGCGCAGGATCGGCACGGCCTGCGGGGCCTGCAGGCTGTGCACGGACATGAGCTGCCCGGCCGCGGTCTCCGCCGGGTGCCCGGCGCGGTGCAGCAGGACCGCGGCCCTGTTGCGCAGGACGGTGAGCTCTTCCGCCGGGATGCCGTCCGTCAGCGACTCCCACAGGACCGTGCCCTCCCACCGGCCCTGTGACCTGCCCAGGCCCGTGCGGTCCAGTACGGCGACTGCTGCGGAGTACCGGGCCGCGTCGAGGCCGGCGAGTTCGGCCGCGAGCGACGGGTCCGAGGTCTCACCCAGGACGCACAGCGCGCGTACGGTGCGCCGCACGGGGTCGGGCTGGGAGCGCAGGAACCCGGCCAGGTAGTGGCACAGGGGGTCGGGGCGCAGCGTACGGGCGAGGTCGCCGTGCTCCGCCTTCGGACTCAGGCCGCGGGCGTACGCCTCGTCCAGCAAGGAGCGCAGCAGCAGCGGATTGCCGGCGGAGCGTACCCGCACGGCGTCCACGAACTCGTCGTCGGGCTCGCTGCCGAAGGCGTCCTCGACCAGCCGGCGTACGGCCGCGGGGCCGAGCGGGCCCAACCGCACCGTGCGGTCCGCCGCCTGCGTCAGCTCCTCCAGGAGGGAGCCCCGGGCGGCCGCGAGCCCCGAAGGCAGCGAGACGGCGAAGAGGATCCGGCGCCCGTGCCGCCCGGTGACGCTCCGCGAGAGCGCCAGCAGGGATTCGGCGTCCGCCCACTGCAGGTCGTCGACCAGCACGAGCAGGGCGCTGTCGCGGGACACGGTGTCCAGGAGGGACGACAGGTCGGGCGGCCTGTCACCCGGTCCTTCGGGCAGCCGGCCCCCGCCGGACGCACCCACCACCTGCCCGCCCCGGGCCGCCGCCGCGACCACGTCGCAGCAGGCGGACTCCACCAGCTGGTTCACCACACCCAGCGCGACACCCCGCCCGGACAAGGACGCCTGGGCCCTGAGAACGCGGACCCGTTCGCACCGCGCACGGTGGGAGAGGGCCTCAAGGAACGACGACCTGCCGGTCCCGAGCGCGCCTTCGACGACGAGCAGGGATCCGCTTCCCGTCATGGTCCGCCGCAGATCGGCAGTCGCGTCGGCCAGTTCCGTCTCGCGTTCCAGTAGCACCGATGCCGTCCCGTTCCACATGAGATCCAGCGGCCCCCGCCGTCCGTACATGTACCCATCCTCGGACCGAAGAGCCCCGGGAAACCATCCAGCTGTCCACCGCCTCGGCTTCCAGCCAGGGGTACTGCACCTTCGGCCCGGGACATGTACGGGCGGGGCGCTACGCGGGCTGGGTGCAGCGGTCGAAGATGTCCGTCAACTCCCTTGCCCGGCCGCTGAGATCGGCCACGGAGAACAACTGGTGGTGACGGACGACATTGTCGATGGCTCCCTGGACGGCCAGGGCCATCACCGGCGGATCCGGTATCCGGAACTCACCCGCACGGCACCCCTCCTCCAGCAGGACGACCAGGCTCTCGACGGACAGCGCGCTGCGGGCGACGTCGTCCAGCCCCAGGGCCCGGCGTTCACGGACCAGCTCGACGATCTCGGTCAGCGCCCGGGCGTGCGCCGGGTAGCAGGACATGAAGTCGAAGTGCGACGTGATGTAGGCGTTGAGCTTCCCCCGGTAGGTCGTCTCCTGCGCGATGCGCCGCGTCCGCGCTTCACGGGCCTTTTCGACGATGGTCCGCGTGACCTCCCGCAGGAGTTGCGGCTTTCCCGTGAAGTGGTAAGTGATCAGGCCGGTACTGCTCAGATTGGCATGTCTGCAGATCGCGGTGAAGGACGTCTTCGTGTAGCCGATCTCGGCCAGAGTCTCGATCGTCGCCTCGACGATCTGAGCCCTTCGCGCGTCCTGGGTGAAGGTGCGGCCATGCACAGGATGGGACGGCAATTCCCTCTACCTCATGTCCTCAAGAGTGATAACAGGGTCACGTTCTTTTCCTGGTCCCGGGCGGCCGTCGGCCTGTCCCTCAGCTCTGGTGTCCCGACGGTGCCGGCGTGCGGTCACGCCACCGCCGCGTGTTCTTCGCTGTACTGGGGATTCCCGCTACTGTGCCTGCCCCGACCTGGTCCGGACAGGCGTATCGGGGAGAAACTTGCGAGATCCACCTGGTTTCTCTACGGCGCCGCGAGGCCGCGCGCGATGTCCTGCCGTAACGGTGGATCACACCGACGACCGTACGGCTCGGTGACATGAGGATGACGGCGCGGCGGTGGGCCGGCCACCGCGCGAAGAGCAGAGATGGGCGGTGCGCCAGGTGAATCCGTTCGACGATCCGGACGCCAGGTTCCAGGTCCTCGTCAACGACGAGGGACAGCACTCGTTGTGGCCCGCGTTCGCGGACGTTCCGGACGGCTGGACCGTCGCGCACGACGAGGACAGCCGCGCGGCCTGCATGGCCTACATCGAGGAGAACTGGACCGATCTGCGGCCCAGGAGCCTGGTCGAGGCCATGGAAGGCTGACCGGCCACCCCGTTCCCGCCCGGCCGGGCCCCCGTTCACCCCCAGCCGCCCCGGCCCGCCGTGCGCGGCCGCCCGGCGCCGTCCCCGCCCGTCGAACGCCCGCCGAACCGCCGCGGCACAGCCCCAGGGAGCGCTCATGCGCCATGACACCCTCGTCGACGCCATCGGCAACACCCCGGTCGTCCGACTGCGCGTGGACGCCCCCGAC
Source organism: Streptomyces sp. CWNU-52B (assembly GCF_047444975.1). Lineage (NCBI taxonomy): Bacteria > Bacillati > Actinomycetota > Actinomycetes > Kitasatosporales > Streptomycetaceae > Streptomyces > Streptomyces sp. CWNU-52B. The sequence goes on along the minus strand of NZ_JBLFJV010000003.1, from coordinate 58,840 downwards.
GACGTCGAGGTCTACGCCAAACTCGAACTGCTCAACCCGTACGCCATGAAGGACCGCGTCGCCCGCCGCATCATCCTCGAAGCCCGCCGCACCGGTGTGCTGCGCGAGGGCGCGCCGATCGTGGAGAGCTCCTCGGGGACCATGGCCCTCGGTGTCGCCCTCGTCGGCACCTATCTCGGGCATCCCGTGCACATCGTCACCGACCCCCGCATCGACCCCGTCACCCTCGCCAAGCTGGAGGCGATGGGCTGCAGCGTGCACGTCGTGGAGTCGATGACCGCGCAGGGCTGGCAGAGCGCCCGCCTCGAACGCCTCGCCGACCTCATGCGGGACCTGCCCGGAGCCTGGTGGCCGCAGCAGTACAGCAACCCGGACAACCCCGCCGCCTACCGCACCCTCGCCACCGAACTCGTCGACGACCTGGGCACCGTGGACGTCCTGGTCGGCTCGGTCGGCAGCGGCGGCTCGCTCTGCGGCACCTCGGCCGCGCTCCTGGAACACCTGCCGGACCTGAGGGTGGTGGGTGTCGACTGCGTGGGCAGCGTCCTGTTCGGCCAGCCCGACGTCGCCACCCGCAAACAGAGCGGACTCGGCAACAGCCTCTACCCCGAGAACATCGACTACCGGCTCTTCGACGAGGTGCACTGGCTCTCCGACGACGAGGCGTTCGACGCGACGCGGAGCCTCGCCCGCGAACAGAAGATCTTCGCCGGCAACACCTCGGGCTCCGTCTACCGCGTCCTCACCCACCTCGCCGCCCACGCGGCCCCGGGCACCCGGCTCGTCGGCATCATGCCGGACCGCGGGGACCGGTACGCCGACACCGTCTACCGGCACGAGGCGTCGGGACCGGTCGCCACCACCCCCGCCGAGGTGCCCTTCGGCACGACCGTCGACAGCTGGTCCTACGCGACGCTGCCCCGCGCCGACCGCCCCGTCCTCGTGTTCGTGGAGTCCAACACCACCGGCACCGGCATGCTCGCGCTGCACACCGCGACCCGGCTCGGCTTCGCCCCGGTCCTGCTCGCCAAGGACCCCGGCCGCTACCAGGGTCTGGACGCCACCGGCTGCCCGGCCGTCGTCTGCGACACCGAGGACGACACCGCCGTGCGCGCCGCGGCGCTTTCGGCGGCCGCCGGACGCACCATCGCCGGGGCCACCACGACCAGCGATTTCTACCTGGCGCACACCGCACGCCTGGCCCGGGGGCTCGGCGTCCCCGGACACGCTCCGGACACCGCCGCCGCCTGCCGCGACAAGTCCCTGACCCGCGCCGCCCTGCGTGACGCGGGCGTGCCACAGCCCGCGCACGCGGTGGTCGGCTCCGTCGACGGTGTCGCCGCGGCCGTCGCCCGTGTCGGACTGCCCTGTGTGGTCAAACCGGCCGACGGCTCCGGCTCGCAGGACGTGCGCTGGTGCGCCGACGGCGCCACCGCCCTCGCGCAGGCGGCGCACATCCTCGCGGGCACCGAGAACGCGCGCGGTCAGGCCCGCGCCGGGAAGGTGCTCGTCGAGGAGTTTGTCGACGGACCGGAGTACAGCGTGGAGATGTTCTGCGCCGACGGCGAGGCCGTGTGCGTGGGCGTCACCCAACGGACCACCACGGCGCTGCCGTACTTCGTCGAGACCGGACACCTCTTCCCGGCCGAACTGCCCGCCACGGCGCGGGCGGAGCTCGCCGAGACCGCACGGCAGGCGCTCAAGGCCATCGGATTCGAACGGGGACCGGCCCACATCGAGGCCCGGCTGACACCGGCGGGCCCCGCCGTCATCGAGATCAACGGGCGCCTCGCCGGCGGGATGATTCCCGAACTGGTCCGCGCCGCCACCGGGATCGACCTGCTCGACCAGCAGGTGCGGGCCGCCACCGGGCGCCCCCTCAGGCTCACCGCCGACCGTGCCCGCCACGCCGGACTACGGTTCCTCACCGCCGCGGACTCCGGCCGGCTGACCGGCGTCAGCGGGACCGCCGAGGCCGCCCGCGTCCCCGGCGTCGAGGCCGTCGTCGTCACCGGCACCCCGGGCCGCACGGTCCGCCCGCCCCAGGACGCGTACGACCGTCTCGGCCATGTCGTCGCCGTCGCCGCCACGCCGCGGGAGGTCGAGGCCGCACTCGACACCGCGATGGGCCTGCTCCGCGTGGAGACCGCCCCCGCCCGGTGAGACGGCCCGACAGCCGCCCACGTACAGCCGCCCACGCGCAGGCGCTCGGCCGGGAACCCCGGCCGAGCGCCTGCGCACGCTGCCCGGTCAGCCGACCACGCGCTGCAGGGGCCACTCGAATTCGCCGGGTCCGGGGGCCGCCGCGGAGCCCGGCCGCTCCCGCGCCGCCCACGCCGCGATGTGGGCCCGGGACCGCAGCCCCAGCGTGGTGCGGATGTGCCGGATGTGCGTCTCCACCGTGCGCACCGACACATGGATCCGAGCCGCAATCTGACGGTTGGTCAGCCCCTCCACGACCAGCGCGGCCACGTCCCGCTCCCGCCGGCTCAGCGGATGCGCGGCCCCCTCGTCCCGGGGCCCCGCCGTGTCGTCGCCGAGCGAGAACGACAGCGCCTGCCGCCACGGCATGGCACGGCCGGCCTCCAGCCACGCCTCGGCACGGCCGGCGGGCAGCGCCCGCAGCGCGGCCTCACGCGTCGCCAGGACCCGCTGCCGCCACCACGCGCTGCCCCGCTGCCCGCCGCCGCAGACCCGCTCCGCCGCGCCGAGCAGCCGCAGCCCCCGGTCGAACCCGTAGCCGCGCGCCGCGACCAGCGCCAGGCCCTCGAGCGCCCGCGCGGCGTCCGCGTGCGGCTCCGACTGACCGCGCAGCGACTCGGCGAAACACTCCTCGGCCCGCACCAGGTCGTCCTTCTCCAGGGCCAGCGCCCCGGCGGTGACCAGGACCGAGCTCAGCCACCGAGGCGCCACCCGCCGGCGCAGCACCGGAAGCACCCGCCCGATCTCCCGCTCCGCACTGCCCAGTTCGCCGTTCTCCACCTGGTGCCGGGCGATCACACCGAGGCTCAACGCCGTCAGGATGTCGTGCCGCAGCCGCAGCCCGGTCTCCAGCGACTCCTCCAGATCGTTGAGCGAGGCCTCCCGTTCGTCCCGTGTCTGGCGGATCGTGCCGCGCACCAGCAGCAGCCGGCCCAGCAGCGCCGACGAGCCCCGCCCGCGTTCCACCCGTACCGCCTCGTCGGCGTACAGTGCCGCCCGCTCGGGTTCGGTGTCCCGGATCGCCAGGGCCATCGCCTCCAGTGCGACGGAGCGGTAGACCGAGTCCGGCGCGGTGCGTTCCAGGGCGTGTTCCACGAGCCCCGCCACCCCCGCGCCCTGTCCCCGCGCCACCTCCACCGCGGCCAGCGCCCCCGCCAGCAGCAACTGGCGCTCGTCGGAGCCCGATCCGAGCCGGCGCACGGCGTGCGCGAGATTGACGCGCTCCACCTCCAGGGTCTCCAGCGTCGCGACCGACACCACCGCCTCGCCGTGCAGGGGCAAGGACATCGATGTCAACCAGGCGACCAGCCGCTCGTACGTCCCGGTGTCCTCCTCCTCGGCGACGAGCCGTTCCTGTCCGAAGCACTGCATGGACTCCAGCAGTCCGAACCGGGTCGGACCGCCGGTGCGGGCCAGCGGGGTGATGACGGACTTCGACTCCAGGGCGACGAGGAGCTCCGGCAGGACGGCCGCGGCCTCCGGCACGTCGGCGGTGACCGCCGCGGCGGCGGCCGGTCCGAAGCCGCCCGGCAGCACCGACAACCGGCGCAGCAACGCCTGTTCCACCGGGCTCAGCAGACCGTAACCCCACTCCAGGGAGGCGCGCAGACTCTGGTGGCGGTCGTCGGCGAGCCGCCACCCGTTCGTCAGAAGCGCCAAGCGGTCGTGCAGCCGCGAGCGGATCTCCGCCGGCGGGAAGACCCGGATCAGCCGGGCGGCCATCTCGATGGGCAGCGGCAGCCCGTCCAGCCGCACGCAGATCTCGTCCACGTGCGCCGCGTTGTCCCCGTCGAGCTGGAAGTCGGGGGCGACGGCCCGGGCCCGGTCCATGAACAGGGCGACCGCGTCCGAGCGCAGACAGTCGGCGAGCGTGCTGCCGGACTCCGGGTCGCTCAGCGCCAGACCGGTGACGGAGAACACCGACTCGCCCGGCAGGCGCAGCGGCTCCCTGCTGGTCGCCAGCACCCTGAGCCGGGGCCGTCCGGGCAGCAGTTCGCTCAGCAGCGCTCCGCAGCTGTCCAGGACGTGCTCGCAGTCGTCGAGGACGAGCAGTCTGTTCCGGTCGGAGGCCCCCACCCCGTCGCCGGCGTCCCGCACCTCGTCGAGCGCGGCCAGGATCCGCCGGCGTATCTCACCGGACTCGGTGGTCCCGCCGAGCTTCACCACCGAGACCTCGCAGCGCCGGCTGCGCGCCTCCTGGCCGGCCAGCTCCAACGCGAGGCGGGACTTGCCGACCCCGGCGGGGCCGGTCAGCGTCAGCAGCCGCACCTCGTGCAACAGCCTTGTCAGTTCCACCAGTTCGTCGGTGCGCCCGACGAAGCTGCTGAGCTGGGTGAGCGGCCCGCCGCCCAGCGCGGCCTCCACGCCCCCGGACTGCTGACGCAGCCGGTAGGACCGTTGGCGGCAGGCGTTGGAGCAGTAGCGGGCCCGGGGTGGCGAGGTACGGGTCTGTTTCGGACGGGTCAGTGGTTCGTCGCAGGTGTCGCACGTGGCAGTCGTGGGGGTGGACATGGCACACACCTTTCGTGGTGTCGACAGGGACAGCGGCGCGAGGCAACCCGACAGACGGGGGTCCACTCCGTTCGGTACGGACGGTGGTGGGCGACCCGGAGTCGGCCGCGCGGGAACACGTTCGGCTGTGACCTGTTGAACGTGTGGCGGGGTCGTTCACGGGGAACGGCGACGCGAGGGCCTGCCGAATCCGTACCCCGCCGCATCCGGGAGAGCGAAATCTCCCGGTGAACCAGAGGAATCCTTGGCCAATTTCAGTGTCACGCACCGGATACCTGTACCGGGTGAAGCACGGCCAAGGGGTTTAGCGTAATCGGTAAGAAACTTTCCAGTGCGCGTCAATTCAGGGGCTGTGGTTCACATGCCCGCGGTGAGAGTGACGGATTCGGCCCGGTACGACTACGGCCGGGCCGGGAGGGGGCGCGCCGCCTGCTGCGGGGCCGGTGCTCCGGCGAGGCGTCAGGGTGGGCGGCCCGAGGGCTACTTGACGGCCTTGGGTCGCATCCGTGGTGGCCGGCGGCCCACCGGCGTAGTCCCCATGGAGTGGCCGCGGGGGACCAGAGCCGCCCGGACGGGGGCTCTGGACGCACGGAACCTGGGCGCGCAGGGCGACACGTACGCGGACCGCCCGAAGGCCGGGCGGTCGGTGTGCGGGGTATCTGCAATGGGGTCGGTCACTACTGGATACCGTCTTTCTGCACTGAGATGTGGGGGATCGTCACCGTGGAGCGAATGGTGACGATGCGGGGCCGCTGTCCCGCTCCCGTGCGATTACTTCGACCCTAGGAATGGTGTTGTCGGCGGGTCAAGCAATGTTTTGCACAGTGTCAAAAGACTGTGGTTCGGAGGTTCGGTTGCGGAGCGCCCGTTTCCTTGTCGGACGAGCCCGGTTCGAGCCCGTTTTGAAAACGTCGCGAAATATTCAACAGCAATTGGATTTATTCCCCGGAGCGTGTGCCACCCGGGGGCCCGATGACCTGCGCGGCGCGAGCGGCGGACAGCCAGCGGGGGAACTCCCGCAGCAGCCGGTCGTACAGCAGACCGTCGTCCACCGTGCGGGGGTCGCGGCCCGCGTGGAAGAAGCCGGCGTTGTCGACGATGCGGCGCGCGGGCACGTCGAGGGTGTCGAGGCGGTGCAGGAAGGCGAACTCGCTGTCGTCGGGGTCGCCGAAGCCGATGAACTGCCAGAACAGCGGCAGGCGGGCGGCTTTGCACAGGAAGCGTTCGGCGGCGGGCCCGCTGGTGGGCCCGCCGTCCGTCTGGAAGATCACCAGGGCGGGATCGGTGCTGCCGGAGTCGAGATAGTGGTCGATGACCTCGTCCATCGCCCAGTGGTAGTTCGTGCGTCCCATGTGGCCGAGGTTCTCGTGCAGCTTGTCGATGCGGCCCGGATGATTGCCGAGGCGCAGGTCGGTGGACCCGTCGACGTCGGTGGAGAAGAACACCACGGGTACGGTGCCGTCGTCGTCGAGGTGGGCCGACAGGGAGAGCACCTGTTCGCCCAGGTGCTGCATGGTGCCGTCCTTGTAGTAGGGCCGCATCGACCCGGACCGGTCGAGGACCAGGTACACCGCGGCGCGCACCCCTTCGAGGCCGTGCGCGCGCAGGCCGGAGCCGGCCGCCTTGTAGAGGCTCACGAGCTCCGGGGCTCTGGTCCGCATCGTGGACAGGCTGATCGCCGCGGTGGCGTCATCCGCTGTGGGTGCTTCGGTCGCTCGGGTCATGGCCGCCGTTCGGTGAGGGGTGCGCCCACCATTGTGTGGGCACGGGCGGCGCCGCGGGTGCGGAACGGCCTCCTGCTCGTCCACTGGGCCGACCGGTCCCACGCGTGCCGCGCCGTGCTGAGCGCCTCGCCGCGGTAGGTGCGCAACTGTCCGCGGGAGAGCCGGGCGCGTTGTCCACCGCCCGTGATCATGGCGTTGACCGACGCCATGGGGTCGCCCCCGACCGCCCGCGAGGCCAGCGCCCCCACCACCAGGGGGACCAGCACGACCGCGAGAGCCGAACCGGTCGCGACCGCCGTGCCGGTGGCGGTGCGCAGGGGGCGATCTCGCGGGATGTCCTTGACCATGACGACAGTTCAGCAGCCGCCGGGACCTCGGGCATCGGAGCACCTACTCAGCCGGTTCGGCCGACGTACTCAGACGGGGGCCGCCACCGCGCCGGTCCGCGGGCTACTTCCAGCCGTACGCGTACGCCGCGATCCACGTGATGTCGAGCTGCGCGCTGCTGCCGGGCGCAGCCCCCGGACCTTCCAGGGCGCTCTCGTTCTGGAGCACCCAGGAGAGCGGGCCGTCGGGCACCCCGCGGGTGTCGTGCCCGGTCTCACGGCCGTCGACGAAGAACCTCACCAGGCCGGGCGTCCATTCCGTGGACACGGTGTGCCACTCGGTCCAGCTGTCGGCGCCCGGGAAGTACCCCTGCTCGCCGCCCCCGCACGGATGGTGGAAGGCCGAGAGCGTACCGGTCCACTCGCCCTCGGGATGGTCCATCTCGCATCCTCCGCCGTAGTGCAGCCAGGCGGACTTGTACCCGGGCTCCGCCCTCGTCACCTTGATGCGGGCCGAGTACTTGCCGTAGGCCATCTCCATCGTCGCGCGGGGCACCACCGCCGCGGAGTGGACCGGGCCGCCGTCGGCGGGCCGCCACATCCGGATGAACATCCGCCCGTCGCCGTCGGACGCGGGCCCCACACTCACGGTGTCCTCGGGGTGGTGCACACCCACCACGTCACGGCCCCGGCTCTCGGCGGTGTCGGGCCAACCGGTGGGGTAGGCCCACCAGTTGTCGCGGAACGCGCCGCGCAGCCCTCCGCAGTGGGCGGCGGAGGTGTCGACACGGTGGTCGCAGTCGCTGAACGAACCGAGCGGTACGCGGTCGCCGTCGAAGTCCTCCGCGAGGACCTGCCAGAAGGGGCCGCAGTCACCACGGGGCAGACGTACCGCCGGGGAGCCGCAGGCGTCGCCCGGCGCGGGCGCGCCGTCGGCGCGGGGGAGCCACAGGAGCGCGGCCACGAGCACGACCACTGCGGACACCAGGAGGACCGGCCGTGCGCGGTGCGGCGCTGCGTGCGAACCCATCACAGACTCCTCGCGTCCGGACCACCGGAGGTGTCCACCCGCGTGCGGGGCCGGCCGTCGAACGCCTGGGGCCGCCCGGGAGGACGCCGCGTCACGAGAGGACATCCTCGCCGGTTTGACCGGCCGGCGCCATCCCCGGTACCGCCCCGAACGCGGCCGCACCACAAGGATCCGGCCGGACACGCTGGTCGGACGGCCCTGCGCGGACCGCCCTCGCGGACGGCCCTACGCCGACTCCCGGACCACCAGTTCAGGGTCGAAGATGATCGAGGTCGGCTCGGTGCGGACACCTCTGATGTGCTCGGCGAGCAGCCGGGCCATCGCCGCCGCCATGTCCTCGACCGGCTGGCGGACGGTGGTCAGCGGTGGCCGGCAGGTGACCGCCACGCTCGAATCGTCGAACCCGACGACCGCGACGTCGTGCGGCACCCGGCGCCCCCGCTCCCGCAGCACCTGGCAGATCCCCTGAGCCATCAGATCGTTGGCCGCGAACACCCCGTCCACGTCCGGGTGTTCGGCGAGCAGTTCCGTCATCGCGGCCATGCCGCTGTCGACGGTGAAGCCCCCCTGCGCGAGCGGAACGTACGCGTGCCCGTGCCGGGCCATCGCGTCGCGGAACCCGGCCAGCCGCTCCTGGCTCGCGAGCACGGCCAGCGGCCCGGACACGGTGACGATCCGCCGGCAGCCCCGGCCGAGCAGATGCTCGGCCGCGAGCCGCCCGCCGTCCCGGTGGGCGAGATCGACATAGCTGAGCGCGACCGGCCGGGAGGGCCGGGCGAACAGCACGGCGGGCAGCCCGGCACCGGCCAGCAGCGCGGGCAGCGGATCGTCGGCGTGTGTCGAGACCACGAGGGCCCCGTCCGCACTGCCCTGCCGCAGATACGTCACGACCTCCTGCCGCGCCTCGGCGGTCTCGGCGAACATGAGCACCGGATGCATCGACCGCGGACGCAGATGACCGACGACCCCGCTCACCACCCGGCCGAAGAACGGATCCGCCAACGCCCGCGCGGCGAACGCGTTCTGCTCCTCGTCCGAGACCTCACCGGCGCCGGACACCACGAGCGCCACGGTCTCGGTACGCCGGGTCACCAGCGATCTGGCGGCCTGGTTGGGCGCGTAACCCGTCCTGCTGATCGCCCGCCGGACCGTCTCCTGGATGGCGGGGTCGACGTTGCGGACCCCGTTGATGACGCGGGACACGGTCGCCCGGGAGACACCCGCCTCCCGGGCCACATCCTCCAGGGTCGGGGCCTGTCTGCTCATGCCCGCACCCTAACGGCACAGGTCATGGACGGCATAGAGCGCTCTCCCGGAGCACCGGATCACTCCCTCACCCGCACCTCCACCCCGAGGGTCAGCGGTAGGTCCCCCGCGGAGCGTCCCGCCAGCACCTGGCACGGCCCCGGTTCCGTACGCCACGCGCCGTCCTCGGCGCACCAGTGGCGCAGCGCCCTGGCCGGGACGCACACCGACGCGGTCACCGTCTCACCGGGCCCGGCGCGTACCGCCGTGTATCCCGCGAGCCACCGGCGCGGGTACTCCACCTCGGCCCCGGCCCGCGCCAGATAGACCTGGACGACCTCGCGCCCGGCCCGCGCCCCGGTGTTGCGCACGCTGACCCGCACGGTGAACGGCGCCCCGGCGGCGACCTCGTGAGGCCCCGTCAGCTTCTCGTAGGCCCAACTCGTGTAGCCGAGTCCGTGGCCGAACCAGTAGGCGGGGGCGCGCTCGTGCCGGAGCCACGCGCGGTAGCCGACGTGGAGGCCCTCGTCGTAGTCGAGCCGGCCCCCGACCGGTTGCGTACGGCTGACCGGCGCGTCGGCGAGTGTGACCGGCCAGGTGGTGGGCAGCCGCCCGCCCGGTTCGGCCCGTCCCAGGAGCACGTCGGCCAGACCGCCGCCGCCCTCCTGCCCCGGGAACCAGGCCAGCAGCAGGGCGCCGACCTCCTCGCGCCAGGGGAGTTCGACCGGCCCGCCGCTGTTGACGACGGCCACCGTCCGGGGATTGGCGGCGGCCACCGCACGGACCAGGGCGTCCTGGGCGTCCCCCAGCGCGAGGTCGCGGCGGTCGTACCCCTCCGACTCGCTGTGCTCCGTGGTCCCCACCACCACGACGGCCGCGTCCGCCGCACCGGCGGCACGGGCCGCGGCGGCGATCGACCGCCGGCCGTCGGCCCGCGGCGGGGCCGCGCTCACGATCGTCGCCCTGCCGGTGCCGGGCGCGAGCCGGCGCCGCGCCACGAGCAGCGCGTCCTGCCCCGCCGTGAGGTGCGCGACGACGTGGTGCGCCGGCGGAGTCACATGGACGAGCGCCGGATCGTCCGTCCGCCTGCTGAACTCCTCGTCCAGCAGGACGTGTTCGTCCAGGCTGAGCCGCATGCGCCCGAAGCCCGCGATACCCAGCGTCCAGCGGCCCGTCACCCGCGGCCGCAACCGGGCCCGGATCTCGACGGTATGGGCGCCCGCGCGGAGAGGCGGCTCCAACTGCCGTCCGGTTGACCGGCGTTCGGCGTACAGCTCGCACCCGGACGCGTCGAGTACGCGCAGCAGGACCCCGGGCAGGCCGGAGCGCGGATCCGCGCACAGGTCCGTGCCCAGCGCCGGAGCGGGCCCCCCGGACGCCGGCCCGGGTACGTGGACGACCTCGGCCCGCCCGCGCAGCAGGGACCGCAGTCCCTCCAGCACGGACACCTCGTGCCGCGGGAAGACACCGGCACTGCCTCCGCCCTGCGTACGGGTGTGCGCGGCGTGCGCGCCGACCAGGGCGACGGTCCGCAGCTCGGGCCCCAGCGGGAGAACACCCCGGTTGGCCAGCAGGACCGTACCGGCGGCGACCGTGCGGCGCAGCTGGGCCCGGTCGTCACGCGGGCGGGACCCGGTCGTAGGACGGGGACGCCGGCCGGCCGGACCGCGTTCAGCCGCTCCCCGTTCCCGCGGTGCGTGTCCGTGCAGTCCCCGCTCGTCAGGGCCGCGCCCGTCCGGCTCACCGAGCGCCCCGACCCTCGCCGCGAGCCGCAGCAGATGCCGCACCTTGTCGTCGACGGCCGTCTGCGGCACGCCGCCGTCCTCCACGGCCCGTACGAGCGCCTCGCCCCAGAGACTCTCCGGTCCCGGCATCACCAGGTCGAGACCGGCCCGAGCGGTGTCGGGCATGGTGCGTACGGCCCCCCAGTCGGAGACCACCACGCCGTCGAAGCCCCACTCGTCCCGCAGCGGGTCCGTCAGCAGCCGGCTCGCCGTCATCGTACGGCCGTTGACCGCGTTGTAACCGGCCATGACGACCGATACCCCGGCGGCGACGGCGGTTTCGAACGGGGCGAGATAGACCTCTCGCAGGGCCCGCTCACCGACCCGCACGTCGACGGTGAGGCGCTCGCTCTCGGAGTCGTTGGCCACGTAGTGCTTGGCCGCGGCGGCCACACCCCGGGCCTGGACACCGCGGATCAGCGCGGCGCCGAGGCGGCCGGTGAGCTCGGGATCCTCGGAGAGGCACTCGAAGTGCCGCCCGCCGAGCGGGCTGCGGTGCAGATTGAGGTTCGGCGCGAGGACCACGTCCACGCCCTTGCGCCGCGCCTCAGCGGCGAGGAGTGACCCGAGCCGCTCGACCAGGTCGTCGTCCCACGTGGCGCCGAGCGCCGACGCCGACGGCAGCAGCAGCGCCGTGCGCCGCTCGTCCCACGACTCACCGCGTACCCCCGCGGGACCGTCCGACATCACCAACTCCCGCAGGCCGAGCGCGGGTTCGGCGTGGGTGCGCCAGGTGCTCGCCCCGCTGAGCAGCCGGACCCTGGCCCGGAGCGTCAGCTTGTCGAGCAGCCGGTCGAGATCGTCATCGGTCATTCCCGCCCGTTCGTCCCTTCCTGTGGTCCACGTCCACGGGACCGGCCGGCTCTCGGAGCCGGCCGCCCGCGGGGTCGGAGCCGGCGGGTCAGTTGTAGACGCCGAACTCGTAGAGGGAGTAGCCCCATCCGGTGCCGCGTGCCGTGCCGTTGACGCGGACGTAGCGTCCGGTGCCCGCGACGTCGAAGTCGTCGACCCCGCCGTTGCCGTCGGTCACCTCGCGCACGGTCCGCCAGTTCTCGCCGTCGTCGGACGTCTGGATCGTGTACGCCTTGGCGTACGAGGTCTCCCAGACCAGCTGCACATGCCGGAACGTGCTGCTCGTGCCGAGATCGACCCGCAGCCACTGCGGGTCGCTCCAGTCACTGGCCCAGCGGGTGTCGTTCTTCCCGTCCACGGCGCCCGCGGCGGTGCAGGGGCAGTCGCCGCCGCCCGTCTGGTACGAGGAGGCCGTGGCCGGCCTGCCCAGGGCGAGGTTGGTGCCGTCGACGGCCGGCGGCACCACCCGGACGGAGCGGGTCTCGACGCCGACGTTGCCCCTGCCGTCCGTGGCCTTGACGTAGATCTTCCAGACCCCGGGCCGGTCGGGCGCGGTCACTTTCAGCCGGCCGCCGCCCAGGTCGGTGTGCGCCAGCGTGGTCAGCTGCTTGCCCTGGTCGATGTACGTGCTGTTGGCCAGGACCTCGTACGAGATCGCGTCCCCGTCCGGGTCGCTCGCACTCACCGCGAGCGTCAGGTCGCGCCCCGCCTGCACCTTGCCCGCGTCGCCCTCGACGGACAGGGTACTCACGACCGGGGGCGTGTTGTCGCGCGAGGTGTCGGCGCCGTAGGCACGCTTCACCGCGTAGTACGACAGCCGTTTCTGTCCCGCGGGCAGCAGGTTGAACCAGATACCGCCGAAGTCGTACTCGGTGCCGTAGTGGAACATCGTGGCGCCGAGCGCGACCCCCCGGTGCCCGGTGACACAGCCCCACGCCTTGGTGTACCCCTCGGCCTTGGCCCGGTCGGTGGGTTCCTGGGGGACCCCGTTGGCGTCGTCGGGCACCTCCCACTCGCCCGCGGGCCCGGTCTCGGTGACGATGTACGGCTTGGTGTAACCGCCCTGCTCCCAGGCCGACCTGATGTCGCACACCGCGTTGTAGGCGTTGACGGCGTACAGGTCGAGGTCGGGCGCGTTCCTCTTGTAGTAGGGCCACGCGCCGACCCACGCGTCGGTCGAGGTCACCGGATGGTCGGGATCGACCCCGTGGATCTTCTTCGTGACGTCGTTGACGAAGGTGGTGTAGGCGTCGCGCTGCCGTTCGAGCTCGTCGCCGCTGTAGCAGTTCTGCAGGCCGAGCACCGACTCGTTGCCGACGTTCCACATCAGCACACCGGGGTGGTCCTTGTACTCCTGGACCCACTTCGGGAACTCGTCGAGCATCTGGTTCTTGTACGCGGTGTCCGTCAGGTAGTTCACACAGCCGCCGCTGCCCGGACCACCGCCGGGCTGCAGCCAGAACCCGGCGACGACCTTGATGCCGTTGGCCGCCGCGGAGTCGAAGAGGGCCTTGCTGGAGGCGTCCGTGCCCCAGGTGCGGATGGTGTTGGCACCCATGGATCTGACGTCGGGCAGGTACCGGCCGGCGTCGGCCACGGCGGGGCCCCAGGTCAGTCCCTTGACCTGGTACGGACTGCCGTCCACGGTCAGCTGCCAGTTGCCCTGGGAGCCGGTCACCCTGACCACGCTGCCGGCGGCGTGCGCCTGCTGCGCGGGCAGGGAGAGGGCGCCGGCGGCCAGCAGCCCTGCGGTGAGGGGCGCCGCGATACGGCGCGTACGGGTACGCGTACGAGTGAGAGTCGGGCTCATGTGGGGGTCTCCGGTGTGCGGGTGG
>NZ_JBLFJV010000003.1:0-45318 GCF_047444975.1 Streptomyces sp. CWNU-52B | reverse complement strand
GCGGCGGGAGTGCCCGGTCCGGCCGCCCCGGTTCAGGGAAGCTCGTAGTTCTCGTCGAGGGCCGCGCCGGCCTCGGGGTGTGTCTGGTCGTAGCCGCGCGCGTCGCACTGCAGGCCGCCGACGAGGCAGTGGCCGACCAGCGCGTCCAGGGTGGGCGCGTCCCAGGCGTTGAAGAAGTCGTAGTGGAACGACCAGGCCGGTCCGCTGGCCAGCCGCACCTGAGAGAGGTCACCGTTGACGGGGAAGGCCATCTTGAACTCGATCATCGGCAGCGCGACCGGGTGGCTCGCGGGGCAGATGTTGTTGTTCGTCCCGGGGTTGACCACGGGATAGGCCATGTGGCTCTTGTGGTCCGGTGTGTCCAGGTACCTGCCGTCCCAGCAACTGGGCGCCTGGAAGCGGATGTTGAGCTGGACGTCCGGGCGGCTGGGGCAGTCGGTGGGGAAGTCGACGTTGAAGAAGCTGTCTCCGCACTCCCAGCCCTCGACGAAGCCGCGGTGCGCGCGGAACTCCTGAGCGCTCTGCGTCGGGCTGCCCACGAGGAACCGCAGCCCCTTGGGGAAGGGCCGCACGCTCGTGTAGTCGGTGACGCCCGCCTTGTAGTAGATGACCTGCGGTCCGACGGGCCGCACGGGCTGGTCCCCCTTGAAGAGGGTGGGCATCCAGTAGCCCGACCGGTCACCCGGGGCGTTGCAGGTGGTGGTGCCGGCGTCGAGGGAGGCCGTCGAGCTGTTCGCGTCCGTCGTCCGGTTGCCCATGAAGGTGTGGTCGTGGGACTTGCCGGGCTGCTGCGGGTAGACGATCGGGTCGTCCGGCTTGGTGTGGCTCACCGAGCAGTTGGCCTGGAACTCGTGGAAGTAGCGGTGGGGCGGCTCCTGCGTGGACGGCTGGACGCCCGTCACCGGCGGGTTCGCGGGGATGTAGCCGTCACCGTCCGGGTCGTCGGGGGAGTCGGCGGTCGACACCGCCATGGTGTGGCCCGCGTGGTGCACGGCGGCGGCCGCGCGCACGCCGTCCGGCGGTGGCGGCGTACCGGCGGTGGCCGCGACGCCGCTCAGACCGAGCGAGGTCAGCAGCAGGGCGCCGGCGATCAGGGTTCCTGAGACGATCTGCGATCTCCGTGGCATGGAGACCTCCTGACACGTCGATGGGAGAACTGTGGGGGGTGCGGTCCCTGGGACGGGCCGCGCAAGCGGAAGAGCACGGGGAAACCTACGGGAGAGCGCTCTCCCGTGACGGAGTGTTGAGGCGGGAGCGAAGGGTGTCAAGGGATCCGGCGGAAGGGACCGCTGGTTTCTCGCGCCCACCTCTTGAACGCGCCGCCGAGCGGAAGATCGGCCGCCAAGCAGCCGAAAACCTGTCAAATGCGCCGGTACGCACAGGACTTACTGAATGAAGGGCAACAACTTCCGTGACTCCGGTCGCAACTCTTGACGCGCGGTTCACGCGGATGAAGCATGCAACGGCGAGAGAGCGCTCCCACAACCCCCCACTGTTCGTTTCCTGAACGAGGAGAGTCGCCCCCATGCCTGCTTCCCCCATGGATCCCCCCGCCCCCCGGCCCTCGGTGGGCCGTCGAACCGTCCTCGGCGCCGCTGCCGCCGTGGCGACGGGTTCGGCCCTGTCCGGCCTGGCCTCACCCGCGTCGGCCGCCCCCGCCGCGCCGACCTCCGCGAAGGCCCTGCCCGGCGGTGGCGATCTCGGCCCGAACGTCATCGTCTTCGACCCGTCCACCGCCGGTATCCAGGGCAAACTGGACGAGGTGTTCCGCCAGCAGGAGTCGGCGCAGTTCGGCACCGGCCGCTACGCGCTGTTCTTCAAACCCGGCACGTACCAGGGGCTCAACGCGCAGCTCGGCTTCTACACCTCGATCGCGGGCCTCGGCCTGTCGCCCGACGACACGACGATCAACGGCGACGTCACCGTCGACGCGGGCTGGTTCAACGGCAACGCCACCCAGAACTTCTGGCGTTCGGCGGAGAACCTGGCGCTGGTCCCGGTCAACGGCACCAACCGCTGGGCCGTGGCGCAGGCGGCGCCCTTCCGGCGTATGCACGTGCGCGGCGGTCTCAATCTGTCGCCCGACGGCTACGGCTGGGCCAGTGGCGGCTACATCGCGGACAGCCGCATCGACGGCCAGGTCGGACCGTACTCGCAGCAGCAGTGGTACACCCGCGACAGCTCCGTCGGCGGCTGGCTCAACGCCGTGTGGAACATGGTGTTCTCAGGTGTCGAGGGCGCCCCGGCGCAGAGCTTCCCGAACCCGCCGTACACCACGCTGGAGACGACCCCCGTGTCGCGGGAGAAGCCCTTCCTGTACCTGGACGGCAGCGACTACCGCGTCTTCCTGCCGGAGAAGCGGACCAACGCACGCGGTGTCACCTGGGGCAACGGCACCCCGCGGGGCACCTCCCTGCCGCTGTCGCAGTTCTACGTCGCCAAGCCCGGCGTCTCCGCGGCCACCCTCAACCAGGCGCTGACCGAGGGACTCCACCTCCTGCTGACGCCCGGCATCTACCACCTGGACCAGGCCGTCCAGGTGAACCGGGCCGACACCGTCGTCCTCGGCCTGGGCTACGCGACCCTCATCCCGGACAACGGGGTCACGGCGCTCAAGGTCGCCGACGTCGACGGGGTGCGGCTGGCCGGATTCCTCATCGACGCCGGCCAGGTCAACTCCACCACGCTGCTCGAAGTCGGCCCCCAGGGCGCGACACGGGACCACTCCGCCAACCCGACCACCGTGCAGGACGTCTTCGTCCGCATCGGCGGCGCGGGTGCGGGCAAGGCCACCACCAGCATCGTGGTCAACAACCGGCACACCATCGTCGACCACACCTGGGTGTGGCGTGCCGACCACGGCACCGGGGTCGGCTGGGAGACCAACCGGGCCGACTACGGCGTCGTGGTGAACGGCGACGACGTGCTGGCCACCGGTCTGTTCGTGGAGCACTTCAACAAGTACGACGTGCAGTGGTTCGGCCAACGGGGCCGCACCATCTTCTTCCAGAACGAGAAGGCATACGACGCCCCGAACCAGGCCGCGATCCAGAACGGCTCCCTGAGGGGGTACGCCGCGTACAAGGTGGCCGATTCGGTCACCTCCCACGAGGGCTGGGGGCTGGGCAGCTACTGCTTCTACAACGTCGACCCGACGATCGTCCAGCACCACGGCTTCGCCGCTCCGAACAACGGGGGCGTGAAGTTCCACAACATCCTCGTGGTGTCACTCGGCGGTCAGGGCCAGTACGCCCACGTCATCAACGACATCGGCGCCCCCACCTCGGGCACCGACACGGTCCCGTCCACGGTGGTCTCGTACCCCTGAGCGAGGAACCGCCTGGCACCGGCGCCCCGTCCCCGTCCCCGTCCCCGTCCCGCCCCCGTTCCGCGGGGCGGGGCGGGGTGGGACGCGGCCGTCCGCGGAACTGATCCATATTGGCCGGATCCGTGATCAGCACACGGCCGCCGTGGCCCATAGCCTTTGATGATCCCGGAACGCGCTCAAGGGCATGGACCTGTGCTGATCCGACTTTCGCGGAGGACGTAGTGATGCGCCACCTTCACGCTCGCACCATCCGGAGAAGAACGGCGGCAGTTGTCGCCGCGGGCCTGCTGTGCGTGGTCGGCTCCACGCCGCCGGCCCTCGCCGCCGCCGCGCCGCCGACTGCCGCGGAGCACGCCTCACCGGGCGAGGCCGCCGTACCGGAGCCGGGCGACGGCCTCGCCCTCACCCCGCCGATGGGCTTCAACAACTGGAACTCCACGCACTGCCGTGCCGAGTTCGACGAGGACATGGTCAAGGGGATCGCGGACCTCTTCGTGGAGAAGGGGCTCAAGGACTCCGGGTACCGGTACGTCAATCTGGACGACTGCTGGGCCCTGCCCTCCCGGGACGCGAACGGCAAGCTGGTGCCCGACCCCACGCGATTCCCCGGCGGGATCGAGGCGGTCGCCGACTACGTGCACGCCAAGGGACTCAAACTCGGCATCTACACCAGCGCCGGCACGAAGACGTGCGACAGCGTCGGCTTCCCTGGCGCCCTCGGACACGAGTACAGCGACGCCCAGCAGTTCGCGGACTGGGGTGTCGACTACCTCAAGTACGACAACTGCAACAATCAGGGCGTGGACGCGAGGACGCGGTACACCACCATGCGTGACGCCCTGAAGGCCACCGGGCGCCCCATCGTCTACAGCATCTGCGAGTGGGGCGAGAACGAACCGTGGGAATGGGCGTCGGAGGTCGGGCACCTGTGGCGCACCACCGGTGACATCAGCGACAGCTGGGGCTCGATGCTGTCGATCCTCAAGCAGAACCTGCCGCTCGCGCCGCACGCCGGTCCCGGACACTGGAACGACCCGGACATGCTGGAGGTCGGCAACGGCGGCATGACCGACACCGAGTACCGCTCGCACTTCTCCATGTGGTCGATCATGGCCGCGCCCCTGCTCATCGGCTCCGACCTGCGCACGGCCTCCGACGCGACCTTCGAGATCCTCGACAACAAGGAGGTCATCGCGGTCGACCAGGACCCGCTGGGACGGCAGGGCGAGGTGCTCTCTTCCGAGGGCGGCCGCTGGGTCGTCGCCAAGGAGATGCGGGACGGCAGCAGAGCGGTGGCCCTGTTCAACGAGACCGGCAGTCCGCAGCGGATCGAGACGACCGCCCGAGCCGTCGGACTGCCCGACGCGGACGCCTACGCCCTGCGCGATCTCTGGCAGCACAGGAGCTACAACACCGCGGGCACGATCTCCGCGACCGTCCCCGCGCACGGCACCGTGCTCGTCCGCGCCTCGGTGGACCCGAGGTGGGCCGAGCAGCCTCCGGCCGTCGAACTCGGTGTCGACAACGGCCTGCTGGTCGAGGCGGGCAGGGCGACCACGCTGACGTCGAAGGTCACCGACCTCGGCCGGACCCCGGCGAACCGGGTCTCGGTCGCGCTGAGCGGACCGGCGGGCTGGACGGTGCGAGCGGCCTCGCCGACCACCGCGGGCACGCTGCCGACCGGCCGGGCGCTGAGCACGAAGTGGCGGATCGTCCCACCGGCCGACGCGCCCACGGGCTCGTACGACCTGACGCTGAGGGCGTCGTACCGCTCACCCACCGGCGTACGCGCCGAGAGCGTGCTGCCGCTGCGGGCGTCCGTGGTGGTGGCACCGCCGGCGGGAGTCTCCTCGCTCGGCGCCCTGCCCTGGCTGTCGACCACCAACGGCTGGGGGCCCGTCGAACGCGACACGAGCAACGGGGAGAGCGCGGCGGGGGACGGCCGGCCGATCACCATCGGCGGCGTCGGGTACGCCACGGGGCTGGGCGCGCACGCCGAGAGCAGCATCGAGTACTACACGGCCGAGGCCTGCGAGCGGGTCACCGCGGAGGTGGGCGTCGACGACGAGAAGGACGCCAACGGCACCGTCGCCTTCGAGATCTGGGCCGACGACGTCAAGGTCGCCCAGACCGGGGTCCTGACCACCGCGATGCCGGCGCAGCCGGTCTCGGCCGACGTGAGCGGAGCCCGGACGGTTCGCCTCGTCGTCACGGACGGCGGCGACGGCATCGACTCGGACCACGCGGACTGGGCGGACGCGAAGCTGACCTGCTGAGCCGAGGCGGGCCGGCAGGGGTGACACGACGGACACGACGCGGTGGGGTCGTGTCGCCCTCGCCGGCCGGCGAGGTCAGGTGACGATCTCGTGGGAGGCCATGTCCGCCAGCGTCCACTCCTCCACCTCGGCGAGGTGGAGCGCGGCGGCCTCCTGTGCGCCCGCGACGTCGCGGGCGGTCATGGCGTCGAGGATCTCGATGTGGCGCCGGGTGGAGCCGGCGAGCCGGTGCGGACCGGTCGCGCCGAGTACGCGCAGCCAGTAGACGAACGGCTCGACGCTCTCCCGGGCGGTGATCAGCCGGCTGTTGCCGGTGAAAGCGATGATCTCGCCGTGGATGCGGGTGTCACTGGCGAAGAAGGGCTCGTAGTCGCCCTGTTCGGCGGCGCGCAGCGCGGCGACGGCCTCGTCGCGCAGATCGGTGATCTGTTCCACCGGCATCGTCCGGGCGGCGACGCCGGTCGCCAGCCATTCGAGCCCCTTGCGCAGTTGGCACACCTCGTGGACGTCCTGCCGGGACGGCCGGGTGACGAAGGTGCCGGAGCGAGGACGGGTCTCGACGAGCCGGTCGTGCTCCAGGCGGGCCAGCGTGTCGCGCACCGGGGTGCGCGACACACCGAACTCGCTCGCGACGGCCTGCGGGTCCAGACGTGAACCGGGCGCGTACACGCCGGTGGTGATCCGCTCGCACAGAATGGAGTAGAGCTGCTCGGAGATCGACTCCACGATCAGGGGAGTGGTCCCGCGACGGCTACGGACGGACGTGGTGGCCATGGTCGACCCTCTTCTCGGACGGTCGTCGCGCGGCAGCTCCCTGGCGCTGGACACACGACATCTAATCGATCAGGTTAGCGGCTCGCAGGGCGGTTGCGATGCGCTCGCGCTCGGCCGCGGTGGCCGGTTTGAAGGGCCGTCGGGGAAGACCGGGGGAGCGGCCCAGCAGTTCCAGCGCCGCCTTCAGGGTGGCGGGCAGGTTGGGCGCGTCGATGGCACGCCAGACCGTCAGGATCCGCTCGTGCAGCTCCAGCGCCTTGACGTGGTCGCCGGCCTGGACCGCGTCCCACAGTTCGACGCTGAGCTTCGGTGTGACCGTCGGGATGGCGGCCAGGGCGCCGTGGGCTCCCATGACGAACGCCGGGTAGTGCAGGTCGTCCAGGGCGGCGAGGACGGTGAACCGGTCGCGCAGCCGGTGCAGCAGGTCGGCGAGGAGGTGGATGTCCCCGCCCGACTGCTTGACCGCCACCACCTGCGGCACATCGCTGAGCATCGCGATGGTGTCGACCGGGACCAGGGCCCAGGGCACCACGTTGTAGAGCACGATCGGCAGGTCGGTGGCCTCGCCGATCTCACGGTAGTGCGCGACGGTCTCCTCCGGGGAGGGGGCGAAGACGTAGTGCACGGGCGTGACCTGGAGAGCGTCGACGCCCACCTCCTTCAGCGCCAGGGAGTACCGCTTGGCCTGGGCCGTCGAGTTCTGGATGACGCCGCCGATGACCGGGACGCGTCCTGCCACCTCGTCCACGACGGTCGCGCAGATCGCGGCGCTCTCCTCCAGGGAGAGCGTCTGGCCCTCGCCGGTGCTGCCGCAGGCGCAGATCGCCGTCACACCCTGGTCCAGGAGGTACTTCACCTCACCCCGCAGCAGGTCGAGGTCCACCTCGTCGTGCTCGTCGAAGGGTGTGACGACCGTCGAGATCATCCCGCCGAGCCTGATGTCCTTCATGTGACCTCCGGGGTGTTGCCGCAACCTCAGCGCGGATGTAATGTCTGATGCATCAGATGTTAGCACGCGCTCCCTGGCCAGGAGAACCGCATCTTTCCGGACACGGCCGGTGCCGAGGCAGGATCAGCAGACAGCCGGCACCGGCCACGTCATCCGAGCCGCATCGCAATGGAGCGAGCATGTCCGTCCCCGTCAAGACCCCGGAATCCCCGGCGTCCCTGCGCAAGGTCGTCACGGCCAGCGCGCTGGGCACCACCGTGGAGTACTACGACTTCACCCTGTACGCGACCACGGCAGCACTGGTCTTCGACAAGGTCTTCTTCCCCGACGTCTCGCCCCTGATCGGTACCCTGGCGGCCTTCGCCACGTACTTCGTCGGCTACGCGGCCCGCCCGCTCGGCGGCATCTTCTTCGGCCACTTCGGTGACCGCCTGGGCCGCAAGAACGTGCTGGTCATCACCATGCTCATGATGGGCCTGGGCACCTTCGCCATCGGCCTGCTGCCCTCCTACGACAGCATCGGCATCGCGGCGCCGATCCTGCTCGTCCTCATCCGCCTCGTCCAGGGCCTGGGCATGGGCGGCGAGTACGGCGGCGGCGTCCTGATGACCCTGGAGTACAGCCCGGTCCGCCGCCAGGGGTTCTTCACCTCGCTCGTGCACATCGGCACCCCCGCGGGCGTGCTGATCCCCGTCGGCCTGGTCTCCGTCCTGGACGCGACCCTGCCCGCCGGAACCTACGACTCGTGGGCCTGGCGCCTGCCGTTCCTGGTCAGCATCCTCCTGGTCGGCGTGGGCATCTGGATGCGGCTCAACATCACCGAGAGCCCGGAGTTCGTGAAGATGCGCGCGGAGCGGGAGGTGCGGAGCCTGCCGGTGCGCGAGGTCTTCACCCGGCAGCCCGGCACGGTCTTCTTCTCCGTCCTCGCGAAGATCGCCGAGAGCGGCCTGTTCAACATCTACTACGTGGTGGCCATCGCCTACGTCACCACCGAACGCGACCTGCCCAAGGGCCCGGTGCTCCTTGCCGTCCTGGTGGCCTGCGCCGTCGAGTGCTGCACGCTGCCGTACTTCGGAGCGCTCTCCGACCGCGTCGGACGCCGCAAGGTCTACATCGCCGGAGCCGTCTTCCAGGCCCTCCTCGCCGTCCCCTTCTTCCTGCTCATGGAGACGGGCCACTTCTGGGCGTACGCGCTCGGCATGACGCTCGGCCTCGGCGTGGGCCACGCCGCGATGTACGGGGCGCAGGGCGCGCTGTTCGCCAACCTCTACCCGGTCAACGTCCGCTACACCGGCCTCTCCGTCACCCAGCAGATCGGCGCCACACTCGGCGGCGGGCTCTCCCCGCTCATCGGCACCGCGCTGCTCTCCGCGGCCGGCGGCCACTGGAAGTGGCTGATCTTCTACTGCGTCGGCGTCGCGGTCCTCTCCGCACTGGCCGCCACCCGGCTGGGCCGGGGCGATGCGCCGCCGGCCGCCGACGCCCCGCGGACCCCCGCCGAAACCGTCCTCGAAGGGACTCCCGCTCCATGAACCGCCTCTTCCTGCCCGCCGACAACGCAGTGGAGCGGGCGCTGCAGGGCCTCGCCCTCACCCACCCCGACCTGCTCGAACTCCACACCGACCCGCTGTACCTCACCGGCCGCCACCGCGCCCCGGCCCGCCGCGTCGGCCTCGTCTCCGGCGGCGGCTCGGGCCACGAACCCCTGCACAGCGGCTTCGTCGGCCTCGGCATGCTCGACGCGGCGGTCCCCGGCCGCGTCTTCGCCTCCCCGCACAACCGTCAGATCCACGAGGCGTCGAAGAAGGCCGCAGGACCCGACGGCGTGCTGCACATCGTCAAGAACTACACCGGTGACCGCATCAACTTCGGGATCGCCGCCGAACGCCTCAGGGCCGACGGCATCCCCGTCCGCCGCGTCCTCGTCGACGACGACCTGGCCACCGACGACGCCGCCACCGCCACCGGCCGCCGCGGCACGGGAGCCACCGTCATCGTGGAGAAGCTCCTCGGCGGCGCGGCGGACACGGGCCTGGGACTCGACGAACTCGCCGACCTCGGCGCGCGGTTCACCGCCGCCTCCCGCAGCGTGGCGGTCGCCGCGCGCGCCCAGACCTCACCGTCCCGGGGCGGCGAAGCGTTCGAACTTCCCGACGGCACCCTCGAGTACGGCGTCGGCATCCACGGCGAGCGCGCGGCCGGGACCCTGCCGAACCCCGGCCTGGAAGACCTCGTCGCCCACATGACGGACCAGGTGCTCGGAGCCCAGCCGCAGGCGGCCGACAGCGTCCTGCTCCTGGTCAACGGACTCGGCGCGACCACCCTCCTGGAACTCCAGGCGGTCCACGCCCTCGTCTGCGAGGCGCTCGGCCGGCGCGGCGTGCACGTGGCGGGCCGCCTCGTCGGCAGCTACGTCCCGGCGCTCGACATGAGCGGGTTCTCCCTCACCCTCACCGTGCTGCGCGACGGATGGCTCGACCTCTGGAACCGCCCGGCCCGCACGCCCGCCTTCCCCGCCCTGGAGCCCACCCGATGACCGTCGACCACCGGCTCGTGCTGCGCACCTACGCGGACGCCGCCCGCACCGCACACGACGCGCTGACCACCCTCGACCAGCACTCCGGCGACGGCGACTTCGGCGACAACCTCCGCGACGGGCTCGACCGGGTCCGCGCGGCACTGGACGCCCGACCCGCCGAACCGGCCTTCGGCGTCGCGGCGGATGTCTTCCTCGACGAGGTCGGCGGCACCAGCGGCCCCCTGATCGGACTCCTCTTCCAGGAGATCGCCCGTGGGCTCGCCGCCCACACCGACGACCTGGACGGCTGGCGAACCGGTGTGCGCGAGGGCCTGGCCGCCATCCAGCGCGTGGGGGAGGCGGAGACGGGCGACCGCACGATGGTCGACGCCCTGGCCCCGGCCCGGGACGCGCTCGAAACCGGCGGGTCCTTCGGCGCCGCGGCCGACGCGGCGCTCACCGGCGCACGCGACACCGCGAACCTGCGCGCCCGCCGCGGACGCGCCTCCTACGTCGGTGACCGGGCGCTCGGCGCCCCCGACCCGGGAGCCATGGGCGTGGCCCTGCTGTTCTGGTCCCTGGCCCACGCCGCAGGAGAAGGAGACACAGGGCCCGACCTGCCGAACCTGCTGTGAACCGGCAGGGCTCGGTTATTTGGGGGCGCGGGGAACTGCGCGACCAGCCACGGCGAACCCGCACCCGAGAAGCCGGCCGAGTCCCGCAGGGCCCCGCATCAGCCCGGTGACGGCCGGCCTCGTCGGGGTCGACACCCGACGAGAGCCGGTCAGCAGTCCGTCTCGGTGGGGGCGAGCGATTCCCGCTGGGCGGTCCGCGCGACGCGGGAGAGCAAGGTGCGCAACTGTTCCGCGTCCTGGTCGTCGAGGTCGGTGAGGAGGCGGGCCTCGGCGGCGGCGAGACCGCGCCGTACCTCGTCGAGCCGGGTGCGTCCGGTGGCCGTGAGGAGGACCTGGCGTGCGCGCCGGTCGCGTGGGTCCGGCCTGCGGGTCACCAGCTCGTGCGCTTCGAGGTCGTCGAGCAGGTAGGTCATGACGGTGCGGTCGAGGCTGACCTCTTTGGCCAGGGCGAGCTGCGTGGGCGGCTCACCCGCGGCGAGGGCCATCAGGACGAGATAGCCGCGCGCGCCGCCGGGCAGGTCGGCGACCGATTCGGTGGCGACCCGGCTGAACGCGGTGGAGACCAGGCGGATGGCCCAGCCCAGGTCGGTTCCCAGCGTGAGGCCCTCGGGCTCACCGCGCGGCTTCTTGCTGTCGGACGTGGATGCGCTCACGGCCCCACCCTAGCATCCATCCGCTACTCGCCAGATGTTCTTGTCAACAGAACATCTGGCGGGCATAGTGGAATGGCGCCGGGACGCCATGGGCGACCCGACACGGCGCGTCATGACCTCCACGAACAGGAAGACAGTGATGAGCATCAGCACCGCTCTGCAGGGGCGCACCGCACTCGTGACCGGGGCGACTTCGGGAATCGGCAAGGCCGTCGCGACGGACCTGGCCCGGCAGGGGGCCGAGGTCGTGCTGCACGGACGCGACCGGGCCCGGGGCGAGGCCCTGGTGAAGGAGATCGCGGCGGAAGGAGGCACGGCCCGGTTCGTGCCCGCCGACCTCGCCGACGCCGAGGACACGCTGCGCCTGGCCTCCGAGGCCGGCGACGTGGACATCCTGGTGAACAACGCCGGCCTCTTCGAGTTCGCTCCGACTCCCGGGACCGACGCGGCGAGCTTCGACCGGCAGTTCGCGGTCAACACCCGCGCCCCGTTCCTGCTGGTCGGCGCACTGGCACCGGCCATGGTCCGGCGCGGACACGGCTCGATCGTGCTGATCGGATCGAGCTCCGCGCGCCAGACGGCCCCGTTCGGAGCGGCGTACGGGGCCTCCAAGGCCGGTGCGGAGACACTCACCCGCTACTGGGCGACCGAGTTCGGCCCCTCCGGCGTACGGGTCAACGCCGTCTCACCGGGCCCCGTACGCACCGAGGGCGCGGCGGCGCTTCTCGGGGACCGGATCGCGCTCCAGGACAAGGCCAACGCGCGCGGCCGTGCGGGCGACCCGAGCGAGATCGCCGACATCGTCTCGTTCCTGGTCGGTCCGGCCAGCAGCTACATGAACGGCGCGGTCCTGTACGCGGACGGCGGCGAACTCAGCCCGCTGCCCGCGTGAGGACCAGCACGATGAGAGTCTTCGTCATCGGCGCCACCGGATTCGTCGGCGGCGCCCTCGCACGGCACCTGGCCGGCACCGGACACACCGTGACCGGCCTGGCCCGCACCGATGCGGCCGCCACGAGCCTCGAAGCCCAGGGGATCACCCCGGTCGCCGCGGACCTGGATACCCGTCGACTCGCCACGATCGAGGCGGCTCTGCGGGCCGACGCGGTCGTCTACGCCGCCCAGGCGGAGCCGGCGCAGGAGACCGCGGCCGTCGAGGAGCTGACCCGCGCGATGGCGGGGACGGGCAGGACCCTGGTCTTCCTCTCCGGCAGCGGCGTACTCATGCAGCGCACCGCGGGCGCGTGGAGCCAGGACACCTTCGCCGAGGGCGAGCCCTTCGCCGTCGAACCCCTCGCAGGCTTCCGCAAGGCCGCCGAGGACACCGTCCTGGCCGCCGCCACCGATGGGCTGCGCGGCATGGTCGTCCGGCCCGGACTGATCTGGGGTCCCGGTGACCACGGCCTGGTGCCGATGACCTACCGGTCGGTCGCCGCGACCGGGGCGGCCTGCTACGTCGGGCCGGGGCTGAACACCTACAGCCACGTCCACATCGACGACGTGACCCGCCTGTTCACTCTCGCGCTGGAGACGGGACGTGCGGGAGGGCTCTACCACGCCGTCGCCGGGGAGGTCCCCAACCGGTGGATCGCGGAGAGGGTCGCGCGGGACCTCGGAGTGCGGACCCGCAGCCTCACCCCGGAGGAGGCTGCCGTGGTGTGGGGCGAGTTCGGAGCCCTCGTCATGGCGGCCTCCAGCAGACTGCGAGCGGTCCGCGCACAGCGGGACCTGGGATGGCGCCCCGAGCACACCGACATGCTGTCGACGATCGGCGAAGCCCGTCTGAGGAAACTCGCCGCCCCCGGCGTGTGACCGGCACACCACTGACCACCACCACAGCCTCCCCTTCCCACCACCACAACCTCCCCTTCATGGAAGGGGACCTCATGGAACGGAACCTCATGAGCACCGACGACTGGCTTCCCGACGGCTTCCAGGTCCACCGGATCGCCACCAACGGAACCCACCTCTCCGTCGCGGTCGGCGGCAGCGGACCGGTCCTGGTCCTGCTCCACGGCTGGCCGCAGTCCTCGCGCGCCTGGGCCCGTGTCCTGCCGGCCCTCGCGCGGACCCACACGGTCGTCGCCCCCGACCTGCGCGGCACCGGCGCCAGCGACCGGCCCCACGACGGGTACGCGAAGACCGACCAGGCACGCGACATGCGCGGGGTCCTGAAGGAACTGGGCCTCACCGCTCCCGTGGCCGTGGCCGGTCACGACATCGGCTCGATGATCGCCCTGGCCTGGGCGGCCGCCCACCCCGACGACATCTCCCACCTGGTCCTGATCGACTCCTTCCTGCCCGGATTCGGCCTGGAGGAGGCGATGGACGTCGCCGAGGGCGGCATGTGGCACTTCGGTCTCTTCATGGCCCCGCACATGCCCGAGATGCTCCTCGACGGGCACGAACTGGAGTTCTTCACCGCCACGTTCACCGCCATGTCCAACCCCGGGACCTTCAGCCCCGACGACCTCGCCGCCTACGCGCGGGCGTACACGGGACGCGAGCGGCTGCGCGGCGGCTTCGAGCACTACCGCACCCTGCTGGAGGACGGGAAGGAGAACCGCGCCCTGCTGGCCGAGCGGAAACTGCCCATGCCCGTCCTGGCCATCGGCACCGCCCTGTCCGGCACGGCCGGCACCGCGGAGGCGCTGAGCCCGCACGCGGACGACGTGCGGGGAACGGTCGCGCCGACAGGGCACTTCGTGGCCGAGGAGGATCCGGACTGGTTCACCGGGACGGTCACCGAGTTCCTTGCCTGACCGTCAGCCGCTCACCGCCCGCAGCACCCCTGGCCTGCGGCCGTTGAGACCGTCGAGCGCGGTGGCCGTGGCCTCGTCGGCAGGCATGTGCACCACGAGACGCTGGCCCTCGTCCACCAGCGCGAGCGTCTCGAACGACAGACGCAGCCGGCCCGCCTGCGGATGATCGACCAGTTCGAGTCCGAACCGGGAGGGCAGCGTCGGAACAGCGGCGAGCCGGTCGCTGAACGGGGCCCCCACCGCCGCCGTCAGCTCGTCGGCCAGGGCGGCGACATGGGAGTCGTGCAGCGAGGCCTCGCTGCGCAGATGGGCGACCTGATCGTCGGCCAGCCGGTCCCACCCGGGAAACGCGGCGCGGGCCCGTGCGTCGGTGAACAGGTACCGCACGATGTTGGGCGGGTCACCGTCGAGCAGGCCCAGCGGCCGGGCGTAGCGCTCGTAGCCCTGGGTGCAGGCCACGATGTCTCCCATCCAGTTGAGCAGGACGGCCGGGGCGGGTTCCAGACCGTCGAGCAGCGCCCGGATCGTGGCGCGCACCGTGCGCACCGGGGGCGCGGTGACCGACTGGCACAGGTCCTTGCCCTCGCCGTGCTCCCTGGCCAGCCGGTGCAACAGCAGGCGGTCCGCCGTCGACAGCTGGAGGATGTCGCTGACGGCGCCGAGAACCTTGGGCGAGGGGTTGCGGTCACGGCCCTGTTCGAGCCGGGTGAGGTACTCGACGCTGATCCCGGCGAGGGTGGCCAGCTCGGCGCGGCGCAGCCCCGGCGTACGACGGCGAAAGCCCGCGGGCAGTCCCACCTCGGCCGGGGTGACGGCTTCGCGGCGGGTACGCAGGAAGGTCCCCAACTCGTTGTCGTTCACCTCTCGAACGTACAACGTGTGCGCGCGTGGAGGATGGCCCTGTCACTACTACCCTTCGGCCGGTCTCCCTCTTCCGCCGGCGGGCTCACAGGATGGAGCCATGAGTAATGACACCTCTGCGAACACCGCTGCCGCATCCGTCTCCGCGCTGCCCCTCACCCCCGGTGAGTGGGAACTGGACCCCCATCACTCGGCGGTCAACTTCACCATCCGCCACCTGGGGATCAGCAAGGTGCGCGGCCGGTTCACCGAGTTCACGGCGGGACTGTACGTCGGTGAGGCCGTCGGCGACGTGCGGGTGACCGCCGAGATCGCGCTTGCCTCCATCGACACCGGGAACGCCGACCGGGACGCGCACACCCGCTCGGACGAACTGCTCGACGTGGCGAAGCGGCCGACGATCACGTTCCGCTCGACGCGGATCTCCGGGGAGGGCGAGGACTGGACGATGGAGGGCGATCTGACGATCGGGGACGTGACCCGTCCGGTCACCCTGGCCGTCGAGTTCGGCGGAGTCGTGGACTCTCCGCTGGACCAGAAGAAGCACGCCGGCTTCGAGGCGACGGGCGAGATCCGGCGCGGCGACTTCGGGCTGAACTTCGCACCAGGGCTGCTCGGCGACGTCATCAAGATCCACCTGGACATGCCGTTCGTCGCACCGTAGGGGACACCGCGGACAGCTCCACCGTGACGCGGAGCCCGCCGCCCGGACGCGGGGCGAGGGCGACGGCTCCGTCGTGCGCCTGGGCGATGCTCCTGACGATGGCCAGCCCGAGCCCGACACCGGCCCGCTCGGTGTGCACGCGCTCGGCACCGCGTCGGAGCGGTTCGGTGAGCGTCGAGACCAGCTGAGGAGTGAGCGCCTCACCGGTGTTCTCGACGGTGAGGACCACGGTGCCGGCGCGGACGCCGGTGCGGATCCATACGTGGGCGTGCTCCGGCAGGTTGTGGACGATCGCGTTCTGCACGAGGTTCGTGGTCAGCTGGAGCAGCAGCGCCGGTGAGCCGAGCGTGAGGGCGGTGTCGCCGCCGGTCTCCAGGGTGACGCCGCGTTTCTCCGCGAGCGGCAGGAGTGTCTCGGCGGCCTGCTCCGCCATGAGGGACAGGTCGACGTGCTCCCGGGCGAAGGACCTCTGCTCGGCGCGGCCGAGCAGGAGCAGCGCCTCGGTGAGGTCGATGGCCCGGGTGTTGATGGTGTGGAGGCGGTCGACGAGTTGGCCGGTGTCCTGATCGGGATCGGCGCGGGCCACGTCGAGAAGCGCCTTCGTCACCGCCAGCGGCGTACGCAGCTCGTGAGAGGCGTTGGCCGCGAACCTCCGCTGCTCGGCGACGTGCGCTTCGAGCCGTGCGAGCATCGTGTCGAAGGCGTCGGCGAGTTCACGGAACTCGTCCTTGCGGCCCCGCAGCCGGATGCGGTGGGAGAGCGAGCCGTCCGCGGCCGTGCGGGTGGCGTGCGTGATGCGGTTCAGCGGGGCGAGCATGCGCCCGGCGAGGAACCAGCCGCCCCCGAGACCGAACACCAGCAGGAACAGCAGGGTGACGGCCGCCATCGGAGCGAAGTCGCGCGCGACGGAGAGACGGTAGTCGGGCACGAAGACGAGCCCGACGTGCTTCACCCGCGTCAGGAAGAGCCACCCGGCGACGAGCATCACGACGCCGGCCAGCATGAGGAACCCGGTGTAGCTGAGGGTGAGTCGCAGACGAACGCTCAGCCGGGGCCACCTATCCACGATCCCCTCCCTCGCGCCCGCTGCCGGGCGCCGCGTCGACGCGGTAGCCGACACCCGGCACGGTGGCGATGAGCCAGGGGTCGCCGAGGCGCTTGCGCAGGGCCGAGACGGTGATGCGTACGGCGTTGGTGAACGGGTCGGCGTTCTCGTCCCACGCGCGTGCCAGGAGTTCCTCGGCGCTGACGACACCGCCCTCGGCGGCGACGAGGACTTCGAGCACCGCGAACTGCTTCCTGGTCAGCGCGACATGGCGGCCGTCCCGGTGGACCTCCCTGCGGAACGGATCAAGGCGCAGACCCGCGACCTCGCGTACGGGCGGTCGGCTGTGCGCGCGTCTGCGGTCGAGCGCCCTGAGCCGGAGGGCGAGTTCCTGGAGCGCGAAGGGTTTCGTGAGGTAGTCGTCGGCACCGAGCCCGAACCCGGAAGCCTTGTCGTCGAGACGGTCGGCCGCCGTGAGCATGAGGATCGGCAGGCCGCTGCCGGTGGCGACGATGTGCCGGGCGATCTCGTCACCGGACGGCCCGGGGATGTCCCGGTCGAGGACGGCGACGTCGTACGTGTTGACGCCGAGCAGTTCCAGAGCCGTATCGCCGTCACCGGCGATGTCGGCCGCGATCGCCTCCAGACGCAGACCGTCGCGGATGGCCTCCGCCATGAAGGGCTCGTCCTCGACGACCAAGACACGCATGTCCGCCAGGCTACGAGCCGGAGTGTGTCGTCGGCGTATCGAAAACCGCATACACGGCGGCAACAAGGAGCTGTCTTCACTGGTGGCATGACGCGAACGCCGACATCGGCACGAACAACGCCCCGCCGGGTCCGCCGTCCGGTTGCCGTGGGCGGTCCCCGACGGCGTGACGACGCAGCCGTGAGAAGCAGTGAGCGAGGAAGGTCATGACGCGGGTGGACGCGACGGAGACCGGGCAGAACAGCCCGGCGGAGCCCGGTGCACCGAGCACGTCGACCGGCGCACCGCCGACCGGGACCGGCGGGACCCGGCACGCGGGCCTACGCCGCGCGATCCGCGCCCTGTCAGGACCGGGGCCATGGAAACGTGGCCCGGTGCCCGCGGCGCTCGCACTCGCGCTGGGCCTGCTCCTGCTGTCCCACGGCCGGATCACCGACCACGGTGGCCTCGGCAGCCTGGTGGAGACGTTCCTGCCGTGGTTCGGCCTGTGCGTCCCGGTGCTGCTCGCCGCCGCGCTGTGGCGCCGCTCCGCCTTGGCGGCGGTCGCGCTGCTGCTGCCGGTGCTGGTGTGGTTGAACCTCTTCGGCGGGCTGCTCACGGACAAGTCCCAGCCGGGTGGCGACCTCACCGTGGCCGGCCACAATGTCGGCGCGGAGAATCCCGACCCGGTCGGTACCGCACGCGCCCTGGCCGCCTCCGGTGCGGATGTGCTGGCCCTGGAGGAACTGACCGGGCAGGACGTGAGCACGTACGAGAAGGAGCTGGCCACGGCGTACCGGTACCACACGGTGCAGGGCACGGTCGGGCTGTGGAGCAAGCTGCCGCTGTCCGACACCCGGCCCGTCGACATCGGGACGGATGCCGGGCCGCTGGGGGACACCAAGCCGGCCGAGGCGAAGATGGCGGACAACCGCGCGCTGCGCACCACGGTGGCGACGGACCGTGGGCCCCTCGCCGTCTACGTGGCCCACCTGGGCTCCGTACGGGTGAACCCCCGAGCGGGCTTCTGGGCGGACACGCGGGACAGAAACGCCCGGACGCTCGGCGAGGCCCTCGCCGCCGAGCGGAACGAGCGCGTGGTCCTGCTCGGTGACCTGAACGGCACCCTGGACGACCGCGCGTTGGACGGCATCACCGCGCAACTGCACTCGGCCCAGGTCGTGGCGGGGAAGGGCTTCGGCTTCAGCTGGCCTGCGGCGTTCCCGGTGGCGCGGATCGACCAGATCCTGGTCCGCGGAGTGGCACCGAAGCGCTCGTGGACGCTGCCGAGGACCGGCAGCGACCATCTGCCGGTGGCGGCCGCGATCAGCTGGTGAACACCTGCCGGGCATGCCGTGGGCCGGGCTCCGGTTCAGTGGTCGCGGTCGGGGTCGCGACCACGGTCGCGGCTGTTGTTGTGGCTGCGGCGGATGCGGATCGGGCCGCGGGCCTCGCTCGGCTCGACGGGCCGGCCGCCCTGGGTGATCTCCACCTCGCCGGCGTCGACCAGCCGCCGGGCCGCGCGCCTGGCGGGTTCCATGAGGTCGCGCCAGTCGCCGTCCTCCTTCGTACGGACCGCCCGAGCGGCGTCGGAGAGGCAGATCGTCGAGGTGGGCGCACGGTGGTCCAGCAGCTCCAGGACGGCCCGCTCCAAGCGCTGCTCCAAGCGCCGCTCCGTCTCCCGTTCACTCTCCGTCACATGGCCAGTGTCGCACCGGCGGAGCGAGCGGGCACCCGGGCCCGAACACCTGGGCCCGAACACCCGGACGGTTGCCTACTCTGGTGGCATGCGCATGCGCCCCACTCTGAGCTGGACCCCCACCGAAGACCTGCCGCCCGCCACCACGGACCCCCGGCCGGTCGCCGACGCGCTGCGCTCCGGCG
Source organism: Streptomyces sp. CWNU-52B (assembly GCF_047444975.1). Classification (NCBI taxonomy): domain Bacteria; kingdom Bacillati; phylum Actinomycetota; class Actinomycetes; order Kitasatosporales; family Streptomycetaceae; genus Streptomyces; species Streptomyces sp. CWNU-52B. Next base: position 26,281 of record NZ_JBLFJV010000003.1, on the reverse strand, counting down.
GGGTGCTGGTGCTCAGCGGAGCGGGCATCTCCACGGAGTCGGGCATCCCCGACTACCGGGGCGACGGCGGGAGCCTGAGCCGGCACACCCCGATGACGTACCAGGACTTCGTCGGCGGTGAGCAGGCGCGGCGCAGGTACTGGGCGCGCAGCCATCTCGGCTGGCGCACCTTCGGCCGTGCCCGCCCCAACACCGGGCACCGGGCCGTCGCCGCCTTCGAACGGCACGGGCGGCTCACGGGAGTGATCACGCAGAACGTCGACGGCCTGCACCAGGCCGCCGGCACCGAGGGCGTCGTGGAACTGCACGGAAGTCTGGACCGGGTCGTCTGCCTGTCCTGCGGCACCTTCGTCCCGCGCCGCGAACTCGCCCGCAGGCTCGAAGAGGCGAACGCGGGCTTCGACCCGGTGGCCGCGGCGGTCAACCCCGACGGTGACGCCGACCTCACCGACGAGCAGGTCGGGGACTTCCACGTGGTGCCCTGCACGCTCTGCGGCGGCATCCTCAAGCCGGACGTGGTGTTCTTCGGCGAATCCGTGCCCGCCCCGCGGGTCGGTCAGTGCCGCGAACTGGTCCGTGCGGCCAGCTCGTTGCTGATCCTCGGCTCCTCACTGACCGTGATGTCCGGGCTCCGCTTCGTCCGCCAGGCGGCCCAGGCCGGGAAGCCGGTACTGATCGTCAACCGGGACCCGACCCGCGGCGACGTGCACGCCGTCACCCGGGTCGCACTCCCGCTGGGGACGACACTGGCCACCGTGGCCGGCCAACTGGGCATCCCGGTCGAGGACGAGACGGCAGCCGCGATCGGGTAGCGGCCGACGCGGTGACGGCGTGACCGTGGTGGTCACGCCGCCACCGCGCGGATTCCCCGAGGCGGCCGGGGAGCGTACGCGGTCCTGCCCGACACCTACCTGAGCGTGATCGCGTAGACCTGTACCCGAGGATCGTTCTGCAGGCCGACAGAACGGACCGTCTTCGACGCGTCGAGTTCCGCGGAGGCACCGAACAGACGCACCGGCGGGGCGTCCACGCCCTGCCCGCGCTTGATCCGGTGAGGCATCTCCAGCACCACGGAGCCGCCCTGCGGTGTCCCTCCCGCCCAGTCGCCCACCGGGACGGGCACTTCGGCGGTGGTCCCGTCGGTGTAGCGGACGGTGAGCATGGTCGTCACCGGCCCGTGATGCGCCGCGGCGACCAGGTGCAGCGCGCCGTACGACCCGGCAGGCAGCAGCATGGCCTGGCCGCGCGCCTCGACGAAGTTCGCGGCGGTCCCGGACGGATCGGGAGCGTTGTACGTCACGCCGTCCCAGTCGACCGGACCCGCCGCGGGCAGCAGATCAGCGTCGTAGCTCCATCCGCCCCCGTCGAAGTCGCCCTCGTCGGACGCCGCGACCGTCGCGGTGCCGTCGTGGTTCGCCTCCTTGCCGAGATCGACGGCGCACTGCTCGTCGGCGTTGGCCGCGCAGCGGGCCGCGGCGCGCACCTCGACGGTCGCGACCCGCTCCACGGGCTTCACCCCCTTCGCGCTCGCCGTGAGCCGCACGGTGTACGAACCCGGCGCGGTGCCGGCCGGCACGCCCACGTCCACCGTCGCGGTCCGCTGGACCGGAAGCCGGTGGGACGCGAGAGAGAAGGGCTTGGAGGTCTTCACGGTCCAGCCGCCGGGAACCTTCGCGCCGACGTCCACCCGCAGCGTGCCGGGGGACTGGCCCAGCACGTCCAGCTTCAGACGGACGCTCTGCGCGCTGTCGGACGTCGGCACGACGTCGGATCCGGTGCGCAGCGAGGCGTCGAGGTGCCGTCGGGAATCGGCCGCCGCGTGGTTCACGGACGGCGGCTCGGCGTTCTTGCCCGTACCCCATGCCGAAGGGGTGTCGGCCATCTCGAAGGCGAGGCTGCCGCCCTTGGCGACCGCGTCCCAGTCCAGCCAGGTGGCGCGCAGGCTCTTCCCGCCGAACTTCGCCTGCTTCACATAGCGCCGGGTGTCGCTCGTACCCGGCGCCTCGACGGTCAGGGTGCCGCCCTGCTTCTTCCCGTAGGCGCCGACGCGGACGACCGCGGACGGGAACTGCGGGCTGGAGACGGCGAGGAAGTCACCACCGTTCGTCGTCGGGTACAGACCCAGGGAGGAGAACACGTACCAGGCCGACATGGTGCCCAGGTCGTCGTTCCCGGTCATGCCGTCGGGCCCGTCCGTGAAGAGCGTCATCGCGGAGCGCACCACCGTGGCGGTCTTGGCAGGCGCGCCGGCCCACAAGTACAGGTACGGCGAGTGCAGATCGGGCTCGTTGTTCGGGTTGTAGGTCGGCTTGCCGTAGTAGTCGTACGGTGCCGAGATCCAGTCCTCGCGAGCGGTCCTGGCGGGGTCCGCGAGCAGCTTGTCGTAGGCGAAGAAGGAGTCGAGCCGCTTCTCCGTCTTCCGCTTGCCGCCCATCAGGGAGACGAGCCCGGCCGGGTCCTGGGGCACCAGCCACTGGTACTGGTAGGCGCCGCCCTCATGGAACTGGTGGCCCGCCTCGACGGGGTCGTAGGGCGTCAGCCAGGTGCCGTCGGTCGTGCGCGGCCGGAACTGCTGGATGGACGAGTCCCACAGGTTCCGGTACCACTGGCCGCGCGCCGCGAACAGGCGGGCGTCCGCGGTGTGACCGAGTCCCTCGGCCATCAGGGCCAGCGACGCGTCCGCCGCCGCGTACTCCAGGGTCGCCGAGGCGGGATGGTTGCAGTCGTTGTCGCCGCCCTTGTCCGCGCAGTCCTTCCCCAGTTCCAGCCCGCTGGGGATGTAGCCGCGCTCCTGGTACGCGGCGACCCCCGCACGGCCGTTGTAGGGCGAGTCGTCCGGCGGCGTGCTCAGCGCGTTCTTCCTGAGAAGCGCGTACGCCTCCTTCTCGTAGCCCGCGAGCAGGCCCTTGGACCACGCCTCGACCAGGAAGGGAGTCACCGGATCGCCGGTCATGATGTTGGTCTCGCTGTTGGCGAGCGACCAGCGCGGCAGCCAGCCGCCGTCCCGTCCGGTCGCGACGGCCGACAGCGCGACATCACGGGCTACCTTCGGCTGCAGCATCTGGAGCAGTTGGTTCTGCGGCCGGTGCGTGTCCCACAGGGACAGGTTCTGGTACGGCGTGAACCCCGAGGCCACATGGTTCTTCCGGTCGAAGCCCGCATACCGGCCGTCGACGTCTCCGGCGAGGTTCGGGTGCAACTGCGCGTGGTACAGGGCCGAATAGAAGGCGCGTTGCCGCTCGGCGGAGCCACCGCCGATCTTGACGGCGGCGAGCTGCTGCTCCCAGGTCGCGTGCAGCGCCGCGCGCGTGGCGTCGAAGTCGTACGAGTCGTCGGTCTCCGCCGTCAGGTTCTTCCGGGCGCCCTCGACGCCCGTGTAGGAGAGCCCCACCTTGACGACGACGTCACGGTCGGAGCCGGCGTCGAAGGTCACCCAGCCGCCGTTCCCGCCCTCGCCGGCCGCGTCCCGCTCGCCGGGGGCGGGAGTGCTGCCGCGCCAGGTGCCGTGCGAGGTGAACGGCCGGTCGAAGGTCGCGGTGAAGTAGACGGTGTGCTTGTCCTTGCCCGCGCAGAAGTTGCCCGCCTCGACCCGGCCCTCGACCGTCCGGTCGCCGACGACGTGTACCTCCGAGCTGTACACCTTCTGGTTGGCCTGGCCCGTGTTGAACAGGACGTTGGCACGGTCGGTGGAGGGGAAGGTGTAGCGCTGCCATCCCGTGCGGGAGGTGGCGGTCAGCTCGGCGTCGATGCCGTACGTCTTCAACCCGACGCGGTAGTAACCGGGTTCGGCGTCCTCGTCGTCGTGCGAGAAGGCCGAGCGGTAGGCGTCGGGGTCGACGTCGTCGACCGCACCGGTCGTCGGCATGATCGGCAGCTCGCCCATGACGGAGCAGCCGACGCCGGAGAGATGGGTCTGGCTGAACCCGTGGATCTTGTCCTGCTGGTAGTCGTAGCCGCCCTGGCCGCCGGTGTCCGGACTGACCTGGACCATGCCGAAGGGCGCACTCGCACCGGGAAAGGTGTTGCCGAAGTTCTGTGTGCCGATGAACGGGTTGACCAGGGAGGTGGGCTCGGCAGCGGCCGCGGCCGCTGGCGCGGGGGCTTCGGCGAGGGCGGGCACCGGGCTCAGGGCGCCGCCGGCGACGAGCAGTGCGGCGAGGGCTGTCGAGGCGCGGCTGCGCCATCGGCGGAGGGGTCTGTGCATGGAAGCGGTCTCCTGTTCCGCACCTCTCCTGTGCGCGCGACATGAGAGGTGATCTCCAAGTGACGGACGCAGTGGTCACGTTCGATCGGTGACACGAGCGGGGCTCGGGTACGGGGCGTCGGGCGGGGGCTGTTCGGTCTGTGCCACGAGCGGTCACCGCGGACAGCGGGCGGTGTGCAGGTCATCGCGGTGAGCCCCCCTCGCAGCCCGATCAGCGGCACCTCGGCCGGACGGAAGCGGACTAGATCACGCATCTGACATCGTTGTCAACACTTCTGACGCCACGACTCGCCGTACGTCACCCTGCCTCGCCCACCGACCGGGCGGCCCTCCCCGGACCACCCGGGCCTGACGAACCGCGGAGAGCCGGGTCGGCCCTGTACTCACCCCGAGCACCCGTAAGTCCGTACGCCCCGTATGTCCGTACGGGGCGTACGCGACGCAACCCGCGGGGAGCCTGTCGGCGGTGAAGCGGGCTCCCGCCCGTGCGGAACTGCGCGCGGCGGGGGAGACGTTCGCAACCGTCACCGTCACCGTCACCGTCACCGTCACCGTCGCCCAGGTCGGTCGAGTACCACCTGCGCAACGGCTTCACCGACTCGGAGCCCGCCCCCGGGTCGCCCTCACACGGCTCCTCCCGGACCAGCCGGTGGCCCTGCCGAGATCACCCTTGCCTCCGGCCCTTGGGACCTGGCCACTGCCGGGTGCTACGTGCGCTGAGGCGCCGTACCTTCTTCGGCCTCTGTCGCCGTCGCTGCTGCTGCCGCTGCCGTCGCGGGGGCCGCCGCCTTGCCCGTGGACGAGATGATCGTCTCGGACGGGGAGCCGTCGCGATCCATGAGGCCCCCCGCGAAGGCGAGACCGAGGCCCGCCACGGCGAGAGCGGCGCCGACCAGATTGGGCGCGGCCCAGCCCCAGCCCGCCGAGATGACCAGGCCACCGAGCCAGGCACCGCCGGCGTTGGCCAGATTGAAGGCGGAGTGGTTGGAGGCCGCCGCCATGGTCGGGGCGTTCTTCGCCTTGGCCATGAGGAGCATCTGGACGGGTGTGGTGATGAGGGAGCCCATCGCACCGATGAACGTGATGGTGATCAGGGCGGGCACGATGCTGTGGACGGTGAAGAAGAACGTCACCAGCCCCGCGGCGAGCAGGGCGAGCCCCACGTACAGCGTGGGCCGCAGGGCGCGGTCCGTGAGCGGGCCCGCGAGCAGCGTGCCGGCGGTCATGCCGACGCCGTACAGCGCGAGGACCAGGGTGGTCGAGGCGTCGGAGATGCCCGTCAGGTTCGTCAGCATCGGCACCAGGTAGCTGTAGACGGCGAAGAACCCGCCGAACCCGACGACGGCCGTGGCCAGCCCGATCACGACCTGCTTGTTCCCCATCGCCCGCAGCTCGTGCCCGATGCCGGAGTGCTGCCCGCGCGGCTGGTGAGGAACGAACCGCGCCAGCGCCACCAGGGCGACGAGGCCGATGACGGCGACCGCCCAGTAGGCGGAGCGCCAGCCGAGCTGCTGTCCGAGTGCCGTACTGGCCGGTACGCCGACGATGTTCGCGACGGTGAGCCCGAGGAACACCTTCGAAACGGCGCGCGCCGCCCGCTCGGGAGCGACCAGCCGGGAGGCGACGACCGCGCCCACGCCGAACAGCGCCCCGTGCGGCAGACCCGACAGGAAGCGCGCGGCGAAGAGAAGACCGAAGTCGGGCGCGAGCGCGGACGCCGCGTTGCCGACCACGAACAGCCCGGTCAGGAGCAGCAGCAGTCGCTTGTGGGGTATGCGCGCACCGATGCCGGTGAGGACGGGGGCGCCGACGACGACTCCGAGCGCGTAGGCGGAGACGAGGTTGCCGGCCTGCGGTACGGACACCCCGACCCCGTCGGCGATCTGCGGGAGCAGTCCCATGGTGGCGAACTCGGTGGTGCCGATGCCGAACGCGACGACGGCGAGGGCCAGCAGTGCCAGGGGCATGGTGCGGGAGACCTTTCAAGGACGGTGGTCCGGTAGTGGGAGGCGAGGTACGTCCCGGGACCGTTGCCGGTCCCCGGTGGCTTCTCGCGCTGAGCACCATTGCCCGGCAGCCCCAGAACGGACCAAGCCTAAGGGCTGCGGCAGGGAAGGAGCGGCCGAGCGTTCCGAGATCGACGCGAGCTGTCCGTGACCTACGTCATGCCAGGTCAGCCGGACGGAACCAGCTCTCTTCGCGGACCGCCCGACCGCCCGACAGCGGGGCAGCAGCCGCACAGCCGGTCAGCCCGGGGACGGGCCGCCGGACACCGGCGCCGCGCCGCATCACCGCGCGGGCATGTGCTGCCCTCCGGGGCCGTCGGCGGTGAGCGGAAGGCTGCGGAGCGACAGCGTGCTGGGAGGGGGCAGCGCCCGCGGGGACGCGTCGCTGCGGAACGACTGGAGCAGGTACGCCACCAGGCGCTGGGACGCCGCACGGTCGTGAGGCATCGCGGTGACCAGACCGCAGTGGGCCAGCAGGGCCACGGACAGGTCGGAGGCGTGGAAGTCGGCCCGCAGAGCGCCCGCCGCCTTCGCCCTGCCGATCAGGGTCATCAGGCCCCGCTCGGCCTCTTCCCGTTCCCGTACCTGGTCCGCCGTACTGTCCGGGAAGACGGCGACGAACGCCGCGGGGAACCCCCGTTCCTCCCGCTGGAGCGCGCAGACCGTCTCGACCAGCCGCTCGAAGCCCCGCCACGGGTCGGGGTCGGCCAGCGCGTCGGTCAGTGCGCGGCCACAGGTCTCCATCTGCTGGGCGAACGCGGCCCGCACCAGGGCGTCGCGGGTCGGGAAGTGCCGGTACAGCGTCGCCACGCCGACCCCGGTCCGCCGGGCCACCGTCGCCATGGGGGCGTCGATGCCGTGCTCGGCGAAGACCGCGCGGGCGGCGACCAGAATGCGCCCCCGGTTGCGCCGGGCATCGGCCCGCAGACCGCCCCGGCCCGTGATCCGAGAGGATTCCCCCACCACTGTCTCTCACCTCCGGTGCAAACGGACGATCTCGTCCGCTTCGCAGCCTACGCTCGGCGCCCAGACCCCGCACAACCGCAGGTGAAGAAGGGTGAGACCGATGGACGACCGCATGATGAGAGCCGTACTCTTCGACCGCTACGGCGGCCCCGAGGTGCTGTACACGAGCCGGGTGCCCCGCCCCGAACCGGCACCCGGCGAGGTCCTCGTGCGGGTGCGCGCGTTCAGCGTCAACGGCGGTGAACTGGCGGCCCGTTCCGGCCGGGCCCGCCTCCTCACCGGCCGGAAGTTCCCCCAGCGCATCGGACTGGACTTCACTGGCGAGGCCGCCGCACTGGGCAGCGGCACGACGGGCGTCGCGGTCGGCGACCGCGTGTGGGGGATCGTGGGCCGCGTCGGATTCGGCACCGCCGCCGAATACGTCAGCGTGCGGACCGAGCGGCTCGGCCGCGTCCCGGACGGACTGGACCTGGTGGCCGCCGCCGCGCTGCCGGTGGCCACCACGGCCGTCACCGCGCTGCGCGACAAGGCCGTGCTGCGCCCCGGCGAACGCCTGCTCGTACGAGGCGCGGCGGGCGGTGTCGGCAACGCCGCCGTCCAGCTCGGCCGGGCGTACGGCGCCGAGGTCACGGCCCTGGCCCGCGCCGCCAACCTCGACTTCGTCCGCGACCTCGGCGCCCACCACGCCGTCGACCACCGGAGCGTCGCCGCGGGCCGACTGGGCCGGTTCGACGTGGTCCTCGACACCGCGGGCACCGACCTGCGGACCTTCCGGCGCCTGCTCAAACCCGGCGGACGCATGGTCACGATCGCCTTCGACCAGAGCCACCTCGCCGCCTCACTGGGGTACATCGCGGCCAGCGCGCTGCACGGACGAGGCCGGGTGCGGTTCTTCAGCGGTAACCCCAAGCAGGCGCTCTTCGACGACCTCGCCCGCCATGTGATGGAGGGGAAACTGCGTCCGGCGGTGGACACGGTCTTCCCGCTGGAGGAGACGGCGCAGGCGCACCGCGCGCTGGAAGCGGGTGGCGTGCGCGGCAAGTACGTGGTCAGGGTCGACGAGAGCCTGTAGAGGCAGTCGCCCCGGGACCCGGTCGCCCCGGGACCACGCCCCCGCGCGGAGCCCCCTGCGTACGCGCACACCGCGTGCCCCGGCCGGCAACCCGTCCCATAACCTCGTCCATGGAGACGTCGGATGCCATGGACGTCCAGGCCGGGGAGGCGCTCGTGTCCAGTAGGTGCATACGTCCACTGGTGGGCGTCCTGATCGTGGCCTGCGTGGTCCTTCTCGGCCCCAGCGCACCGGCCGACGCACCCTTCGCCAGGTCACCGCACGTCGAAGCCACCCAGGACGTGGTGGCGAACCGTGTCATGACGTGGAACATGTGCAACCCCTGCGACAGGAGCAACAGCGACCGGGCAGCGGAGATCGCCACCTACGCTCCCCAGGTCATCGGCCTGCAGGAAGCGTGCGTGCGGGACGTCGAGCGGATCCTGGACTATCTGAAGGGCCGTCACGGTCTGGTCTACCGGGTCACGTACGGGACGGTCCTGCGGAACTGGGGCCGGTGCGGGGGAGTGCCGTGGCGGCCGGGGGCCTACGGCCAGGCCCTTCTCTCCAGGGCGCCGATGACCGGCCGCGTCAATGTGGAGTACTCCGACGGCGGATCCGAGGACCGTGGCTACCTGGCGGTCACCACCACGGTGGGCGGCCGACCCGTACGGGTCTTCAACACCCACCTCGCCGAACGGCGTCAGGAGGCCGTCCGGGCGGACCAGGTCGGCGCACTCGCCGCGGAGGTCGCGCAGCACGATCGCGCGATCGTGCTCGGTGACTTCAACGCCGTGCCCGACGCCCCCGAACTGGCCCGGATGTGGGCACTGGCCGCGGACGCGGACCCGCAGTGCCGGCCCTCGCCTCCCGGCGACTGCGGGCCGACCACCGACTGGCGGAGCAAGTTCGACTACATCTTCCTGCGCGGCATCGTCCCGTTCGAGCAGCGTGTCCACCCGACCGCGTACTCGGACCACGACCTGGTGCACGCGGACCTGGACACCGAGGCCCGTCCTGAGCGGTGACCGCCCTGTTGCATCTATTGACACGTCCATTACAAAGGCTTTACGTTTCGGTCACCTGAGAGCGCTCTCAGGCACCCCTCGCGTGAGACTTGAGGTGCCGCATGCCATCCCCCCGCATCAGACCGGCCGCCGGTCTGCTCCTGGCCTCAGCCCTCGTCGCCGTCGGCCTGGGCCCGGCAGCCGCACCAGCGGCGGCCGCCACCGTCCCCGTGGGCTCGGGCAGTTACTCCGACACCCGGCCCGCCGGTACATCGGGCCCCACCACCGACACCGGGACACCGGTCACGCCGAAACTGACCGACGCCGCCCGCGACCGGCCCGTCCCCACCAACGACTGGTGGTCCTCGCTCGCTTTCCAGCGCTACGGCGACAACCCGTACTCGACCCCGATGTACGGACACCCCCTCACCTACCAGGCGACGGCGGGCGGACTCGACGTCGGCTACCCGACCACCCCCGCGATCGTCGGTGACGGACGCCAGTACGAGTACGCCCACAAACGCGACCTCACTCTCGGGCTGACCGGCCTCGACTCGCCCGACACCAGAGCCGACGACTGGTCCGACTGGACGGTCACCCCGCAGTGGTCCGACGGCGCCCGCACCCTGCGCACCACCATCGGCCACGGCTCTCCCTTCGTCTACGCCGAGGGCACCGGCGGCAACGCCCAGATCACCACCGCCGGCGCGCCCACTGTCTTCGCCGACCAGGGCAACGTCCTGGGTGTCACCGTCGCCGGGCACCACTACGCGCTCTTCGCCCCGACCGGCAGCGACTGGAACGTCGCAGGCTCCACCGTCACCGCGGACCTCGGCTCCAAGGACTACTTCTCCGTCGCCGTACTGCCGTCCACCGACGCGCTGGCGACGTTCAAGAAGTACGCGTACAGCTTCGTCACCGACTCCAAGGCCGCCTGGGACTACACCGGTGGCACCGTCAAGGCGACCTACACGCTCACCACCGAGGCGAAGGAGGGCACCGAGCGCGGCACGCTCCAGGCCCTCTACCGCCACCAGTGGCTGAACACCACGGACCCCCTCACCTCGTACACCTATGTCTCCCCGCGCGGCACGATGAAGGTCCGCGAGTCGGCCTCCTTCACCACGAGCCAGAAATCGGCGGCGGTGCTGCCCGGCCTGCCCGAGTCGGACGGCGTGGACACTGCCAGACTGCGCGGCTACCTGAACGAGGTCGTGAACGCGGCCGACCCCTTCTCCGGGGCCTCCGACACCTACTGGACGGGCAAGGCCCTCGGCCGGCTCGCCCAACTCGTCCCGGTGGCCGACCAGATCGGCGAGAGCGGCACCCGCGACCGGCTCCTCGGCCTGATCAAGGGCAAGCTCCAGGACTGGTTCACGGCCGGAGGCGCGAACGAGTTCAGCTACGACAAGGACTGGAAGACGCTCACCGGCTACCCCGCCTCCTACGGCAGCGACACCGAGCTCAACGACCACCACTTCCACTACAGTTACTACGTGTACGCGGCGGCCGTCGTCGCCCAGTACGACCAGGGATGGGCCGCCGACTCCGCCTGGGGCGGCATGGTGAAGACCCTCGTACGGGACGCCGCCAACCCCAGCCGCACCGACACCACGTTCCCCTTCCTGCGCGGCTTCGACGTCTACGCCGGACACAGCTGGGCCTCCGGCCACCAGGGTTTCGCGGCCGGCAACAACCAGGAGTCCTCCTCCGAGTCCACCAACCTCAGCGCGGCACTGGTCCTGTGGGGTTCCGCCACCGGTGACACCTCGCTGCGCGACCTCGGCGCCTTTCTGCTGACCACGGAGTCGGAGTCGATCGCCCAGTACTGGTTCGACGCCGACGAGGAGGTCTTCCCGTCCTCGTTCGGCCACGGCACGGCGGGCATGGTGTGGGGCAGCGGCGCGGCCTACGCCACCTGGTGGACCGCCAACCCCGAGGAGATCCACGGCATCAACGTCCTGCCGGTGACCGGCGGTTCGCTCCACCTCGGCGCCGAGAAGGCCGCGGTCCGGCGCAACCTCGCGGAGATGGAGCGGGAGAACGGCGGCCCGGCCGTCGAATGGCGGGACATCCTCTGGGAGTTCCAGTCCCTCGCCGATCCCGGTGCGGCCAAGGCGCAGTGGGACGCGGGCAACGCCGGCTACACACCGGAACAGGGGGAGTCGAAGGCGCACACCTACCACTGGATCAGCACCCTCGACACGCTCGGGGCCCCGGACGCCACCGTGACCGGTGACATCCCCACCTCCGCCGTCTTCACCAAGGGCACGACCCGGACCTACGCGGCCCACAACCACGGATCGACGGCGCGTACCGTCACCTTCTCCGACGGCAAGACCCTTGTCGTGCCCGCGCGTTCGTCCGCCAGCGGCACCGGAACCGGTTCGTCGGACCCCGACCCGGAACCGGAGCCGCCGGCCGGCGACACCTTCCGACTGCGCGGCGGTGGCGCACTGACCACGGCGACCGACGGCACGGCGGGCAGCGACACCATCGCTTCCGGCGGCGGCGCCAACCACGACGGCAGCCCGTACCAGCCCCTGGTCTACGAGGCCCACGGCGTCGACGGGACGCTCACCCCGGGCGCACAGAGCGCGTTCCGGCTCCAGGTGGACGCCGGCAGCACGGTCGGACTCGGCCAGCAGGCCCGGATCAGCTACGACTTCACCGGCGACGGTGACTTCGAACGCACCGAGACGTACCACTACTTCGCGACCGACCCGGTCACCGGCTGGGAGGAGTACACGCAGGCACGCGGCCTCAAGGCGACCACGGGCACTGCGGGCGATCTGGACGGCGGCACCGTACGGCTGGAGGTGTGGAACGCCATCGGCAACGGTACGGCGAAACTGCAGACGGGCACGGACGGATCCGTACTGGTGATCCCCTACAGCTGAACCGGCGCAGAGCTGCGGCGGGCACCGGCCTCAAGCCCCTGCCCGCCGCACCGGCGTGCTTCGGCTGTCCCGGGAACCGGGGACCGGGGACCGGGGACCTATGGTGGGAGTCATGCCAACGACAACACCCGGCGGGCCGCCCCTCGTTGACCCCGCCTCGCTGATCGCCGACCCGTACGCCGGGTACGCACGACTGCGCGAGGCCGGACCCGTCCACCGCGTCACCGGTACGGACGGACTTCCGGCCTGGCTGGTCACGCGCTACGACGACGTACGCCGGTGCATCGCCGACCCGAGGCTCTCCCTCGACAAGCGCAACGCGACGCCGGGCGGCTACCACGGATTCTCGCTGCCGCCGGCGCTGGACGCCAATCTGCTCAACATGGACCCGCCGGATCACACCCGGATCCGGCGCCTGGTGTCGCGGGCCTTCACCCCGCGGCGTGTCGAACTCCTGCGTGAACCCGTCAGGAGGACCGCAGACCTGCTGCTCGACGCCATCGCGTCGGACGGTCACGCCGACCTGATCGCCTCGTACGCCGCGCCGCTGCCCGTCGCCGTGATCTGCGACCTGCTGGGAGTGCCCCCGGACGACCGGCGGGACTTCCGGTCGTGGACCGACACCCTGGTGGCCCCGGACCCGGACCGACCGGACCGGGCGAAGGAAGCAGTCCGGTCCATGCTGGCCTTCTTCACCCAGCTCATCGCCGGCAAACGGGCCGCCCCCGCCGACGACCTGCTCTCCGACCTGATCGCCGTGCACGACGACGAAGACCGGCTGAGCGAGGACGAACTCATGTCCCTGGCCTTCCTGATCCTGATCGCCGGCTACGAGAACACCGTCCACCTCATCGGCAACGCCACCTTGGCCCTGCTCAGCCACCCGGACCAACTGGGCGCGCTCCGCGCCGATCCCAGCCTGCTGGGCGGCGCGGTCGAGGAACTGGCACGCTACGACGGCCCCGTGCCGCTGGCCATCCGCCGGTTCCCCACCGAGGACGTCACCATCGGCGGGGTCGGCATTCCCGCCGGAGCGACCGTCCTGCTGTCTCTGGCCTCCGCACACCGCGACCCACAGCGCTTCACCGATCCGGACCGGCTCGACATCGGCCGCGACGCGAGCGGCCACCTCGCTCTCGGGCACGGCATCCATTACTGCCTCGGCGCGCCGCTGGCCCGGATGGAGACCGAGATCGCCCTCACCGCGCTCCTCGACCGGTTTCCCGGGCTCGCGCTCGATCTTCCGCCGGAGGGACCGCGCCGGCGGCCGTCGATGCGCTCCCGCGGTCTGCTCACCCTCCCCGTCCGCTACTGATCACGGCGGTCCCGCCCCGACTGCCGCCGGAGGACATCGCCACGTACGCCACACCCATCGCCGCGGGCCGATCCGGTCGTCGATGCCGTCGACGACGCCTACGGCAGTGGCTTGTTCGGCGTCAGCGGCTACGCGGCCGGCACGGTCGCACAGCACCTCACCGTGAGCTGAGCCGCGTTCCGCCGGAGTCACGGGCGGGGCTTGTTCGCGAACACCCACCGGTTGCCGCCCAGGGCGTCGTTCTGCTCGGGCAACGGGCCGCGGCCGTGCCGGCGGGTGAAGTCGTAGGGGACATGGACCGACGCGGACCAGCCCTTGCCCGTCAGGTTGCCGACGGAGTCGGGCCGCGGCTCCCGGTCGAACAGGCCGAGCAGGTCGATGCCGATCTGCTGTGCCGTAGAGGTGTAGAGCGGGCTGTCACGGTGCTCCAGCAGGTCCTTGTCGAGCTTGACCTCGAACGCCAGAGCACTGCCTGCGGCGCTCAACCGGTCCACCCTGTCGACGAGGTACGTCTCGGCGGCGGGCGGCAGATAGAACAGCAGCCCCTCGGCCAGCCAGACGCTCGGTGCGGCCGGGTCGAAGCCGGCGTCGGCGAGTGCTCCGACCCAGTCGGAGCGCAGATCGACCGGAAGGGGTACGCGCGTGGCCTTCGGACTCGCCGACAGCCCGTCGAGCACCTTGTGCTTGAAGTCCAGCACTCCTTCCCGGTCGATCTCGAAGACCACGCATCCGTCGGGCCAGTCGAGCCGGAAGGCGCGTGTGTCCAGCCCCGCGCCGAGCAGCACCACTTGGCGGGCACCGCCCGCGCGCACCGACCGGAGGAGGAAGTCGTCGAGAACCCTCGTCCGCAGACCGAAGTACCGCGCGAACCGTCCCCACAGAGGGTTCGCGTCCCCGTCGGGTACCTCCTGGATGCGGACGGGCCAGCCGGCGGACGCCGGTGCGGCGAGCACGAAGTGCTCCGCGTAGACGTCCCGGGCCAGGGCGTCGGGGCGGTGGGTCTCGATCGCGCGCGCCGCGGCGACCAGGAGGGCGGTCACCCCTACGCCGCCTTCGCCCACCCCTCCTTCCTCTGCTGCGGGGCCTTCCCCGTCCACGCCCTCCATGCCGGTGTCGTGATGCGGTGTGCCGACCACGTTTCCTCCGTTGTCGAATGTCTCGCTCATCGGCTCCGCCTCTCCGGAATCACGACGGGTTTGACGACGGTGCCCGCTTCGCAGTCGCGTTCGGCCTCGTTGATGTCGGCGAGCGGATACGTACGGATCAGCTCGTCGAACGGGAACCGCCCGGCCTGCCACAGTCCGGTCAGCCTCGGTATCAGCAGTCCCGGTACCGCGTCCCCCTCGCAGATGTGGGAGATCCTCCTGCCTCCGTCCAGCGCCCCCGGTTCGATCGGCAGCGTGGTGTGCAGGCGGGCCACCAGACCGAGGTGGCCGGTCGGGCGCAGGGCCCGGAGCGCGTCGTTGATCAGCTGGGCGGAGCCCGTGGTGTCCAGCGCGTAGGCCGCGCCGCCGTCGGTCAGCCGCCGGATGCGGCCCGGCAGGTCGGGCGTGGCGGCGTGCAGCGGGGCCGCGCCGAACCGCTGGGCCAGGGCCAGCCGTGCGGGGTGCCGGTCGACGGCCACGCTCACCGCTCCGGAGGCGGTGGCCGCCATCACCGCAGCCAGGCCCACCGCTCCCGCGCCGAAGACCGCGAGGGTGTCGCCGGGTCCGGCGCCGAAGGAGTGGAAGACCGCTCCGGCGCCGGTGAGGAACCCGCAGCCGAGCGGTCCCAGCAGCTCGACCGGGAGCGCGGGGTCCACCCGTACGGCGTTGCGGGCCGGGACCATCGCGTACTCGGCGAAGGAGGACTGGCCGAACCACCGGGGCGCGAGTTCGGTTCCCGCCAGGTCGGTGAAGCGTGCGGCGTTCTCCGTGCGTCCCCCGAAGAGGTTGAGCGAGGCGAACGAGTGGCAGTGGGCGGGGGAGGCGCGCAGGCAGTTCCGGCAGCGGCCGCAGGAGTCGAAACTTAGCACGACATGGTCGCCGACGCTCAGGCCGGTGTGCGGGCCGCCCGTCTCCACCACGACCCCCGAGCCCTCGTGGCCGAGCACCGCAGGCAGCGGTGAGCGGCCCGCCGAGCCCCGGACCGCGAGGTCGGTCCGGCACATCCCGGAGCCCGCGATCTCGACCAGGATCTCGTCGGCCGCCGGCCCGGTGTGCACCACCACCTCCTCGACGGTGAACGGACTTTCGTACGTACGCAGTACCGCCGCACCGAACCTCATCGTCACGCCTCCCTCGGACGGTGCACGACGAACGGTCTGAGGTTGCCGTAGAGCCCCCACGGACCGCCCGCGACGCCGACCCCGCTCTCCTTGGCGCCCGCGAAAGGCTGGGCGAGGGACAGCTCGGCGTGGTGGTTGATCCAGGCCGTTCCGCACTCCAGCCGGCCGGCCACCTCCTCGGCCCGGTCGAGATCCGTACCCCACACCGAGCCTCCCAGCCCGAAGCCGGTGGCGTTGGCCGCCTCGACGGCCTCGTCGAGGCTCCCGTACGGCAGGACGGGCAGGACGGGCCCGAACTGTTCCCCCGTCACCACCGGGCTGTGGGCGGGAACGTCCGCCAGGATCGTCGGCGCGAAGAAGTACCCCGGCCGGTCCAGCCGACGGCCCCCTGCCGCGGCTCGGGCGCCGTCCGCCAGGGCCCGCGCCGTGCAGTGCTCCACGTGGGCCAGCTGATGGGCGTTGTTGACCGGCCCCAGCTGCGTACCGGGATCGAGTCCCGCTCCGACGACGGTGCTCCTCGCGCGCTCTGCGAGGGCCTCGACCACCTGGGAGTAGAGCCGGGCCGGTGCGTAGACCCGCTTGACGGCCATGCAGACCTGCCCGCAGTTGCGGAAGGCGGCCCAGAACAGCCGGTCCGCGATCCGCTCCACCTCCACGTCCTCCAGCAGGACGGCCGCGTCGTTGCCGCCCAGCTCCAGGGTGACGCGGGCGAGCGAGGCCGCCGCACCCCGCGCGACGGCCCGTCCGGTGGGAACCGAACCGGTGAACGACACGTGGCGGATCCCCGGATGGGACGCGAGGCGGGCGCCGAGGGGCTCGTGGCCGGTGACGATCGTCAGCACGTCCTCGGGAAGGGCGGCGGAGACGACCGACGCCAGCAGCCGTGTCGCGAGAGGGGTGAAGGGGGACGGCTTGAGCACCATCGTGTTGCCCGCGGCGAGCGCGGGCGCGAACTTCGCGGACGCGAGCTGGAGCGGGAAGTTCCACGGGACGATCCCGGCGACCGGCCCGAGCGGACGCCAGCGGATCTCACTGCGTACCGGCCGGCCGTCCGCGAGGGGCTCGGGCCGCGGGGACAGCCCGGCGAAGTAGCGCAGGCGGGCCACCGTGCGGGCGATCTCCTGGTACGACTCGGCCAGCGGCTTGCCCTGTTCGCGGGTGAGCAGAGGGGCGAGGTCCGCCCCGGCCGCCTCCACGGCGTCCGCTGCCGCGAGCAGGGCGGCGGTACGGGCACCGGGGTCGGCCCGCCAGTCACGCCAGGCCTCGTGGGACCGGACGACGACCGCGTCCAGGTCGTCCGGCTGCTGGTCGGGCGCCTCGTCGAAGACCTCGCCGGTGGCCGGATCGAGGACGGCGAAGCGCTCACCGGGGAGCACGGCTGTGTGCCGGGGCCGCTGTGTGGGCATGCCGCCGTCAGCTCGCGGTGGTCACGGCGGCGGCGGCTTCCCGGGCGTGCCGGTCCATCTCCGCGCGGAAGGCGGCGATCAACCGCGGCCGGATCCTTCCGGCGTTGCGGTCGCCGCCCTCACAGACCGCCCCGCGCACCCCCACGATGTCCGTGCCGATGCGGGTCAGCTCACCTAGATCTCCCCCTTTCACACTGCCCGCGAGGGCGGCGAGCAGCCCGGCGTCGTGGGCCCGCCGCACGAACTCCGCACAGACGTCCGGCGGTACGTGGTCGAACAGCCGTGTCCCGTCCTTGACCGCGGTGTCGAGCATGGCCGCGTCGGAGCCGGAGCGCAGGGCGATGTCGGGCAGTGCGAGCGGGTTGACGCAGCCGATCCGGTGGGCGTCGGCGTATCCCGAGGCGACGACGAAGGCGTCCGGCCGGTACTCCTTCACCGCCCGGACGACTCCTCGCATGACGTCGACGGCCTGGTCCGGTGTCGTGCAGCCGTAGAGGCCGACCTTGATGTACGTGGCGCCGGAGACGGCCGCGCCGAGTGCCGCCTGGGCGACGGTGCCGGGCTTGTACGGCACGTCGCCCACGGTGGCGGACACCGGCTTGTCCGCCGGGACCGCGTCGCGGATCTCTCTGATGACCCACGGGAAGTTCGCGCCGAGCGAGCCCTCGTCGGGCTTCTTGACGTCGACGATGTCGAGGTGCTCGGCCGCCTTCGCGCAGTCGAGTGCCTCCTCGACGCCGTCCGGGGAGATGAGGAGCAACAATGCGATCTCCTTCGCCCGCACATCCACCTGCCAGGAGGCAGGCGTGCGGAGTCGGTTGGATTGTCTGCGGTCTGCTCATCATTGAGGGGCCCTGTGACCAGCGGTAGGGCGTGCGGAGCCCGAACGGGGTGCCGCCGGCTCGGCCAGTGCGCCGTGCGCGCCGGTCCACCCGTCCGGGCCGGAGCGGATCCAAGTTCACTCTTTCTGTTGATCAGCCGGTGCTACCCGGGACAGCGGATTTGCACAGCCCGCACAGTGACAGCGCGACGGCCGTGCGAACGACCCGCCACGGTGCCGTCTCCCGGCCCGATCCCGATCCGGCCTCAGCCCGACGACCCGACCCGACCCGACCTGACCCGCCCCGGCCTGACGAAAGGTAAGAGCCCATGCGCAACGAAGCGGTCAACCGTGTGAAACTCGTGTTCACCCTGTTCGACGCCGACGGCAACGGAGTCCTGGAATCCGACGACTTCGATCTGATGAGCAGCCGGGTCGCCGCGGCTGTGCCCGACGCCGACGAAGCACGCAAGCAGGCCATGCACGGCGGCTTCATGAGCTACTGGAAAACGCTGGCCGGTGAACTCGACGCCGACCGTGACGGCCGGATCACCTACGACGAGTACCAGGCGTGCGTCCTGTCGCCGGAGCGCTTCAGCGGGGCGATCGGCGCGTTCGCGGCCGGCTTCGCCCGCCTCGGCGATGTGGACGGCAGCGGTACGGTCACCCGTCCGGTGTTCACCGGCATGCTGCGCGGGGTCGGCTTCGAACTGCCCAACATCGAGGCCCTCTTCGAGGCCCTCGGGCCCGATGACGCCGACCGGGTCGGCGTGGATGCCTGGGAGACCGAGATCAGGAACTTCTACGCACCCGACAAGGGAGGCATCCCCGCGGACCTGCTGGCACCGGCTGCCTGATCCGAACCGGCCCGGCGGCTCGCCCCGTAGAGGGTGAACCGCCGGGCTGTCTGCTCCCGGATCGCAACATGGGTGACGAGCCCTCAGCCACCCCCATTGCCGACCGCGACACAGCTCGCTATGTTAATCGAAAATCACATTCGTGCGACAAGAGGCATCACGCTCATCCAGCTCAACCCGCAGACCCGGCAAGGAACCTGGAACCACCCGGCCCTCGAGGGAAGCAGGTAAGTCAATGGAGAATCTCAGCAGACGCAGAGCTCTGTCGCTCGGCGTCGCACTCGGCCTCGTCGGCGTGGCGAACCCGGCCCAGGCGTGGGCGTCGACGGGCTCGACGGCTGGAGCCGCCGCGGGGACCGGCCCGGAGTGGATCTGGGACGAGGCGGCGGACCCTCTGATGGCTTCGATGCTCGACGACGGCCACGTGCCGGCGATCAACACCGCCTGGGCGTCATGGGTGAACAACAACGACCCGCTGCCCAGCGGCCTGCCGGCCGAGTTCGCCGCACACCTGCGCCAGGTCAACCGGCTGCCCTCCTGGGCCGACCCCGCCAAGCTGGCCCGTGCCGCCGACTTCAACCGGCGCAGGGACACGTACCTCTTCATGCTGTACGGGCTCGGCAGCGGAATCATGAGCACCGTGATCCCGCGCGAGGCCAAGAGCGTCTACTGGTCCGCGGGCGGCGCCGACATGCAGGACCGCGCGGCCAAGACGTTCACGTTCGGCTACGACCTGTCCCAGCTGGGAGCCTTCACACCGACGGGGCAGTTCGTCGTCACCGCCAACAAGACACGCGTGGTGCACGCGGCGGTGCGTCACCTGCTGCCCCAGTCGCCGCACTGGCGCGCGGTCGCCGACGAGACCGTCCCGATCAGCGCCGCCGACATCCTGGTCACCTTCCACAGCCTGGGCACCTATGTGTACAGGAAGCTGCTCGACTGGAAGATCCCGTTCCCGGCGGCGGACCAAGAGGCGTTCCTGCACTCGTGGCAGGTCGCCGTCCACCTGCTCGGTGTGCCGGACGAGCACATACCTCAGACCTGGGCGGCCGCCGAAAGGCAGTCGGCACAGGTGCTCACCCCGATCCTCACACCGTCGACCGAGGGCATCGCACTGGCGGAGGACCTGCTCGGCCTGACCGCACAGATCGACCTCGGCGTCACCCGCGGATTCCTGAACGAGTTCGTCCGCTACGTCCTCAGCGACGAGGTCGGCGACTGGCTGGGACTGAAGCGCGACTATGCGTCGGCGGCCTTGGTCCGCACCGTGTGGCCGGCGTTCATCCTGTTCCGTGAGGGACTGTCGCCCGTCATGCCCGGCGCCTTCTACACGTTCGACCAGTTCGTGCGCGCCTTGGGCATGCTGTTCCTCAACAAGGGGTCCTCGGGAACCACCACCCCCATCACGATCCCCACCGGAAACAGGGCGGCCTGAACGCTCGGCCCGATCTCACCTGCCCGCCCCGCGGCAGAAGGGCCGAGGGGCGGGCGCCGATCCGGACGGCGTACGAAGCGCTGCCGCACGGCGCCGTTCAGAAAACGAGAGCCGTCAAAGTCCCAGAGCGCCCAGGACCAGAGCGGTCACGGCCGCACGATGGCCGGGACTGTCCTGCCACCGCAGTCTGCGTCCCGCCTCGACCACCACGCCGAACCCCGCGTGCACCAGCACCCGGGCCTGACGGGGGTCCAGCTCCGGACGGACCAGCCGCAACTGCTGCTCCCAGACGGCGATGTGTTCCCGCTGCGCGAGCACCACGGGCCGCCGTGGGCCGGCCGGCAAGCCGGCGAGCTCCGCCTCGGCCACGCTGTTGAGCTCGGTGTACTCGAAGCTGTAGGCCACGTACGTCGCGGCCAGGACGACGACGGCGTCGCGCGGTCCGGCCACCTCGTGCAGACTCCGCTCCACACCCTGGGCCAGCAGTCCCGCGGCCTGGAGACAGGCCGCCGCCAGAATGTCGATCTTGCCGGGGTAATGCCGGTAGAGCGCGGACGGGGTCAGCCCGACCGCCTCCGCGATCTGCCCGTTCGTGACGCTCGCGAATCCGTCCCGGGCGAACAGCGGGACGGCGGCCGCGAGGATCTCCGCGCGTCGTGTGCGGGGCACCGGCCGCGCGGGCAGTTCGACGGGGTGAGCGACCGGTCGGCCCGCCGCGGGATCACTCGCGGCCACGCCGAGCGCGGACGCCAGCAGCAGTTCCTCGGCGCGGCGTTGGGCGATGGTGGTGTGATGCATGGTGATGGACCCGATCGCCCCGAGGGCGGCCGTGGCCCGCAGGTGCTCGTCGGGCAACGGGTACTCACGTTGCGTCGCCTCGTCGACCCGCTCGACGAGGCGGCCGAACTTCGCCCCGAGACGCCGGCGGTCCTCGCGGCTGAGGTACCGGGCCTCCCACCGGTACACACCGCCCGATGCGCGATGAGCGACGGTGATCCGGGTGACGGCGGTCAGCACGTCGGCCAGGGCCGCGCCGGGCGGCACTTCGTCGAGCGCGGCGACCAGTCCGTCCACCATGACGTCGGCGCACTCGGCGAACAGCGCGTACTTGTTCGGGAAATGCCGGTACAGGGCGGCGGCGGAGATACCCACGCCGGCGGCGACCTCCTCCATCGACGCGGTGTGGTAACCACGCTCGCTGAAGACCCGCCCGGCCGCTTCGACGATGAGCCGTTTGCGATTGCGGGGCCGAGTGGCCGCGGCCGCCTCGGCGGTCGCGGCCGATCGGGCGGACGGTGAGGCGGAGGCCATACGGAAAGTCAATCACACGCCGCCGGGGGGCCGGTGTCAGGCGAAGGTGAGAACGGGCTTGACCACACTGCCGTCCCGCATGGCGGCCACGGCCACGCCGATGTCCTCGAACGGGAACGTGGTGACCAGTCGTTCGAGCGGGAAGAGGCCCCGCTTGTGCAGACGGATCAGCTCGGGGATGAAACGGCCGGGGTCGGAGTCTCCCTCGATCACGCCGTGGACGCGTACCCCCTGGGCGAGCAGCCCCATCACGTCGAACGTCACCTCACCGCCGAGGGCGAGGAGCGCGAGCTCGCCACGGGGACGCAGCGCGCCGACGGCCCGGCGGGCCATCTCCGGTCGGCCGGTGGTCTCGACGATGTGGTGCGCACCGCCTCCGGTCAGGTCGCGCAGCGCCGCCACCAGACCGTCCCCGGGTTCCAGGGCCGCCTTGGCGCCGAGTCCGGTGGCCAGGGCGCGGCGGGAGGCGACCGGGTCGACGGCCACCACGGGGTCGCACCCCACGGCCACCGCGGCCATGAGCGCGCTGAGCCCGACCCCGCCGGCGCCCAGGACGATCAGTGAGGAGCCCGGCTCGGGACGCAGCCGGTTGAGCACGGTGCCCGCGCCGGTCTGCCCGCTGCAGCCGAGCGGCGCGACGACCGCGGCGGGCAGGTCGCGGGGCACCTTGACCACGCCGCGTTCATGGACGACGGCGTACGTGGCGAAGCTGGACTGGCCGAAGAAGCCGGCGTGGAGCGGCGCGCCGTCGACCGAGAGCGGGGTGGTGCCGTCGTCGCGTCCACCGGAGAAGTTCAGGGTCCGCGCCGCGCGGCAGTAGGCCGGGTGGCCCGCCACGCACTGCTCGCAGGCACCGCAACTGGCGAAGGTGAGGCAGACGTCGTCCCCCGGAGCGAGTCCGGTCACCTCCGCGCCCACCGCCTCGACCCGGCCGGTGCCTTCGTGGCCGAAGACCATCGGGGTGAGCCGCCGGGGCCAGGTGTCCCGCATCCCCAGGTCGGTGTGACAGACCCCGACCGCGGTCATCCTCACGAGCACCTCGCGCGGCCGCGGATCCTCGAGGTCCGCGTCCCGGACGGTGAACGGGGCACCCGGCGCCTCGGCGACCGCGACGCGGACACGCCTCACGAGCCCTCGCCGGCCTGCGAGGGCTCGGTGGCGCGCTCGAGGAAGAAGTAATAGAACGGCCCCTCGGCGGGGACCCCTTTGGCGTTCATGATCCCCATCAGCGTGCTGTCGTCCACCCACTTGAAGTGGTCGAAGACCGGCCGCCCGTCGTAGACCATGGTGGCGGTCGACTCGCCCCGGAACTCGACGGTCCACAAACTGGCCTCACCCTGGCCGAGCTCGCGGTTGGAGAACAGCTTGCCCGTCGCGTCCCGGCAGATCAGCGGTTTGGCGTCGTGCAGGGCGACGAACGTCTTGCCGTACCAGTCGGCCTCCTCCAGCATGCCGTCGAGAGGATGACCGGTGCGGAACTCCCCACCTTTCCACTCACCGAGTATCTCCTCGGGCCGAGCGGTGGCCAACGCGGCCCAGATCTGGTCGAGCTCGACGGGCGCGACAGCCCCGTCCGCCTTCCGAAGCTCCTGAAACCGGGCGCGAGCCTCGAGCATGTCCATGCGGGGATGTCCTCTCGTCGGTGGTGCTGACACGGCAGAAGCGAAGCGCCGCGGAATACGTGATGGTCGAAGGCACGGCTCTCCCGGAGAGCAACGACGGATCGGCGACACGGCGAGGCCGCAGCCCCGCAACACCTCCTCACAACCACTTAGCGACCGATCAGGATCCCGCGGAAACCGATGCCCGGTCAGCTGTCACTTCCCCCTCAGGCAACCACAAAAACCCTTACAGTGCCGGGAGTTGAAGACCCAGGCGTGGATGCAACCGTAATTGAGTGAACGCTAGGTATGACTACGACTTCGCACCGGCACTCAGGGCTGATCATTTGCACGGAGGTGGGGGTGGGGCTGCTCGGCGTACCACGGGCCTGGTTGACGCGTTCGTCGCGGTCAGTACGGTCAACCAGGCCCGTGTGAGGGCCGACCGTAAACCCGCCAACATCATCCTGGTACGCGACGGCGGCCATACCCTGCCGACGCCGGCACCCGTGTCCAGGCCCACGTCGATGTACGGTCAGGTCCCCGCCGAACAGGGCCTCGCCACTCTGACGGGGGCCCGGTTCACCCGCTCGGGACCCGCTCCGGACGAACCCGTCGAGGCCTACTGCGCCGCCTTGGTCCCCACTCTGCTCGGCGACCGACCTCCAGGCTGTGCTCCTTGGTCGAGGAGCACATCGTTGTCTGCGAGGACATCGAGCGGGGCTTCGCCCCCGGCTGGCTCCTTGGCATCGTAGAGGGGGAGCGCCTCGGGTTCGTTACCGCTGACGCGTGCCTGTGCACTGATGGGCTGGCTGTTCAAGGACTGGTCGTGTCGTTCGAACGAGTACGGCTGTGTGGTGTGCTCGATTCCGGGGCGCGCGTCCCACCGTGGTGGCCGTTTTTCGTCTTGAGGGGGGCGGAGTTTCGGCTGGGGTTCCTGTCTGGTCGTCATCGTGCCCGGGCGGCTCGTGCGGCGCCGTGGTCTGAACGCCGGGGGCCTCGGTCACCTCTTGGACGAGGGTCCCGCCGCGCAGCTGGTGCATGCCGTGCTCGATGGGCGGCAGGTCGCGGGCCAGCGAGAACTCGACACCGTACTGCGTGCCCTGGACGACGAGTACGCGCTGGGCGGCTGCGAGGCAGCCCGTCGTTGTGCCGAACGAGCCTGTCGACGAGCTGGAGTCGCCCGCGCCGGACCGCAGCGCGGGCGAAGGCCAGGGACAGCGCGAGCGTGACGTCGGTCTCGGCTGCTGGTCAACGCCTTCTCCGGCGGTATCCGTGCCCGAGGTCCCGCGGACTCCTTCCAGCAGATCATGGCTATTCCTCTCGGTGAGACCCTGACCGGCGACATCCGCGTGGCCCTGCAGGTCCGTGCGGCGCTGGCCAGGACACTGGGCGACGCCCGGCTGTCGGCGTCGAGCGGGTTCCTGGTCACGAACCGCTCGACCGGGGACCAACTGACCACCCTGCCTCGTCTGTCCGGGCATGCGGGCGTGCGGGCTCAGCGGCCGGGTCGCCCTCGGCGTCGACGCGGCCGCCGAGTATCTGAGCGTGGACGGCGGCTACCGCTTCGAGGGCGCGACCACACACCTCCGCCGGCTCCTTCACGCCTCGGCTGGGCGCGGTCGGCGCGTCCGCCGTCGGCGACGACCTGTTCGTCTCCGACGCCGGGCGCATCCGGCCCGGTCTGGCGCATGCGGTCCTCCTCAAGCCCAGCCAGGCCGGAACGGTCTCGGCCACCCTGGACACCGCGTCGGCGGACGCGGGCCTGCGCACTGTGGCCTCCCACCGCTCCGGTGAGACGGAGAGCACTGCTGTCTGTGACCTGGCCATCGTGGTCGGCGCCGGCCACGTCAAGATCGGCGGCCCCCGCCGCGGCGACCGCATCATCAAGTACAACCGCTTCCTGCGCCTGCTGGAGTCGCCGCTGCTGGTAGGCCTCCCACGCCCGCCCACCCACCCCAAGGAGAACCGGCATGTCCCGTGCCAGTGAGTTCAAGCGGTTGATGCTCGACCCGAAGATCCTCGTGGTGCCGAGCGCGTACGACGCACTGAGCGCCAGGGTCATCGAACAGGCCGGGTTCCCGGCCGTCCACATGACCGGCTCCGGCACCTCGGCAGCCATGTTCGGGCTGCCCGACCCCGGCTTCGCCACCGTCACCGAGATGGCATGGAACGCCAAGAACATCTGCCTCGCCGTCGGCCTGCCGGTGATCATGGACCTGGACGCCGGCTACGGCAACGCCATGAACACCTGGCGCTGCATCAGCGAGTTCGAGCAGGCCGGCATCGTCGGCACCCTCCCGGCGGACGGTCCCGAACAGGTCGGGGCGGCAGTGGCGGTTCTCGGCGCCGCCGGCCCCACCCCGCTGGCCACCGACCGCCGCAAGGTCCTCTCCCGCGCCGCCGGCCTGATCAGCCGGCGGGCCACGGAGTTCGCGGCGCTGATCACCGCCGAGGCCGGGATCTGCCGCATCGAGTCGGCCCTCGAGGTCGAACGCGCCGTAGGAAACCTGCGGGTCGCGGCCGTCGAGGCCGAGTGGATCCGCGGCGAGTCGATCCCCGTCCCGAGCGCCGACCGGCTCGCGGTCACCGTGCCCGAGCCGATCGGCGTGGTCGCCGCGATCACCCCGTTCAACCGGCCGCTGAACCAGGTGGTCGTGAAGGTCGCCCCGGCCGTCGCCGCCGGCTGCCCGATCGCGGTCAAGCCCTCCGAACGAACACCGCTGACCGCTGGCCGCTTCGCGGAAGTCCTCGTCGAAGCCGGTCTGGCCCCGGACCGGCTGGCGGTCCTCGTGGGCCGACCACGCGAGGTGGGGCCGCCCCTCGTCGGCCATCCGGAGGTGGGCCATGGTGACCCTGACCGGCAGCGTCGCCACCGGCCGCACGGTGGCGGCGATGGCCGCGGGCCGCAAGCTCCTGCTCGAACTGGGCGGTAACGACCCGCTGTTCGTCCTGCCGGACACCGACCTCGCGGCAGCGGCCCGACTGGCCTCCGACGGCGCGTGCGCCACCGCGGGCGCGGCGACGGCCCCGAGGCGGCCCCCTGTTACGAGGTGGCGGCCGGCCTGCTGCGGCCCGGACGGGTGAGGGCGCGGTCGTGGACGCGGCTCAGGAGCAGCAGGGCGCAGGTGGCACC
>NZ_JBLFJV010000029.1:0-29647 GCF_047444975.1 Streptomyces sp. CWNU-52B | reverse complement strand
TTCCTGACACCACCCACCCTCCCGCCACAACACCCCCCACACCCGATGCCGAAGGTCCGCGACAACAGGACTGAACGTCCCCACCCACAAGGACCGTTGGACCACCACCCAGGTATCCGTCAACGAGGCCGTCGCCGGGTGCCCCGTTCGTCGGCCGCACCGGGCTCGCCCTCACCTCCCGCGCGCCTTCACCACCCGTGGCACGAACGACGCAGCGCCCCCGACATCGTTGTCGGGGGCGCTGCGCACACGGATCACTGTCGTGCCATGGACCGCGGTCGCCTCACGGCGTGTAGCGGGCGTCGCTGCCGTACAGCTCCCTGGTGAACGCGGAGACGTCGGCACTGCGATCGGCGCCGTCGAGGTTGTACGTCAGATAGACGCCGTACCCCTCGCTGACGGTGCGGCGGGCGAGGCTGGTGACCACGCTCTGCGAGGTCCGGCCGATCTCGACGGCCGCGGGCGACAGCTGCGCCTTGGGCAGTGCGATGCCGGGGACCTGCCAACTGCCGTAGTACGGGTTCCAGGCGTAGTCGAACTTGGACGAGACGTCGACGCCGCCGTAGGAGAGGCGCGACGCGGCCGGGCCGATGTTGTAGAGGCTGATGATCTTGTTCGGCATGTTCGCGCGCAGGGCGGTCACGAGCTGTACGAACGAACTGGCGTTGGGCTGCCCCGTGCCGTTGTTGCCGTATTCGGCGTACTCGTCGTCGAAGTCGATGCCGTCGAGACCGTACTCGGCCACGGTGTCCGACAGTTGCTTGGCGAATCCCGAAGCCGCCTGCTCCGACGGGAAGTTCGCGAAGCCCGCGCCCTGGTGGTTGCCGAGCACCGAGAGGACGACCTTGATGCCCTTCTGCTGCAACGGACGGATCTCCGTGGCGGCGTTGTCGAGTACGCGCTGCACGTTCTCGTTGAAGTACAGCTGGGCCGTCTTCGTGCCCGTGTCGTAGTTGATGTTCGCCGCGAAGATCACAGCGACGTCGAAAACGTTGTCACCGCCGTTGGCGAGGGTGTACTTGCCGACGTTCAGCATGCTGTTGTTGTTCACCTCGACGTACGCCACCGAGGTCGGCCCCTCCTTCGCGAGGGCGGGGGCCGCTGTCGCGCCGGTCGGGGCGGTCGCGCCGAGGGCAAGTCCCGCGACGACCGAGAGCGCGAGCGCGACTGCCCGCACTCTGCTCCGTACCATAGTGAACATCGTTGATCGGTCTCCCATCCCATGGGCCGGCGCCCGACCTGTTCGAAAGCGCCGAGTGAGCCTCTGCGAGTCTTCCGCGTGAGACCGGACCCCAAGAGTCATGCGAGAACTTCTCACAACTCCCACGCACATCACATGACAACCTGATTTCTCGACAACCACCCCCGACTGCCGGAGTCCGGTCGGCGGCCTCCGCGCGGCCATGACTCGGGCCGCAAATCTCTTACGGGCGACGCACAACCGTTCTGCGGTCCCGCGTGTCACATCATGCAGGGGCAATCGCCTCTAAAGATCGCAAGGGGGAAATATGCGATTCAACCGTTCTGTCCTGACAGTAGCCGCCTTCGCCGCCCTGACCGTGGGAGCCGGCACCGCTCTGGCGGTGCCCGCCTCCGCCGCGCCCAACACCACCCCGCAGAAGGTCTGTGGAAGCAGCTACAAGACCGTCAACTCTGCGGCCGTCGGCTCACTGGGCACCGTCTACCTGACCTACAACTCCGCCAACGGCGAGAACTGCGTCGCGACCATCCGCAGCACCCCGGGCACCGCCGTGGAGATGTCCACCTGGGTCTACGTCCCCGACACCGACGAAGGTGCCGACGACTACGGCCAGTACACCTCGTACGCGGGACCGGCCTACGTGTACGGCAAGGGCCACTGCGTCGACTGGGGCGGCCACATCAACAACGTGTACGTCTCGGTGACCGGCTCCAACTGCGCCGCTCTCAAGGAACACCGGACCGCCTTCACCCGCTGACCCACACTCCGGCCGGTCGCGCGTCTCCCGCGCCCCGCTCCCCTCATCCGGGCGCGGGAGACGTGCGGCCGTGCTCCAGAGTGGGGAACACTGTGCCGATGAGCTCTGCAGCCTCCCGGGCAGCGCGGGAACGGGCCCTTCGGCATGTCGCGGACCTGGCTTCGGGCCCGCCGATGGATCCGGCATTGCGGGTGACCCTCAACTTCCACCCGGACCGTCTGCTGCACGGCAGACCGATCCTGGACGCCATGGCCGAAGGCGGCGTCTACCACTCGCAGTTCGTCACCGGGACCAGCAACGGCGGCCTGACCGCACATCCAGGCGGCGACCGGTGGCGCTGGGAGAGCCGGATCTTCGACGGGGCCTACGACGAAGCGACCGCTCATGAGCGCCCGGTCTACGGGGCGTTGAACTTCCGGCGCAAGCCGGTCGGCGGGGCGCCGCGGTTCGGCTCGGCCCACTTCCGGCTGACGGCCCGGACACTGACGCGAAGCACGTTCTGCTACCCGGACAGTTTCCTCGAACCGTCGAATTTCGGTGTCGCGGCCCGCATGGGGCTTGTCGAGCTTGCCCGCGCCGATCGTCAGGACGAGCTCGACGACTACATCGAGGCGCAGGTGCACGGCCCGGTCCAGCTGCCACGCGATGTGGAGGCGCTGGTGCTGGACCCCTGCTACCGAGGCACGGCGGTCGAGGTCGCGGCTCTGCGTCTTGGCTGCCCGGTGGAGTGGCACCGCGGCTTCCGACTCGGGGTCGAGGAACTCCGGCGTCACCCCGGCTACCGCGGTCAGGAATACGTCGACCTGGGCACGCGGATCGCGGTCGACGGCATGCTCGATCCCCGGGTCGTCGGAGACTCCGCACGTGTCGGCCTCCATGACCTCCAGGCGGTCAAGAAGGTGTGGCACTACGTGGCCCGGTTCGGGGCCCCGGCTGCGCGGCCGCCGGCAGGCGGTCGTGGTGGGCGGTCGTAGCAGGTGGCCGTAGTGGGTGGTCGTAGTGGGTGATCTTCGCCGACCCGAGTGGAGGTGCCGATGAGCGGCAGGCCCACCCGAAGATCGGAAGCGACCACCAGGAAGGTCCCCCACAGATCCTCAGCTGCGCTGCGAGGACCGGGCCACGGTTGATCGGCCCGACTCGACCGCGCACGATGTGCCCATGCGGATACTGATGCCCCTGCCCGACCAGGACTTCGACGTCACCGAAGTGGCCGTTCCCTGGCAGATGCTCACCGGGGCGGGCCATGAAGTGGTCGTCGCGACGGAGCGTCTGGGAGCCGGTCCCGCCGCTGACCCGAGTCTGTTGGAGGGGGTCCTGTTCGGCCGGCTCGGCGCCGAGCCGGAGCCCAAGCGGTTCTACCGCCGGATGGTGGCCGACCCACGTTTTCGCGGTGTCGTGGCCTGGCAGGATCTCGTGGCCTCCGACTACGACGGTCTGCTGCTGGCCGGTGGGCACGCCCCAGGGATGCGGCAGTATCTGGGATCGTCGGTGCTACAGCTGAAGGTTGCCGAATTCTGGCAGCTGGGGCGGCCGGTCGCGGCCATCTGCCACGGGCCGCTGGTACTCGCCCGCGCACAGGACCCGACCACCCACCGCAGCGTGCTCCACGGGCGCCGCACCACCTGCCTGCCCAAGTACCTGGAGCGATCCGCCTATCTGCTGACGGCCTGGCGCCTCGGCCGCTACTACCGCACCTACCCGGCGTATGTGGAGGACGAGATCACGGCCGCCCTCGCCTCGCCGTCCGACTTCCGGCGCGGCCCGCGCACGCTGTCACGGCGGGGCACGGCCACCGACCATCGCCCGGCCTACGTCGTCGAGGACGGCAACTACCTCTCGGCCCGCTGGCCCGGCGACGCCTACCTCTTCTCGGAGCGGTTCCTGACCATGCTGGACAAGACCGCTCGTACCTGACGACACCTCATGACCAGTGCGGCGCAACGGAGTTCATCGGCGCCGGCCCACTTCGCCACCTCCGGCCCCCGGTCGATGTTCCGCTGGTCTCGCGGACGCCGGACACGGCCGATGCCGCCACCTTCCGACCAGGCCCGCAGCGGCCCCGGTGGCCGAAAAGCTCGCATGCGGCCGGACGCCCGGTGCTCACGGGCGGCGTCCGCCCGCTCGGCTACCCTTCGGGCATGACCAGCGACGGCAGCCGCCCCCGTGATCGCTCTGTGCAGTCCGTCGACCGGGCGGTGTCGATTCTGCAGATGCTGGCCAAGCACGGCCCGAGCGGCGTGACCGAGGTCGCCGACGAACTGGGCGTGCACAAGTCGACGGTGTTCCGACTGCTGGCGACCCTGGAGTCGCGCGGCATGGTCGAGCAGGACGCCGAGCGCGGGCGGTACCGCATCGGGTACACCGTGGCCGAACTCGCGGGCGGCGTGGGCAAGGTGAGCGACCTCGCCAGTCTGAGCCGCCCCATCTGCCATGAGCTGGCCGCGGCCACGGGTGACACCGTGAACGTCGCGATCCGGGACGGCTACGACGTGATCAGTATCGGCCAGGCGATCGGTTCGGCGATCATGAGCATCGACTGGGTCGGCCAACGCTCCCCCATGCACGCCACATCCGCGGGCAAGCTCTTCATGGCACGCATGCCCCCCGACGAGATCGCCGAGCTCTTCGCGAAGCGGCCGAAGCAGTACACCCCGCGCACCATCGTCGACCCGGTGCGCCTCGCGGCCGAGCTCGAAACCGTACGCGAGCGCGGTTACGCCACCACCAGCGAGGAGCACGAGATCGGACTGGCCGCCATCGCCGCACCGATCCACGACCTCAAGGGACAGCTCATCGCGGCCGTGTCACTGTCCGGGCCGACCTTCCGGATCAACGAGGAGACCCGTCCCGACCTCGCGGAACTGGTACTGGAGGCCGGCGCGAAGATCTCCTGGCGCCGGGGGTTCGTGAAGCACGGCTGAGCCCGGCGCGAAGCTGCCGCGGCACCACGACACCGGACCGGGGAGACGGAGAAGGTCCGCGCACTCTTGACTGCCGGGGATTCCCACCCCCACTCTTTGTCTCGTATCACGATCGCGTTTCGCATAGCGCGACAACGATGATCTGCTCTCGTACAGCCGATTCGGCTTCCCCAAGACGCGGCGCGACAAAAAAACCCGCCGTCGACCCCGAACGCCCGCGAGGAGCTGCTGTGCCCTCAACCGCCCTGGATCCTCTGCTCCAGCCCTTCCAGCTCAGGCACCTCACCCTGCGCAACCGCGTGGTCAGTACCTCGCACGAACCCGCGTTCGGCGAGGAGGGCATGCCCAAGGACCGCTACCGGGCCTACCACTTGGAGAAGGCTCGGGGCGGGGTCGGCCTGACGATGATCGGCGGCTCGGCCGTGGTCTCGCCCGACAGCCCACCCGCGTTCGGCAATCTGCTCCTGTACAGCGACGACATCGTGCCGTGGCTGCGCCGTCTCGCCGACGACCTGCACGAAGCAGGCGCCGCGGTCATGTGCCAGATCACCCATCTCGGCCGGCGTACCAGCAACTTCACCGGGGACTGGCTGCCGCTGGTGTCCGCCTCGGCCCTGCGCGAACCCGCGCACCGCGCCTTCCCGAAAGCGGCCGAGGCGTGGGACCTGGACCGGATCACCGCCGACTACGCGGCGGCGGCGATCCGTTGCCGGGACGGCGGACTGGACGGCATCGAGATCCAGGCGTACGGCCACTTCCTGGACAGCTTCCTCTCTCCGTCCACCAATCACCGCAACGACGAACTCGGCGGCAGCCTGGAGAACCGCATGGCGTTCCCGCACCGGGTGATCCGTGCCGTCCGGGAGGCCGTGGGCCCGGAGTTCATCGTCGGCATCCGGATGATGCTCGACGAGGTCCGTCCCCGCGACCTGGGCCCCGGTCTCACCTTCGACGAGGCGCTCGTCGCCGCCGAGCGGTTCACCGCCGCCGGCATCGACTTCATCAGCGCCATCCGCGGCTCCATCGAGAGCGACGCCTCCCTGGCGAAGGCCATCCCGCCCATCGGCACTCCGCTCGGCCCGTACCTGGAATTCGTCGGCGAGATGAAGCGCCGGCTCTCCGTCCCCGTGATGCACGCCGCGCGCATCGCGGATGTCGCCACCGCCCGACACGCCCTGCGTCAAGGGCTCCTCGACCTGGTCGGAATGACCCGCGCGCAGATCGCCGACCCCCACCTGGTCGCCAAGGTGATGGCCGGTCAGGAGGACCGCATCCGGCCCTGTGTCGGGGCGAGTTACTGTCTCGACGCGATCTACGACTCCGGCGACACCAAGTGCGTCCACAACCCCGCCACCGGTCGGGAACTCCAGGTACCGCACACCATTTCCCCGACAATCGGCCGCCGCAGGAAGGCCGTTGTCGTCGGGGGCGGTCCGGCCGGTCTGGAGGCGGCTCGGGTACTGGGTGAACGCGGCCACGACGTCGTCCTGTTCGAGGCCGGCGACCGGCCCGGCGGACAGATCCGGCTGGCCGCGTCGAACCCACGCCGGGGCGACCTGGTCCAGATCGTCGACTGGCGCGTCGCCGAGTGCAAACACCTCGGCGTCGACCTGCGCCTGGCGGCCTACGCCGAGGAGGCCGACGTCCTCGCCGAACACCCCGATCTCGTGATCGTCGCCACCGGCGGCACGCCCGACCGCAGCTTCCTCGCCGCGGGTCAGGGGCTGGTCCACGACACCTGGGACGTGATGACGGGCTCCCTGCCGCGTCTGCGGGGTGAGATCCTCGTCTATGACGACCACGGCGGCTACCCGGCCATGGACACCGTGGAGGTCCTCACCGCGTCCCCAGGCGTCCGGATCGAGTACGTCACCCCGGAGCGCACCCTCGCCCCCGACGTCGGCAGCGTGAACTCCCCCGCCTACCTACGGGCGTTCACCGCGCACGGCGTCACGACCACGCTCACCCAGCGGCTCCACTCCGTGCGCCGGACCGGGGAAGGACGACTCTCGGCGACCCTCTACAGCGAGTACACCGAGACCAGGACCGACCGGATCGTGGACCACGTGATCGTGGAACACGGAACGCTCCCGGCGGACACCCTGTATTTCGGCCTCCTCCCCGGCTCGACCAACCTCGGCGAGGTCGACCACCGCGCCCTGCTGGCACACACGGAGCAGACCGTGGTCCGTAACCACGCGGGCCGCTATCAGCTGTTCCGCATCGGCGACGCCGTAGCCGCCCGCAACATCCACGGCGCGATCTACGACGCGCTGCGCCTGTGCCTACCGGTCTGACCCGTCCCACTCCTCTGGCCGGTCTGACCGGTCTGAGCACTCCCCACGACAATTCCGCAGCTGTGTCCAAGAGATGGGACGAGCCCAGTGACTCCCACAACCGAGGTGCGCTCCCCCGCCGAGCTGATCGCCAGGCGTCCGGCCGGACAGAGTCTGGAGGCCCCGTTCTACGTCGGCGAAGACTTCTTCGATCTCGACATCGCGGCGGTCTTCGCCCGGAGCTGGCTGTTCGCCGCCGCCGAGGCGGAACTCCCCGAGCCCGGCGACTACGTGACGGTCACCCTCGGTCCGTACTCGGTCGTCGTCATCCGTGACGACGACGAGGGCATACGGGCCTTCCACAACGTCTGCCGCCACCGCGGCGCCCGCATCCTCACCGAGGCGCGCGGCTCGGTCGGCAACATCGTCTGCGGGTACCACCGGTGGACGTACGGCACGGACGGCACGCTGCTGCACGCCGAGTCCCAGGCACCCGACTTCGACCCGACGTGTTTCCCGCTGCGGTCCGTGCACGTGCGCACGGTGGCCGGACTGGTCTTCCTGTGCCTGGCGAAGGAGCCGCCCGGTGACTTCGACGAGTTCGCCGCCCGGGTCCGGCCCTACCTCGCGCCGCACCGCCTGGCCGAGGCGAAGGTCGCAGCTCAGATCGACCTCGTCGAGAACGCCAACTGGAAGCTGACGCTGGAGAACAACCGGGAGTGCTATCACTGCACCGGCCATCCCGAACTCCGCGCCTGCTACTTCCCCGTCTACGGCTACCAGGAGCAGGACGTTCCCCCTGTCCTGCGCCCCACCTACGAACGCTTCCAGCGGGCCGACGCCGACACCCGCGAGACCTATGAGCTGCTCGGCCTGCCCTACGCCGCGATCGAGGAACTGGACACCCGCGCCACGGGCTTCCGTATCCAGCGCGAACCCCTCGACCTGGCCGGTGAGTCCTACACCCTGGACGGCAGGGCCGCGTGCAAGCGCCTGCTGGCGGACTTCCCCACCGCCCGCCTCGGTCGGCTGTCCCTGCATCTTCAGCCGAACGCGTGGTTCCACTTCATGGCCGACCACGCGATCACCTTCGCCGTCATCCCGCTCGCCCCGGACCGCACCCTCGTCCGCACCACCTGGCTCGTGCATGCGGACGCCGTCGAGGGCACCGACTACGATCTCGACACGCTGACGAAGGTGTGGAGGTCCACGAACGAGCAGGACGCGGTGTTCGTCGCCCGTGCCCACCAGGGCATCAGCAGTCCGGCCTACCTGCCCGGCCCGTACGCCCCCACGGAGAAGCAGGTCGAGGCGTTCGTCAGCTGGTACGTGGCCCGGCTCAGGGCGCACCTGTCACACGGGGAGCGGCAGCGATGACCGAAGCCGAGGAAGTACTGGTGTGCCGTCAGGTCCACCCGCTCACGCACGACGTCAGCACCTTCGTCTTCGAGTACGCCGAACCCCGGCTGTTCCGGCATGAACCGGGCCAGTTCCTGACCCTGGTCCTCGACATCGACGACCGGCCGGTTCAGCGTTGCTACACCATCTCCTCCCCGCCCACGCGTCCCTTCCTGCTCTCGATCTCGGTGAAGCGCGTGCCGGGCGGGCTCGTGTCGAACTGGCTGCACGACCGTCTCAGGCCCGGCGACACCGTGCGGGCACACGGCCCGTTCGGCGAGTTCTCCACGGTTCGGCATCCGGCGCCCAAGTACCTCTTCCTGTCCGGAGGCATCGGAGTGACGCCGTCGATGTCGATGACCAGGACGCTGTACGACCTGGCCGACCCGGCCGACGTGGTGTTCGTGCACAGCGCCCGCACCCCCGCGGACATCGTCTTCCGCCATGAACTCGACCTCATCGCCGCGACCGCGCCGAACATCCGCGTGGTGCACATCTGTGAAGAGGACCGCCCCTACGCCCCCTGGGGCGGATACCGCGGGCGCCTGACGATCGAGACACTGCGGCAGGTCGCACCGGACTTCCTCGAACGGAAGGTGTTCACCTGCGGACCCGCCCCCTACATGGCCGCCGTGTGGCGCATGCTGTCGGACGCCGGCCTCGACAGGGACCACTACCACCAGGAGAGCTTCACCTTCGAGGCACCGGCCTCGCCCGCCGACACCTCGCCCGCCACCGGCACGGACGCCGGTTTCAAGGTCGAGTTCAGCCGCAGCGGCCGTACCATCGAGTGCGACGCCGACACTTCGCTCCTCGCCGCCGCGTCCCGGGCCGGCCTCAGCCTGCCGGCCTCGTGCGCACAGGGCATGTGCGGCACCTGCAAGACCACCCTGCTCTCCGGCTCCGTCGACATGCAGCACAACGGAGGCATCCGGCCACGCGAGATCACCCAGAACAAGATCCTTCTCTGCTGCTCGAAACCGCGGGAAGACGTCGTGATCGACGCGTAGGGCGAAAGGTCAGCACTGCGAGAGGACAGTGAGGGGCCGGCCTGTGTGCGGACCTTGCCGGGCCCTGGTGCGCGCGGTGGCGGCCGGGCAGGCTAATTTGCTCGGATGAGTCTCCTTGATGATGTGGCCGAGCGCGACGGCTGGCGATGCTGGGTGTGTGACGAGGCGGTCGACCCCGACGAGTCGGTCAACGACCCGCGGGGCCCCAGCGTCGACAGCCGGACCGCCGACCGGAAGGCCAAGGTCACCGAGCGGCTCGCGCACCGCGGATGCAACACCCGCAAGGGTGCGGTCAAGGTGCTCATCGCCTGGCCGGACCACCTGTACGTGGTCGAACCCGCGCCGCTGATCACCGTCGCCGGGAGGCTGGAGCGCAAAGGGGGCCGCGAGATGGTGGGCCGCTGCCCGACCAAGCGGGACGCCCAGGATGCGGCGGACTGGCTGGTGGACCGGTTCTCCCGACTCGTACCGGGACTGCCGGTGACCGCCGCCATCGAGCCGGGCGGCGGCCAGTTCCTCATCACCCTGGCCACCGGCCGCCGCTGACCGGGGATCCCACCGCCGCACGAGCGGTGTTGTCGCCGGTCGCCTCAGCCATGGCTGGGGCCGGGCGAACCCGAGACACAGCACGTGCTCCGCGGACTCCACAGGACTCGGGGCAGCTCAGTGTGTCAGGCGGTGCCGGTGCCGACACGCTGGGCGTGCGTGGACCGCTTGAGGAACCAGTGGTATGCGGCGCCGAGCACGAACGCCTGGGCCACGGCTCCGAGGACGACGCCGATGAGCGGCAGCGCGCCGGGCAGAAGCACGAACAGGAACGAGGTCGGGGCGGTGACCACGAAGAGCCAGACTCCCGCGAAACTGGCGTCCGCGTGCTCGACGAAGAGGGTGTCCACCCCGACCCAGACGGCGACGGCGACCACGACGGCCAGGTAGCCCAGCGCGGCGGGGTTGACCAGGTGGTGGCGAAGGGTCTGGGGCAGTGAACGCGACGGGGCAGCCATGTTTGTGAACTCCTTTGCGAAACCACGGTGTCGATCGGTGTGTCGAGATCAACCATGCCGTTGAGGAGCGGCTGCCACCTGAGTATCCATACCTACCTTCGGTCCGCGATCGGACGTGTTTCCGTGCGGGCGTCTCCACGCGGGGATACGAGGGCCTACACAGGTCTACGCGGGTCTACGCGGGTCTACGCGGGGATCGTGCTGGGACGGGCCCCGCCTCAGGCCGTGTCTTGGGCAGCGGGTGCGTCTTGGGCGGATAGCTCCCCGGCCAGTTCCATACAGCGCAGGCGCGCCGGAGAGAGGTCGTAGGGCATCTTGCCGATGGCTTCGAACACGCTCATGGAACCGGCCTCCCGCCTGCCGGAGCCGAGATCGGCCTCGTCCTCGCCGTCATCGGCGGTGGCAGGGTGCAGGGTGTCCCAGGCGTCGAAGAGGGCATCGTCGTCCTTGTCCAGGCCGGACTCCTCGATGGCGGCATGCAGGGCGCTTTCGAAGGCGTGCCGCTCGACGGCCACTTGAGCCACCCGTGGATCATCGACGGCGACACTGTCATCGAGTGCCTCCTCGGCGTCGTCGACGCGGTCGGAATCCTCCCGCAGAGTGGGATGCGTGGCCAGGACGACGAAGCGGGTGGCCTGGACGGCCGCGCCGAGCGGGCCGAAGATCCGCTCAGTGACCAGCAGAGTGTCCAGGTCCGCCGGACGCAGGGAGCCCTCGGGCAGGTCCTTGAGGCGTTCGGTGACGAAGTCGGAGAGCAGGCCCATCCGGCTGCCTTCGGCGCGCATCCGCCGCACGGCGGTCCGTTGCCGCCGCAGTTCCTCCTCCTGCTCGGCGAGGGTTTCCTCCAACCGCTCCAGGACGCCCGCGATACCTTCTCCGCCGTCCGCACCGGCGGAAGCCGTGCCGGCGGTAAAGGCGTCACGGATGTCGTCCAGGGCGATCCCGGCTTCGGCCGTCCTACGAATCCAGAGCAGGCGGATCATGTCCTCGTACCCGTAGCGGCGGCGGTCGTCACCGCCCCGCTCAGGCTCGGGGAGCAGCCCGATCTCGTGGTAATGGCGAATCGCCCGTGGCGTGCTGCCGACGAAGGCCGCCGCGTCACCGATCTTGACCTGGCGGGGTGGCACGAAAGATGAGTGCATGAGCAAGGACCTTTCCTCGATTTCCTCAAGGCATCGGGACGTAGGTCCACCGGACCACATGCCGCTACGGAAGGTGCAACCCCGTACATGCCGCCCTTCCTCCGCCGACGGCCGGCCTGACACATGGTCAGGACTGGTTGAGCGCCCGTTCGATCGCGAGGCGGGCCCGGCCCGCGGCCGAGTGGTCATGCTGGAGCTGCATGGCCGCGTTCAGCGCCAGTCCGGCGGCGACGATCTCGAACAGCGCCTGGTCGACGTCGAACCCGGCGGGCAGTTCGGCGTTCTCCACCGCCACGGTCAGGTCCGCCCGCAGCTGTTCCCGCCAGCGCGACCACACTTCGGCCACCGCGTCGCGGACCCGGCCGGGGCGGCCGTCGTACTCGGTGAGCGCCGCTGTCATCAGGCAGCCGCCGGGCAGCAGTGGCACTTCCAGGTAGTCCACGGAGTTGGCGCACACCGCGCGCAGCCGCCGCAGGCCCGGGGGTTCACCGAGCGCGGGCTCGACCACCCGGTGCCAGAAATCCACGAACGCCTTGTCCAGCGTGGAGATCTGCAGCGACTCCTTGGTGCCGAAGTGCTTGTGCACTCCGGACTTGCTCATCTCCAACGCCTCGGCGAGCCGGCCGATGGTGATGCCGTCCAGCCCTTCCTCGGAGGCGATCTCAGCGGCACGGCTGAGGATCCGGCCCTTGGTGGCCTGCGCTTCGGCTACTGAGCGGCGTGGCGACATGCGACGAGGATAGCGTACGAGCGTCCGCTATTTACTTAGAGAACGCTCGTACGCTAATTTGGCCGCCGTTACCGAGATCCAAGGAGTACGCGATGCGAGTGCGACGGTTGGGCTGGGCCGGACTGGAGATCGAGGCCGGCGGCAAACGACTGGTGATCGACTACGTACGGGACCTCTCACCGCTGTTCACGGGGTGGAAGCCCGGTGAGTGGCTGGCAGTGCCGACCGGGAAGGCCGACGCCGCGCTGGTCACCCACCTGCACCGGGACCACACCGACGCGTCCGCGCTCGCGGAGGTGCTGGTACCGGGAGCGCCCGTACTGCGACCGGCTCCTGGCCACGGTGACGACGTGGACAACACGACGACGCTGCTGGCCGAGGGCGAGTTGGCCCGGCACCGACTGGCGACCGCTGTCGTCGACGCCTGGTCCACCCATGAGATCGGGCCGTTCCGCATCACCGCTGTCCCGGCCGTGGACGGACTGGGCGACCCACAGCTGAACTGGGTGGTGGAGGCCGATGGACAGCGGGTCTTCCACGGCGGCGACACGATGTTCCACGGCTACTGGTGGCTCATCGCGCGCCGGTTCAGTCCGTTCGACGCGGTGTTCCTGCCCGCCAACGGCGCCGTCGTCGACGCGCCGCACCTGCAACCACCGAGCCCGCTGCCTGCCGCGCTGGACCCGAGGCAGGCAGCTGCGGCGGCGGAGATCCTCGACGCCCGGTACGCGGTACCGATCCACTACGAGCCGGAGCAGCCGGACAAGATCGCGGGCTACGTCGAGGTCGCCGACCCGGAGAACGAACTGCGTGCGCACGCCGGCCGACGCGCGCACGCACTGGCCGTCGGGGAATGGCTGGACCTGACCGTGTGATCACGTACGTTGTCGAGACACCGTTGATCACGCCAACGGCGCGAGGGTGAGCCTGCCGTTCGAGGCTGTGCGCGCCGAGTCCCTGACCGCACTGTCGCGGTTCCGGACCGCTGGACTGCCGAACTGCTGGACTGCTGGACAAGGAACTCCTTGCGGAGCCACGCCGCAGGCAAGGAAATCAGGAGGTCGGGTGCTCACGCTCGGACTGCCCAAGCCGGCGGTGACGCGGTTCGCCGGCATGGCATGTGCAGATGTGGAGTCGGGGCAGGTTTGGAAGTGCACAACCTAAGTCGGCATCGTGGCCACTCAGGGGCATACCGAAACGCGATGAGAGCAAACAGTTCATTTCTGCAGTGGCCCAGAGCAGCAATTGATTCCTAGTGTCGGTGGTGACTCCGTAGTGTTCTGGCTGCTGTGTGGCCGGAGTTGGCACATGGGGGTTCTGCTGGCGGCACAGCAGGACGGCGACGCGATCAAGAAGGGGCAACTGGCTGTCGCCGCAAGCCTTCGCCAAACGCCAAACGCCAGACACGCAGTACACGCAGTACACGCAGTACACGCAGTACACGCACCAAAGGAGCAGGCATGTTCGGAGGCGGGCGCCCCCTTCGAAGGCATTCAATGCAGTTGGCGTGTGATGTAACGCTCGGCTCGCGCCGCGAAGAGGGCTGTGTACGAGAAGAGTCGAAAAATCAAGAGGTCGATGTGTATGCGCCAGCCGCAGATGCCTCTTTCGACGGAGTCGATCTACGCATACTGGAACTCATGGGATGCGGGCTGCCTGATTCCACCATTGCAAGGCGTCTGGCGCTCAGCCACCGAACCGTCCAACGGCGAGTACAGCGAATGATGACGAAGACCAGTGTTGTCAGCCGTTTCGCGCTTGGGCTGCGCGTCAGTGAACTCGGCCTTCTCCGTACTGACGATTATTGACACCCTTTCCCACTCGTCAGGGTTTCGCCTTGTTTCACTGCGATCGTTCACAGGACTGCGGAGCCCACCCATAAAAGTGGCGGAGGGGCAGCCCAGCCCCGCTCCGACGATGCCGTCCTTTAACGTCGAAGCTGGAGCTTTACATGCTCACACGCTTGCCACTCTCCGCGGCCCTCGTTCCACGGGGCACCGCTCTTCTCGTGCTCGCCGGCCTGCTCTGGGGCACCGGCGGCCTCGCCGGTTCACTCCTCGCCTCTCGCACGGGGATGCACCCAGTTGCCGTCGCTGCACTCCGCCTGCTGATCGGAGGCATCTTCATCACCATCTACGCTGCCACCGCAGGAGGGTTCAGGACAGTACCGCGCACGCGGGCGGCGGCGGCACGGTTGTCCGTCACCGGCCTACTGATGGCCACGTACCAGACCGCCTATTTCGCAGCGGTGCAGGCCACCTCGGTGAGCTTGGCAACGCTGACCACAATGGTCGCCATCCCTGTACTCGTGACGATCGGCTCCGCCGTCCTCGACCGGCGCCTCCCCACACTCCGTGCGGCCGCATCGATCGTGACCGCCGTCAGCGGGCTGATGTTGTTGCTCAATTCTCCGACGAGCACGGGTGGCAACCACATTGCAGGAGCGGGCTTGGCACTCCTGGCCGCGTTGGGGTTCGCCCTGCTCACGCTGGACCGCCGCGCGCCACTGCCTGGCCTGGACCCGAATGCCGCGACCGGGCTGGGCTTCATGACCGGAGGCTTGCTGCTGTTGCCGGCCGGCCTGCTGTCCGGGATGGAATTGCCGCCGCGGATTGACGTGGTGGGCGCCGTGATGTTTCTCGGGTTGGTACCAACGGCTGTCGCCTACACCAGCTACTTCACAGGCTTGCGTCATGCCGGTGCAGCCGCTGGAATCATTGCGATCCTTCTTGAACCGCTCACAGCCACACAGCTAGCTGTGCTGATCGCCCATGATCACCTGGATGGGCTTCAGGTCCTCGGTGCTTTTCTCGTTCTGGTCGCCATTGGTGTCCAGCAGGCTCCGACCAAGACGGCTTCGAGATCGTGAAATTTCCCAGTCTGCCGGCGGTCACCCATCCCGCGAGGCGCTGAGCGGGTCCGTTCGAGCAGGCAAGTCGTGCCATTGCCCGAGCAGGAACTGTGCCGCAGCCTGGCTCATAGGATTCGGTTCAAGAACCGACGTTTGATGCCCGCACCGTACTTGCTCAGAGAACCCGAGAAACTTGGCCGCGTGACGCATCAACCGAACCTCAGCCGCATCGAGGGGACGGTGCGACACGACTCCTCGTAGTCACCGCCGAACTGCGGTCGTTGTCCGCACGGCAGTGCCACTCGGCCCGGTGCAGCCCACGCGAGGCGAACGCCCAGTCCACCAAGGCGCCGCACGCCGACGTGACGAGACCGCGGCCTTCCGCGGACGGCTCCAGCCAGCAGCCGATCTCGCAGGAGCCCGAAGCCGCGTCGAAGCTGACATACATCACACCGCCCACCAGCACGTCACCGCGCCAGATGCCGTACAGGCGGGCACCGTCAGCAGCCTGCCACTCGCTGTACCGCCTCAGCGTGGCCCGAGCCCCGTCCACATCATCGGTCACGAACCGGGACAACACGGCAACCCCACATTTGCATAACAAGTGTTACGTTAATATAACGTGGGGGTATGACACGCACCAAGGGAGATCACGAGGCCCGCAGACGCGATGTTTCCGAAGCGGTCTGGCTGGTACTGGCCGCTCGCGGCTTCAGCGGTCTCACTCTGCGCGCGGTCGCCGACCAGCTCGGCGCGACAACCGGCCTGCTGACCCACTATTTTCCCAACAAGCGCGCGCTTGTGACCTACGCATTGGACCTGCTGGAGGAGCGAACCGCATCCCGGCCGCGGCGTCCCGCAGGTGAAGGGATCGAGGCTCTGAGGGCCGCGCTGCTTGACATGCTGCCGCTGACCGAAGAGGCCACCTCCAGCAACCGAATCTGGGTCTCCTCCTGGGACCAGGCGCTGTCCGACCCCGATCTGACAACGGCCTACGCCCACAAGTACGCCCACAGCCGTGAAACTCTTCGTGACCGGGTTGCCACGGCCCAAGAGCTTGGTGAGCTACTTCCCGGCGATCCTGCGCAAGTCGCGGCCGACGTCCAATCCTTTGTCCTAGGACTGGTGGTCCAGGCCCTGTTCGCCCCGACGGTCTTTCCTCCTGCGCGGCAGATCGAGCTCCTGGACGGCCACCTGGCTGCCATCGCCGGCTCGCGCACGCCCGAGGACTCCCGTTAGGTCGTTTCTGATGGCTCTTGTGGGGTGGGGTGGATCAGGTTCTGGGCCGGGCAGGTGTCGGGCATGGTGCGGCGTCATGAACTGACCGATGCGCAGTGGCGGGCGATCGAGGCCTTGCTGCCGACCAATGGCCGGCCTGGTGGGCAGTGGTCCGATCACCGGAGGGTGGTGAACGGGGTGCTGTTCCGGGCTCGCACGGGGGTGCCCTGGCCGGACCTACCGGAGCGGTACGGGCCCTGGCAGACCGTCTATGAACGGCATCGTCGCTGGTCTGCGGACGGTACCTGGCAGCGGATCCTGACCGAGTTGCAGATCGAGGCCGATGCCGGTGACCCCGACGGCGCCCTGGCCCGCGAGGTAAAGCGGGAGTGGGCGGTGAACATCGACTCCACCTCCTGCCGGGCTCACCCGCACGCGGCCGGGGCCCGGCACCGGCCGCCCCGCGACTTCCCCGAAAAGGGGGCGGGGCACGTGTGGAGGCCGATGGGCGGGAGGCCCTGGGACGCTCACGGGGCGGGGTGACCACCAAGGTTCATCTGCTGGCCGACGACCGGGCCCGCCCGCTGACCTGGCTCACCTCGCCGGGTCAGCGGGGCGACAGCCCCATGCTCCTGCCGGTGCTGGAGACGCTGCGCGTTCCTCGCCGCGGGCCCGGCCGTCCGCGTCGCCGCCCGGACCGGGTGCGCGGCGACAAGGCCTACTCCAGCCGCGGCAACCGCGCCTACCTGCGCCGTCGGGGCATCAAGGCGACCATCGCCGAGCCGGACGACCAGCGGGCCAACCGCCAACGCCGGGGTCGGGCCGGCGGCCGTCCGCCCGC
This sequence comes from Streptomyces sp. CWNU-52B, assembly GCF_047444975.1. Lineage (NCBI taxonomy): Bacteria > Bacillati > Actinomycetota > Actinomycetes > Kitasatosporales > Streptomycetaceae > Streptomyces > Streptomyces sp. CWNU-52B. The sequence goes on along the minus strand of NZ_JBLFJV010000029.1, from coordinate 12,298 downwards.
CTTCGACAAGGCCCAGTACCGGCGGCGCAGCGCGGTCGAGCGCTGCGTCAGCAAGTGGAAACAGTTCCGGTCGGTGGCCAGCCGCTACGACAAACGCGACTACATCTTCAACGGCACCCTCACTGTGACCGCGATCGTCATCTGGCTCCGAGACACCGTCCAAGAGCCATCAGAAACGACCTAGCCGTCCACCTTCCAGGATCAGCGGGGGCGCCTCTGCCTCCTCGGTCAACCTCGCGGGCAGCTCCGGCCGGGGCTTCGATCGTCTTCGTGGGGCATGAAACTGTCCGGTAGTGCCAGAGATGATGAGCGGGATGGAGGCGGCCTTGGCTGAGGCGTCGTCTCCTTCATGGACGCAACGTGTCCGTGCTGGACGTGCCCTTGCTCCTTTCGCAGATGTCCCTGAGGCCGCGGAAGTGCTTGCAGGGCTGCTGCTGGATGTCGCGGACACGGCGGTGACCCGGCGGACGGCAGAAGCCCTGACCCGAGTGGGGACTGTGGCCGCGGTGAGGCTCATCGCGCTCGCGGTTGCCGAGGCTGACGGCGACCACGCCGACTGGCTGCAGACCGGGGTGCATGACGCGCTCGTAGAACCGGACGACGGCGTGCCAGACGTCGCAGCGGTCTGCGGGAAGCTCGCCCAGGACCAGGAGGAAGCTGTCCGGCGGGGCGCCGCGGAGATCTCCACGTGGACATCCGCCTATGGCTGCGTCCGGAGTGAAGAGCCCTGTTCAGAGGCCTCGGTACCCGGATAGTGGTGGCGCAGTTCGCTGAGTACGCGCTCGTCGACAGCCCTGACGTCCCAAGATGAGCTGTCGAACTCGGTCTACCAGGGTGAGCGGGGGTCGCGGCGTGCTTCTGGGGTCTGCTCGGGCAGAGCCGTGTCTTGGTCGGTGCGCAGCAACATGCCCGGGTCGACTTCGAAGTCCTCTTCATCGGGCGGTGCCGGCTGGTGGAAACGCCTGGTACCCGGAATGGTGACTTCCACCAGCCGGCCCTCCTGGAACATCCATAGGCCGAAGCAGTCGTCGTCCTGGTCGCGCAGCAGAACCTGCACCGTATGCGGATGCGGCCACGGCAGCGACTCCAGGTGCCTGAGCAGGCCCTTGCGGGCACGCATTTTCTCGAGCTCCAGGGCCCACCCGAACTCGTAGCCCCACTGCCCCGCTATCGGGACGAAGCGACCTCGCCACGTACGTTCCGGGTCGTCCTGGGTCAGCGGTTCCATCACCTTGTCCGACCAGCGGGCGAGCACGATGACCTCGGCGTCTCTACTCATGCCGGAGTATGACCGCATCCGCCTGATCCACCGCAACCAAATTCCTCAGCCGGCCGACGCAGGCAAGGACGGGCGGATTGGCGACGAGGTCTCAGTGCCAGCGAGTCCGACGACGGCGCCTCCAGAGAGGCGTATCTGCGCCTATGCCACAGCCCTGATCAGCTCACGCGACCCGTCGGACACCCGCTAGGTGGCCTCGGATACATTTACACAACGCTCGTTATGTGATCGGGTACTATGTTCGTATGACGTATACAGCCGCCGAGGAGAACGCAGATCGCGAGGCGAAGGACGAAGATCTCGTCCGGCACCTCGTGGCTGAGATGTACGCGACCGTCTCGGGCCCGGCCGGCCCGCGCGACTGGTCCAGGGATCGTGAGGTGCTGCACCCTGATTGCCGTCTCATGCGGACGGTGCGTGACGAATCCGGTCGGTCGCGATTGGAAGCACTGACACTGGACGAGTTCATCGAGGCGGTCACGCCCTTGCTGAACTCAACCGACCTGCATGAGATCGAAGTCGGCAGCGAGGTCCGGTTGTTCGGTGCAATGGGCCACGTGTGGAGTTCCTACGTGGGCAAAAGCTCTCCGGACGACGCCGAAGTAGCTTTCCGCGGCGTCAACTCGATTCAGGTCAATCGCGACGACGACGGCCGGTGGTGGATCCGCAGCATGCTGTGGGACAACGAATACGTGTGAGGACCTTGTCCGCGCAACGCAGCAGCGAGCGCACCGTTTCGACATCTTCGCTCAGCTTGTCATTTATGGTCCGGTGCCGAACTCGGTTCGAACTTGATCGGCGTTTGCGCAGTTCAGCGGACGCGGAGGCGGCCCCCGTCTGATCCTGTGCCCCGTCACAGAGCGGATCGGCGCGAAGGCCGTGGTCGTGAGTTTGGTGTAACAGGGCGTCCTACGGGATGCGTTCGCGGAGGTGTCGGCCTTCCGGTCTGAGCTGTACCCGTGTCCGACCGCGCGGGGTGACGCGTTGTTCGAGTTGTGGCACGCGCTGCTGCGCACGGACGGGCCGGTGCGGACGCTGGTTGATCTCGCGCTCGCGCCTGAACACCGTCGTGGTCACGGGGCTCTCTACGGCGGGCTGAACCAGGGACGGATCGATGTCGTGAGGCTGCGTCGTGCCCTGGTCGGGGCTCCATTGCCGAGGACGGCGGATGGTCGGCTGGTCGGCTGGTGCTGGCTGTGGATGTCTCATCGTGGCTGCGGCCGGACGCCGGCACATGTGCCGACCGGGCCTTCCACCACACGTTCGGCCGGGGTGAGGGCAAGCATCAGATGATGCCTGGCTGGCCGTACTCGGTGGTGGCCGCGCTGGAGAGTGGTCGCACGTCCTGGACGCGGGCGTAGGACCGACTGGATCCCAGGCTGACCCACCGGGCCACATGGCTCGCTCACGAAGGCCTGCTGCCCCTCATCGAGTACACGTTTCGCCTGCTCAAGCAGACCCTGGGGTGGACCAAGCCCCGGCTTCACAGCTCAGAAATGACAAGCGTGCGGGGCATGCTCCCGCGATGTATTGTTGTAACACTTGTTATGCGAATGAGGGGTTGCCGTGTTGTCCCGGTTGTTGTGCGATGGCGCTCGCCTGGGAGCGCTGGAGTTGTGGCACGCGCAGGAGTTCGCCGATCACATGGATCGGGCGCGTGAGTACATCCGGCCGTGGGTGGGGGCCCGGTTCGTGACCGATGATGTGGACGGGGCTCGGGCCACGCTGAGGCGGTACAGCGAGTGGCAGGCTGCTGACGGTGCCCGCCTGTACGGCATCTGGCGCGGTGACGTGCTGGTGGGCGGTGTGATGTATGTCAGCTTCGACGCGGCTTCGGGCTCCTGCGAGATCGGCTGCTGGCTGGAGCCGTCCGCGGAAGGCCGCGGTCTCGTCACGTCGGCGTGCGGCGCCTTGGTGGACTGGGCGTTCGCCTCGCGTGGGCTGCACCGGGCCGAGTGGCACTGCCGTGCGGACAACGACCGCAGTTCGGCGGTGGCCAAGCGGCTCGGCATGACGTTGGAGGGTGTGCGGCGCGAGGCATGGCCCTACGAGGGCCAGCGTTACGACAAAGAGATCTGGGCGGTGCTCGCGACCGAGTGGAAGAGCGTCAGCAGTTGAACACCGGTGCGCCGGCCATCACCGTGGCAGCACCTTGATTCCGGAGCGGCAAGGGAGAGCAGGGGCACATGCTCACTCTCAATCACCTCATCCAGACCAGACCGGATCTACGGCTTCGCTGGACACATCCCGCACACGCGAGCACGTACGGCGAGACCCGGGTCTCCGAGGTCACCGCACTCGTCCCTACGAGGCAAACCGGGCACGACATCAGATCGCACTACCTTCCGGTATCAGGCGGCGGCCTGGCCCTGGTGACATGGGAACACCCGCGAAGGGAGCCCGATATCAGGACTCTCTGCGACCTCATCACAGATCTGCGGCTCCACAACGCGGCGGCGCTGGTCCTACGAATCCCCGAACACTCGGTCGCCGCACATCCTCAGGTTCAAGCCCAAGCAGACGAGCTGAAGCTCCCGGTCCTGACGACGGGCGCGGACTCCGAATGGGTCGGTGTCAACCACTACATCCAGCAGCAGCGAGCCCTCGGCGCGGAGCGCCACGTTGAGCAACTCGAGAACCTACTGGACCACATTCCGGCCCGTGTCGATAGCTCCCGTACGGCGCGCGACATCATCACCTGGCTGTCCTCCGCCCTGGATGCAGATGTAGCCCTTGGGTCCCGCGAGCGGGGCGTACTTGGTGCCGCCCCCGACAACTGCGCCAACCTTGCCCGTCGTTTGGCCGCCCTGACAGAAGACTTCGGCAGCCCGGCTGCCGAACACACGTGCGCGGTCAGAGTTTTCGGCGGTGGTGACTCTCTGGTGTTGGGCGTGGCGTCGCACCGTCCCTTCGATGGAGTCGAGGTCAAGCTGATTCGACATGCCGCGAAGATCCTCGGATTTTGTGAACAGGCACGGAGTGAGTACCAAGCGACGGTGCTTGGGCCGCGTCGTGTGAGCCAGGCCGCAGCACAGTTGCTGCTCGGCCTGGAACCGGCGAAGGACCCGGTTATCGCCCACCTGGCTCCACCCCTCGCGGACACCAGGGAAGCCCGTGTACGCATAATCGACACCGGCGGACACGACCGGGAAGTGACATTGCGATGGTGTGAGGACAACCTCGCTGACCGCGCTCTTGTTGCACCCTGTCCAGACAAGGCGACACAGATTCTTGTCGTCACCCCTGCACGACACGACGCCAGTGTGGGAGCTGACCTCCACACTCTCGTCACGGAACGCGGCTGGCTTGTCATGGGTGCCAGCCGTTCCCATGACGTCGATGCCAGTAGCACCGCCTATGCCGAAGCCGCCCAGGCGCTCCGGAACGCAGCTCGTGTTCCCGGCCGGATCAGTACCGGTGTGCAGCCGAAACTGGCACCACTTCTTCCGCGCCCATCAGCGCATGCCTGGGCTGCGAACTTGCTGGGGCCGCTGATGCGGCATCCGAAGCACTGTCATCTCCTTGACACCCTGCGCATCGGTTGTTCCTTCAAACCAGCAGAAGCTTCCCGGGCACTCGGTATTCACCGCAATACCCTGCGCCAGAGGCTGGCGCGAGCGAACGAAGTACTCGGCCTTGACCTCAAGACCGTGAACGACCGGACACTCGTTCTGTTGGCCCTGGACATCCTGTCCTTGCCGGCGCCACGGCTCGCCGCATCTGGGCCCGTGCCCGACCTTGACGGCCTGTTGGCGTACGAGGCCGAGACGGTCCGGTCTTGGGCCGAGAGCCGGCTGAGCCCTTTGCGTTCCAGCCAGAGGGATCTCGAAAACACCCTGTGTGTGTGGTTGGAAAACGATCTGTCTGTGAGGAAGACAGCCAAAGCACTCGGAGTTTCGGAAGTAACGGTTCGTCATCACACGAGCGACGTCGCAGCCCTCCTCGATATCGACACCGAAAAAGACGTGGCCAACTTCCATGACACCAACATGGGTGCCATTGGGGATGTGGGCATCGCAGCCCATGTCCTGCTGGGGCGTCCGCAATTGCATCAACCTCAACCTCGCCTGGCCCGAATCGGTCATGCTTCCTGCCGCGTGTGAGGCGACCGCGAGGATCTATTTCAACTCGGCCATCTACACATCTACACACATGCCCAAGAATAAAGACTCCGTGATCGCTTGCCATCTGTGCTACAAAAAGGTCACTTCACTGGAGCACGCCCGATCCACCACCGGTGGATGTGCACACAGCGCCCGGTCCGTCAGCGTGCTGTTCATGACTGCTCGGCGAGCCAGTCTGCGCAGGACCGCACTTCGAACCCTCGACTGGGGAACACAGTGTTCATGAAGAAGTCGTGCATGGTCAGATCGCCGTCGCCGCACCCGTCGCGCAGCACCGTCAGGTGGTAGCCACGATCCGCCGCGTCATAGCAGGTGGCGGCAACCATCGCGCTGGTGGCGACTCCGGCGATGGCGAGTCGGGTGACACCGCGGGCGCGTAGGACAAGGTCCAGGTCCGTGCCCGCAAAAGCGCTGGCACGGCGCTTGAGCACCACAACGTCCTTGTCGGTGACTGGTAGATCGATCTCGGTTCCGAGTGTTCCCTCGTGAAATTCGTCTCCAGCGTCGAAGAACGCCTGGTACAGCGGGATTTCCGTCAGCAGGTCGGCGCCGTTGCCCCGAAAGGCAAATCGTACGAACACCACCAGCGCACCGGCCGCGCGAGCACCCGGCAGCAACTCGGTCAGTGGTGGCACCACGTTTCGGGCGAATGAGTAGCTGCTCGTGATGCCTCGCTGCACATCACCAATGATCAAGGCTGTGGTCATGACAGGTCTCCATTCATTCGCTCCATCCGACGCCCCGTAGTAGGCAGGGCGACCATTCCGGCGGCCATGATGACTGAGTTGATCAGATCAATTCCACAGGAACGACAGTCTGTTATCGGCGATCCTCGTACACAGTGGCGGCAGGCTGGTCCGCTCTGCGAGTGGCGATGTCACAGGACCCGAGAGAAGACCACGCGGTCCTGCTCAGGACCGTCGTAGCCGACCACTGGTTCAGAACAGTCGAAACCCATAGCAGTATGGAAAAAGATTGAACGGCTGTTGTGCGGCGAAGTCACAGCCTTAACAGCTGTACGACCTTCCCTGCGAGCGATGGTGAAGAACTGCTCGTACAAGGAACGCCCCAAACCGGAGCGCCACACACTCGGAGCGACCCCAGCGAAGTGGATGTAAGCCTCACTCGGTTGAGATGGAGACATGAAACCTATGACAAATCCAGCGAGCTCGCCGTCCTGGTCCTCAGCGATCAAGCTGGTATTGCAGAAATGGTTCAGGTAAAGCCGGTTGAGCAACCCCGTCACCGGCCGCCCCCACCAATCATCTATCACGCGCACGATTACGTCATAGTCGTCAGGGCGAGCATTTCGGGTCGTGACATCGCGTGTTAGATGTTCGGAAGTCATGTCTCGTCTCCCATGCTATTTCTAGATCACCGCGTCATAAAGATGTATCCATCAGACCACAGGTTCGCCCCTTGCGGATCTTGCGTGTCGTAAATGCGCCAACCTGCAGCAACGAACACGCGGCAGATCGAAGCCCATGATGTGGTTGCCGGCCGGGGGCAGACTGGACATCAGGGGTGAGTGAGTTGACATACCAACACCACGCCACTCCCTCTTTCGCTCGGATGTGAGAACCATCCACGCGGGCCCGCGACCAGTCGAGTTCACCGGCCGCGTTCAGCTCGCGAGCAGGTGGTCCAGAGCCTGTGCGGTGGAACGGGCGAAACGCTCATCGCAGCACGAAGCCATAGGAGCTGGAACATCACCGTACGTCTGGATGTTCTTGCAGCCATGAAGATCGGTGAGGCTGCCAAAGCCAGCGGTGTGAGCGCACGTTCCTTGCGGCACTACGAAGATGAAGGCCTGATCGTGCCAGGTCGTTGCGGCAATGGGTTTCGCGACTATTGCCGGTCCACCATTGAGCAGGTGCTCACTATCCGCTCACTGCTGGAGTCTGGGCTGCCCGTTCGGCTGATCAAAGAGGTTCTGCCCCACCTGGTAGGTGGGGCAGAACTGGATGCAGGTGCGGTGTGTACGGAGTTTCTGCGCGAGGTGCAGAGCTACCGCGATCGACTCGCCGCGCGTATCGCTGTGCTCAGCGATCAGCATGCCGCACTTGACGCTTACCTGTGGGAAGCCCGCCGTCGGAGCCTGCCGGATGTATGACCAGTTGCTTGCCCCTGACGTAAGTGACAGGCCTTTAAGGTCCGCTCATGGAGATCGATGAGCAGGGAACTTTTGAGCGGACGATGCAGGCACTGGTCCAGCACTCACATCGAGGGCCGAAAGACTTGGCCCTCACAACTGCGCAGGTCCGTCCCACTCCGGGGCCTGGTGAGTACCTGATCCGCGTGAGCGCCGCCGGCGTCAACTTCGCGGACGTGATGCAGACGCACGGAACGTATGGAGGAGGGCCGCAAGCCCCCTATACAGCCGGTTTCGAAGCTGCCGGCGAAATCCTGCAGGTTGGCGCGGAAATCCAGAGCCCCCTGCCGGTCGGCGCCCACGTCGTCGGGGCCGGCCCGGGTGCCTTTGCGCAGTACATGACCATGCCTGCGGCGGAAGCGCTCCCCGTCCCTTCTGGTTGGAGCGATGCAGAGGCTTTGGGCATGGTGCTGAATTGGGCGACCGCCTTGGCGGCACTCAAGCCACTGGGTGAAGTCAAGAAGGGTGAGGTGGTGCTTGTTCATGCCGCGGCCGGGGGCGTGGGGCAGGCTGCTGTCCGTCTCGCTCGTCACTATGGCGCGCGAGTGATCGCAACGGCGTCGCCAGGCAAGCACGACATTGTCCGAGCGCTGGGTGCCGAGGTGGTCCTGGATGCTCGACGCCCCGATCTGGCCGCGATAATCATGCTCTTGACCGATGGTGTCGATGTGGTCCTGGAGTCGGTGGGACAGGACACCTTCGAGGTCAGCCTGTCGGTTGCCAAACCTTTCACCGGGCGCGTCGTTGTCTTCGGCGCGGCTTCTGGCAACGCCAGGCTCAGTACGCACGACCTGGTCTTCAACTACCGGGCGCAGCTCAAGGGCCTGCACATCGGTGCACTGGCAGTTGCAGCACCCTCTTGGTATCGATCGCTGCTCGTCGAAATCGAGGCACTCATCGCCCAGGGGGTGTATCCGCCCGGTACACCTCAGGTACATGCCCTGAGCGAGGGGCCAGCAGTGCTGCAGCAGCTCGAAGGCGGCCAGACTCGCGGGAAGCACGCCTTGGATCCCTGGCGTCAGGAATGCCGGTGAGCGGCGCACTGCCTGTTGGCCTTCGCAGGGCTCGTGCATCTCGTGCGTCTCATGCGTCTCGTGCGCCCCTGCCAGCGCCGTTCGTCCCGGCGGAGGACATGGTCTCGTGGATCAGAGCACGCCATGTGCGGATGCGAGTCTGCGCATGTTGGGAATTGCACAGCCCAATTCGGCGTAGCGGCCGCTCAGGGGCATGCCGAAACCCGATGAGTTCAGACAGTGCACTTCCGCAGTGGCCCGGGACGGTGATCGTTTCCTAGTGTGACGGTAACTCCGTGGTGTTGTGGCCGCTGCGATCTTCCGTGTCCGAGCCTCGAAGCTGGGACACAGCGACGGCTCGCTCGATGGCCACAGCTATACCACCCGTGACCGCCGGCACCAGTATCTCAACGCGAGGAGGAACACGCCCGCGGACATGGACTGTTTCGCGACGAAAGAAGCACTCCTTGGCTGCTCTAGATGAAGGATCCATCGACCAGGTACCAGGAAAGGCCCACCTGACGGAACGGCCGTGGCAGGTCCATGTGACTGTGGCCTTCACGCTCCTGTACATGGCAATCCATGTGTACTGGGCGGTGGGCGGCACATGGGGGGTACCGCTGGCGGCACAGCAGAATGCCGACGCGGTCACGAAGGCCAACTGGGTCGTGTCCGCCATCATGCTCATCGGTGCGATCTGGGTACTCGCCCTGAATCACCGTATCGCCAGGCGGGTGCCGACCTGGGCAGTGCTCGCCCCCCTCTGGGGAGGCGTCGTGATCTGCGTCTCTCATGCGGTCTTCGGTTTCGTCACGAAGAGTCTCTACCTGGCCGGTGTACACGATGCCGTCGATTTCCCCGAGGCAACGGGGGTGGACGCGACGACGCTGGCACACGATCACCACGTTTCGGCGGTAAGAGACCTGTGGTTCTTCGAACCGTGCTTCTTGATCCAGGGTCTTTTGCTTGCGCTGGTCGGCCGGCAGTTCATCCACACCGCGGCTGGGCGCCGTGCGTGGTCCTTGTCCTTGCTGCTGGGCGTTGCAGTCGTCGATGTGTTCGGGCTGCTGCTCTCGCTCAGTAACACGCACGTCGCTCTTGGCTGACACCGCATACGAGCCTTCTGGGGACTGCGAGCTACGCAACACAAGAATGCGGGCGTTGGCACAGATCTTCGCCCGAGATATGAGCTCTTCACGCACAGGACGGTGAAGAGCTCTCCAACGACGTCTATGGAGGACTCATGGCCGAGGAACTCGATCCGGAGACGGCGAGGACGGTTGGAGTGCAGCTTGACGGTGTGTTTACGGAACCGATCAAGCAGCGCAAGAACGGCTTTTACCCTGAGGTGTCTTACGAACTGGCCGAGAACATGAGGTCGGGCTGGGCGAAGCCCGAGACCCGGCATGTCACGCCGATCACCCATGTCACACAGACCGCTGCCCGCCGCGCTGACCTGTCACACCGTTTCCCGGGCGAGTGGCTGGTCGTCCCTGCGGGCCATCTGAGGACGCGGTCGAACGACATGGCGTATTCCTTCCGCGCTGCCACCGAGTATGCATATCTGACCGGCGATCAGAGCGAGGGCGGAGTCCTGGTCCTGGCGCCGATCGCCGCAGGACACAGGGCCACGCTCTACCTTCTGCCACGCTCAGACCGCGAAAGTGGCGAGTTCTGGTTGGACGAGCATGGTGAACTGTGGGTCGGCCCTCGCTACTCTCTCGCCGAAGCGGAACAGATGTACGGCCTCCCCACGGCCGACGTACGCGATCTGCCGGACGCACTGCGTGAGAGCACCGAACCGGTCCGGATCGTCCGAGGTCACGACGCACGTGTCGAAGCTGGTATCGCCCACAGGGCCACCACACAACGCGACGAAGAGTTGCTCGTCTTCCTCTCCGAAGCGCGTCTGGTCAAGGACGCCTTCGAGATCGGCGAACTACAGAAGGCCGTCGACTCCACCGTGCGTGGCTTCGAGGACGTCGTGAAAAATCTCGACAAGGCTCAGGCGACGAGCGAGCGGTACGTCGAGGGCACCTTCTTCCTGCGCGCTCGGGTCGAGGGTAATGATGTCGGCTACGGCTCCACGTGCGCTGCGGGGGCGCATACTTCCACCCTGCACTGGGCTCGCAACGACGGTCCGGTGCGCCCGGGCGATCTGCTGCTGCTCGATGCCGGTGTGGAGACACACACTCTCTACACCGCCGACGTCACTCGCACCCTTCCGATCAGTGGTCGCTACAACGCCATTCAGAAGAAAATCTACGACGCGGTGTTTGATGCACAGCAAGCTGGTATCGCTACGGTACGACCGGGCGCAGGGTTCCAGGATTTCCACAACGCTGCTCAACTCGTACTGGCGGGGAAGCTCGTCGAGTGGGGCGTACTCGAGGGCCCGGCCGAGCGTGTGGTCGAACTCGGACTGCAGCGCCGCTGGACCCTGCACGGCACCGGGCACATGCTCGGCATGGACGTCCATGACTGCGCTGCCGCGCGCGTGGAATCCCACCTCGCCAGCACTCTCGTACCCGGCATGGTCTTCACTGTCGAACCGGGATTGTATTTCCAGCCCGACGACCTAACGGTCCCCGAAGAGTACCGAGGCATCGGCGTCCGTATCGAGGACGACATTGTGGTTACCGAAAACGGCTGCCGCCTGCTGTCAGCAGCGCTGCCGCGCCGCTCGGACGAAGTCGAGGCTTGGATGGCCTCACTCGTGGACAAATGATTGGCCCCTGGACTGGCCGGGGGGCCGATCACCATGGTCAGGCAACCCGGATCGACGGACGTCACAGGAAGAGGAGTTCGACGTCTTTCTGGATGCAGAGGCGTAGGATGAGCACCAGTTGTCGGGCGTCTTCGATGTGCTGCTGAAGGAGGGGTTCGATGGCCTGCTCCTGCCATTCGCCGGTGATCGCTTCCAACCGGGGCAAGATCGCGGTCCACTCGGCTGGCGAGAGCTCACCGCCACCGTCGTCCGGCCGGTCGAGGAAGGGCTCCAACGAGGTGGAGACATCGCTCCAGGGGCGCTCTCCGCCGAAGCCCCGCATCTTGTCGAGGACGACCCCTTCCGCTTGCGCCAAACGGCGGCGGAACGCGTCGAAGCCGGTGTAGGACCAAGCGACATCCGGACTGGCGGTGTCCCCGTCGCCCGGGAACAGGATCAGCCCCACGTCATCCTCCTCATCCGTCGAGTACACAGGATCGGCCGGAGAGAGCCACACGTGCAACTGAGATGATCACGCGATGGCTGGTGTGATCAGGCGTAGGAGCCACTTGGATAGCCACGTTCCCTGCCGTCGAGTCGCCGTTTGATGTCGTGCAGGCGGTGAGCCGCACGATAGTAGGACACCTGGGAGTCGGTGAGTCTGCGCATCGCGTAGCCACCACACTTGCTGCACCAGTCGAAGTCTGCCCCCGCCATGAAGTCGGCGACAGTCAGGAGGTCGTCGCCGGTCACAACCGCGCGTTCGTGGGCGTGGCGGCACAGCGGCGAGTGGCCTTGATGTGATGACGGAGGCAGTGAGGTCGAGCTTCATGTGCTCGAAGAACTCGGGCGCGCCGCAGGGACGCGGCGGCTGACCGGCCTGCCGGCCGGGAAACAGCCGGGGCTCAACAAGGCCCAGGCCGAAAGGGTCTCCGGCCTGGGCCTTCCGCTCGCGGAAAGACAGAGGGACCTGTCCCCGGGTGGTGGACACCTCTGAATCCCGGCCCCGGTAGGGGCCGGACG
>NZ_JBLFJV010000028.1:168462-169475 GCF_047444975.1 Streptomyces sp. CWNU-52B | reverse complement strand
CCCTGACACTCGCTGCATAACAACACGAACAGGTGTCCACTCCGCGGGGACAAGGCCCAGATGCCCCTCCCGAGGGCTACTTCACGTCGACGTAATCTGCCGAGGAGGCGACCGCCGGGGTGGTGGACGTGCCTGCGAAGGAGTAACGGAAGTAGCCGTCCGCCGTGGCCTTCGTCGTCGTCCTCAAGTTGCCCTTGCTGTCCGTCGCGACGGACTTGAGGGTCGTGTAGGTGCTGGTGCCCTTCTTCTTGAACTGGAGCTTCACCGGCTGCTTGGTGTAACCCCCGTACCTGTAGGTTTCCCAGTTGGCGCGGGTCAGGGCGCCCGTGACGGTGATCGTCTTGTTTTTCTTCACTGGTTCCGGCGCGGCGTTGACCGTCAGCCTGGAGTTGCGCAGGACCTTCGCCTTGGCGGCGGAATCCCGCGTGACGTAGTCACCGTCGTTGGCCAGGGCGAGGGCTCTCACGGTCCAGGTCCCGGCCGTGGTGTTGTCCTGGGGGTGGATGCGCGGGTTCATCTTCAGCGTGTAGGTGCAGGTGGTCGTGGTGGAACTCTGGCTCACGCACTTGCCCGCGATGTTGTCGGGGATCACGAGACCGTAGGATTCGCCGTTCGGGAAGCGCGTGTGCCACATGACCGGGAAGGTGTCTCCGACCTTGATGCCCGAGTCGTCCGTGGCGGTCACCGCGATGGTGAACGTCTTCACGTCCGTGGTCCCCAGGACGATGTCCTTCCCTCCGTTGACGACCACGTTCGTGATCCTGATGTCGCCCGAGAAGTCATCCGCCTGAGCGGTCGCCGGAATCGTGAGCGCGGACAAGGCGAAGGCCCCGACGAAGGCTCCCACGGTGGTGCGGTGATGCATGAAGGCGTTTCCCCCACGTTCCAGAGCCTCAGAGATCTTCCGAGGCGGAGCTGACCCATGCCCACCCGATACACGGATGGCACGGATGGCACGGAGATGACCATCAGGTCGCACGAATGGTTGCCTGCCAGGCGCCGCGGCTTTTTCC
>NZ_JBLFJV010000028.1:0-168426 GCF_047444975.1 Streptomyces sp. CWNU-52B | reverse complement strand
CGGTACAGCGTTTCCCGCCCCTGGTAGACGGGGTCAGAGCTTCTTCCCTGCTGACGGCGGTAGGTCAGTGGGTCCCGAGTCACCCTCGGTGGCCGTCCATCGGCCCTCGACCGCGAGGCGTACAAGCAGCGCAACACAAGCTCACACAGTGGCGCGGCCTGGCCACTCGCTACGGCGAAACCGCCACCATCGACCTGGCCGCACTCCACGTCGCTGTCCTCCTCATCCGGTCGGCGAAATGATCCGAAAGAAACGCGTGAGACGGCTGCCGGCCCGCCGTCGGCAGACGCGCCGACTGTCTCCCTTCTACAGCGAGGCGCCCGTGCCCGGACTCATCCAGTGGCTTCCGAGTCCGTCGCAATGCTGCGCAGGCGCGCATTGCGAAGGTCCAGGGCTTCTTGGGTGGCGGGCATGACGAGGTCACCGCCGACCCTGGCGAAAGCCTGTGCGCTGTCGACAGCGGGCCGGTGAAGGACTTCGTACGACTCGAAGGCGCGGCCGAGGTCGTCGGGGTATTCGCGCAGGGCCTGCGCGAGCCGCCAGGCGCCCACGAGCGCCAGCGACGCACCCCGTCCGGCGAGGTTGGACGCGCAGTGCGCGGCGTCGCCGAGGAGCACGACCCGGCCCTTGGCCCAGCGGTCCATGTGGATCTGGCTGACGGAGTCGAAGTAGAGCTCCGGGTCGCGTGTCATGGCGTCGAGGATCTCCGGGACGCGCCATTCGTAGTGATCCTTGAAGGCGTCCAGGAGGATCCGCTTCTGCGCGTCGAGGTCGCGGTAGTCGTAGTCGATCCAGTCGTGGCGGAAGTTGAACACCCCAAGCGCCCTGTCCTTGTACCGGGCGATGCCGATCATGTGGCCTGGCCAGTTCAGAAACGGATTGGCCCCGGTCTCGTGCCGCGCCGAGGGCAGGTCGGTCAGCGCCACGTAGAAGCCGAGGTGCTCGAGGTAGTCCGCCTCGGGGCCGAAGGTGAGTCGCCGGGTGAGGGAGTGCATGCCGTCCGCTCCGACGACGAGGTCGAAGCGGTCGGTCTTCCCTGAGGCGAGGACGACGTCGACGCCCGTGCCGTCGTCGTGGAGGGTCTGGATGGACTCGCCGAACACGACGGGCGTGTGGGCTTCGAACCCGGCGTGCAGGATCCGTGCGAGGTCCTCTCGGGCGATCTCGATGTCGGCGTCGCTGTCATTGATCTCCTCCAAGGGCACCGATGCGATCACGCCTCCGGCACTGTCGATGAACTCTGACAGGTCCGTGGTCGACACCCGGTTGTCGTCGAGCTGCTGCAGGATCCCCATGTCCCGCGCGACGTCGAGCGCCTGGCCGCGGATGTCGACCGGTGAACCGTTTGTGCGCAGGTGGTGAGCGCGTTCGATCACCGTGACGTCGTGCCCGGTCTCGGTGAGGTCCATACCGCAGGCGAGCCCCGCCATGCCGGCCCCGGAAACGAGGATTTTCATGTCCGTTCCTTCCCTACCGAACGGCCCGCGCGTCCGATGCCGTCCGCGACCCACCCCGGCTTAGGTTCCCCGCAACGAGAAACCAAACTAAACTGTTCAGTGTGGAAACTACGCCGCACGTCACCTCACCCGCAACCTCGCCCCGACCGATGCGCCCGAGTTCGGCGCGGAAGCGCGCGGCGATCATCGATGCCGCGCGGGGTCTCTTCCTGCGCGAGGGGTACGAGCGCACGAGCATGGACGGGATCGCGGCCGCGGCGAGGGTGTCGAAGCCGACCGTGTATGGCCACTTCGGCGACAAGAAGGGGTTGTTCTCCGCGATCGTCGGCACCTCGGTGGACGCCCTGGTGCGGACGATCGACCTCGCGGCGACGGAGGAGCTGGCGGCCGACCGGCCACTCGCTCCGTCGTTGCTGGCATTCGTCCGGCGCGTGATCGGTGACGCGGTCTCCTCGTCCGACTACACGGTGATCCGCGTCCTGCTGGGCTCCGAGTACCCCGCCGCGGGGCTGGAGCGGCAGTCTGAGGCTGCGTCTCAGGCGATGTTCACCCGCCACTTCGCCGCACTTGCCGACGCGGGCCGCATCGTCACGCGAAACCCGGCCCGGACCGCCCAGCACTTCGTCGCGCTCACGCTCCTCCTCGCCACGGAGCACTCGTCCGACGAAGACATGGACCAGGTCCTGCAAGACGGTGTCGACGCGTTCGTGCGCGCCTACGGCCGGTGACGGCCCGCCGCCCACGCCCGCCCTGCGGCGGGCTGCGAGCGGTCAGAGCAGTGAGCGCTGGAGGATGTGCTGTTGCCGAGGGGCTGGGCGAGGCTAGGCGGTGTCTTCAAATGATCTTGAGTGGTGGATCATGGTTGGGTGATACGTCGTCATGAACTGTCGGATACCGAGCGGGAGTTCGTCCGGCCGCCGCCGCCTGTCTCGTTGCGGGGGCAGAAGCGGCTGGACGACCGGATCATGCCGAACGGGATCATGTGGAAGTTCCGCACGGGTACGGCCTGGCGAGACGTGCCCGAGCGGTACGGTCCGTGGCACACGCTGATTACGCGGCCTGTGGCGCCGTCCAAGTGTGACAGCCGGGCGATTCGGTATCGGCTGAGCACTCGGTGCACGGTGGAGGGGTTGAGGCCGAGCAGGCAGTGATGCGGGCTGGGCCCCAGCGGCGCAGAACGCGGATCTCGATGATGCGCCGCTCGGTGCGGGTCGACGTGCGCCGCGGGCTGAGGCACGGGCGGCTGGAGCGATCCGTCATCCCAGCCGGTCCCTGCTCGCGGTAGCGGTCAGCCCACCGTTTCGCTGCGGTGGGTGAGACGTGGAGGCGTTCGGCCGCTCGGCGGAGTGGCCATTGATCGTCGACGACGTACTGCGCCAGGCACAGGCGGCCGGTTTCGATCAGGGGTGCGTGCGGTGGACCATGCTGGTCCTTCCGGCTCGGAGGACGACGATGGCCGGGTGCACGAGTGATGTCTCGTACACCCGGCCGTTGGCGACGCCGGCGAACGGTGACGTTCGGAGGTGCCTGCTGTTCAGTGGATTCTCGCGCCGGCCTTGTCTGAAGAGCCGCTCGGGACTCAGGGGTTCTCCGGGCGCAGGGCGCCTTGGCCGTCGAGGTCGTCGAGCACGGCAGGCAGGCCCGCGGTGAGCATCTTGGTGCGGACGGAGCCGAGGATTTTGGCCATGAAGAAGCCTCCAGCACCGGTGAAGCCGGTGTGGTCGTAGGTGAAGCGTGTTCCACTGCCGTGCGGTTCGAGCCGGTAGGTGACCTCGGTCACCTCGCCGCCGCCTTCGTCCTGCCACGAGTAGCGCAGTAGCGCAGGCTCTCGCGCCTCCAACACCTTGCACACCACTACGCCGCTCCAGCCGGGCTTCGGTTTCGCGATGAACTTGAACGTGGTGCCGACCGTGGTGGCGAAGCCCTCAGGCCGAGCGCCGGCGCCGGTGGCCGTCCACAGCGGGATCAGTTCCGGATCGGTGACCGCACGCCAGACCCTCTGCGGTGGGTGCGGGTACTCACGGACGATGTGGATGGCGCTCATGGAAGGCTCCTCGGGTTTGGGCGTGCAAGCTCAGCAGTAATTTACTGTCAATGGAAATTTACAGTAACAGAACAATTCAGATCGGCCAGACTATGCTTCAGTGATGAGTAAGCGCACCGTGGACTGGACGGCCTTGCGGCGCCGTGAAGAGGAGCCTGCAGCCGAGGGGCTGCGGGAGCGCAAGAAGCGCCTGCTACGACAGCAGCTGTCCGACACGGCCACCGAGATGTTCATGGACCGGGGCTTCGATGCGGTGCGTGTCTCGGAGATCGCCGACGCCTGCGGGGTGTCGGAGAAGACTGTGTTCAACTACTTCCCCACCAAGGAATCCCTCGTCCTGGACCTGGGCGAAACCACGTTGAACTCCCTGCGGACCACACTGGCCGATCCAGACCTGTCGCCGGTCGAGGCAGTGTTGGAGATCTTGTCCGGCCAGTTGGCGGGCCTCACGTCCTGGCTGGCGGCGCAGGAGGACTGGGCCCAGGCCAAGGCTGTTCTGTTTCGCTTCGGCATACTGATCGGATCGACTCCGTCGCTGCGGGCATATCAGCGCGACATCACCGACCAGCAGGTCGCCGTCGCCGCCGAAATCCTGGCCAGGCGCACCGAGATGAGCCCGGACGACCCTGAACCACAGATCGCCGCGGCTGCCCTGCTCGCGCTGTGGCCCGTCCAGTTCCAGGCGCTGCGCAGGCACCTGCACCGCGCCCGGACCTCCGAGGAACTGCACGACGAGGTCAGCGCCGACGTCCAACGCGCAGCCCGACTCATCGACGCCGGACTCAATTCACTCACCCCGCCCGGCACGGTTTGTGAAACAGCCAACCGGCCGGGGTAGCGGCGAGGGGCATCACCGTTCCTCCGGCCCGCCTGTCGACCAGAATACGGCGAAGCACATATGGACCTCGCCCTGCGCGGCCTGGAGTTGAAGACGCTGGACCCCTACCTGTCGGGATGGCGGATGCGCGTGGTCCCCGCCCTCGGCCACCTCGCGGTACGGATGATCACCAACGGCATCGTCGACCGCACCGTGCAGAACTGGATCGCCGACGAGCACAGCCGCTTACCCGTGAAGAACACCATCGCCGTTCTGGTCCGCGTCATGGAGCAGGCAGTCCGGGACGGCATCATCAAGGTCAACCCCGCCCGGGTGACCGGCTGCCAGGGCCACTACAAGCAGGCCGAGGACGAGCTCCTCGATCTCCGCGAGTCGGCCCCTGCCTGACGGGGAGACCCTCGTCGGCCGGCCGACACACTCGTGGCCGCCTCCCACGACGACTACCGCGGCTGGGGAGACGTCGTCCTCTTCGCCGCGTGCACCGCCGCGCGCATCGGCGAGGTGTCCGGATGCCGCGTCGGCGACATCGACACCACCCAGTGGATCTGGACCGTCCGGCGCCAGACCACGCCCGGCGGGCTGACCGACAAGGGCACCAAGGGCAAGCGGGCCCGCAAGGTCCCCATCGTCGAGGAGATCCGCCCCCTCGTCGCCCAGCGCATCCTGTCCGCCGGACCCGACCCCGACGCCCGCCTGTTCACCGGCCCTCGCGGCGGACGCATCTCCACCGCCGTCCTGCGCGATGCCACCCACTGGGACGACGTGGTCACCAAGCTCGGCTACGAGCACCTGCGCCGCCATGACCTCCGGCACACAGGACTGACCTGGTTCGCCGACGCGGGAGTACAGGTCCATGTCCTGCGCCGGATCGTCGGCCACGGCTCGCTGACCACCACCCAGCGTTACCTGCACCCGGACGTCCACAAGATCACAGCCGCCGGCGCAGCACTCTCCGCACACCTCAGTGTGATCCGCGCGCCGCGCTCCCTGCCGAGCCCGATCGTCATGACCCGCTGACCCCGGTCGAGGTCGCCGGTCCCCAACTGGTCCCCAAGAATGACCAAGGGCCGGTTTCGGATACTTCCGAAACCGGCCCTCAACCGCGACTGTCTCCAGTCGGGACGACAGGATTTGAACCTGCGACCCCTTGACCCCCAGTCAAGTGCGCTACCAAGCTGCGCCACGTCCCGATGCGTCTCGCCGCGGTGCAATCGCACCGCCTGAAGACGCAGGTAAACCCTACCGCACCCGGACAGGCGCACGTCCGTGTCGCTCAGTCGACGAACAGGCCCCGCGCCGCGGCCCGCGCGTCGAACTCCTCCAGGTGGGCCTGGGCGCCGGGCATCGCGTCACACATCGCCTCCAGGAGGACCTGACCCAGGAGCATCGGCGCGCCCACCGTGTCGAACACCAGACCGGTACCCACGGCGGCCGGGAGCAGCAGGTCGCTGTGGGCCGCCACCGGCGCGAACGTGCCGTCGGCGATCGTCACCACGGTCAGCCCCGCGTCCCGCGCATGGTCCAGCGCGTCCAGGAGTTCGACCGGGTGGCGTGGCAGCGCGAAGCACAGGAGCGCGCTCGCGCCCGCGCGGCGGGCCCCGTCGATCCGGTCGGCGAGCGACGAACCGCCCTCGTCGAGCAGGCGCACATCGGGGTGCACCTTGGCGGCGAAGTAGGCGAAACCGCGCGCCTGGGCCGCCGAGGCGCGCAGCCCCAGTACGGGCAGCGGGCGGGAAGCGGCGAGCAGCCGCCCCGCGCGCTCCACCGGTCCGGGGTCGGCGAGCAGGGACGCCAGCTGGAGCAGGTTGTCGACCTCGTCCCGTACCGCCCGCTGGTAGGGGTTGGCCGGCCGCGCCTCCAGGGCGGGCCCGGCGGGTACGACGTCCCGCAGATGTCTGCGCAGCGCCGGATATCCGTCGAAGCCCAGGGCGACCGCGAAACGGGTCACCGAGGGCTGGCTCACCCCCGCCAGCTGAGCCAGCTCCACGCTCGACAGGAACGGCGCGGCCTCCGTCCGACGGACCAGACAGTGGGCGATACGGCGTTGGGTGGGCGTCAGCCGGCGCCCCTCGAACAGCTGGTGCAGCCGCGGTGGAGCGACGGCCCCACGCGGCACACCGGCAGTGTCAGCCTCGGTGCCGGTACCAGTACCGGCACCTGCGCTTGTTCCCTCCGTGCCGGCCGAACCGGCCGTACCGGCTTCCGCCGTGTCGCTCACCCTGCTCCTCCAGCCCGCCGTACGGTGCCGGTCAGCTCGCGAGGCCGGCCGACGTCAGCCACTCCTTCGCCACGTCGGAGGCGTCCTCCTTGTCGTTGCTGATCTTCTTCATCATGTCCAGCAGGTCCTCGGTGGTGAGCTTGGCCGAGAGGGCGTTGAGCGCCGACTTGGCCTTGTCGTTGACCGCGGACTTGTAGACGAGGGGGGTGATGTTCTGCGAGGAGAAGAGGTTCTTCGGGTCCTCCAGGACCACCAGCTTGTCCTCGACGATGGCGGGGTCGGTCGTGTAGAGGTTGGCCGCCTGGACCTTGTCGTCCTTCAGCAGCTTCAGCAGGGTGCTCTGGGCGCCCGCGTCCAGCGGCTGGAACTTCCCGAACTCGACTCCGTAGACGGTCTTCAGGCCGACCCCGCCCTGTGTGCGGGTCTTGAACTCCGAGCCGGCGCCGATGGTCAGGTCCTTCGCGACCGGCTTCAGGTCGGCCAGGGTCTTGAGGTCGTACTTCTTGGCCGTCTCGGCGGTGACCGTGACCGAGTCCTTGTCCTCGGCCGCGGCGGAGTCGAGTATCCCCACCGACTTCGGGAGCTTCTTCGTCAGCTCGGCGTTGATCTCCTCCGTGCTGGTGGCGGTGCTCTTCTTGTCGACCGCCACGGACAGCAGCGCGCCGTTGTACTCGGGGAAGACGCCGATGCCTCCCTTGACGACCTGGTCGTAGTAGACCTCGCGGGCCCCGATGTCGAACTTGCGGGTCACCTTCAGGTCCTTGCTCTCCAGGGCCTGGGCGTAGATCTCGGCGAGCAGCTGGTTCTCGGGGAAGTTGGCCGAGCCTACGACGATGGCCTTGCCGCCTCCGCTGTCGCCGCTGCTGCCTGTCAGCGGGTTGTCGTCACCGTCGTCGCTGCCTCCGCAGGCGGTGGCGGTCAGGGAGAGCGCGGCGACGACGCCGAGGGCGGCGGCGCGGTACATGGCCTTGTTCATGGGTGTTCCCTTTCTCAGGTACGGCTCTGGTCTCGGGTGGAACTCGGGTGCGCCTCCCGCGCGTGTCGGGTGCGCGGGAGGCGGGTGGCTCATGACTTGGTCGCCGCGGGCCGCAGCCCCGGCGAGACGACGGCGCGCCGCAGCGCGGTGAAGAGGGCCTGGACGATGAGCGCCAGCGCCACGACGACGGCGGAACCGCCGATGACCAGCTCGTAGTCGTTCCGGGAGAGCCCGTCGACGATGAAGCGGCCGAGACCGCCGAGACCGGGGTACGCGGCGACGGTCGCCGTGGCCACCACCTGGATCGCGGCGACGCGCAGGCCGAGCAGGATCAGCGGCAGCGCCATCGGCACCTCGACCTTCAGCAGGACCTCCCAGCCGGTCATGCCCATCCCCTTAGCCGCGTCCCGGGCCTCGGGATCGACGCCGCGGACGCCCTCGAAGGTGTTGATGAGGATCG
The DNA here is from genome assembly GCF_047444975.1 of Streptomyces sp. CWNU-52B. Lineage (NCBI taxonomy): Bacteria > Bacillati > Actinomycetota > Actinomycetes > Kitasatosporales > Streptomycetaceae > Streptomyces > Streptomyces sp. CWNU-52B. Next base: position 160,433 of record NZ_JBLFJV010000028.1, on the reverse strand, counting down.
GCGGGACCGCCAGGGCCACCAGGGCGACCAGCACCGGAGCGGTACTGAGTCCGGCGAGGGTCACGACGAGCACGACCAGGCCGAAGGTGGGGATGGCCCGCGCGAGGTTCGCGACCGTGGCGACGGCGAACGCGCCGCGGCCGGTGTGCCCGACCAGCAGCCCGAAGGCCAGCCCGATCAGCGTCGCGAACAGCAGGGAGATCCCGCTGTAGGTCAGGTGCTCCGCCAGCCGGTGCGGGATGCCGTCGTCCCCGTGCCACTGCTGGGACGACGTCAGCCAGTCGCCGACGAGCTCGATCTGGTTCAACAGGTCGTTCACGCCTTCGCCCCCTTGCCGCGCGCCCACGGCGTGAGCAGCCGCTGTGCCAGTACGAGAGCCGCGTCGGTGACGAGGGCCAGCAGCATGATCAGTACGGTCGCGGTGATGATCGGGGTCGGGAAGTCGAGCTGGAGGCCCCGGGTGATGTAGAAGCCGAGGCCGCCCTGGCCGATCAGCTGTCCCACCGCGACGAGGCTGATGGAGGAGACCGCGGCGACCCGTACGCCGGCGACGACGACGGGTACGGCGATCGGCAGTTCGACCTGGATGACCCGGCGGACCGTGCTGAAGCCCATCGCGGTGGCCGCCTGCCGTACCGGTTCGGGCACCGAGGCCAGTCCGTCCACGACGTTGGGGATGAGGACCGACAGCGTGTACAGGGTCAGCGGGATCACGACCGTGCGTTCGGTCAGCCCCGTGTAGCGGACGAAGATCATGAACAGGGCCAGCGACGGGATGGAGTACAGCACGTTGGCCGCGGTCAGGGTCGGCGGGTACACCCATCGCCAGCGGTGGCAGAGCATGCCAAGGGGCACCGAGATGATCAGTCCGAACAGCACCGGCAGCAGGCCGAGGCGCAGATGGACCCCGGTGTAGTGGGCCAGCTCACCGACGTGGTCGCCGATCCACACCCACCGTATGAGCGGCTCTCCGTCTCTCATCGGTCCTCACCGCCCGCGCTGTCGTCGGCGTCCCGCGCGTCACCCTTGGTGAGCCGGGGCTCGGATTTCGTGAGCTTCGCCTCGGATTTCGCCTCGGACTTCGCGGACTGAGGCTCAGGCCCCTTCTCCGCCTCACCACCGCCCTCGCTCCCGGCGCTCCCGGCGATCGCGGCGGACAGCTCGTACGCGTCCGCCACCCCGGCGACCGCGCCCTCGGCGTCCACACCCACCGCCAGCCGCGAGGGTGACAGCAGAGCCGCGTCGAGTGCGGCCCGCGCCGAGTCGCCGACCAGGCTGAACGTATGGCCCAGCGGTACGAGCACGGCGTCGGCCAGTGTCCCGCCGCTCGGCAGCGCGGCGGCCTCGGCCCAGCCCAGCGGCCGTCGCGCGGCGTCCACGACGAGCACCCAGGGCCCGTCCAGGGCGCGGGCCGCGGTCACGGAGGCGGTCACCGGCAGCACCGGGCCCTCGCGCAGCGGCAGACCGGAGGCCTGGACGAAGGACAGCCTGCGGATGCCCCGGTCCTGCCCGACGAAGTCCGCCACGAAGTCGTCCGCGGGGTGCGCGAGCAGCCGCTCCGGAGTGTCGAACTGCGCGAGCTTGCCGCCCGTGCGGAACACCGCGATGTTGTCGCCGAGCTTGATCGCCTCGTCGATGTCATGGGTGACGAACACGATCGTCTTGTGCAGGTCCTTCTGCAGCCGGAGGAACTCCGCCTGCAGCTCCCCTCTGACAATGGGGTCGACCGCGCTGAACGGCTCGTCCATGAGTAGCACCGGCGGGTCGGCGCCCAGGGCCCTGGCCACCCCGACGCGCTGCTGCTGCCCGCCGGAGAGCTGGTAGGGGTAGCGCTTGGCCATCGTGGCCGGCAGCCCCACAAGTTCGAGCAGCTCGGCCGCCCGGGACCTGGCCTTCTTCTTGCCCCAGCCGAGCAGCAGCGGCACGGTCGCGACGTTGTCCAGGATGGTGCGGTGCGGGAAGAGCCCCGCGTGCTGGATCACATAGCCGATCCCCCTGCGCAGCTCGGGGGCGGCGACCTCCCGTATGTCCTGGCCGCGCAGACTGATCGTGCCGGCCGTCGGCTCCACCATGCGGTTGACCATCCGCAGCGTCGTGGTCTTGCCACAGCCGGAGGGACCGACCAGGACCGTGATGCCGCCCTCGGCCAGCTCCAGGGACAGTCCGTCCACGGCTGTGGTGCCGTTGGGATAGTTTTTGCTCACCGCGTCGAATCTGATCAAAGCTGCCCCTTACCCGACTGCATATCGTCATGCAGAGTTGTTCGTGACTGAATTACAGTCAATCCCCTTTTGTAAACGGGGCGTTACGTTCGTCCGAAGAAAGCGAGAGGACGCCCGAAATGACCGCTCTTGACCCCGTTTGGTTCACGTTCCTGAACGGCTCGGACATCGAACAGCTGAAGCTGACCGACACCGAGGTGCTCGAAGCCGTCGAACAGGGACTGCTCGCCCAGGGTCACGGCGAGACGGTTATCGAACCACGGGTGCATCTCACGCCCGACGCCGCCTTCAACGGCCACTTCAATGTCCTGCGTGGTTATGTCGCCCCTCTCGGCCTGGCCGGAGTGAAGATCGTGGGTGACTACGTCGACAATTACAAGGCGGGTCTGCCCTCCGAGATGGCCCTGCTGAACCTGTTCGACCCGCGTACGGGCATGCCGCTGGCCGTCCTGGACGCGACCGCGATCACCGAGATGCGCACCGGCGCGCTCACCGCGCTGGGGGCCCGGCACCTCGCCCGGCCCGGTGCCAAGGTGCTCGGCCACATCGGGGCCCGCGCCACCTCGTACTGGAACGTCCGGCTGCTCGACCGGATCTTCGACCTGGACGAGATCCGCGTCCACTCGCGCCGTCCGGAGAGCCGCAACGCCTTCGCGGAGCGGCTGGAGCGCGACCTCGGCAAGCCCGTGACCGTCACCGACGACTGGCAGTCGTGCGTCGAGGGCGCGGACATCGTCGTGGAGGCGTCCCGGCTCGAACGGCCCGAACCGCTGCTGCGGACGGAGTGGATCGCGCCGGGCGCGCTGGTCGTCCCGTACGGAACGATGAGCGCGGTCGAGCTGAACCTCACCGACATCATGGACAAGGTCGTCGTCGACGACTGGGGCCAGTGCCGGTCGGGGCCCTTCGGCGCGCTGCGCGCACATGTCGAGTCGGGCCGGCTCAGCGAGTCGACCCTGCACGGCGAACTGTGCGAGATCGTGGCCGGCGACAAGCCCGGCCGGGAACGGGACGACGAGACCATCCTCTTCTGGCATCGCGGCCTCTCCCTGTCCGACATCGCCCTGGGCGCGGCCGTGCTCGCGAAGGCCGGGGAGCTCGGGCTCGGACAGCGGCTGCGGTTCTCATGACGGGCGCCTACCCCGATGACCGGGAAGCAGTGATCATCGACGGGCGTTCGCTGTCCTTCGCGGACGTCGCCGCCGTCGCCCTGCGCGGCGCCCGGGTCGTCCTCGCGGACGAGGTGCTGCCCCGGCTGGCGCGCGACCGCGCCGTGGTCGACGACGTGGTCGACCGCCAGGTGCCGACGTACGGGCTGACGACGGGCCTCGGCAGCAGGTCGTCGTACGCGCTGCCGCGCGAGGAGCTGGCGCGGTTCAGCGTGCGTACGGTACGCGGCCGGGCCAACGCGGTCGGAGACCCGCTGCCCGTCCCCGTCGTACGTGCCGCCCTGGTCGCCCGCGTCAACGGCCTGGCGACCGGCGGCAGCGGAGTCAGCCCGCGGATCCTGCCGCTGCTCGTCGGCCTGCTCAACGCGCGTGTGCATCCGCTGGTCCCCGAGATCGGGTCGATCGGCGCCTCGGACCTGTGCCAGATGGCCCATGTCGGGCTCGTCGTCATCGGCGAGGGGCGCGCCGAGCTCTCCGGTGAGGTGCTCGACGGGGCGACGGCCCTGCGGCGGGCCGGGCTGGCCCCCGCCGAGCTGGGTCCCAAGGACGGGCACGTGCTGTGCAGCGCGAGTCCGCTGGCCGCCGGCCAGGGAGGGCTCGTACTCCATGAGGCGGCCGCCGTCCTGGACCTGGCCCAGGCGGTCACGGCGCTCACCTTCGAGGGCTTCCGGGCGAACACCGGTCCGCTGGACGCCCGGGTGCTGGGGCTGCGTCCGGCACCCGGTCAGTCCCGGGCCGCGGCGGAACTGCTCGCGCTGCTGGCCGGCGGCGAGCTCACCGACCCCCGGCACGCCCGGCGGGTCCAGGACCCGATCAGCCTGCGGTGCGCGGCCCAGGTGCACGGCGCCCTGTACGCGGCGCTGGACTTCGCTGGCGCGGCGCTGGACCCCGAGCTGAACGGCAGCGGCGACAACCCGGTGGTGCTGACCGACACCGACCCGGCCGGCATCGACCCGGCCGACTCCACCGGTGGCAGCTCCGGTGCCGGTGCCGGTGAGATCCTCTCCTCCGGGAACTTCCACACCCCGGCCCTCGCCCTGGCCTTCGACACCCTCGCGCTCGCCCTGACCCAGACCGCGGCGCTCTCCGCGGAGCGGATGCGGCGGCTGCTCAACCCCCAGCTCAGCGCTCTGCCCGCCAATCTCTCCCCGTACGGCCCGGAGCGCTCGGGCTTCGCGCCGCTGGCCAAGACGGCGCAGGCGCTGGTCGCCGAGATCCGTCTGCTGTCCGCGCCGGTGAGCACCGACCCCCGGCACGGCGCGGACGGTGTCGAGGACGACTCGACCAACGCGTCGCTCGGCGCACGGCGGCTGTCGACGATGCTCGTCCGGCTGCGGCAGCTGCTCGCCGTGGAGGCGCTGGCCGCGGCGCAGGCGGTCGACCTGGCCGCGCCCGCCGCCCTCGGGCGGGGCCCGGCCGTGCTGCACCGCGCGATCCGCGAGCTGGTCCCCGGTCTGGACGACGACCGGGCCTGCGGCGTCGACGTCGACCGGGTGAGCCAGGACGTCCTGGACCGCGAGACGGTACGTAGCGCCCTGCGCGCCGCCCTGAGCGACCCGACGCAAGGAGCTCCGTGACCAACGTCGACATACATCAGCACCTGTGGACCGGCTCGTTCGTCGCGGCCCTGCGGGCCCGCTCCGAGCCGCCGTACCTGGACGGCTGGACCCTGCACACCGCGGGTGAGCCGCCCTACGAGGTCTCCCCCGCCGACCACGACATCGTCCGGCGCGCCGAACTGGCCGGCGCCGACGGTCTCGGCCGGGCGCTGGTCTCGCTGTCCGCCCCGCTCGGTGTCGAGTGGCTGCCGTACGCACAAGCCCGGCCGCTGCTCGACGCGTACCACGAGAGCGCCGCCGCGTTACCCCGGCCGTTCGGGGCCTGGGCCGCCGCCTGCGTCAGGGACGTCGACGCCGCCGCGACGGCCGGGTACCTGGACCGGGGCTTCGCCGGTCTCCAGCTCCCGGCGAACTCCCTCGCCGACGCCGCCGGTTACGCGCGCTGCGCCCCCTTGCTCGACCTGCTCGAAGAGCGCGGCCTGCCGCTGTTCGTCCACCCGGGCCCCGCCGCCGACGCGTCACCGCGGCCCGGCTGGTGGCCCGCGATGGTCCCGTACGTGCAGCAGATGCACGCCGCCTGGTTCGCGTTCCGGGCGTTCGGCCGCCCGCGCCATCCGCGCCTGCGGGTGTGCTTCGCGCTCCTTGCCGGTCTCGCACCCCTGCACGGGGAGCGCCTCACCGCCCGCGGTGGCGCCGAGGGCCGCAAGGAGGTCGACCCGAACGCCTTCGTCGAGACGTCCTCGTACGGTCCACGGGCCGTCGACGCGGTCGTCCGGGCCCTCGGCACCCAGGTGATCGTCCAGGGCTCGGACCGCCCCTACGCCGAGCCCCCGCAGAGCCCCGGCTTCGGCCTGGGCGGCGCCGCGGCGTTCGCCTTCCGCATCACCAACCCGCGGCGCCTGCTCACCGGCGAGGCCTGACGTGGCTCGGGCCCTGGCCCCAAAGAGACCCGAAGGGACACGCAGGGACACGGAGCGAGGACGCGGAGCGAAGGCGGGTGTCCCGGTCGTGCGAGACACCCGCCCCCGGGCGACGGCACCACCGCCCCGCTCATCGTGGCCCGAACGTCACACCGTGACCCCGTCGATCTCGAAGGTCTGCACCGAACCGGCGGCGAACGGGACGCTCAGGCTCTTGCCGTTCAGATAGGTGTCCGAGTGTGCGGTGTAGAGGTCCCCGCCGCCGGAGGTGAGCGTGTTCCAGCGCCGTACGAGTCCGCCGGTGCCCCCGGTGACCTGGCCGAAGCGGGACAGGTCGAAGGTCAGCGTCTGCGCGGCGCCGGAGTTGACCGCCACGACCACCAGGCGTCGCTGTCCGGCGTCGTGGGCGGCGACCGCGTATCCGACCCCCGTGTCGAGGATGGTCGTCCCCGGCCGGATGTGACGGCTGAACTGGGCCATCACGTAGTACTTGGTCTGCACGGTGGTGGGCTGCAGCGTGTTCTGGTCGTACGCGATCATCGCCCAGCCGGTGGAGGGGTCCATCACCTGCCAGTAGACCCAGGCGGTCGGGTGCAGCCAGCGGAAGTCCAGGCACAGATTGTTCGCCAGGGTGAGTCCGGAGCCGTCGCTGTCACCGGTCTCCGAGTTCCAGAGCTTCTTGCCCGCCGTGGTCACGACGTCCGTGTGGAGGAGGTCGCGACGGCCGCCCGAACCCTGGTAGCCGTGCACGTTGACCTGGCTGACCAGGGCCTTCGTCGACGCCCCGAAGGAGTTCCAGGTGGTGCGGGCCAGGTCGTAGCTCGTCTCGTCGGACGCCGAGACCCTGACGCCGGACAGCGACCGCGCGTCCAACTCGCTGCGCAGGTACGGGAGAACGGCCGCCTGGACGGACGCGTCCATGTGGCAGCCCTCCTGGGTGCCCGTGGCGGTCCACCAGCTGGACGAGGGTTCGTTGAACGGGTCGACCGTCGCGAAGTTCACGCCCCAGTTGTTCTTCGCGTACAGGGCCACAGCCGCCAGGTGGGAGGCGTGCTGGCGGTAGTTCCAGGACTGGAGGTTGTTGCCGCCGCCGGACGCGCCGGAGGGGTTGTGATTGAGGCACATCCACCACATGGGCGAGTTGGCGAACAGCTCGGACACGGCCCCTCGTCGGGTCGCCTTGACCAGGGCGGCACGCTGGTTGGCGTCGGCCGTCCAGTCCCACGCGGAGGACGCGGGGTCCTCGTTGTTCCAGTCCTGCCAGAAGCCCTCGATCTGCTTGAACGCCGGGATGTCGGGCGAGGCGACCATGCTCTCGCCTGCCACGCTGTTCCCGCTGCACGCGCCCAGGTTGTAGCGGGCGATGTTCAGCCCGAGGCCGGGCAGGGTCCTGCCGCCGTACGCCACGGACTTGGTGGTGAAGAAGATGTCGGCGAAGTCGTCGCGGGCGCCGAACACGTTGGCCCACCAGGCGAGCGAGGTGCCCCAGCCCTCCCAACGCCCGTAGTTCGTGGCGGGGTCGACCGCGACGGTCGCGTCGGCACGGGCGGTACCCGTCGCCAGTGCGCTGCCCAGCAGCGTGCCGCCGGCCGCCGCCAGCAGCGATCTGCGCTTGATCATGAGGTCTCCTGTCGCGCTCATGCCAGAACCTGGTTGAAGAATGAGGCGGCGCCAAACGGTTGTCGAGACACATGACAGCGCTTTCTCTTTCGATAGCTTGCGGACGCCCGTGTCACACAGAGCGCACCCGCCCCGCACTGCGCCACCCGACGCGGCGCGGGGCGGTCACGGACGGGTGGCGTCTGACGGCACGGCCGGACGGGGCCGGGAGAAACGGCCGGGTGGGACCGGAAGAAGTGGGACCCACGGGGCGGAAAGGCGAATGAATCCCCTGGCAGTGGGACGCCTCACCTCTGCGGCAACCGCATTGCTCCTCCGGAAGGCGGGAATTACCCTTCCTTCACGCGTTCGTACAATCTCGAACCACGGGGGACAAGTTGAAGGTTCGTCTGCTCGGGCCATTGGAACTCACGGATGGCCCCGTCACACTGCGTCTACCCGGCGAGAAACTCCGGGCGACTCTGGCCGCACTGGCACTCTCACCCAACAGGCCGGTTTCACGCAGTGATCTGATCGACGAGTTGTGGGGCGAGGATCTCCCCCGCAATGCGGAGAACTCCCTGCACGGCCATGTCGCGCGACTGCGCCGCATCATCGACACACACACCGGGAAGGACAATCTGCGTGATCTGATTCGGACATCCAGTTTCGGATACATGCTTTCTCTGCCTGAGAACGACATCGACGCCGCACTCTTCTGCAATCTGACCCGGCAGGCGGCCGCACTCCACCGGTCCGCGCCCGAGCAGGCGATCCCTCTGCTGAGCCAGGCCCTGTCCCTGTGGCGCGGCCCGGCACTGCTGGACACGGGCCAGGGGCTGATCAGCGGGATGGCGTACACCCGTCTCACCGAGACCCGGCTCACGGCGCACGAGTACTACTTCGACGCGGCGCTGCGCCTCGGCCAGCACCGGGAGATCGTCACGGAGCTGTATCCGCTGCACGCGCGGTACCCCCTGCGGGAACGCTTCTGCGAGCAGCTCATCACCGCGCTGTACCGCTCGGGACGGCAGGCGGAGGCGCTCGACGTCTACCACCGCACGCGGCAGCGGCTCGCCGACAACCTCGGTCTGGAACCGGGGGACGCGCTGCGCGCACAGTTCGAGAGGGTGCTGCGGCGCGAGCCACTGACCGTCTGAGGACCCGTCCGAGAACCCGTCCGAGGACCGACGTCCGAAGGACCACCCCCGCGACGACGGTGCCGGCGCCGGGCGAGCCCCGGCGCCGGCACCGTCGTCACCTCGGCCCGGCCGTCCGCCGTCACACCGCGTTGGTCACCCGGAGCAGCCGCCAGACCGCGCCCGCGCGGGCCCTGCCGTGGAAGGCGAGGTACTCGGGCAGCACCAGATCCGGCGCCCACTTCTCCTTGTACGCCAGTTGACCCGCCGCCGGATACACGCGCTCCCCGTGGTCGGCGAGGAACCGCAGAAACCGGCCGGTCAGCGCACTCGCCCCCGCCGCCTCACGCTCCTCGGACAGCCCGGTGAAGGGCGTGAACCCGAAGTGCAGCCACTGCGCGCCCTCGCTCCGGAACACCTCGACGGCCCGCATGTTGACGGCCTCCAGGACCCCGGGCGCGCTCGACGGCACCCGGCGCGTCAGGTCGTGCAGCCACCCGGAGTGCCGGCCGTACACCGGTGAGTACGAGATGTAGGCGACGGCCTTCCCCTCGATCCGCCCCACGAAGAGCCGCCGTTCGGACTGCGCCGGTCCGCCCAGCTGCCCGACCAGGAACTCGATCTCCTTCACATGGCGCCCCTTCGCCCGCAGCCAGGGCCGGTCCACGGCCGCCAGGTCGTCGGCGACCTGGTCCAGCGCGACCTCGTCGATCTCCAGACCGGCACGCCGGGCCCGCGAGATCTTGTTGCGGAGCTTCACGAACCGGGTGCCCTTGAGGGAGAACCCGGGCAGCGCCAGCGCGTAGGAGCAGCCGATCTGGTTCACGGTGAATCCGGAACGGCCGAAGAGATCGACGTCGGCGCCCTGTATCTGCACGGCGACGACCCTGCGGCGCTGTTCACGGGCGAATTCCAGGAAGGCGTCGAGGAGTTCGGGCCGTTCACGCTCGGAGGCGAAGGGACCGCCGAACTGGATCAGGTAACGGCCCGCCCGGCGGTGAACCACCACTCCCGCGCTCCCTGGCAGCGTGAAGTACTCGTTCCCGGAGTTCAGGGCGAGGAACGCGCTGGGATTCTCCGCGTACTCGCCGAGCGCGTACAGAATTCTGTCGAATGTCGCCGTCTCCCGGGTGGTTGACATATTCCGTCCCCCTGTCGTCGGATCAATTCCCCACCCTCGCGCGCGGCGCTTCGATCCTCCTGAAACGCCCGTCTCAGCCCGGTGTCAGAACCTTCTCAGCGGCGGCTGGAAACTTGGGGAATAACCAGCGGGAAATCAAACGGGGGCCGATGTGACCGGAATACGGGCGACGACGCACGACCGAGGTGAGGGGAAAGAGGTGCGGCTGGGTCCCGGCGCGCGGAGCTACGGCTCGTACATCGGGGGACGCAGTGTCACCGGGGACGACTGGGTGTACGTCGTCGACGCGGCCGCGCTCCTCGACGACGCCTTCGCCAACCTGACGCTCAAACGGCGCCTCGAACGCGGCCAGGTACCCGACGGGGAGTTGCCGCCCTCCATCGTCGCCCGGGTCGCCAAGGCCGGTCCCGACGAGGTGCGCCAGGCCCTGGCGGCCGCCGCCGAGGCCGCCGTCGAGTGGGCCGCCGTCCCGCTGGAGGTCCGGCTCGACCAGGTGTGCGCACTGCTGCACCGCCGGATCGCCGAACGCGCCGACGAGATCGAGGAGATCCTGGTCCAGGAGGGCCACCCCAGGGTGCTCGCCCGCTGGCAGGTCTCCGGGATGCTGGAGTGCTGGGGTCCCGAGTCCGTCGGCTTCTACCACGCGCAGCTGCACCAGGAGTTCCGGCACGGCGTACGGGAGATCTCCGTGCGCCGCAGGCCCGACGGTGTGGTCTGTCTGAACCCGCCGCAGAACGCCCCGATGGCCAGCGCCCTGCTGGGGGTGCACGCGATCTTCGCGGGCAACGCCCTGGTCGTACGCGCCCCGAGGAGCGGCCCCTTGGGAGTGATGTACGCGCTGCGGGAGCTGGTGGCACCGGTGCTGGACGAGGTCGGGGCTCCCCCCGGCACCCTCGGGGCGCTCTGCGGCGACCCCGCGCCCCTGCTCGCGGCCTGGCTGGAGAGCCCGCTGGTCGACGACATCATGTACTTCGGCAGCAGCGAGGCGGGCCTCCGCTTCCAGGACCGGTGTGTGGCCGCCGGCAAGAAGCCGATCCTGGAACTGGCCGGCAACGACGTGGTGACCGTCTGGAAGGACGCCGACGTCGAGCTGGCCGCCGAGGCGCTGACCGAGGGGTTCTTCGGCTCGGGCCAGTTGTGCATGATCCCCAACCAGGTCGTCGTCCATCCGGAGATCGCCGAGCCGCTGCTGGCCGAACTGGTCCGCCAGACCCGCCTGGTGCGGCCGGGCCCCGCGGGTGACGAGAACGTACTGCTCACACCGGTGCTGCGCAACGAGAAGTTCTTCGCCTGTCTGGACGACGCCCTGCTGCAGGGCGCCGAACTGGTCTGCGGCGGGCACGCCATGCTCGTCGACGGTACGCGCGACCCCGCGGGCATCTTCCTGGAGCCGACCGTCGTCCTCGTCCGCGGTCTGGCCGACGCCCGGCGGATGACGGCCGTCAGTCAGGAGACGTTCTTCCCGCTGCTGCCCGTGATCGTGGCCGAACCGGACGACGACGCACGGCTGTTGGACACGTTCATCGACTTCGTGAACACCACCGGATACGGACTGCGCAACTCGCTGTGGGCCGCCGACCGCGAGGTGGTGGACCGCTTCGTCGACCGGGTGACCGAGGGCGGCCTGCTCAAGGTCAACGACTCGCACATCGGGTTCCTACCCTATCTGCCCTCGCACGGCGGCACGGGGCTGACGGGCGGGGTGTTCGGCGAGGCCAACTACCCGATCCTGCGCACCACCCACGTCCAGGGAGTCAGCGTGTCACCGGGCGGGATCCGTCCCCGGGACGCGGTCTTCGGCACCGGGCACCGTCCCGCGGCCTGACCGGCGTCCGACGACGTCCGACGCTGACGCCCGAGATCAACGTAGCGCCGCCGTAAGCCAGTTGTCAGACATCCAGGAGTTCGAGGAACCCATGCGTTCGATGGACCATGCCCGGGAGACCTGCGAGGCATTTCTCCCCGGCCTGCTCGACAAGCTCGACGACATTCCCCTGGCCGAGCTGGAGGCTCCGGGCAGTCCCGCGCTCGACCACTTCCGGGCCTGCGGGGGCCCCGGGCTGGTGATACCCAGGAACTACCACGGCGGCGGGGCCGACCCCCTCCAGGCCCTCGCGGTCGTCCGCGCGGTCGGGGCCCACTCGCCGTCCCTGGCGGTCGCCACCACCATGCACCACTTCTCGGTGGCCACCCTCTTCACCCTCGCCGACAGCGTGCGACGCTCCGGCATGGAGTGGGCGCTGCTCGAAGGCATCGCGGAACAGGGCCTGTTGGTGGCCTCCGGATTCGCCGAGGGACGGCCGGGCCAGGGCATCCTCGCCCCGACGGTCCGGGCGCGGCCGGTCGACGGCGGCTATCGCGTCGACGGCAGCAAGAAGCCGTGCAGCCTGTCCGCGTCGATGGACCTGCTGACCGCGAGCGTGGCCCTGCCCACCGAGGACGGTCCCGACGGCACCGAGCTCGCCGTGCTGCTCCTGCCCCGGCACACCGAGGGTGTCACCGTGCACCCCTTCTGGCGGAGCTGGGCGCTGGCCGGGGCGGAGAGCGACGAGGTACGGCTGACCGACGTCTTCGTGGACGAGCAGCTGCTCATGCGGACCGGCGCCGCCGAGCCCGGCCGGCTCGACGAACTGCAGACGGTCGGCTTCCTCTGGTTCGAACTGCTCATCTCCGCCGCCTACGTGGGCGCCGCCTCCGCGCTGGTCGAGCGCGCACTCGTACGGGAGCGGGGCGGCACGTCGGACCGCGCCGACCTCGTGACCCGGCTGGAGACGGCGAACCTGCTCCTGGAGGGCGTCGCCCGGATGCTGCGCGACGGCGAGAACGACGACGAGGCCCTGGCCAAGGCGCTCGTGGCGCGGTACGCGACGCAGGACGCGCTGGGCGAGGCGGTGCGGCGTGCGACGGAGCTGCTCGGCGGGACGGCCTTCATCGCCTCGTCCGAGGTCGCGTACCTCGCCGCGGTCTCGCACGGTCTGGCCTTTCATCCGCCGTCCCGGGCGAGCTTCGCCGCCCCCTATCTGGAGCACGTGGCGGGCAGTCCGCTACGGCTCGCGTGAGGAGGGAGGCCGTCATGACGGTCACACCCGCGACGACCGCACGGGAGGACCTCGGCCGGCTGTACCGCTCCCGGCTGAGCAAGGGCCGGGCCACCCTCGGCGAGATGTTCGGCGGCCACATCGAGGTCGCCTCGGAGGGGGCCTGGGTCACCACGGACGACGGCGGCCGGTTCCTCAACTGCGGTGGCTACGGCGTCTTCCTGACCGGTGCCCGGCATCCCACCGTCCTGCGGTACGTGACCGAGCAGCTCCACTCCCACCCGGTGGCGACCCGGCTCTTCCTGGAGCCGCAGGCCGCCCTCGCCGCGGACGCGCTCGTCTCCGTGGCGCCGCCGGGCCTGGAGCGTGTGCACTTCGCGGGCTCCGGAGCGGAGGCCGTGGAGACCGCGATCAAGGTGGCCCGTACCCAGGGCAGGACCCGGCTGATCGCGATGGAGTCCTGCTACCACGGCAAGACCATGGGAGCGCTGAGCCTCACCGGCAAGGACGTCTTCCAGAACCCGTTCCGGCCGCTGCTCCCCGACACCACCCATGTGCCGTACGGGGACACCGCCTCCCTCGCCCGGACGCTGGCGGCGGCGCCCGGCGAGGCGTGCGTGTTCGTCGAGCCGGTGCAGGGCGAGGCCGGGGTGGTCATCCCGCCGCCCGGCTATCTGCGGGAGGTGCGGCGGCTGTGCCGGGAGCACGGGGCGCTGCTCGTGCTCGACGAGATCCAGACCGGGATGGGCCGGCTGGGCAGCTGGTGGGGAGCCGACGCCGAGGACGTCCGCCCCGATCTGCTGCTCGTCGGCAAGGGGCTCAGCGGCGGGGTCGTCCCCGTGTCGGCCGTGCTGTCGACACCCGAGGCGTTCTCGGTGCTCGACCGTGACCCGTATCTGCACACCTCGACGTTCTCCGGCGCGCCGCTGGCGATGGCGGCCGCGCGTGGCGCCCTCGCGGCGATCCAGGAGGAGGATCTCGTCGACCGCGCCCGGGTGTTGGGCGACGAGATCCTGAGCGTCCTGAGGCGCATCGTCCGGACCCACTACGGGAGCGCCGTGCGCGAGGTGCGCGGGCGGGGCCTGCTGCTGGGCATCGAGTTCGCCGAGCCGGGTCCCGCCGGCGATCTGCTCATCGAGCTGATCCAGCACGGGGTCGTCGCGAACCACTCGCTCAACTCGCATCTGGTGCTGCGGCTGACGCCGCCCGCGGTGCTGACCCGGGGCGACCTGGACTTCCTTTACGAGGCGCTCGACCGGGCCTGCCGCGCGCAGTCGGCCCGCTACGGAAGGTGACACGACGACATGCGAAGCGCACAACTGACGGTACGGACCGGGGGCGTCGGCCCCGACGAGGCGTACCGCCGCATCCGGGACTTCGCCCGCTATCCCGAACTGACGCCCGTCGTACGGGCGGTGACGGTCCGGGCGGGCACGGACGGCGAGGACGGCGAGGAGCACAGCGACTGGGAGGTGTACTTCCGCAACGGCATCCTGCGCTGGACCGAGGCCGACCGGTTCGACGAGGAGCGGCTGACCATCGCCTTCCGCCAACTGCACGGCGACTTCGAGGAGTTCACCGGAACCTGGCGGGTGCGGGTGGGCGCCGGGTGCCTGATCGAGTTCGCCGCCGAGTTCGACTTCGGGATCCCCAGCCTGGCGGGGATTCTCGACCCGGTGGCCGAGCGGGTGCTCAAGGAGACCATTGCGGCCGTCCTGACGGGCCTCTTCGCGGACGCGACGGTGGTCGATCCCGACGGGACGAGCGGACACGACAGGGCGGTGGCCGCCTGATGGACGCGCACAACCTCTTCGAGACACCCGTCACCTACCGGCTGATCCGCCTGGAGTACGCGCTCGGTCTCGTCGTGGCCACCGTCCTGTTCCTCACCCACCTGGACGAGGTCCGCTGGCTGCCGGCGCTCGCGCTCTTCGGATACATCGACCTGATCGGCTATCTGCCGGGCGCGATCGCCCACCGGCGGGCCGGGGGCGGGCGGATCCCGCGTACCTACTACGTCCTCTACAACGTGATGCACAGCCTCGTCACCCAGGGCCTTGTGGCGCTGGCCTGGATCTGGCTGTTCGGCGCGGAGTGGGCGCTGCTGGCGCTGCCGATCCATCTCTTCGGCGACCGGGCGCTGTTCGGGAACTTCCTGAAGCCGTTCGGCCTGCGCTTCGAACCGGCGACACATCCGGCGTACGAGCGGTTCCGGGCCGAGTTCACCGCGCGGCCGGTGGTAGCGGCGGACGCGGCCGGCCGCGCGCGTCGGTCCGTCGACCGGGTCGACGCGAGGACGACATGACGAGCACGGGTACTGGCACTGGCACTGGCACTGGCATGGGCATGGGCATGGGCATGGGCACCGGTACAGGACTCCTGGGCGAGCACACGGCGGTGTGGCGGTCCGTGTCCGGGGTGGCCGTGCTGACGTGCGGCCCGGCCCGGCGCGCCCACGGGGTCACGGTCAGCACCCTGTGCCTCGCCGCACTGCGCCCGCCCATGGTCTCCGTCGCGCTGCGCCGGGGCAGCAGAGGGCTGGCGGCACTGCTCGGCTCGGGCCACTTCGCGGCCAACGCGCTGTCCGACCGACAGGCCCCACTGGCACGGCGGTTCGCCCGCTCCGACCGGGCCGACGGCTGGGACCTGCCGGGTGGCACCGGTCTGTGGGACGGCCGTTCCGCCTGCGGTGCCCCGCTGCTGTGCGACGCGGTGGGCTGGCTGGAGTGCCGGGACGAGCGGAGCGTCCCGGTCGGCGACCACGAACTGGTGCTGGCGCGAGTCCTGACCTCACGGGCCGGCACCGGATCACCCCTGCTGAGCACCCTTCCGACCTGACGTCCGCCTGACCTGAACGTCCAGAACATCCAGAACGCCCAGAACATCCTGCCGACAGGAGCAGAGCATGACCGACATTCCGGCCGAGGCCGACTGGGAGAACGCCCCCTCGCTCGTCGAGGGCGCGACGAACCTGGAGCTGACCGCCGCCGCCTGTGATCTGAGGTACTGGCTGCGCTCGGTCCCCCAGGGCACCCTGCGCGGCCAGGTGCTGGGCCACGCGCCGGACGTACGTCCCCTCGACGTCACCCGTGAGCCGGGGCCGCTGAACGACGCGCTCACCCAGGAGCTGGCCTTCCGCTCCGTCGCCGAGGAGAAGGCCACCCGGGCCATCTCGTATCTGGTCGCGCTGGCGCCCTCCCTGGAGACGATGGAGTTCTACGCCACCCAACTGCTCGACGAGGCACGGCACTCCATGGTGTTCCGGCGCCATCTCACCGCGCTGGGGGTCGACGACCTCGCGGCCGGCGTCGAGCGGCTCGCCGGGGCCGAGGGGGCCGCGGTCCTCGACCCGCTGGAGGAACTGGGTCTGCGGGTCCTGCGCGACGAGGGCGACTTCATCGGCGGGGTGGTCGTACTGACGATCCTCGTCGAGGGCGTGCTGGCCCCGTCCGCCGAACTGAGCGAACGCAAGTGGCGGATCTTCGACCCGGCGGCCGCGGACATCGAGCGGGGCGCGGGCATCGACGAGATACGGCATCTCACCGTCGGCAGCTCGGTCGCCCGCGAGCACCTCCTCGCCCATCCCGAGGACCGGCCCAGGATCCTCGATCTCATCGTGCGGGGACGGACGTTGTGGCGCGACCTGCCCGTCACCGACATGGTGCTGCGCCGTGAGGCCCTGTTCCAGGAGGGGCTCGACAAGCACGCCGGGCTGGTCGGCGACTACGAGATCTGGCCCGGACGACGGCTGGTGGACACGTCCGTCGAGGAGCGGGTGGGCACGGCGTCGCGGTGGTCCGAGGACATGCAGAACCGGCGGCTCGCGTACATGGGCCTGCCGGAGGCGGCCTGACCTGCTACGGCGCCGTCTGGGACACACCTCGCGCGAGGGCACGTACCACGGCGGCGGCGGCCACCGCGTGCCCCTTGCTGCTGAGCCCGCCCGCCCCCGGCACCCACAGGGACCGCGGTTCGAGCCCTTGCTGGTGCCGCATCAGGTCGACGTGCATTGCTCCATGATGGAGCGTCACCAGCATCACCCGGCGGACCAGCCGGAGTTGACGGTCGCGCAGAGCCGCTCGCCGCTCGGCCTGCACTCCGCGCGACCACGACAGGTCGAAAGGGCTGACCACCAGGGCGTCGCGGTAGGTGGCGCTCCTCAAGGAGTCCAGGATCCGGGTGAGTTCGACCTCCACGGAGTCGGGGTCGAGCGTCGGATCCAGCAACTCGCGGCCGCCGCCCGGGATCAGCGCGAGGTCGCCACCGAAGACGAGGGCGTCCAGCACCTGACGCGAGCGCACCTCGAACAGCGACAGATCCCTGCGGCCGCGCGCGGTGCGGCAGGCCAGGCCGGGATGTGCCGCCCGGAGCGCGGCGGCCACCCGGTCGCTCCAGCTCACCGGACGGTAGCCGGGCACGACGGCCGACCGCGCGAGACGCGACTCGTGCTCCCCCAGGATCACGACCCGGCGCCAGGGCGCGTCCGCGAGGACGGCGGCGGCCTCGCCGGGGCGTAGGCAGTGCGGGTCGTCGTCCTCCGTCGAGGGAGTCCGGGGCGGAGTGTCGGTGTCGGTGTGGTCCGTCATGGATCGTCGCCGTCCGCACGGGTCTTCTCCGCCCGCCCGACATCGCCGCGGAGTTCCTCGACCAGCCGCGACCAGGCGCCTTCGTCGCCGGCGGGCAGCCTGTCCAGCACACCGAGCAGATGGGCGGCGTTCCGGCGGACCAGGTCGACGAGCACGTCGCGCCGCACCGAGGCGAGGAGCGCGTCGACCGCCGCCCCGTCCACCTCCGGTGGCTCACCCGAGCCCACCCCTACAGAGGCACCGGCCCCGATTCTCGCCAACAGATCACTCTTCAGCGCCAGTTCGGCGAGCTGTCGATCAGGGACGGAGTCGGCGGCCGTCAGCAGACGCCCGTACGCCCCCTCCAACGCACGGGTGTCCACCGGGGCGGTCCGCCGACTCCGTCGGGGGCGCCGTCGCTCGCCCCGGATCTCCTCCTGCGACTCGTCCGCCGCTCCGGACAGCGCAAGGGAGATCAGCCTTTCGACCCCGTCCGCGTCGAGGTCGGCCAACTCGGCGACCAGGTCCGGGACTTCGGGATCTCCGCCGCTTCGCAGGAACTTCTCGCGGGCCAGTGCCGCGTGGTCCCCGCTGCCGACGGACCCGACGGCTCCGACGGCCTGCGCGCGGGCGACGGACAGCTCGCGTCCGTCGTGCAGCCGTACCGTCACGCGCGCGCCCAGCCGCTTGGTCGCGAAGCGGAAGTCCGTCTCGGGGGCCAGCCAGGACGGGGGCAGCGTGTCGGCGGCCCGCCCGTCGGCCGCGCGCACCCAGGCCTCGGCGCGTTCACCCGCCCGCCGCAGGGCCTGCCCCAGGGGCGCGGTCGCCAGGAGCGCGGCACGGCTGAACTCCGGGTCGTGGACGGTGCGTACCTTCGCCGCGAGGTCCCAGCGTTCGCGGCGTTCGACCGCGGGCGGCATCAGGTCGGCGGGTTCGAGGGCGCCGGTGAGCAGGGCGGTGGCCACGTTGTACGGCAGCGAGAAGTTCAGCGCTGCGACGCTGGAGTCCGGGCCGATGCGCCGGGCAGACAGGGCCCTGTCGAGTCCGCCGGTGAGGAGGGACCCTTCGACGACGACCTCCGCGATGTCCTCGGGGGCGGCGCCGGCCGTGTGCAGTTCCACCGCGCAGTCGACGGCGGCACCGAGGTAGGCGCTGCCCGGGTGCACCTTGTACGAGAGCGTCTCCGTGTGCCACAGCGTGCCGAGTCCGGCCACCGCTTCCTCGGGCAGCGGCACGTCCGCGTACCGCCGCAGGAAGCCGTCCGGGTGTTCCAGTACGTCCGCGGGTCCGCGCAGTCCGGCCAGGGCCCCGTCGCAGGCGGCGAGGCCGGTCTGGATCGGCGCCGCCCCGGCGAACCCCTTGGCGTCGGTGGCCAGGAAGCCGGGCGTGAGGGTCCACGGCGGTACGGAGAAGGCGAGGCCGAGCCCGTTCACCCAGGTTCCGGCGGTGGCGTCGACGGCCCGCAGCCGGCCCGCGACCGAGCCGACGAGGTGGGTGTGCGCGGCGGCCTGCCCTCGGAAGGGACCCAGCGTCGCGGCGGCCGTGACCCGCGCCGCGCTCTCGTCGGCGGCCAGGATCGCGGTGAGCAACCGCCGTCCGTCGAGCCGCAGTTGCCGGGCGTACACCAGGGGCACGGTGACGCAGGAGTGCGAGAGGTGTCCCGCGTACGCCGTGTCGTCGTGGTCCAGGCAGATCGCGGCCATCGCCAGGGAGACGGCCGCGCGCGCCGGGTCGGGCTGGAGCGGACCGCCGTACCCCCGGGCGATCCGCCTGCCGAGCGGGTGCGCGTAACCGGTGCGGGCGGCGGCCAGTTGGCTGAGGAGCTGACTCCTGAGGTGGGCGACGACCCGGTCGGGCGCATCGTCGAGTTCCAGGTCGCTCGCCCAGTCGGCGAGCCGGCCCAGCAGGGTGCGGGCTCCGGGGAGTTCACTCGCCGGGCGGATCACCGGGTACTGCCCGCCGTCGTCCCGGCGGACTCGTCGGACTCGTCGGACTCGGACGCGGCGGGGGCGCCGACGGCGGTCCGTCCCGCGCCACGTCCGAGAAGCACCAGGGCGCAGAGCCCGCCGACGAGCGTGCAGGCTGCCGCGAGCTGCATCACCAGATGGACGCCGTCGACGAAGACGGGCCCCACCGCGTCCAGGACCGGCCGTCGCAGTCCGGGCGGCAGGCTGTCGATGCGCGACAGGTCACCGTCACTGAGCAGGGTGTACGCGCTGTCGCGGGCGTCCTGCGGCAGGGGCGCCCGTGCCAGCGCTCCGGGTAGCGCGTCCCGCAGGTGGCGCAGCAGCAGCGCCCCCGCGAGGGCCACCCCGAAGACGGCACCGACCTGCCGGAACGTGTTGGAGATGCCGGACGCCGTGCCGGCCTGCTCGGGCGGTACGGCGCCGAGCAGGGCGACGGTCGCGGGCGCGCCGACGAAGGAGACTCCGGCGCCGAGCAGGGTCAGGGCCCACCAGTAACCGGCGAAGCCGCTGCCCGCGTCGAGCGCCGTGAGCCCGTACAGACCGCCGGCCGAGAGGAGCGAACCGGCCACGATGGGCGCGCGTGGCCCGGTCCTGGCCGCGACGACGCTCGCCGCGAACGAGGCGACCATGATGGGCACGGTCAACGCGAGGAACCGTACGCCTGTCTCGACACTGCTCAGCCCCTGCACGCTCTGCAGTTGGAGGGTCAGCAGGAAGATCGCCGCGAACAGGCCGAAGAGGCTGAGGAAGTTGACCGCTCCCGCGACCGCGACGACGGGTTCGCGGAACAGTTTCAGCGGCAGCATCGGCGCGGGCTGCCGCAGCTCCCACACCACGAACGCCACGAGAGCCGCCCCGGACGCGGCGAACGCGCCGACGATGAGCGCGGAGGCCCAGCCCTCGGTGTTGCCCTCGATGAGCGCGTACGCCAGTGAGGCGATCGCGACGACGAACAGCAGCTGTCCCACGATGTCCAGACGCCGGGCGCGCGGTCCGCGGTTCTCGGTCAGCAGCCGGGCCAGTACGGCGGCGGCGAGCACACCGATGGGCACGTTGACCCAGAAGATGCTCTGCCAGCCGACGCCGTCGACGAGCAGCCCGCCGACCAACGGCCCCGCGGACAGGGCGAGTCCACCGATTCCGGCCCAGACGCCGATGGCCTTCGCGCGGGCGGCCGGCTCGGTGTACGTCGCCGACACCAGCGCGAGCGAGACCGGGATCATGACGGATCCGCAGACACCCTGCAGCGCCCGGCCGGCCAGCAGGACCCCCGTCGAGCCGGCCAGCGCGCACAGCACCGAGCTGAGGGTGAAGCCGACGAGGCCGCCGAGGAACAGCCGCTTGCGTCCGAGGATGTCGCCGACGGTGCCCGAGGTGAGCAGCAGACAGGCGAACGCGAGGGCGTACGCGTCGACCACCCACTGGAGTCCGGTCAGGTCGGCGTCGAGGTCGCGCTGGATGTCGGGCAGCGCCACGTTCACGATGGTGGCGTCGAGGTAGACCATGAACACGCCGAAGCAGACGAAGGACAGGAGCAGGCCCTTCGAGTGGTCCGTGGTCCGCGCACCGGTCGCGCGGGTCGCGTCGCTCATTGCGGGTCCTCACCGTGAGGGGCCGGAGCGGGTCTTGCGTGAGAAGGTAATGACCGACGGTCAGTCAGTCAACGGGCAGTGACCGGCGGTCAGTCGGCTCCCGTACAGAAGTCCCGGGCAGAGGTCCCGTACAGAAGTCCCGGGTAGAGATCCCGCGCAGAGGTCCCGCACAGAGAGGGCGAACCGATGGCACCGGCAGCCACCCGACGCAAACGGGTCACCAGGAGCCCCGAGGACCGCAGGGCCGCTCTCGTGCGCGGCGCGGCCGAGGTCTTCCGCGAGAAGGGCTTCGCCGCGGCGACGATCGCCGAACTGGCGGAGGCCGGTGAGGTCGCCAAGGGCACCTTCTATCTGTACTTCGACTCCAAGGACCATCTGCTGGGCGCGATGTGGGAGGAGTACGTCGACGGGTTCCTGCAGGCCACCCGGGCGCGTCTGGAGGAGAGCGAGGACTGGTGGCCGACCCTGGACCGGCTGGGCCGGGCGCTCGTGGAGCACGCCGTGGAGAACGCGGCGCTGCACCGGATCGTCTACGGGTCGGCGAACGCCAAGGCCCTAGAACTGTGCCGGAGTTCGAACCGGAAGGTGGTGGACCTGGTCGGTGACTTCGTCGAACGAGGCGCGCGGGCCGGGGCGTTCCATGCCTGCGATCCGCGGCTGGTGTGCAGGATGCTGTTCTACGCGGCGGACGGTCTGCTGGACGACATGATCAGCCGCGGCGAGGACATCGACCCGGAGGCGATCGTGACGGCGGTACGGGAGCTGACCCACCGGGGTCTGGGCGGCCCGCCCACCACCGCGGACGCGCCGCCCGCCGCCGCCCCCTGACCGCGGGCGGGTCACGGATCTCAGATCCAGTTCACCAACGGCTCAACCAACAGCTCAACCACCGGTTCAGGCACTGGTTCGCCCTCGTCTCAGCGGCATCTGAGCGACATCTAAGCGACGTCTCCGCCGCGTCTCAGCGGACCGCGGCAGTATCGGAGTCGTCTTCTTCGTCCCACCGGGAGAGGTGCCCGTAGCGGCCCAACGGGGTTCCGGCGTCAGCCGGTTCGGGTGCAAGCCCGCGCAGGTTCGAATCCTGCCCTCTCCGCACAGCATCGCCGTCGATCGCGGAGGAGTCCGCCGATGAGCCCTGAACCGTCGTACACCGGCCCGTCGTCGGGGTTCACCCCCAAGTCCGTGCTGCTGGTGGCCAATCCGGCAGCCGGGTCGTACTCCGCCGAGATGGCCGCGGCGGCCCTGCGGCTGGTCCGGGCGGCCGGTCCCGCCGTCGACCTGGTCCTGACGCGGCACCCGGATCACGCCCGTGAGCTGGCCCGGACGGCCGCCGGAGCCGGTGGCCCCGACGTGCTGGTGTCGCTGGGCGGCGACGGCACCGCGCACGAGCTGATGACGGGCCTGGCGGGCGCCCCGGAGCACCCGGCTCTGCTGGTCCTGCCGGGCGGCAGCGGCAACTCCCTCTACCGGGATCTCTGGTCGGACCGGCCTTGGCAGTCGGCCCTGGAAGCCGCCCTCACCACCGCCCGCGTACGCCACGTGGACCTGATCCGGGTGGCGGAGACCGGTGGCACCGCGCTGCTGGGTGCCTCGACCGGCCTCGCGGCCCGGACCCTGCTGCCCGGCGAGGGCGCCACGGCCCAGGGCCGCGACCGCTACGAGGAAGCCCTGGCCGACGCCCTCCTCGGTGGCTTCCCGCCCTATCCCGGCCGGGTGACCGTGGACGGTGTCGAGGTCCACCGCGGCGACACGGTCTGCGCCAACGTGGGCGGCGGCCGCTATCGGGCCGGCCGTTTCCTGGCCTGCCCCCGCTCGGTCCTGGACGACGGCCTCCTCGACGTCTGCGTGGCGGGCACCGCGCTGCCCACCTCCGAGCTGCTCGAACTGGCCCGCGACGGGCGGCACGTGGGGCGCGAGGGGGTCGTCTACGCCCGGGGCCGCCGGGTCGTCCTGGAGCGCACCGACGGCCGCTCGCTGCTCTTCGAGTACGACGGTGACCTGGCGGCCGCCCCTCGCGACGACGCCACGCGGTACACGCTGGACGTCGTCCCCCGGGCCCTCCGGGTCGTCGCGCCCCTGTCCTGACCGGGCCGATCCGATGGTCCCCGCGCCCGTGGGGGGGGTGGAGGTGGTCGAGGACGTGTGTCGGGTGACCGCCGTCCTGGGCTGAGCGCGCAGTTCCCCGCGCCCCTGTCGGCGGGCCCGCTCAGGGTGTCGCCGTGGGTTCACAGAAAGCGTCGAAAATCAACCACGCGTAACACGTGACGCATCTCACCCAGAATTTTGCGATATTTCCGGGCCCTCACCGACGCCTCGGGCGGGTGTACCTTTATGAGCGGAAAGAGGAATGACGAGAATGCGGGATTTCCGAGGGCCCAGAGGTCCTGGTTGACATTGCTTGAGTGTGCGCGGGGACTGAGGCCCGGGAAGAGATGCTGAGCGCGATGGAGACAGACCCCAAGGAGCAGCAGGCCCTTCCGCTGTCCGAGGACGACGAGTCCGACGGCCCTGAACCCCAGCTCGCCTCCGACGGTGCCACGGTCGACCAGGTGCGGGACTACCTGAAGGTGATCAGCCGGGTCCGCCTGCTGACCGCCGCGCAGGAGGTCGACCTCGCCCGGCGGATCGAGGCCGGTCTGTTCGCCCGGCGCAAGCTCGAAGAAGATCCCGGTCTCGACCCGGTGTTCCGGCAGGAGCTGGAGCTGCTCGCCCAGGACGGCCTCCGGGCGAAGTCCCACCTCACCGAGGCGAACCTGCGCCTCGTCGTCTCCATAGCCAAGCGCTACACCCGGCGCGGGCTGAACTTCCTGGACCTGATCCAGGAGGGCAACACGGGCCTGATCCGGGCGGTCGAGAAGTTCGACTACGTCAAGGGATTCAAGTTCTCGACCTACGCGACCTGGTGGATCCGGCAGGCGATTTCACGGGCCCTGGCCGATCAGAGCCGCACCATCCGCATTCCGGTCCACGCCGTGGAAGCGATCAACAAAGTGGCCAGACTGCGTCGGGAATTGCTTCAGGAACTGGGCGTCGAGCCCAGCGTGGAGCTGATCGCGGAAAAACTGGATCTCCCCGTCTCGAAGATCGTGGAACTCGACGGATACATCAAAGAACCGGTCTCCCTGCATATGCCCCTGGGTGAGGACGGCGGCACCGAACTCGGTGACGTGATCGAGGACAGCGAAAGCGTCTCGCCGTTCGACGCGGTGTCGTTCCGGCTCCTGCGGGACACCATCCAGACCGTCCTCTCCCACATGACCCCGCGCGAGGCAGGCATCATCACCCTGCGGTACGGGCTCCTGGACGGCCAGGCCAAGACCCTGGAGGAGATCGGCCAGGTGTACGGGGTCACCCGTGAGCGCATCCGCCAGATCGAGTCCAAGACGATGTCGAAGCTGCGCCACCCCTCCCGCTCACAGGCGCTGCAGGACTACGTGGGCCTCGGCTGAGCCCGGCCCACGGGCAGCGCCCGCGGGGAGCGGGAAGCCCCACCGCGGACGAGCCCGAGCCCGCCGTTCACCGCCGTCGCCACTCCCGCGCCAGCAGCTCGTACGAACGGACCCGGTCGGCGTGGCCGTGGGTGATGGTGGTGATCAGCAGTTCGTCGGCCCCGGTGGCCGCCTGGAGCTGTTCCAGCTGACCGGCGACCCGGCTCGGGGAGCCGACGAACTGGGTGTCGAGACGGTCCTGGACCAGCTCCCGGTCCGCGTCGGTCCAGACATGGGCGCGGGCCTCCTCGGGAGTGGGGAACTGGATCGCGCCCTCGGCCGTGCGGATGCTGCGGACCCACGGGCCGTAGCCCGCGGCCAGCTCACGGGCGCTCTCGTCGTCCTCGGCGACCACCACGTCGGCCGAGACGCTCACATACGGCTTGTCGAGGACGTCGGAGGGCCGGAACGCCGCCCGGTACGCGTCGACCGCCTCCAGCACGGTCCCCGGGCTGACGTGGTAGTTCGCCGCGAACCGCAGGCCGCCCCGGCCCGCCACCTCGGCGCTCTCGCCACCGCTGCTGCCCAGGATCCACACCTGGAGGTCGGCGCCCTCCCCCGGGACCACATGGGCCTCGATGCCGTCCGCCGACCGGTAGGTGCCGGCCAGCAGCGCGAGGATGTCGTCGATCTGCTCGCCGTACTCCTGCGACTCGGCCTTCGGCTGCTTGAGCAGCTCCAGTTGCAGCGCGACCCGCGGTGAGCCGAGCAGGTGCGCGAAGGAGAACTTCGGCGGGATGAGCAGACCACTGGGGGCACGCCCGTCCACCACCGGCGTCGCGTCCGGCAGCGGGGCCACGGGCCCGCCGGGCGGACGGCCGCCGGAACGCCCAAGGCCCAGGTCGAGGCGCCCGGGATGCAGCGCGTCGATCAGCCCGAACTCCTCCACCGTGGACAGGGCGGTGCGGTGGCCCAGTTGTACGGCTCCGGAGCCGAGCCGGATCGTCGAGGTCGCGGACGCGGTGAGCGCGAGCACGACCGCCGGTGAGGTGCCGGCCACCCCGGGGTTCAGGTGATGCTCGGCGAACCAGTAGCGCGCGTACCCGAACCGTTCGCTCTGCTGGGCCAGGTCGATGGAGTTGCGCAGGGCGTCGGCGGCGGTGGAGCCGGACGACACCGGGACGAGGTCGAGTACGCCGAGAGGGATGTCTGACATGGGTGGGGGTGCTCCTCAGCGGTCGGCGGAGACGGGGCTGGCGGCGGCAGGGGCGGGTACCGACGGCGTGGGTCCGGCCGGCACCGGGCCGGCCTCCACCGGGCCCCAGGGGAACGGCGGGTCGGGGATCTCACGGCGCAGCACCGGGGCGATGTCCGACTGGAAGAGGGCGAGCGAGTCGCGGTGCCGGGTGTCCGTCAGTCCACCGGCGTCCGCGTGCAGATGCAGCACCGTGTGGCCGAACCGCTCGTGGTAGCGGTGCACCTTCTCGATGATCTGCTGCGGGCTGCCGATCAGTGCCGAACTGCGCTCCACGAAGTCCTCCAGGGTGGCGAACACCGGCTGGAGACCGAGCCGCCGCTGGAACGCCAACTGCCCTTCGAAGACGGGCCGGTACGCGCTGACCGCCTCCTGCGACGTACGGGCCCCGTAGTAGCCGGCGGTCCCGGCGCCCACCGCGATACGGGCCGGGTCGTGGCCGTGGTGCTCCCAGCGTTCGCGGTAATGGCCGATCAGCTCGGCGTACGGGTCGATCGGATTGGAGACGTTCGCCGAGAAGAGCGGGTCACCGTAGCGGGCGGCGAGGTCGACGGACTCCTTGCTGGTGGCGCTGCCGTGCCAGACGCGGATGGGCTGCTGGAGCGGTCGGGGCCATACCTCCGCGTCGACGAGGCCAGGGCGGAAGCGGGTGTCGGCGGTCACCTTGTCCTGTCGCCAGAGCTTGCGGAACACCTCGTAGCTCTCGGCGTTGCGGTCCCACTGGTCCTCGGGGGTGACGTGGAACAGGTCGCGCTGGGCGGCGCCGTTGCCCTTGCCGATGATCAGTTCGAGGCGGCCGCCGGACAGGTGGTCCAGGGTCGCGTAGTCCTCGTACGCGCGCACCGGGTCGAGGAGGCTGAGTGTGGTCACCGCCGTGAACAGGCGGATGCGGGAGGTGAGGGCGGCGATGTGGCTGAGGACGACGGGGGGCGAGGAGGAGATGAAGGGGCGCTCGTGCCGCTCCCCCACTCCGAAGCCGTCGAAGCCCAACTCCTCGGCCAGTACGGCGTTGTCGAGGACTTCGCGGAAGCGGTCGCCGGTCGGTTTGAGGACTCCGGTCACCGGGTCCGGCGCGTGCACGATCAGGGTGATGGCCAGGAACCTCATGACGCGGCCCGTTCGCCCCGCGCCGCGGCGTCGGTGGAGTTCTCCCCGTCCGAGCGGGTCCGGGAGGAGGGCTGGACCAGTCCCAGGTGGTCGCGCAAGGTCGTGCCCTCGTACTCCGTGCGGAAGACGCCGCGCTCCTGGAGCAGCGGGACGACCGTGTCGGCGAAGACGTCGAGGCCGCCGGGGGTGATGTGCGGGACGAGGATGAACCCGTCGCTGGCGTCGGCCTGCACGAACGCGTCGATGGTGTTCGCGACCGTCGCCGGGGAGCCCACGAAGGCCTGGCGGTTGCTCGTCTCGATGACCAGGTCGCGGATGGACCACTTGTTGGCCGCGGCGCGCTCCCGCCACTCGCGGGCGGTGGCCAGCGGGTCGCGGTACATCCTGACCTGGGCCCGGCCGCGGGCGAGGGTGTGCTCGCCGAGGTCGGGGTCGATGTCGGGCAGCGGGCCGTCCGGGTCGTACGCGGACAGGTCGCGGTTCCAGACGAACTCCAGGTGCTTGAGCGCGGTGGCCCCGCTGACCTGCTGACGGCGTACCTCGCGGGCCAGTTCCTCGGCCTCGGCGTCCGTGTCGCCGAGGACGAAGGTCGCGGCGGGCAGGATCAGCAGCTCGTCGGGGGTGCGGCCGTGGCGGGCCAGGCGGCCCTTGACGTCCGTGTAGAACGCCTGGCCCTCGTCGAGGGTGGCGTACCGGCTGAAGATCGCGTCGGCGCTCGCGGCGGCGAACTCGCGGCCCTCCTCGGAGTCGCCCGCCTGGAAGATCACCGGGCGGCCCTGCGGGGAGCGCGGGACGTTGAACTGCCCCTCGATGTCGAAGTGCAGGCCCTGGTGGACGAAGGCGCCGGCCTTCGCGTCGCGCAGGAACGTACCCGTCTCCTGGTCGGCGACGATCTCGTCCCCGTGCCAGGAGTCGAAGAGTTCGTTCGCGGTGGCCAGGAACTCCTTGGCCCGGGAGTAGCGCTCCTCCTGCGGGAGGAAGCCGCCGCGGCGGAAGTTCTCGCCGGTGAAGGCGTCCCAGGAGGTGACGACGTTCCAGGCGGCGCGGCCGTCGGAGAGGTGGTCGAGGCTCGCGAACTGGCGCGCCACCTCGTAGGGCTCGTTGAAGGTGGAGTTGATGGTGCCGGTCAGCCCGAGGCGTTCGGTGACGGCGGCGAGCGCGGACAGGACGGTGAAGGTGTCGGGCCGTCCGACGACGTCCAAGTCGTAGATCTTGCCGCCCTGTTCGCGCAGGCGCAGACCCTCCGCGAGGAACAGGAAGTCGAACTTGGCGCGTTCGGCGGTGCGCGCGAAGTGCGCGAAGGAGCTGAACTCGATGTGGCTGCCGGCCGCGGGGTCGCTCCACACGGTGGTGTTGTTGACGCCGGGGAAGTGGGCCGCAAGGTGGATCTGCTTGACGGGCTTGCTCATGGTCGGGGTCCTTCCGGCTCAGGCGGTGGTGACGGCGTCGGCGGAAGGGACTCCGGCTCCGGCGGCGGCGTAGCGGTTGGCCGGGCGTTCGAGCCCGAGGAGCCCGCGCAGGGTGTCGGCCTCGTACGCGTGCCGGAAGACGCCACGGCGCTGGAGTTCGGGGACCAGCCCCCGGGTGATCGCCGGGAGGTCGTGGCCGGCGACGGCGGGCCGCAGCCTGAAGCCGGTCAGTCCGGCCTGGCTCAACTCCTGGAGCAGATCGGCCAGTTGGGCCGGCGTGCCGGTGAAGACACGGGCGTCGCTGGTGTACGGGTAGCCCGCGAGAGCGTCGAGCCGCTCCTTGCGGGCCACGGCCTCGGCCGGATCTTCGTCGAGGAGGACGACCAGGTCGCCGAAGAGGTGCAGGGGCTCCCCCGCCCGCCCGGCCGCGTCCTGTTCGGCGCGCACCGAGGCGACGATCGCCTCGGCCTGTGCCGCGTCGTGCGGGGTGACGAATCCGAGGTCGGCGGAGCGGCCCAGCAGGCGGTACGGGGCACCGGTCACGGAGTCGTGGGCGAGCGCGCCGACCAGCGGCTGGCCCTGCGGGGGCCTGGGGGTGATCGAGGGCCCCTTGACGCTGAAGTGCCTGCCCTCGAAGTCGATGTAGTGCAGCTTGTCCCGGTCGACGAAGCGGCCGGTGGCGACGTCCCGGATCTCCGCGTCGTCCTCCCAGCTGTCCCACAGCCGTCGGACCGCTTCGACGTAGTCGGCCGCCTCGTCGAAGAGGTCGATCGTCAGCTCCCGCACCTCGGGGCTGTCCAGGTCCTCGATGCGGAACGAGGGGAACGTACGGCGGCCGAAGTGGGCGGCGTCGTTCCGGCGGACCGACGCCTGGACCCGGACGCCCGCGCGCCCGGAGCTCACGTAGTCGAGGGTGGCGATGGCCTTCGATATGTGGAAGGGCTCCGTATGGGGGGTCACCACGGTCGGCAGCAGCCCTATGTGACGGGTCAGCGGTGCGACGCGGGCGGCGATGAGGACGGCGTCGAGGCGGCCGCGGACCTGGTCGGTCCGCCCGTCGGGTTCGGTGAACCGCGAGGACTGGAGACCGAGGGCGTCCTCGATGGTCACGAAGTCGAGCAGTCCGCGTTCGGCCTCGGTGACGAGGTCCGTCCAGTAGCCGGCAGTGAGCAGGTCACGGGGGCGGGCCACCGGTTCACGCCAGGCGGCGGGATGCCAGCCTGCGCCGTCGAGCGCCACGGCGAGGTGCAGGAAGGCGGAAGAAGAGGCGGCGGAGGGGGCGGGCTCGGGAGAGGGCGGGGCAGCAGGTGTTGAGGACACGAGAGGTGTGCCTTCCTGATCGACCGTAGGAGAAAGCCGGCCCTCGCTGGAGGAGGGCGGAGCCGCGTGGAGTACGGGTCAGGGACGACAGAGCGCGCCGGCGAAGCGGAGCAGGTCGATGTGCGGCCGCGAGTACAGCCGCACCCGGCGGCGCGGTGTGAGCTTCGGGACGCGGAGGCAGGGCACGGGGCGTGGTCCCACGTGCGTCACCTCCGTCCGTGCGGTCCCGTTGCCGGGCAGCGTCTGCTCGTCGACGCACACAACAGTACGGGTGTGCCGTTTCTTCCGGCAGTCGGAAAATTCTCACAGGAGTCCGAGGGCCGGTACGGTCGGGCGCACACCGGCCGGCGGTTCGTCCGTTCTTGTTCGTCTGCCCACGTGTTGAGACGTGTCGTATGGGCTTCTTGACGACCTCACTCAGCGCACCGACACTTGCGGGGACGGTCACGATTGTCAGCGCCCGTCGGGCGGGGTCCTCCCCCGTCCGTGCGGTTCATCGGCCCCGGCCCGCTGGCAGGCAACCCTTCCACCGCGACGGGGTGCCCCGGGTGACGACCGGGTTCCGCCGGAGCGGCGGGACAAGCGTGGTCTCGCCTCGTGCGAGCCCCGACCGTGGACGGGTGGGAATTGCCCAGGAACGGCTTGACGAGGCGACTGCACATCGACCTGCTCCGCGTCTCCAGCGCGTACTAGTCCGCCGCATGTCCGCCTGATCCGGACCTGCACGCCGACAGCGACAGCGCAGTCACCCCGTTTCGCCACTGGTGCCCACAAGGCTGCCAGGGCTTCCGCGATTCCCTCAGGAGAGCCATGCCCGAGACAGTTTCCCGCGGTTCGAGCACAGGTACCTTCGCGACGGCCGCCGCACGGACGGCGGTCACCCCCGCGGCCGGCTGCGGTGCGGCCGTGCCCGGCCCCGCCGTACGTCCGCACCGCTTCCGCGGTCGCATCGGCGTCGGCCTCGCCGGCGGCTTCTACCCGGCACCGCACCGCTATCAGCTGTATCTGTCCGAAGGCTGTCAGCGTTCGGAGCGGGTCGCGATCACCCTGGCCCTGCTGGGCCTTCAGCACTCGACCGCCACGACGGTCCTGACCCACCCCGCCGAGACACCCGACGCCTTCGCCGCGCTGCGCCGGGCCTACGAGGCGACCTGGCACCACTACGACGGGCCGCTCACCGCGCCCGCGCTGTGCGACCGGTGGAGCGGACGCGTCGTCAGCAACCACACGCCCGACATCCTGCGCGACCTGGCCGACCTCTCCGGGCTCCGGGAGGCGGAGGCGGCCGGCCTGCCCGTGCTGCGGCCGCCGGCCCTCGCCGCGGAGATCGACGCCCTGCGTGAACTCCTCACCCGGGACGTCACACCGGCCGCCCAGCCTCCCGCGCGGGCGGCGACGCTGACCCTGCTCGACCATCAGCTGGCCGCGCACCCTCATGTGCTGGGCGCCGAGATCAGCGCCGCGGACGTGGACCTCTGGGTGGCGCTCACCCACCTCGGCACGGCCGACGCCCTGGCCCCGTACCTCAACCTGGAGCGGTACGTCCGCCGTCTCGGCCGGCACCCGGCCTTCCTCGGCCGGGTACGGGCGGGAAGTTAGGCCCAAGCTCCCCGCCCGCCGTGCGGACGGCTCAGGCGGGGCGTATCACGCTGTGGATCGCGGACTCGCCCGCCCAGTAGATCGACTCCTCGCGGATGGCGGCCCCCGGGCTCGGCGCGTGGACCATCATGCCGTTGCCCGTGTAGATGCCCACGTGCCCGACGGGGCCGCTGTAGAGGATCAGGTCACCGAGCCGGATCTCGGCGCCGGAGACCAGCGCGCCGGCGGTCGCCTGCTCGTGGACGGCACGCGGGAGGGCGACTCCCGCGGCCTTCCACGCGGCCTGGGTGAGGCTGGAGCAGTCGTACGAGCCCGGTCCCATGGCGCCCCAGACGCACGGCTTGCCGATCTGGGCGCGCGCGAAGTCGGCGGCCCTGGCGCCCTGCCCGCCGTAGCCGGGGTCGGGTACGGCCACCGCGGGCGCGGGCGCCGGAGCGGGGGCCGGCACGGTGTGGCCGGGGCCGGGAACCGCGTACCTGGGATCGGGCACGGCGTACCTGGGGGCGGACATGCCCTGCATGTCGAGGGCGACACCGGTGGCGATGGGGGTGCTCACGTCGACGTACCGGCCCGTGGTGCCGGCGTACTGGCCCGTACCCGCGTACTGGTCCGTGCCGAGGTACATGCCGCCGCCGAGGCTCTGGTCGGCGGCGGCACTCGTGGCCGCGCCGGGATACATGGGCGTGCCGGGGTACATGTCCACACCCGGGCGCATACCCGCGCTCGGGTCCGTGAGCGCGCCCGTGTCCGTACCCGCGTACGGCGTGCCGCCGGTGTACAGCGGGGTGCCGTAGCCGATGACCGGCTGCTGCCAGGAGTCCGTCACGGTCCGCGCGTAGGCCTGCTCCGGGGCGGGGCGCCAGGCGTTCTCGACCGGCCGGGACTCGATCGGCCCGGCCTCCGTGGGCCGGGTCTGCGGGGTCTCCGTCGGCCGGGCCTCGATCGCCGCGACGGGCGGTGCGTTCCGCCTGGCGAGGTGGCCGGCCAGCAGCTCACGGGCCTGTCCGAGCTTGCGCTGGTTGCGCTGCTTGGAGGTCCTCAGCGTCGCCTGCGACGGTCCGGCGGCCGGTCCCGGCAGGGCCGCCAGGTCGGCCGCCCGGCGCTGCGCCGGCACGGCCGGCAGCGCGGTGGCGGGCCCCGCGGTCAACTCGGCCACGGGCCGCGCGGTCAACTCCGCCGCAGGTCCCGCGCCGCCTCCCGCGGACGGTCCCGCCGTCAGTTCCAGTACGGGCTTGTCGGCCGGCCTCTCCCGGTCGCGGCCGCTCGGCCGGCCGCCCGCGTCGGCGGGCCGGGACCCGGCCGAGCCGCGGTCCGGCATCCGGTCGGGCGGCAGGACCGCCGGGAAGACGGGGCCCAACTGCGCTCGCCCCACGTCGAACCACTGCTTCGCGACGTCCGGGAGCGGGGCCGCCGCATCGGCTGCGCCGCCACCGCGGCCTCCCCCGCCGCCGCCCCCGTTCGCGTCCCTGGAGGCCGGCTTGGCCGTGCGGGTCGCCGCCGTCATCGCCCGGGTCGCGTTGAAGTTCCCGGTGGCGTTCTCGACCCGGTCGTAGAGGTTGGTGATCCGCTGCTGGACCTCCTCGCGGCTCGGCTCGTCGCCCCCCTGTGCGGGGGTGCCGGCGGAGGAGAACGGGTCCACGGAAGCGGGGGCCGCCTTCACGAGGGCGGACCGGGACATGCCCGGGAGGCTGGTGCCTCCGGGGCGCGGCGTTCGTTCCGGCGCGATGGAGACGACTCCTTCCGTGCTCCGCCTGCCGGGTCGACTGTCGGGTCCGGGCGGACGGTTCCGGAAGGTATGCCCTACGGCCGCTGCCCGCTGGGCAGTCGGGCCGATTCACCCTGAAGATCGACGGGACCTCCGGCTCCGGCTGCCGTACGGGCCTGCCGGATTCGGCGGAGGCCGCCCGACCCGGCGAGGTTCACCGGAGGGAGTCGTACGGCCTGTCGCCAACTTAGCCAACATGTGTGTCTCGCGTGAAGATTGAAGTGCGAAGTGTCCGATATGTAAATGTGACCTTCGTCGTACCCAAAGGAGACATTCCGTGGTCGATCACCCCACGGCGACGGGAGAGACGCCCCTGCGGCGCCCCTCCCGGACCTCCGGGACCTCCGCGGCCGCTCCCGCGCCTCAGTCGAAGGGCGTGAGGAACTCCCGTACCGGCAGCGCCCTGTTCACGATGCGGGTGTCGCCGATCCAGCCGTAGAAGCCCTGCCCGAAGCTCTCGTCGAACTGCGTGGCACCGAGGACGAACGGCTTGCCGAGGGTGGCGATGCCGGTGGACGGCTGCGTGGGATTGCGGGCGATCTTCGACCCGTCCACGTACATCACCGTGCGGCGCCCGTCGTTGACGAGCGCGATGTGCATCCAGCGGCCCACGGGCACCGCGTGGCTCCACGACGTGGGGTCGGCGTCCTGCCGCTCCGGATAGACCACGAACTGGAGGAACCGCTCGGGCGACAGGTTGAGGCTGCAGGTGGGTTCCAGCGGGGACCAGCCCGTCGTCTTGCCCGCGTCCCCGTTGCGCCCCTCCCAGCTGAGGATGCCCATCCAGGCGTGGTCGCCCTCGAAGGGTTCGGGCAGCCTGACGAAGGTCTCGATGGTGTAGCCGCGGGTGAACTTCTCACTGTTCAGGGCCGCTCGGCCGGCCGTCGTCAGGATCGCGCCGCGGTCCGGGCTCTTGCCGCCGTCGAAGCGGAGGCTGGCGTGCGCCGGCTGACCGGGGTGGTGGTCGGGCGACCAGGTGAGGGCCTCGGACCCGCTGGAGGCCAGCCGGCTCACCGTCAGGTCGTTCCCGTTGCCGGTCAGGTCGCGGACGACGGCGCCGTTCCCGACCGGCTCGCCGGCCGTTCCGCCCGCGGCCGTCCCGGACGCGTCGAAGCGCCAGTACGCGACCGTGCCGCGCGGCATCACCGCGGAGGCGGGGCGCGGCTTCGGCACCGCCACGGGGGCGAAGCCGGCGAACCGCTCGTCGAAGTCGATGTCCAGGCTGAACCGGTCGGTGGGCCCGGTCAGTTCGATGGTCTCGGCCTCCAGCGGCGACCGCTCGTCGGCGTCACGGGCGAGGAGCCACGGCGAGAAGGTCTCGACGTCGACGACACCGCGGACCAGGTCGAACCCGTACGTGCGGATCATCCCGGCGCCACCGTAGTAGCGGTCCTGGTAGTTGGTGATGTGGACGTGGACATCGTTGTCGGCGTCGTTGCGCAGGACCGTGCGTCCCGGCGGCCAGTAGTGCCCGCCCAGCGCGAGGAAGATCTGGTCGTTGCCGCGGACGAGCCCGTCCCACAGGCGGGTGCCGTTGTCCGACAGCTGCGCCTTGCCGTCGTCGTCCGACCAGGCGATGTCATGGGTGGTGAGCACGGCGGGCAGCGTGGGGTGCGCGTCGAGGACGCCCTGCGCCCACCGCAGCCCCTTGTCCGAGATACGCCAGTCCAGGGCGAGGACCAGCCATGACCGGTCAGCGGCCGTCAGCACGTGGTAGGTGTTGTAGCCGTCGGGCGAGGCGCCGCGGTAGGTCGGCATGGACGCGTAGCGGGCGGGCCCGAAGGCCGCGAGGTACGCGGAGTCGCCGCGCTGGTCGTCCCCCGAGGCGATGTCGTGGTTGCCCGCCAGGACGCTGTAGGGCACCTTCCCGTGGATGGTCCGGAAGGTGTCGGCGGCGCGCTCGATCTCGTCCTCGGTGCCGTGTTCGGTGACGTCTCCGAGGTGCGTCATGAAGGCGACGTTCGCCTCGCCGCGTTCGGCGACCAGATGGCGGAAGGCCTCGCGCAGCGGGGCGGGGTCGGAGCTGTCGGCGTCGAAGAGGTACTGGGTGTCGGGGAGGACGGCCAGGACGAAACGCGGGCTGTGCGGGTCGAACCGGCCGGCCCGCGCCGCGGCGGCGGAGGACGCGGACCCGGCGGACGCGGAGGCGGCCCGCGCCGGCGTCTCGAAGGCGGCCACCGCCGCGCCGGCCACCGGCAGGGCGGCCGCGGCTCGCAGCAGCGAGCGTCTGTGCAGGGGATTCTGTTGTTCTGCCGCAGTCATGGACCACTCCGTAGGACGAGACCGGTCAGGGCCGAACCGGACAGGACTGAACCGGACAGGACGGGACCGGATAGGACAGGACCTCGTGGGACGAGACCCCTTGGCAGCCCGTACGCTCCTCACCCGCCACGGCCGGGTGATGGCGGGGAGTTGAACGCCCGCTGCCGTCCGTCCGGACGTCTGGCGGCGCGGGCCGGGCCCGGTCCCGTCGGATTCCGCGCGACGCCGCTGCGGAATCAGGACGGCGACGCCCCCGGGGATCACCTCTTGACACGTGTGGACCTGCTCGCTTTACTCCATCCAACGCCAGCATCTGAGCACCTGGCGTGAGAGGGACGCCCAGCCGGTAGACGGTCACGCATCGTGAGCCCGGACACAGTCGCCAGGACGGCCGCACAGCGGCGGATTCCGAGGCGGGGACGTACCCCCCGGGTCCCTGGAGCTCGTCATGTTCCTCCCCCCTCGCGCAGCAGGACCGCAGTACGGACACTCGGCGTTCCCGGGCGACACGGGTGTTCCCGGCTGCCGATAGCAGCCGACGACTCCGCGGTACGCGCAGAACCCACGGCACACACCGGCCGCACCGTACGCACCACCACGCCGGGTGCTCCGGTGCTCGCGCCGTCGCACATCACACCGTCGGCCGTGCCGTGCCACCCCTCATCGACTCGTCGACATCCCGCACCGTCCTACGCACACACTCCTCGGGGGCTCACATGGCCGCAGCAATCCGTCCGAGCGGCACTCCCACCGGACCGACCCGCCGCACCGTGCTGCGACAGGGCGCGGCGGCGGCCGGAGCCTCCGCCGCCGCGGCCGCCCTGTCGGCATGCGGTGCCGGAGCGGGCAGCGGGGTGGACGCCGACGGGCGTGTCCACATCGAGGTGTGGCACGGACAGACCGACACCGGACGCGCCGCGATCGAGGACCTGACAGCGCGGTTCCACCGGACGCACCCGGACATCAGGGTCGACCTCGGCGGCGGAGTCCTCTCGGACGCCATGCTCCAGAAGATCACCGCCGCCCTCGCCTCCGGTTCGTTCCCCGACATCGCGTACGTCTTCGGTTCCGACCTGGCCAGCGTCGCGCGCAGTCCCTCCGTGGTGGACCTGACCCACACGTTCAAGTCCGGCCCCGTCCCCTGGGAGGACTTCTGGGCACCGGCCCGCGAGGCGGTCACCCTCAACGGCCGGGTCAGGGCCGCCCCCGCGCTCATCGACTCACTGGCGGTCGTGTGCAACAAGAAGCTCTTCCGCGACGCCGGTCTGCCGCTGCCGCGCCCCGGCTGGAGCTGGGACGACTTCGTGGAGACGGCGTCCAAGCTCACCGATCGGGGCCGGGGCGTCTTCGGCACCGGCTGGCCCGGAGTGGGCGACGAGGACACGGTGTGGCGGCTGTGGCCGATGGTGTGGGACCTCGGAGGTGAGGTCGTCTCCGAGGACGGCCGGCGGATCGGTTTCGAGGACACCGGCCTCAAGGCCCTCCAGACGGTGGAAGCGCTCGCGAAGGCGAAGAGCGTGTACATCGACCCCAAGACCGGCAGCGAACAGATGTACCGGGTCTTTCTCTCCGGCCGCATGGGCATGGCGGTCACCGGCCCATGGCAACTCCCCGACATCCGCCAGGCGAAGGTCGACTACCACGTCGTGCCGCTGCCCAGCTACAGCGGCCGGCCCATCACCATCTCCGGGCCCGACACCTGGACGGTGTTCGACAACGGCGCCGCCCGCGTCGAGGCGGCCCGCACCTACGTGACCTGGCTGTCGGAGCCCGCCCAGGACGTGCGCTGGGGCATCGAGGCCGGCAGCCTGCCGATGAGCCGGGGCACCCAGGCGCTGCCGCGGTGGCAGAAGCAGGAGGACAGCACCCCGGGACTGCAGGTGTTCACCAAGACGCTGGAATCGGCCCGGGTGCGCCCGGTGCATCCGGCGTACCCGCAGATCTCGCAAGCACTCGGCCAGGCGATCACCGCCGTGCTCCTCGGCCGCAGTTCCCCTGCCGAGGCCCTGCGCGACTGCGCGGAAGAGGCCAACGCCGCCCTGCTCATTCCGCGTTGAGAGGACCTGCCATGTCCCGCCTGCCCACCCCACTGACTCTCACGGACCGGGGCGAGAAACGCGGTCCCCGTACGCGGCCACGTCTCCTCGCCGGCAACGGCGGTACGAAGCCCGGCAGTCCACCGGGCCGCGGCGCCCCTCGCCGGCGGATACGCCAGGAGACGGCGACGGCCTGGGCGTTCATCTCGCCCTCCGTCCTCGTCATCCTCGGACTGAGCGTCGTCCCGGTCGTCTGGTCGCTGCTGCTGTCCTTCCAGGCCGACGACCTGGTGACACCCAGCCGATGGGTCGGCCTCGACAACTACCGCGCTCTGGCGCAGGACCCGCACTTCGACGAGGCGGTGCGCAACACGATCGTGTACACGGCCCTGTACGTGCCGCTGAGCATCGGCATCGGGCTGCTGCTCGCCCTCGCCCTGAACCGCCGCATCCGGCTGGTCGGCCTCTACCGGACGCTCATCTTCGTGCCGTTCGTCATCTCGGCCGCGGCCCAGGGAGTGCTGTTCTCCTTCATTCTCGACCCGGAGTTCGGCGCGGCCAACGCCGTCCTCAACGAGTTCGGCATCTCCCGTCAGGGCTTCTTCAGCGATCCGGGGCAGGCGTTGTTCGCCCTCCTCGCGATCTCCCTGTGGAGCGGCACCGGATTCTGCGTGGTGGTGCTGCTGGCGGCCCTCCAGGACGTCCCGCCCTCCCTCACCGAGGCGGCCCGCCTCGACGGGGCCGGGCATCTGCAACTGCTGCGCCATGTCGTACTGCCCACGCTCACCCCGGTGATGACCTTCCTCCTGCTGTGGCAGACCATCACGTCCCTGCAGGTCTTCGACCTCGTCTACGTCACGACCAAGGGCGGCCCGCTGGGCTCCACCACCGTGATCGTCTACTTCATCTGGGAGCAGGCGTTCAAGAACTTCACGGCCGGTTACGGCGCGGCGGCGGCGTACGCCCTGGCTGTCGCGCTGCTGCTCCTCACCGTGGTCCCCCGGGCGGTGCGAGCCCTGCGTGACCGTGTCCGCCCGGACCGGCGACCGGGCCGGAGCCTGGACAAGCACGTGGACAAGCACGTGGACCAGCACCTGGAAGGAGCCGCACGATGACGACCGCGTCCCCCTCTCCGGCCGCGTCCTCCGCGCCCCGCACGTCCTCCGACGCCGCTGTTCCCGCACCCGCCGGAGCTGCCGGACCCTCCGTCCCCGCCGGAGCTGCCGCGGGACCGGCCCGACGCCGGCTCCGGCTGCCGTTCAGTCCCTGGCACCTCCTGCTCGCCCCGCTCTGTCTGGTCTTCGCGATTCCGCTGATCTGGCTGCTGATCAGTTCCGTCATGAGCGACGCGGAGATCAACAGGTTCCCGCCGGCCCTGTGGCCGTCGCGGATCGACCTGGGCGGGTACCGGTACGTCATCGGCAACGCGATGTTCCCCCGGTGGTTCCTCAACTCGGCTGTCGTCTCCCTGACCGCGGTGGCGTCCAACCTGCTGCTGGGCTCGCTGGGCGGTTACGCCTTCGCCCGTATGCGGTTCGCCGGTTCCCGGCTGCTGCTCGGCCTGATGCTGGCCACGATGGCGATCCCGTTCCAGCTGACGATGATCCCCACCTTCCTGGTCATGAAGCGCCTGGGGCTCGTCGACTCGCTGGGCGCGCTGATCGTCCCTTCCCTGGTCACTCCGTTCGCGGTGTACCTGCTGCGGCAGTTCTTCCTGTCGCTGCCCAGGGAACTGGAGGAGGCGGCGTGGCTCGACGGCTGCTCACGGCTCGGCGTGCTCTTCCGCGTGGTGCTGCCGCTGTCCCGGCCGGCACTGAGCACCGTGGCCGTGCTGACGTTCCTCACCACGTGGAACGACCTGACCTGGCCCCTGATCGCCATCAACCATGACACCCAGTACACGCTGCAACTGGGCCTGACGACGTTCCAGGGGCTGCATCACACCAAGTGGTCCGCGGTGATGGCGGGCAACATGATCACGGTACTGCCCGTGCTGGTCGCCTTCCTGTTCGCCCAGAAGACGTTCATCCAGTCGATCACGTCGAGCGGCCTCAAGGGGTAGCCCGCGCTCCCGCCCCGTCCTGCGCCTGCGCCCCATTGCCCTGGCCGCAGCGCGCCTCCGGTCCGGCCGTCGCCGTCCGGCTGCCCATCCCACTCCAGCTCCCGCTCCCAGCCCCAACTCCAGCTCCCAGGAAGGCGGATGCCGCACACCTTCGACCCACCGGCCACACGGCGGTGCTCCCGCCCAGCTGACCTACGTGCGCGGCCATGACCGCCCTCGCACACACCCGTAAACGGAAAGAATCTGTCATGACCCTCAGCACCCCGAAGATCGCCTTCATCGGCGCGGGCAGTGTCGTGTTCACCCAGGGCCTGCTGGCCGACCTGCTGGCCTTCCCCGAGCTGCGGGGCGCCCATGTCGCGCTGCACGACATCGACGCCGAGCGCCTCACCACCGCCGAGGGAGCGGCCCGCCAGATCGCGGACCGGCTGACCGGGACCGGCGGTGCCCGTCCCCGGATCACCGGCCACCTGGACCGCCGCGAGGCACTCCAGGGAGCCGACTTCGTCATCAACATCGTGCAGGTCGGCATGGGGGACGCCACCCGGACCGACTTCGACGTCCCGCAGCGCTACGGCCTGCGGCAGACC
The DNA here is from genome assembly GCF_047444975.1 of Streptomyces sp. CWNU-52B. Taxonomy (NCBI): domain Bacteria; kingdom Bacillati; phylum Actinomycetota; class Actinomycetes; order Kitasatosporales; family Streptomycetaceae; genus Streptomyces; species Streptomyces sp. CWNU-52B. The sequence continues at coordinate 120,689 of NZ_JBLFJV010000028.1, read as the reverse complement.
ATCGGCGACACCCTGGGCATCGGCGGCATCTTTCGCGCGCTGCGCACCTTCCCCCTGCTCAAGTCGCTCGGCGCCGACATCGCCGAGGTCTGCCCGGACGCCTGGCTGCTCAACTACACCAACCCGATGGCCATGAACGTCCAGTACCTGACCCGGGCCACCGGGCTGACCCGCGTCGTGGGGCTGTGCCACTCGGTGTACTGGACCATCCACGACCTGGCCGAACTGCTGGGCGTACCGCACGAGGAAGTCACCTACCGTGCCGCCGGCGTCAACCACCAGGCCTGGGTGCTGCGTCTGGAGCACCAGGGAGTCGACCTCTACCCCCGACTCGACGAACTGATCGCGAAGGACCCGCAGTTGCGGCGCCGCGTCCGCGTCGACATGTACCGGCGTCTGGGCTTCTACCCGACGGAGACGAGCGAGCACTCCTCCGAGTACGTGCCCTGGTACCTGCACCACGACAGCGAGATCGAGAGGCTCCGGCTCCCGATCGGCGCCTACCTCGGCATCGTCGACGAGAACGTGGCCGCGTACGAACACACCCGCGAGGCGCTCGCCGCGGGTACGCCGCTGCCGGTCGAGGGCACCATGGAGTACGCGCCGCAGATCATCCACAGCATCGTCACCGGTACGCCGCGCACCGTCTACGGCAACGTCCCCAACCACGGGCTGATCGACAACCTACCGGCCTCCGGCGTCGTCGAAGTGCCCTGCCTGGTCGACGCGCTGGGCGTCCAGCCGACCAAGGTCGGTGCGCTGCCAGCGCAGTTGGCGGCGCTCAACCGCAACTACCTGAGCATGAACGAGCTGGTGGTCCGCGCCGCCCTCGAGGACGACCCCCGGTCCGTCCGCCAGGCGGCCATGGCCGATCCCGCCACCGCCGCGGCCCTGCCGGTCGAGCGCATCTGGGACCTGTGCGACGACATGGTACGAGCCCACGCGGAGCTCCTTCAGCCCGCGCTGCGCGCCACCCTCGGCCACTGAGAGGCGGCCGGAGCCGCCGTACCGGTCCGTCGGTCATGCCGACGGACCGGTACGGAGCCGGCTCAGCAGGCCTTGCGCACGTACGCGCTGCCGCCGGGGGCGGTGACGAACACGTCACGCAGGACGACGCTGAGGCGGCCGCCCCACTGGGTGCACGTCTCGTCGAAGTACTTCTGCTGGTACTCGATCACGATGACGTTGTCGTTGAAGCCCTCGGTGTAGTCACCGCACTCCTTCCACTCCCCGCACTCCTCGGCGACGGCGAAGTCCAGGCCGGTCGCGGAGCGCTCGGTGGAGAGCTCAGGGGTGTTCTTCTGGCCGATGGCCAGGCCCTTGTCGTGGGCGTGGTCCGCGAGCAGCCTGACGAACGCCTTGGCGTTGTCCTCGCTGATCAGGTCGGTGCGGGTGAAGGAGTCGAGGTTGTCGGGCTCGACGGCGTCGAAGCCCTTGTCGGCGCAGTCGTCGACCCAGGCGTTGACCTTCGCGGCGACCTGCTCACGCTTGGCGGCGGTGCGGATGTCGAGGAAGGCCTCGTCCCAGTCCGGGTCGTAGACGACCTCTCCGTCGGCGTCGGTGAGCAGCAGGTCGCCCCACTCGTCCTCGGCGCCCTCCTGAGCCTGGAAGGCGTTGACGTAACAGATGTTGTACAGCCCTGCCGCCGGGGCGGCGGTGTGGTCGCGGGAGACGACCTTCACGTCCGCGGCCGGGGTGTACGCCTGGCCGATCTGGTAGTCGAAGGGCTGGTTGACCGGCGGCGGTTCCACCGCCTGCGCGGCGGCGTTCGCGCTCGCGGAGACGAGCAGTCCACCGACGACGGCGCACGTCAAGGACGCCGCCAGCAGGGCAGGCTTGCGGGATCGCACACGATGGGTGTGGGGCATGTGGAGCTCCAGAAGGTGGGGGTACGTCCCCGCCTCGGACTGCGCTTCGATGCGTCCGTCCTGGCGACTGTGTCCGGACTTGCGGCGGAAAGGACCGCACTACCGGCTGGGCGTACCTCTGGCGCCAGGTGTTTGATGTTGGCGCTGCAGGGAGTAAACCGAGCGGCTCACGCCATGTCAACCGGCCGGGCCCGGTTACGGAACGATCAGCACCCGAACTCGTCTTTGGCCCCAACCCGTCCGTTTACCCGACCAGTTGAGGCACTTTGACGACGCGACCGTGCGCCGTGGGCGCCGACCGGCCGGCCCCGCGGTCAGAACGTGGCGATGGGGTTGACCGGTACCCCGGTCAGGCCGTGGATGCGCGGCGGGGCGACGGTGAGCATGAAGCTGTAGCGCTTCAGCTCCGCGCACAGCGCGGCCAGGTCGTCGAGCCGGACGGCGTCGATCAGCGGCATCGCCATCCGGCCCAGCGCGACTCCGTGCAGCGGGGACGGCCCGCCCGGGTCCAGCGGCGGAAACGCGTCACCCCGGTCGGGCGCGCACAGGGCGACCCCGCGGCGGTGCATCCAGCGCACCGCGTCGAGGCTGATGCCCGGTGTCGGCGTGCCGGGGACCTGGGTGGCCGGCCAGCCCAGGCGCAGCACCAGCGCGTCACCCGGACCCACCTCGACGCCCTGCCGCTTCTCGGCCTGTTCGAAGTCGTGCGACGTCACCGCGTGCGCGGGTGCGAGCGGCCCCTCGACAGCCAGATCGAGCAGGACTCCACGGGTCACGATCCCCGCGGCGAAGGCCGCCGTCGAGGCGTGCGTGACACCCCCCATGGTCACGACCTCCTCGCGCGGGCGCCCCGGGTAGACCTTGCCGTCGGTGGACCAGTGCGCCAGCGCGTCGAGGTGCGTCGACTTGGCATGATGGTTCTGGACCACCATCAGATCCGCCGCCACCGGGCCTCCGGTGTGCGCCAGCATCTGCTGCACCGGTTCCATCTCCACCGTCGCGGGACCGAACGGGCTCATGACCATCTGGTTGGGCGTGATCGGCTGCGCCAGCGATGCCCACCGGCCGGTCCGCACCTCCGAGGCGGCCTTCGCGCGCACGTCGTCGGTGATCAGATTGAGCGTGCCGAGTTCGTCGTCGGCGCCCCATCGCCCCCAGTTGTCGGGCAGGTCGGACTCAGTCGGATCGGCCATGCGGTCGGTCCCCTCTCGTCTGGTGCTCGTTCATCGCTCGTCTGTTGCTGTCTGTCGCTGTCGTCACCGATGTTGCTGGCGCTTGAGAACACTAGTCCGGACGAGCCGACTCCCACCGTGTGTGACGGGCACGCCCGATGGGCCCAACTGCCCCGTCGGCAGCGGCCGTCGAGCCGCTTATGCGGATTAGTACTGTGGGTTGACGACGTCCGGGAGGCCAGCCCAGAATCAGTCCGTCGGGTTCTCATGCGTCACAGCACCATCCCTCGTCCGTCGATCGACCGGGATTGGAAGTTACCGACCGTGACTGCCATGCATCGGCGGCTGACTCAGCGGGACATAGCCCGCATGGCCGGAGTGAGCCAGACGACCGTGTCCCTGGTCCTCAACAACCGCGCGGACTCCGGCGTCAGGATCGCCGCCGCCACCCGCGAACGCGTCCTGCGGTTGATGCGCGACACCGGCTACGTGGCCGCCACCGCCGCCCGCCGCCCCGCCGGTCGGCACCAGCGCATCCTCGGCGTCTTCACCTACGAGGCCGCCTTCCCCTCGTCGAGCGCCGACTTCTACCACCCGTTCCTGATCGGCATCGAGGAGCGGGCGGAGGCCGTGGGCTGCGATCTGCTGTTGTTCACCGACGGCAGGAGCCACGCGCACGGCAGGAGGGTCCTCGGCGAGGACGGCCGGATGCGGCTCGCCGACGGCTGCATACTCCTCGGCCGCTCCCTGGACCACGCGGACCTGGCCCGTATGCTCGCCGACCGGGTGCCGTTCATCTCGGTCGGCCGGCGGGCGGACGCGGGCGCCCCCGTCCCGTACGTGGGCGCCGACTACCCGTCCGCGGTACGGGAGTTGGTGGGCCGGGCGACGGCGTTGGGCCACCGCAGGCTCGCCTACGCGGGCACCGGAGCGGGGCCGGAGTCGTACGCCGACCGCTATCTCGGTTTCCGGCTGGGCATCGCGGACGGCGTACGGCTCGGTGTGCGGGGCGTGCGCGTCGACCGGGCAGAACTCGACGCGCTGCTGGAGACCCGGGTGACCGCTGTGTTCGTCGAAGAGCCGGCGGACGCGGTGACATTGATCCGGACCGCCGGCGAGCGGGGCGTGCGCGTGCCCGAGGATCTGTCCGTACTGGCGCTGGGCACCCTCACCCACCCGGTGGACGGGGACCTCGACCTCACCGGATTCGCCGTTCCCCGCACCCGCATGGGCCGCAGGTCGGTCGACCTGCTCACGGCGGCGATCGCGGGCGCCGGCCCGCCTCAGGAACTGCTCGACTGCGCCCCCGTCGCCGGTTCCACCCTCGGTCCGGCCGCCTGACGGTCAGGCTCGGGAGGTGCGGGTGAACTGCTCGTTCATGATCAGGTAGGCGCCCAGACCGTGGAAGTCGTTCGTCAGGCGGGCCCGGTCGTAGTAGAACTGCAGGTCGCCGACGTTGGTGCCGACACAGATGTCGGTGATGTTCGTCAGGCCGTCGGAACCGATCGACACCCTGCCCTGTACGCCGGCGTAACCGCGGTCCGCCACGGCCTGGTACGTCGACGGCAGATAGCCGCGCTCGACGCCCCGGGCGATCGTGAACGCGTACATCGAGGACGCCGAGGTCTCCAGCCAGTTCTGCGCGTCACCGCCTCGGTCGACGACCTGGTACCAGAGCCCTGTCGCCTGGTCCTGGTAGCGCTGGTAGCCGGCGGCGAGGAAGCGGACGATGTCGATCAGCGCGGCGCGCCGGGGGTGGCCGGCCGGCAGCACTTCGAGGAGGTCGACCGCTGTCATGCCGAACCACCCGATGGCTCGGGCCCAGTGGTACTTCGAGTGGTGCCCGGTCCCGGACGCCCACGCCTCGGAGCCGTCCTCGTCGTAGGCGTGGTAGAGCAGGCCCTTCGCCGGCTCCTTCAGCCGGTCGAAATACACGACGACGTTCTTGGCCGCCTCCTCGTAGCAGTAGGCGCCGTCGCCGAACGTCTCGCCGTACAGCGCGAGGAACGGCTGGGCCATGTACACACCGTCGCCCCACAGTTGGCCGACCTTGGCCTTGGAGTGGAACATCCCGCCGTCGGACGTACGGGGGTAGGAGGGAAAGGTCTGGCGCAGTTGGACGGAAGCCGTTCTGTACTTCTCGACGCCCGTCTCCTCGTACAGGAGCGGCAGCATCTGACACGAGCGCATCGAGTCGAGCGTACTGAAGGCGTTGGAGATCCCGGCGTCGGTGATGAAGCGGTCGTACCAGGCCACGACGTAGTCGAGGTACTTCTGCTCCCCGGTGCGTTTGTAGAAGAGATACTGCCCGTAGAGGTAGAGACCGATCGTGTAGTCCCATCCCCGCAGCGTCGTCGGCGAATACCGCTGCATCGTCGAGTCGATCACGGCGCGGGACCAGTCCACCGATGATGCGGCGGCGTCGCCCGACGCCGGCTTGCGGCCCACGGCCCAGGCGGGTGAATTCCCGGCGGCCAGCGTGCCGAGCGCGCCCAGAGCGCCCGCCAGTACGGTGCGCCTGGCAGGAGGAATGGAGTTCCCTTGCATCCGTCGTCCTTTCCTGGGAGATGAATCCGCGCCGCCGGTCCCGGATTCGTCAACTTCGGTGCGAACATTTCCTCTTCCGGGCCGAAGTGTTCCGCTCCATCCGGCCCTGTGACGAAAGGAAAGCAGCCTCGGTTCGAGTTCACAAGGTGCTAATATTGATTAGCTCATTCCACCATTCGTCGGCAGGGTCGAGTTCACTGCATTTGTGAGCCTTTTGCCACTCCCCCGGGCCCGTGCCACCCCTGTGGTCATCGCAGTTGCGCAGGCTCTTCCTCGTCGGTCAGGTGGACGAGTCGCCTGGAGTCGTCCCACAACTTCGCCGCCCTCTGCTCGTCGTAGGACATCCGCGCGGATCGCACGGCCGAGAGGGTTCCGTCGTGCGCCTGCAAGTACAGGCCGGAATGGCCCGCGTGGCCGGGATCCGCCGCAAGGGCGGCCAAGGACGCGCCGGAGAATTCGACGTCGGACGTGGTGACACCTATGCGCCTGCTCATCCAATTCATCACGCCTGTCCCCGAGAACCACTGGACCGGCTTCGGCATTCCACGGAGAAATCCGGTCCCCGGCACGGCTCCCGGGTCGTAGGCGATCGAGACGACCGAACTGCCGGCCCGGCGGAGCCTGCGGTCCAACTCGTAGGCGTACATCACCGTGCACATTTTCGAGGTGGAGTAACGCTTTCCCGCGGACAGCGCCTTGCCGCCGCTCTTGCCGTCGTTCGCCAGCGCGACGGCGTCAGGCTCCACGGCGGCGCCGACCATCTTCCCGTCCCGTGAATCCGGGTCGTGGGTACCGCTGGCGGTGTACACGACGCGACCCTGTTCGGCCAGGCTCGGAAGCAGCAGCTCGACGAACAGGAAGTGCCCGAGGCAGTTCGTCGCGAAGGTCGTCTCATACCCGTCGGGGCTGTAGGAGACCTTGCCGTCGAAACGGCCGCCCGCGTTGCAGAGAATCGCGCCGAGCGATCCGATCTCGCCGGTCTCGACCGCCGTACGGACCTGTGCGGCGCCGGCCCGGACCGACGCGAGTGACGACGTGTCGAGCGTCAGCGTGGTCACGGTCACGCCGTGCGCCGCGCGCAGTTCGTCCGCGACCTGCCGCATGCGCTCCGGACTGCGTCCCGCCAGGACGATGTCGATGTTCCGTGCGGCGAGTACGCGCGCCGCGGCGAGACCGATACCCGAGTGGCCGCCGGTGATCAGAATCGTGGTCATGGCAAGTGCTCCTTCGTCGACGGCGCCAAGGTGCGGCGTCGTCTTCATGATGTGCCGGAGCCGGTACGCGATACAGGTACGCCTGTGAGTAGGAGTGGCCGTACCAGGATGTCCGGCACCGCCGGGGCGACAATGGCCGCATGGACCGTCTCGAACTCGCCCGTGTGCTCAGGGCCGCACGGGCACGCGTCGCACCCTGGGAGGTCGGTCTCACCGCCGGCCCCCGACGGCGGGTGGCCGGACTGCGCCGCGAGGAGGTGGCCCTGCTCGCGGGGGTGAGCGTGGAGTACGTGGTCCGGCTGGAGCAGGGTCGCGGACCGCGGCCCTCCACCCAGGTGCTCGAGGCACTGACTCAGGCTCTTCTGCTTGAGCCCGACGAACGCGACCAGGTCTTCCGCCTCGCCGGCAGCGCGCCACCGCTCGTCGGGGTGATCGAGATGTCGATCCGGCCGAGCGTGCTGCGGCTGCTCCAGCGGCTGACCGACCTCCCCGCGGTGGTGTTGTCGGCCAAGGGCGACGTCCTGGCGCAGAACCCGATGGGGTGCGCGCTCCTGGGAGACCTCAGCGAGAGTCCCGAGGGACCTCACAACATCATCTGGCAGGGGTTCCTGGGCACCGGCCACGCTCGCGTGGTCCTCGCCCCGGACCAGGACGCGATGTGGGCGCGGCAAGCGGTCGGTCTGCTGCGTACGGCGCTGTCGCGCTACCCGGCCGACTCGGCGCTCAGCGGCTTGATCGCGGAACTGACCACCGGCAGTGAGCGCTTCCGGAGCATCTGGGAGGAGGGGCGCTCGACGGTGCACCGGTCGATGCACAAGACGATCGAACACCCCGAGGTGGGCCGCCTCGTCCTGGACTGCGACACGCTGTTGCTCCCGGACACCGACCAGTCGTTGATCGTCTACTCCGCCGCACCGGGCACGGCGGAGGCCTCGGCGCTCGACATCCTGCGCGTCATCGGCACCGACCGCATGACGACGCCGCCCTGAGTCCGGCGTTCACGCGGGTGACGGTACGCCGGGTGCGACGGGTGCCGCCGGTCGACGTCGGGGCCCGGCCCGCCGGCGCGACGTGAGGCAGACCGGGAGTAGGCGCTCAAGCACCAGTGCCAGGCCGGCGATCGGTGCTTCCCGGCCTGCGCCGGTGGTCTATTTGGCGTCCGTGACCACGGCGATCTGGCGGATGAAGGTGTCTTCCACGGCGGAGCGGAGGAGGAATTCGGCGACGTTCGTGCGCGAGGTCGACGGGAAGAGCGGCAGCTTCTTGACGTCCGCGAGCGCGGCGGCGTCGTAGCGGGTGCTGTCACCGTTGTTCAGCGCTCCGGGGTATTCGAGGGTCCACTTCAGATCGCTGGCCCTCAGGAGCACCTCGGACGCGGCCTTGTCCGCGTAGACCTTCCGAAGCACCGTTCGGAAGATCGGGGAGACGACGAACGAGGCCTTGGCGAGGGAGTCGCCGACCCCGAACGCGGACAGGAGGACGAAACGGTCGACGCCCGATGTCTTCGCGGATGCGATGACCGCGCGGACGGTGTCGGTGATCAGCGTCGGGGTCTCGCGGGCGCTCTTCACTCCGAGCGTGCTGACGATCGCGTCGTGGCCTCGGGCCGCCGTCGCGAGCACGGCGGCGTCGGTGACGTCGCCGGTGACGGTCTGGGCGCGCGGGTCGACGGCGGAGCCGGCCCGCCGCACGACGGCGGTGACCTGGTGTCCCTGGTCCAGTGCCTTTTCCATGAAGAGGACGCCGGTGCGTCCGGTTGCTCCAAGAACAAGAAACTTCACGATCTTCGCTCCCTATCGAAAGGATGAGTGGGCGCTCGCGCTCACACCTCTGCCCGTGGCGGCCGTCTGTGCGGCAGCGGTCCGGTTCGCCTGGGCACTGCGCACCGCGGCGATCAGCCGCTCATCACCGGACATGGTCAGGCTCATCAACCAAGGTAGTCAATGAAACTGACTATGTCAAAAGATGGGTCGAGACCTGACGACGTCCGCCGGGCCCGGCGGATCGGGGGCCTGCGGGAATCGGCACGGACGGGCCGGCGCGACCAGCCCTACCGCGCGTAGGGGTCGGTGATCTCGCGGAGCTGATCCAGGATCTGCTGCAGCAGCGCGAAGTTGCGGGTACCCAGGTACTCCTTCCACTCCGCGAGGATCTCGTCGCGCGTCGCCATGGCCACCTCGACCGCCCGCAGGCCGCGCCGCTCCATCACGATCAGCCGGGCGCGGCCGTCCGCGGGGTCGGGGATCCGGCGGACGTAGCCCAGGCTCTCCAGCTGATCGACCATCACACTGGCGCTCTGTTTGGTCATCTGCGCCTGGTCAGCGAGGTCCGTGAGGCGCGAACCGTCCTGGGCGACGCGCTGGAACACCCGGCACTGCGCGAGGGTCCAGTCGTCGAACCCGGCATCCCGCAGAGTCTGGAATATCCGGTCCTCCGTGTACCGGTACGGGATGAACAATGACGTCCCCAGATCAACCCGCTGCTCGTCGCCCATACCGCTCCCCGCTCCGTCGTCCACCTGGTCCCGCGCGGTTCACACCCTACGCCGCGGCCGATTCGTCGACGGCGGCGGCGCGTGTCGCGGCGCCCCGCACGCCGCGCTCCGTATGCACCACCCGCCCCTCGGTGACGTCACACCGGCCGCTGTTGCCATCGGTTCGTATGCGTGACTATAGTCGTCATGAAAGCTGACTAGTTCGGACCTCATGGCAGCCAGTCACTCCGCGGCCGAGACCCGAACGAGGATCAGCCGGCCCATCGCGCCATCGCGGGGCGGTGGCGGTGTCTGTCCCACGAGACATTCACCCGCTCTCGAATCACCCCGAAACCCCATCTCCGACGAAGGACCAGAACTCATGATTTTGATCACCGGAGCCACCGGCACTGTCGGTTCGGAAGTCATCACAGCGCTCCTCCCCGCTCAGGCAGGTCGCATAAGGGCTCTCACCCGCGACCCCGGCGCGGTTTTCCCCGACGGCGTCCAGAAAGTCGTGGCCGATCTCGGGGACAGCGATCTGGCACCCGTGCTGGACGGCGTCCACGCGGTGTTCCTGCTGACCGACGGGCTGCACATCGCCGCACACGATCACCGGCTCATCGCCGCGGCGCAGCGAGCGGGCGTGGAGCGGATCGTCAAGCTGTCCGTACGCAACGTCGGACACGACGCCACCGACCCGATCAGCACCTTGCACCGCACCGGCGAGGAGGCGATCCGCGACAGCGGCATCGGCTGGACGTTCCTGCGGCCCACCGCGTTCATGTCCAACGCGCTCAACTGGGCGGGAATGACCGCGGCCGGTCAGGTCGTGTACGCCCCGTTCGCCGCCGGCCGGGCCCCCGTCGTCGACCCGGCGGACATCGCAGCGGTCGCCGCGGCCTGCCTCACCGAGGACGGCCACAACCACCGCGTCTACGTGCTCACCGGCCCCGCACCGCTCAGCCCCTCCGACCAGGTCGCGATCCTCGGCCAGGTGCTGGGCCGCGACCTGCGCTACGTCGAAGCCGACCCGGACGGCATGCTCACGCAGATGGTGTCCTACGGCATGACCGAGGAGCACGCGCACGCCGTCGTCGAGCTCTTCCGCTCCACCACGGAGCCGTACAACTCCACGCCGGCAGGTGACATCGCCGCGGTCACCGGCCGCCCGGCACGCAGCTTCGCCGACTGGGCACGGACCCACCGCGACGAGTTCCCCGCTCCCGAAGCCGCTCAGAACGCCGCAGCCGTCGAGGAGTCACGGTGACGGCCCCCGGCTCCGGGGTCGACACCCACGAGATGGTGCTGATCCACCGTGTCCTCCGGCGCGAGTTCGGCCGGCTCCCCCGGCTGTTCCGCTCCGCGGCCCACGACCGCGCACGGTCGAAGGCCATCGGCGCGCACGCCCGGGAGATGCTCGACTTCCTGCACACGCACCACACCGGCGAGGACGAACTGCTCTTCCCCTTGCTGCGGGAGCGGACCACGCTCGACCAGGACCTGATGGACCGGATGGACGCGCAGCACACCCAGGTCGACGACACCGTCACAGCCCTCGAAGCGGAGCTGCCGGCGTGGACGGCGACCGCCGACGCGGCCACCGGCGAGCGGATGGCCGCCCGGATCGAAGCCATGATGCCGACACTGATCGACCACCTGGCCGAGGAGGAGGAGAAGCTGCTCCCGGTCGTCGCCGTCACCCTGACGCAGAGCGAATGGGACGCGCTCGGCAAGCACGGCATGAGCGCGATCCCGCTCACCCGGCGACTGGTCATCCTCGGCCACATCACCGAGGAGGCCGACGACGCGGAACGCCAGAGGTTCATGCGGGTCATACCCGCCCCAGCGCGGCTGGCCTTCAAGCTGATCGGCCACCGCCAGTTCATCCGCGAAACCACCGCGCTCCGCGGCTGAGGCCCACCGCCCGCCAGCCGAATGCCGACCGCCGACCACCGATTGCCCGACCGCCGATTGCCGACTGCTTGACCCACTTGGTTACGCCGTACACTATGGTTACAACGTAACCACAATCGGAGGTGGGTCATGAGCACGAGCACCACGCGGGGCAGTACCACCACGCAGGGCAGTACAGAGACCGTCGCCCATGCGTTCGCGGGCCTGATGAACGGGCACGACCCCGACGCGGTCGACGGGTTCGTCGCCGAGGACTACGTCAACCACAACGCCTACGTCGACGACGGCCGCGAGGCGAACAGGGCGTTCTGGGCGCAGTGGTTCGCGGCGTTCCCCGACACCGAGGTGAGCCTGGACGACGTGCTGGTCGACGGCGACCGGGTCGCCGGCCGCTTCACCTACCGGGCGACCTTCCAGGGGCCCTTCATGGGGCTGCCGCCCACCGGCCGCCCGGTGGTGATGCACTCGATCGACATCTGGCGCGTCGTCGACGGGATGGCCGTCGAGCACTGGGACCAACTGGACGGGCAGGCGTTCTTCGCGCAACTGGCCGGCGAGGACGCCCGGTGACGCGCGACGAGCGGGACCGGCCCGAGCCGACCCCGGCGCAGCGACGCAGGGAACGGGAGAGGGCCGCCGCGCGGGAGTCGATCCTGTCCGCGGCCCTCGACGTGGCCCGCCGCGACGGGTGGGACGCGGTGACCATGCGCCGGCTCGCCGACGAGATCGAGTACTCCGCCAACTTCGCCTACCGCTACTTCCCCGGCCGTGACGAAATCCTGCTCGCGCTGGTCCGCGAGGGGTTCGCCCGGCTACGGGACTCCATGGCCACCGCCGCCACCCCCGCTTCGGGCACCTCGGGCACCTCGGGCATCTCGGACTCGGCCGCCGCCGCTGTGCGGCGGGCGGGGCACGCCTACCTCGACTTCGCCCTGACCGAACCCGATCTGTATCAGCTCATGTACGGCTTGGGCGGAGTACGGGTGCCCGCCACCGACGCCTGGGACGAAGGGCAGGCGGTCGGCGATCTCCTGATCGGCCTCATCGCCGGCGCGGGCGGCACCGAGCCCGAGCGGCACGTACTGCGGCTGTGGGCAACGGCCCACGGACTGATCGCGCTGCGGGTCGTCGGCCGTGTAGGCGTGGGAGCGGACGGGCTGCACGCCCTGTTCGAGGACGCGCTGACCGACTGCCTCACCCGCGTCCTGCCCGGAGCGGAGACATCCGGGACCACCCCCGGCCGGACGCAAGGGACACCCCGGTCGACATGAACACTCTCGCCGACATCGCCGCACTGGTCGCCGTCTTCAGCGCCGCACTCATCTACGGCACCGATCTGTTCTGCGCACTCGTCCTGCGCCCGGCCGCGAGCGGCGCGGCCGACTCCTCCGTGGCCGACCTGCTCGGCAGGGTCCACGAATACGGAGACCGCCGGCTGCCCCTGCCGGGCGTCCTCTCGATCATCGGTACGGCTGTCGCCACCGCCGCCGGTGACGGCACCCCGGGGCGCGTCGGCGGAGGCGTCGCGCTACTCGCGCTCCTCGGGTGGCTCGCCGTCTACCTGCGTATCAGCGCGCCCATCAACAAGAGGCTGCGCGCGGCCGCGGCCGGGCACACCGTCCCGGCCGACACCAGGCGACTCCAACAACGCTGGGACAGCGTCATCTGGCCCCGCGCCCTCCTCCAGACCGTCGCCCTGGCCGGCCTTCTCACCGTCCTCCTCGCCTGAAGAACCCGGCCTGGCAGCCCCGGACGTCAGGCCGGGATCTCCCGGTACCCCGGCGTCCCGGCCTGCCAGCCGAGGAGGAGTGCGCGTAGGCCCTGCTCCGCGAGCCGCCGGGCCCGCTCGTTGCCGACGGTGCCGAGGTGGCCGAGGGAGGCGATGCCGTACAGCGCGCCCCAGACGATCTCGCAGGCTTCGTCACGGTCGGCGAGGACCACGCCGTGGGTGTCGGACCAGGCGGTGAGCAGTTCCTGGAGGACGTCGACGGCCGGCTCGGCGGCGCGGCGGCGTTCGTCCGCGCTCACCGCGGTGCCGTTCATGACGTGGAAGAGGTGCGGATGATCGCCGGCGAACCGGACGTATTCGGAGGCGATCCGCACCATGCGCCGGTCGATGTCGGGCTCCGCGACGGCCTGCTGGAATTCGGCCAGCATCAGCCGGTGGCCGTGGGCGACCAGCTCCAGTACGAGCGCGTCCTTGTTGGCGAAGTGCTGGTAGACGACGGGCGCGGAGTATTCGACGTCGGTCGCGATCCGCCGGATGGTGAGCGCTGCGGGACCCTCGGTCTCCAGCAGACGCAGCGCGGCCTCGATGATCTTCTCGCGGGTACTCGCCCGTTCACGGGCCCTTCGTGTGCTGTGGGGCATGTCCCGTCACTTCGCTCTCGGTCTCTTCCGCACCCTATCCGCCGCCCTTGACGGCGTTGTCAGGACGTTGCTAACTTAACGGCGTTAGGAAATCTAACGCCGTTAACTTGGAGTGTGGACAATGATCTACCACATCAACCGGGCCACGATGAAGGCCACCGCGACCCCTGAACAGATCGAGGCGGCGCTGGCGAGCTGGCGTGAGCAGGGCCGTTCGAACCCCGCGATCAAGTCCTACGTCGTCGGTCGCGACCACGGTGGCGACTACGAGTACAGCGCGGTGTTCGCGGTGGAGGACCTGGACGGCCTCTTCGCCTATCTCACCCACCCGACGACCTACCAGACAGACCATCTCGGTCTGGACCTGGTCGAGCGACTCGCGATCTTCGACATCAGCGACGACGACGATCCCGAGCTGAACGCCAAGATCCAGGAGCTGCACCGACGCCGCAACGAGCTCAACCCCGAGGTCGCGGGGATGCTCGCCGACGTACCCGCCTACTCGGGCGCCGGTGTGGACGGCTGACCGGAGGCCGACCGGGCGACGGTGATCGCCGCCGCCACCGGGACGCCGGTCCTCAACTGGTCCCCACCAACGGCACAGGGCCGGTTTCGGATCACTCCGAAACCGGCCCTGAACTGCAACTGTCTCCAGTCGGGACGACAGGATTTGAACCTGCGACCCCTTGACCCCCAGTCAAGTGCGCTACCAAGCTGCGCCACGTCCCGATGCGCTTCGCCGCAGTGAACTGCGTGATCGCGCGAACAGAACCTTACCGCAACCGGGGGACTGCTTCGAAAACCACGAGGAAGGCGCGAGGAAGGCGCGAGGAAAGGGCCGGGAGGGGGCTGGCAGGGAACGAGGAAGAGGGACAATCAGCGCATGAGCAATGCTTCTGACGGCAGGCGCGACCGGGACACGGAGGGGCGGGCGCGCAATGCCCGGCCCCGGGACGGGCTCGGGCGGCCCCTGCCGTACGGGGTGGACGGGGTCGAGCGGCAGCCCGAAGGGGTGGTGCGCGCCCCGCGGGACACGGTCACCGAGGCCCAGGCACTGCTGACGGCGGGCAAGCCGTTCCACGCGCACGAGGTCTTCGAGGACGCCTGGAAGTCGGGCCCCGCCGAGGAGCGCGCGCTGTGGCGAGGGCTCGCGCAGCTCGCGGTGGGCCTCACCCACGCGGCCCGGGGCAACGTGACGGGCGGCGCCCGGTTGCTGCGGCGGGGCGCCGGCGCGGTCGAGGAGTGGGCCGCGGATCCCGGCCCTGTCCGGCCGTACGAGCTCGCGCTGGATGAACTAGCCGCCTGGGCCCGCGAGTTGGCGGACGCGGTGGAACGGGACGCGGAACCCGTCGACGCACGGGCATGGGCGCCGCGGTTGCGCGGAAGCGGCACCTAGACCACCACGGGTGCCACTCCCCCGGTCCCGCGGGGCCCGCTCCCCCGGAGATCCCGGGGCCCGGAGATCCCGCTTCCCCGGAGATCCCGAGGACCCGAGGATCCGGAGGCCCGGAGATCCGCGGAGGCCCGGAGATCCCGAGGGCCTGGAGGCCCGCAAGCCCGCCGGCCCGGAGATCCCGAGGCCCGGAGGCCCGGAAGTCCAATGCCTCAAGGACACGGAAGCGCCGGGATCCGAGGGCACGGAATCCCAGAACCCGAGGCCCCGGGCCCGGAAGCCCCAGGCCCCCAGAACCCGGAAGCCCCGAGCCTCCGGACCGCCCCGGAGCGACCCGACGCCCCCTGAAGCGCCTGGAACACCGCCCCACGCGAGCGCGGCCTCGGCGCGCACCCGTGCGGACGGCCCCACATGCACACCCCACCGGCCGATGTGAAGCTGACCGGTGTGACGACCATCGACACCGCAGGGCCGCCCACCGCCGAGACACCCGCCACACAGCCTCCCGTGCTCGACAAGCGCCGCCGCAACGTCGTCTTCGTGACGATCATGCTCGGTATGCTGCTGGCCGCGCTGGACCAGACGATCGTCGGCACGGCACTGCCGACGATCGTGTCGGACCTCGGTGGCGCGGAGCACATGTCGTGGGTGGTCACCAGCTATCTGCTGGCGGAGACCGTCGCCACGGTGCTCGTCGGCAAGTTCGGTGACCTGTTCGGCCGCAAGGTCGTCTTCCAGGCGTCGGCGATCATCTTCATCACCGGCTCGTTCCTGTGCGGCCTCTCCTCGAACATGATGCTGCTGATCACCTGGCGGGCCATGCAGGGCATCGGCGCGGGCGGTCTGATGGTCACCGCCATGGCCCTGATCGCCGACGTGATCCCGCTGCGGGAGCGCGGCAAGTACCAGGGTGCGATCGGCGCGGTGTTCGGTGTCGCCACCGTGATCGGCCCGCTGCTCGGCGGCCTCTTCACCGACCACCTGACCTGGCGCTGGGCGTTCTACGTCAACGTCCCCATCGCGATCCTCGTCGTGGTGGCCGCGGCCCGCACGATCCCGGTGGTGAAGTCGCCGTCCCGGCCGGTCATCGACTACCTCGGCATCGCCCTGGTGGCGGTCGGCGCCAGCGCCCTGATCCTGGCGACGAGCTGGGGCGGCAACGAGTACGCCTGGGGCTCGCCCACCGTCATCGGGCTCTTCGCGGGCGGTCTCCTCGCCCTCGCGGCCTTCTGCCTGGTCGAGACCCGCGCTGCCGAACCCATGCTGCCGATGCGCCTGTTCGCCAACCCCGTCTTCACGGTCTGCTCGATCCTCAGCTTCATCGTGGGCTTCGCGATGCTCGGCGCGATGACGTTCCTGCCGACGTATCTGCAGTACGTGGACGGCGACTCTGCCACGGTCTCCGGCGTGCGCACCCTGCCCATGGTCGTCGGCCTGCTCATCGCGTCGGTCTTCAGCGGCAGCGTGATCAGCAAGACCGGTCACTACCGGACCTTCCCCATCGTCGGCTCCCTGGTCATGGGCGTGGGTCTCTATCTGCTCTCCCTGATGAGCAGCGGCACCAGCATCTGGCTCTCCTCTCTCTACATGTTCGTGCTCGGTGCGGGGATCGGGCTGTGCATGCAGGTCCTGACCATCGCCGTGCAGAACACCGTCGAGTACGCCGATTTGGGCACCGCCACGTCCGGCGTGACCTTCTTCCGTACGCTGGGCAGTTCGTTCGGCACGGCGGTCTTCGGGACGATCTACGCCAACACCCTGAAGCCGAACCTCTCGGAAGGGGTGGCCGCGGCGGCCCGCAGCAGCGGGCGGGACCCGGCGGCCATCACCAGGGCGGCGACCAGTCCGGAGGGGCTGCACAACCTGCCGTCGGGAGCCGCCGCGCCCCTGGTGAAGGCGTACGCGGAGACCCTCCAGACCGTCTTCCTGTGGACCGTGCCCGTGGCGCTGCTCGGTTTCCTGGTGTCCCTCTTCCTCAAGCAGGTGCAGTTGCGCGACAGCGCCCGGCTGGGCTCCACCGACCTGGGCGAGGGCTTCGCCACCCCGTCCTCGGCCGACAGCCGGCAGCGTCTGGAGGCCACGGTCGGAAAGATCATCGGCGATACGCGCCCCGACACCATGCGCCGGCTCGTCGTCGAGGCGGACACCCGGCTGGACATCGCGGGTGCCTGGGCCGTCATGCAGGTGGAGCTGTTCACCCGGATGGTCGGCCACGCGAACCTCTCCCTGATCGCCGCCCGCCGCCACATGCCCCCGGAGGCGCTGGTGCCGGTCTTCCAGCGCATGGTCGACGAGGGTTACCTCACCCGGACGGGCTCGCTCTTCTCCCACACCGAGGCCGGTGCCCGCGAGGCCCGCGTCATCGGTGACACCTGGGCCGGCTGGCTGGCGGACCGGGTCGAACAGGACCTCGGCCGGCCCTCGGGCCAGGACCTCCGCGTCGCCGTCGACAGCATCGCCAAACGGCTGCTGGTCGAGGACCTCGACAACGGCATCTCGGCGGAGCACCGCCCAGGAGCTCTGGCCACGACCGCGGGCGCGGGCACGTCGGAGGGCGGCCGTTGAGCGTCCTCCGCCCCGCGCAGGACGCCGTCAGCCCAGCGCGCGGTCCAGGTTGAAGGCCGCGCTGATCAGCGCCAGGTGGGTGAAGGCCTGGGGGAAGTTGCCCTGCTGTTCGCCGGTGTGGCTGATCTCCTCCGCGTACAGGCCGAGGTGGTTGGCGTACGTGAGCATCTTCTCGAAGGCCAGCCGTGCCTCGTCGAGCCGGCCGGCCCGGGTCAGCGCCTCCACGTACCAGAAGGAACAGATCGAGAAGGTGCCCTCCTCGCCGCGCAGGCCGTCGGGGCTGGCCTTCGGGTCGTAGCGGTAGACCAGCGAGTCGGAGACCAGGTCCTCGGTGAGCGCGTCGAGCGTCGAGAGCCACTTGGGGTCGGTGGGCGAGATGAACTTGGCCAGCGGCATCATCAGCACCGCGGCGTCGAGGACGTCGTCGTCCTCGTGCTGGACGAACGCCTGCCGCGTCGGTGACCAGCAGCGTTTCATGATCCGCCGGTAGATCGTGTCGCGGGCGCCGCGCCAGCGCACGATGTCCGCCGGCAGGCCGCGGCGGGTGGCGAGCCTGATGGCGCGCTCGATCGCCACCCAGCACATGAGCTTGGAGTAGAGGAAGTTCTTCCGGCCGCCGCGGGTCTCCCAGACCCCCTCGTCGGGCTGGTCCCAGTGGTCGCAGACCCAGTCGACCAGCGCGCAGACGTCGTCCCACTGGTCGCTGGAGATCGGGTGGGCCCATTTGTCGTAGAGGTAGATCGAGTCGATCAGGGCTCCGTAGATGTCCAGCTGGAGCTGGTCAGCCGCGGCGTTGCCGATACGGACGGGGGCGGAGCCCTGGTACCCCTCCAGGTGGGGCAGTTCCCGTTCGTGCAGGTCGGTGCGCCCGTCGATGCCGTACATGATCTGCAGGGGGCCCGCGGGCCGGCCGTCGCCGGGGCTGATGTGCCGGGCCGCGAACGCCATGAACGACTCGGCCTCGCTGGTGAAGCCCAGCCTCAGCAGCGCGTACACGCAGAAGGCCGCGTCGCGTACCCACACGTACCGGTAGTCCCAGTTGCGCTCGCCGCCGAGCTGCTCGGGCAGGCTGGTCGTCGCCGCGGCCACGATCGCGCCGGTCGGCGCGTAGGTGAGCAGTTTGAGGGTGAGCGCGGAGCGGTGCACCATCTCCCGCCACCGGCCGCGGTAGTGGGAGGCGGACAGCCAGCGCCGCCAGAACGCCACGGTGGCGCCGAACAGTTCCTCGGCCTCGGCGCGCGGGCAGCGGCGGGGCTCGATGTCGCCGCTCACCTGGTCGAGGGCGAACACCGCCGACTGGCCCTCGTGGAGTTTGAAGTCGACCGTCGCGTCGAGCCCGTCGCAGGCGAGCGGCTCGGTCGAGGTGAGGGCGAGGGACAGGTTCGCCGACTCGAAGATCACCATGTCGTCGTGCGCCCGCGCGGTGTGCGGCTGCGCCGCGTAGTCGAACCGGGGCGCCACGCGCGCGTGGAAGGGGATCGAGCCGCGTACGCACAGCACGCGCCGGATCAGCCGGTGCCGGTCCTCCTCGGTCGCCCCGCCCGCCGGCCCCCCGCTCCCGGTCGCCCCGTCCTCGGCCGTGTCGCCGTTCACCGGCATGAAGTCCTGGATCTCGCCCACTCCGTCCTCGGTGAAGAAGCGGGTGAGCAGGACGTTGGTGTCCGGGAAGTAGAACTGCTTGGTCCGGGCCGGTACGGCCGCCGTCAGCCGGAACGAGCCGCCCCGGTCGGCGTCGAGGATCGAGGCGAAGACGCTGGGGGCGTCGAAGGACGGACAGCAGTACCAGTCGATCGTGCCGTCGGTGCCGACCAGGGCGACGCTGCGCAGATCACCGATGAGACCGTGGTCGGCGATCGGCAGATAGCGGGCGGACGCCGACGGGGCCGGTGGGTTCTGGTGAGCGGACGCCTCGGACATGACCGCAGCCTCCCTGCCCTGGGGAACTCGCTTCGGACTCCTCCCAGCGTAGGTGCTCCGCCGGGGCCGCGTCGTCGTGAACGCGGCGTCAGCGCAGAAGCAGTTGCAGGCCGCCCAGGACCGTCGCGGCGATCACCAGGCGTTCGAAGAGCCGCTGGTTGATCCGGTCGACCGCCCATCGGCCGATGAGGGCGCCCGGCAGGACGAAGGCCGCGAGGGCCGCGTCCAGCAGCAGCGAGCGGCCGTCGATCAGGCCGAGGCCGACGCTGAAGGGGACCTTGGAGACGTTGACGATCAGGAAGAAGAACGCGGAGGTGCCCAGGAAGCCGAGCTTGCGGAAGCCCGCAGAGAGGAGATACATCGACATCACGGGGCCGCCCGCGTTGGCGACCATCGTGGTGAAGCCGCCCAGGACGCCGTAGGAGCGGGCCTTGATCCGGCCGGTCCTGGTCGCCACCGAGTCGGGTTCCTCGGCCGCCTGCGCCGCCTCGGCCTTCCGGCGGCGCCACACGGTGACTCCGGCCATCAGCAGCAGGATGGCGCCGATCGACGTCCGTACCATCGCGTCGTCGGCCCACACCAGGAACACCGTGCCGACGATCACTCCGGCGGCGACCGCCGGGAACAGCCGCCACAGCGTCGGCCAGTGGGCGTGCCGACGGTAGGTGAGCACCGCGAGCACGTCCCCGACGATCAGGATGGGCAGCAGCACCCCCGTGGACGCCCTGGCCGGCAGGACCGCCGCGAAGATCGCGAGGCTGACCGTGTTGGCCCCGCTCACGGCGGTCTTCGAGAAGCCGACGAGCAGTGCCGCGGCGGCGAGAGCGGCGAACTCCCAGGGGGTTACGTGCCAGAGCGTCATCGTGTCCATGCGGGGACCGATGCTATGCCCACCTATCCGGTCGTGTCAGGAGCGTCTCGCCAGGTGACCCCTGCGGTCACCCGCGCCCGCCGGAGGCCGCGCCGCGCTCTCAGCGCAGCAGCCATCCGCCGTCCACCGCGAGGTCCACCCCGTTGACCGCCTTGTTGTGCAGCAGGAAGTCGACCGCCTCCACGACGTCCCCCATGCGCGCGAGCCGGCCGGAGGGGGTTCGCGCGCGGACCGTCTCCAGTACTTCGGCGGGCTTGTCCGCCCAGGCCGGGCTGTCGCCGACGATGCCCGGATGGACGGCGTTGACGCGGATCGGGGCCAGTTCGGTGGCCAGGGCGCGCACCAGGCCCGTGACGCCCGCGTTCACCGTCGCGACCGTGGTGGCACCCGGGTAGGGGCGCTCCTTGGCCTGGCCGCCGAAGAGCACGACGGCGCTCTCCCCGGTCATCCGCGGCAGCAGTGTGTGGACGACCTCGGTGTAGCCGACGAGCTTGAGGGTGACGAGGTTCAGCGCGGCGTCCAGGTCGTAGTCGGTGACGGAGTTCTGGTCGCGGGAGATGCCCGCGACGACGAGATGGTCGACCCGCTCCACACCGGCCAGCGCGGCCGCGATCTCCCGGGGCCGGGAGAGATCCAGGGCGAGCCCGCGCGCACCCGTCTCCTTGGCCACCGTGTCGGTGCGGTGGGCGTCGCGGCCGGTGAGAACGACCTCGTCGCCGCGCTCCACCCGGCTGCGGGCGAACGCGCGGCCGATACCGGCCGTACCACCGATGACGACAACACTGCTCATGTCTTCTCCTCCAGCACGTCCTCAAGCTCATCCCGGCTCAGGGTTCTGCGCCAGCTTGTCACTCAGGTGGTCCCAGTCACGGGCGAACCGGTAGGAGTGGCGCGACGGCGGCTGCGGTGCCTGTGTCTCCAGCCAACGCACGGGCCCCGTACCGGCGTTGGTGAAGCCGTGTACGCAACCGGCGCCCGCCCAGGCGGCGTCGCCCACGTCGAGCCGGTACCGCTCGCCGTCGAAGGTGGCGTCCACCGCGCCCTCGACGATCAGATACGTCTCCTCGAAGGGGTGGTCGTGCGCGCCCGCGACGCCGTCGGCCGCGTACTGGACCATGAACATCGTCGAGGCGACCGCGCCCAGGTCCGCGTCCACCATCGTCTTCACGGTGATCCCGCTGTAGACGAGCAGCGCGGTGCGCATGCCGGCCGACACCGCGAGGAGGTCCTGGGACTGCTTCCCGGGGTCCATCTGCGCGGGTTCGAAGTGGCCGAAGGAGCGGGTGCGCGGGTCGCGTACGTCGATCCGGGCGGGCGCGGTGACGGGCAGCGCGGGCACGGCCCGGGTGTCGTACCCGTAGCGCGCCCTCGGCACCGGCGCGAGCATGTCCGCCCAGCGCGCGACGGTGTCCCCGGCGCCGCGCCAGGCGTGCGGGACGCCCGTCGGCAGCAGCCCGTAGTCGCCTTCCTCCAGGAGGTACGAGCCCTCGGGCGTATCGAGGACCACGGTCCCGGAGAGCAGGTGGAAGGACTCCTCGTACGAGTGGACGTGGGCCCCGACCGTCCCGTCCGGCGCCAGTTCGCACACGCCGAAGCCGGTGTGTACGGTGCCGTCCGCCTCGCCGACCACCGTCCTTCGGGTGAACCCCGTGCTCCTATGGGGCAGTTGGACCGGGGCGGTGAACGTGGCGTCCGCCGCCCGCCGGATCACGTGGTGGGTCATGCCTTCCGCTTCCCTCGCGCCTCGGCGGCCGCCACGATGCGGTCACGGGACTCCTCGACCAGGCGCCGGGCCCGTCCGACGTCGGCGAGGAGCCTGCCGTCGCGCTTGCGGACGACCCCGTCGACGATGACGGTCTCGACGTTGGAGACGTCCGCGCTCAGGGTCACGGCGGCCACCGGGTCGATGACGGGCGCGACGTTGAGCGCCGTCGCGTCGATCGCCACGATGTCGGCGCGCTTGCCGGGGGTCAGCGAACCGGTGCGGTGTTCGAGGCCCGCGACGTGCGCGCCGTTGACGGTCGCCAGCTCCAGCATCCGGCGTGCCGTCAGCATCGTGTCGGGGACGGGGCTGTCGGCCTGCCAGCAGGCGGCGTTGACGCGGGCCCGTTCGGCGCCGAAGGCCGCGCGGATCTGGGTGAACATGTCGCCGGGCACGGTGGTGACGACGTCGATGCTCAGGGAGGGCCGCAGGCCGTACTCGATCGCCTTCATCACGGGCGGCCAGCCGTGCCCCATCTGTGTCTCGACCTGCGGGGAGATGGAGACCGTGCCGCCGCTGTCGGCGACCATCCGCCACTCCTCCTCGCTGAAGTAGCAGCAGTGCACGTAGGTGGTGTCGGAGCCGAGCAGCCCGAGTTCGTGCAGCTGTTTGACCATCCCGAAGCGGCCGGCTAGCCGCCCCATGCCGACGTGCACGGTGAGAGGGATGTCGAGTTCGCGCGCGAGCCGCCAGTCGGCCTCGACGACGTCGTTGATGCAGAAGCCGGGTCCGCGGGTGGCGAGTCCCATGGTCAACAGGCCGTCGTCAGAGGCGAAGTGACGCTCCTTCACCCTGCGGACGTCGTCCCCGGGCAGCGCGATCTTGCTCTCGTACCAGTAGTCGGCGAGCGAGGTGTTGGCACTGCCGTAGGCGTACTGGGCCCGGATACCGCTCTCGCCGAGCGCCTGGACGGCGGCGTCGGGATGTTCGGGGGTGTTGTTGATGTGGGACCAGTCGACCAGGGTGGTGATCCCGGCGTTGAGGCACTCCAGGGAGCCCGCCAGGTTGCCCGCGTACACGTCCTCGGGGGTGTAGACGGGCGCGAAGGTGTCCAGGACCTCGACGAAGTAGTCGTCGAGGGTGGCGTCGGGCGCGCAGCCGCGGATGGGCGCCTCCCAGGTGTGCCGGTGGGTGTCGACGAAGCCCGGCACGAGGATGCGGCCCGTCATGTCGAGCACCTCCGCGTCCGCGCTGATGTCGCGTGCGACCGCGGCGATCCTGCCGTCCTCGATGAGTACGTCGCCATCGGGCAGGTCCCCGATGGCGGGGTCCATCGAGAGCACGTGGCCCGAGCGCAGGAGCATTCGGTTGGTCATCGCCCTACTCGCCTCTCTCCATGCCGAGTTCGATAAGGAGCCGGGGGTGATCCGGAGCCGGGGGTGATCCGGTGCGGCCGGATCCGGTTCAGTACGCGCTGAGGTCGCGGACCTTCGCCACGACCTTGTCGACGCTCGGGACGACCTCCTGTTCGAGCGCGTCCGCGAAGGGCAGCGGCACACAGGCGGCCGCGACCCTGCGGACGGGCGCGTCGAGGAGGCCGAACCCCTCGTCGGCGACGACCGACACGAGCGTGCCGCCCCAGCCGCCCTGGTAGGGGTTCTCCTCGACGGTCACGAGCCGTGAGGTCTTCGCGAGCGAGCCGAGCACGGTCCGCACGTCGAGCGGTACGAGGCAGCGCAGGTCGATCACTTCGGCGCCGATGCCCTCCTCGGCCAGCCGCTCGGCGGCGGTGAGCGCCACCGGCACCATCGAGGCGAGGGCCACGAGGGTGACGTCGGCGCCCTCGCGCACGACGGCCGCCCGTCCCAGCTCGACGACGTGGTCCGGTGGCGCGGGCGGCCCCTTGGCCGCGAACAGTCCCTTGTGTTCGAAGAAGACCACGGGGTCGTCGCTGCGGACGGCCGCCGCCATCATGCCGATGACGTCGGCGGGGGTGGCCGGCGCCGCGATCTTCAGTCCGGGTACGGTCAGCGCCCAGTTCTCGGTGGCCTGGGAGTGCTGGGCGCCGAAGCCCAGTCCGCCGCCGTTGGCCGTGCGCACCACCAGCGGCACGGTGACCTGACCGCCCGTCATGTACCGCACCTTGGGTATCTCGTTGGCCAGGTAGTCCCAGCAACAGGCGAGGAAGTCCGAGAACATGATCTCCGCGACGGGCCGCATGCCGGTCATCGCGGCGCCCATCGCCGCGCCGACGATGGCCTGTTCGGAGATCGGTGTGTCCCACACCCGCCCGGAGCCGAACTCCTCGTACAGCCCGGCCGTCGTCTTGAACACCCCGCCCGCCGCGCCGATGTCCTCACCGAGGCACACCACGGTGGGATCGCGCCGCATCTCCCGCGCGATGCCCTCGGCGACCGCCTGCCGGTAGGTGATCACGTCCGCCACCGCGCACCTCCGTCGGCCCATACGTCGGTCAGCGCCTCCCGGGGATCGGGCGCGGGCGCGTTCTTCGCCGCCTCCACCGCCTCCTGTACGAGGATCGCGGCGCGCTCGTCGGCCCCGGCCAACTCCTCGGCGGGCACGCCGAGTTCGACGAGCCGGCCGCGTGCCACGTCGAGCGGGTCGTGCTTGAGCCAGCGCGCCACCTCCTCGGCCGGGCGGTACGCCGCCGGGTCGGCGCGGCTGTGGCCGAAGTGCCGGTAGGTGCGGGCCTCCAGCAGGCTGGGCCCGTCCCCCGCGCGGGCCCGGTCCGCGAGGCGGGCCACGGCCTCGCGCACGGCGAGCACGTCGTTGCCGTCGACGAGCTCGCCGGGGATGCCGTAGGCGGGCGCCCGGTCGGCCGCGGGGTTGGCGACGGCGGTCACGTCGGCGATCGGGGTGTACTCCATGTAGAGGTTGTTCTCGCAGACGAACAGCACGGGCAGTTTCCACACGGCGGCCAGGTTGAGCGCCTCGTGGAAGGCGCCGATGTTGGTCGCCCCGTCGCCGAAGAAGGCCACGGCGATCTGCTCGGTCCCCCGCAGCCGGGCCGACCAGGCGGCGCCGACGGCCAGCGGGAGATGGGCGCCCACGATGGCGTACGAGCCGAGCATGTTGACCGAGGCCTTGGTGAGGTGCATCGAGCCGCCCTTGGCCCCGCACAGGCCGCTCGCGCGGCTCATCAGTTCGGCGAGGCACTCCTCGGGGGTCGCGCCGCGGGCCAGGGCGTGGTGGTGGCCGCGGTAGGTGGCGAAAACGTAGTCGTCGTCGCGCAGGGCCGCGCTCGCGCCGACCGCGACGGCCTCGTGTCCGGCGGCGAGATGGGTGGTGCCCTTGACGAGGCCGGACAGGAACAGGTCGTGGGCGGCCTTCTCCGTGCGCCGGATGACGGCCATCTCCTCGTACAGGTGCAGGAGTTGACCCGCGCCGCTCGGGGCGTCCGAGACGCCGGTGTCCGGGCCCGCTCCCGGCTGTGGGGTGCGGGTCATCGTTCCCCCCTGCCCTCGCGGGTGTTGAGGTGGGACTGGGACTCGCGGCGGGTGTCCAGAGCGCCGCCGACGGTCCAGTACTTGCGGCCCGCGACGAGGAGTTCCTCCGCGGGGAACTTGGTGATCACCTCGCACCCGTCGGCGGTGACGACGACCTCCTCCTCGATGCGCGCCGCCGACCAGCCGTCCTTGGCCGGCCAGTAGGTCTCCAGCGCGAACACCATGCCCTCCTGGAGGACTTCGGGATGGTCGAGCGAGACCAGGCGGCTGAAGATGGGCTTCTCCCAGATGGACAGGCCCACTCCGTGTCCGTACTGCAGGGCGAACGCGGCGGTCTCGTCGGGGAAGCCGAACGCCTCGGCGCGCGGCCAGACTTCGACGATGTCGGCGGTCGTGGCGCCCGGCCGGACCAGCGCGACGGCCTCGTCCATGTACGCACGGCAGCGGACGTACGCGTCGCGCTGCGCGGGTGAGGCGCTGCCGACCGCGAACGTGCGGTAGTAGCAGGTGCGGTATCCGAGGTGGCTGTGCAGGATGTCGAAGAAGGCGGGGTCGCCGGGGCGGATCAGCCGGTCGCTGTAGACGTGCGGATGCGGTGAACAGCGTTCCCCGGAGATCGCGTTGACGCCTTCGACGTACTCGCTGCCCAGGTCGTAGAGGACCTTGCTGACGAGTCCGACGCACTCGTTCTCGCGCACGCCGGGCCGGAGGTAGCCGTACAGCTCCTCGTACGCGGCGTCGACCATGGAGCACGCCTGGGTGAGCAGGGAGATCTCGTCGGCCGTCTTGACCCTGCGGGCCTCCAGGAACACCTGCTGGCCGTCGACGACGTCGATGCCCTGTTCCTTGAGGGCGTGCAGGACCGGCATCTCGGCGAGGTCGACACCCAGCGGCTCGCCCGCCAGGCCGTGTTCGCGCAGTTCGGCGGCGACCTTCGCGGCGACGTCCGCGCCGATCCGGGCGTCCGGGTGGAAGGCGCCGCGCAGGGTGGAGATGCCCGCGCGGGCACCGGTGGGCGGGCCTCCCTTGCCGTCGCTGTAGTCGAGCCACGGGTTCTGGAGCTGATGGTGGCGGGCGGCGGAGCCGAAGTCCCAGACGACCGGTTCGCCGCCGCGCACGAGGAGCGCGAAGCGGATCAGCTTGTCCATCGCCCAGGTACCGATGTGGGTGGACGACATGTAGCGGATGTTGGCGAAGTCGAAGCTCAGCAACGCGCCCAACTCGGAGCGGTTCAGGGCCTCGTGGAGCCGTCCCAACCGCTCCCCGCGGAGCCGGTCGAGGTCGATGCGCTGTTCCCAGTCGACGGCGTTCGGTCCGAAGGTACGGATTGCCATGACGACCACCACCCTCATCCGGAGTGAACGACCGTCCGGGGAAAGTGTCAAGGCATACTGAACACGAACCAGACTCCGACGGCCGGTTCGGCGCCGTCGTTGCGGTACCGGTGCGGGGTGCTCGACTCGAAGGAGACCGCGTCGCCCGGCCGGATCACGTACTCGTCGAAGCCGAGGGTGAGCACCAGTTCGCCGGAGGTCAGATAGCCGTACTCGGTCCCGGAGTGCCGCATCAGACCGCCCGTGCCCGAGGAGGCCCCGCCGGGGCGGTAGGTCACGAGCAGGAAGTCGACCTCCGCTCCGGGAACACGGCCGAGGCGCTCCCACACCACGCCCGAGTCCAGTTCGAGCACTTCCCGTTCACCGCCTTTGACCAGGGGGCCGATCCGGTGGCCGGGGTCGGCGGCGAAGGCGGCGAGCGCCTGCAGCACGGTGCCGGCCGGCGCCCCCACCGGCGCCGCGGGGGCCGTGGGCGCCACAACGGCCACCGGGTCCACCGAGTTCATCGGGGCCACCGGGGTGAGGGCCGGACCCGGGCCCGGAGCCAGGTCTTCCGCGGCGTCGAAGAGCGACTCGACCGGAACGGCGAGCGCGGTGGTGATCGCGTACAGGGTGCTCACCGAGGGCTGGCTCTTGCCCGTCTCGATCTGCGAGATGAGGCTCGCGGACACCCCGATCTCCCGGGCCAGACCGCGCAGGCTCATCCCCTGAGCCGTACGCGCCCGGCGGATGCGCGCGCCGACCGGTGGCACCACGACGGGGGACACGGGGCGGCTCCTCTCCGAACGCACCGGGTCCCGGGATCTCCCGGGCCGCTCATGCGCGTTCACCTTCATTGAACAGGGAAGCCGGCCCGCGGGGGAGGTCCGTCCGGAAACACCTGACAGATCACCTCACGCCATACACTCGTCAAGTTAGCTTAGGCTAAGCTAACTTTCCCGAATCGGGCTCGGACATCCACGCCGTCAGGGAGGAGTCCGCCCATGGTCCTGCCAGTCGTCAGCTCCTATCCCATGCCCGACCGTTCCATGGTCCCCGCGTCCGGCCCGTCCTGGACGATCGACCCGGCACGGGCCGCGCTGCTGGTCCACGACATGCAGAACCACTTCGTCCAGGCCTTCCCGCCGGACTGCTCCCCCGTCGTGGAGCTGGTCGACAACATCGCCACCCTGCGCGAACTCGCGGGCACCCTCGGGATGCCGATCGTCTTCAGCGCCGAACCGGCGGGGCAACGCCCCGGGCGGCGGGGCCCGCTGACCGACGTCCGGGGTCCCGGCATCGGCCCGGAGCCGGACGGGGACGCCTCGGTCGTGGCGTCACTCACGCCCCGGGTCGGGGAACACCTGATGGTCAACGTCCGGCACAACGCGTTCCTCCGCAGCCATCTCGGCAGGCTGCTGCGCTCCGAGGGGCGCGACCAGCTGATCCTCTGCGGAGTGCGGGCGCACCTCGGCATCCTGCTCACGGCCGCGGACGCCTTCATGCACGACCTCCAGCCGTTCGTGGTGGCCGACGCGGTGGCCGACCTCTCCGCCGAGGACCACTCCATGGCCCTGCGCTGGATCGCGCGTACCGGCGTCGTCTGCACCACCGACCAGCTGATCCGTCACCTGCTGCACGGCAGGGCGGCACAGAGCAGGTGACACCCGCCGGGCGGCGTACCTCTCACAGAGCCGGTCACGCGCAGGGGCGCCCCGGATAGTCGTCGCTCTCCGGCACGCCCGCCGCGCGCATCCTGCGCAGGACCTCGCCCCGCACGGCCCGGTCGTCGATGTCCACCGGGCAGTTGGCGTCCCGGTCGAACACCAGGACGTCCCCGGCGGTGTCCCACAGCACCCACCGGCGGGGGTAGGGCGGCCCCTGCCACAGATGGGCGTACGTCTCCATGGTGTCCGTGCGCGTACTCACCGTGCGGTTCCCCGCCGTCTCAGGTCCGGTCCGCCGTCATCCGCTCCGCCAGGCTCTTGGGGCGCATGTCGGTCCAGTGGGCCTCGATGTGGTCCAGGCACTCCTGGCGGGCGGCCGGGCCGTGCGCGACGGTCCAGCCGGCCGGCACGTCCGCGAAGTCGGGCCACAGGCTGTACTGGCCCTCGTCGTTGACGAGCACGGAGTAGGTGCCCTCGGGGTTCTCAAACGGGTTGGTGCTCATGGTGGTCCTCCGACTCGGTTGGTTTTCCAGGGGGATGCGGACTTGGTCAGGGGCTAGTCACGGGTCGCGGCGCGGGCCACCAGGGCTTTGAGCGCGTGGAACCACGTCCGCGCCAGGTCGTGGACCGCCTCCTCGTCCAGGACCGCCTCGGGCCAGGACCAGTGGGCGGCCAGGACCGGCCCGTCGGCGCGGTCCTCGGTCACCACGTTGATGCCGAGGGCGTGTCCCTCCCGCATGTCCGGCTCGGGTCCGATGTCCGAGACGTCCTCCTCGGGCGCGTACGACCAGTCCGTGGCCTCGGGGATGCCGAAGCGGCCGAGGTAGTTGAACTCGATCGACGGCGCCGCGAAGCCGGCGAGGACCGGTGCCGTGCGGGGGTTGAGGTGGCGGAGCATGCCGTAGCCGACGCCGTTCGCGGGCAGTGAGGCGAGGTGCTGCCGGGTCCGGTCGAGGGCCTCCTCGACGGCCGGGCCGCCGTCGAGGGCCGCGTCCAGGTCGACCGGACCGGGGTCGAGGAGGACGGGGAAGACGCTGGTGAACCAGCCGACGGTACGGGACAGATCGACGTCCCCTGCAGTCTGTCCTGCCGTCTGCCCCGCCGCCTGCCCCGCCACTTCCTCGTCGCGCCCGTGGCCTTCGAGGTCGACCAGGACCGCTCCCCCGGGCCGCCCGCCGTCATGGCGCCGCCGCCAGTCGGCCACGGCGAGGGAGAGGCCGGTGAGCAGGACGTCGTTGACGTTCGCGGTGAAGGCGGAGGGCACCGTGGACAGCAGCGGACCCGTGTGCTCGGCGGGCAGCCGCAGCTCCAGCCTGCGTACGGTGCCGACCGTGTCGCGTACGGGGTCGAGCGGGCTCTTCAGCGGCAGGGGCGCGGCACCTTCCAGCACGCCGGTCCAGAAGGGGAGTTCGGCCTCCCTGGCCGGGTCCTGGGCCAGCTCCGCCAGCCGGCGCGCCCAGGTGCGGAAGGACGTGTCGACGGGCGGGAGTTCGGCGGGGCGTCCCGCCTCGACGGCCCGCCAGGCGGTCTCCAGGTCCGGCAGCAGGACGCGCCAGGACACCCCGTCGGTCACGAGGTGGTGGGCCATCAGGAGCAGCCTGCCGGGTTCGGCTCCCGCGTC
This sequence comes from Streptomyces sp. CWNU-52B, assembly GCF_047444975.1. Taxonomy (NCBI): domain Bacteria; kingdom Bacillati; phylum Actinomycetota; class Actinomycetes; order Kitasatosporales; family Streptomycetaceae; genus Streptomyces; species Streptomyces sp. CWNU-52B. The sequence goes on along the minus strand of NZ_JBLFJV010000028.1, from coordinate 90,612 downwards.
GAACCACACCGCCCGCACCATGACACCGGCGGCGGGGTCGAGCGCCGAGCGGGCGGCGTGGGCGCCGTCGAGGACGGCCGTCCGCAACTCCTGTGCGTCCAGACCTGCGACGTCGACACGCTCGATCCACGTCCGCGTGTCCACCGTGCCCGCGGGCGGCACCACGATGCTCCAGTCGGCGCCGTCCCCCGCGCTGCCCGCGTCGCCCTCGCCGCCGCGGACCAGCGTGCCGCGCAGCATGGCGTGACGGTCCGCGAGCGCCCGCAGTACGGCCGCGAGCCTGGGCTGGTCCAGCGCGGCGGGGGTCCGGACCAGGGCCGACTGGTGGTAGCCCTGGAAGGGGCCGCCCAGTTCGCGCAGCCAGTGCATGACCGGGACGAGCGGCACGACGCCGGTTCCGTCGTCGGCCGGCCGGGCGTCGGCGGCCCCGGTGGCGGTCGCCACCTCCGCGAGCGCGGTGACCGTACGGTGCCGCAGGACCAGGCGCGGAGTGATCCGCACGTCCGCCGCGCGGGCTCTGCTGACGAGCTGCATCGCCATGATGCTGTCGCCGCCGAGGGCGAAGAAGTCGTCGTCGACGCCGACCTCGGCCAGCCCGAGTACGTCGGCGAACACGGCGCACAAGGTCTTCTCCAGCTCGGTGCCGGGGGCCCGGCCGGTGGAGAGCGCGGAGAAGTCCGGGGCGGGCAGGGCGGCCCGGTCCAGCTTGCCGTTGGCGAGCTCGGGCAGCCGGTCCAGGAGGACCACGGCGGCCGGGACCATGTGGTCGGGCAGGTGTCCGCCGACGTGGGCGCGCAGTCGTCCCGGGTCGGGCCGCGCTCCGGGCACGGGGACCACGTACGCCACGAGCAGTTTCCGCGCGCCCTCCTGACGTACCGTCACCACACTCTGGGCGACGTCCTGATGGGCGGCCAGTACGGATTCGATCTCGCCGGGTTCGATACGGAACCCGCGGATCTTGACCTGGTCGTCGGCGCGGCCCAGGTAGTCGAGGTATCCGTCGGACGTCCAGCGGGCGAGGTCACCGGTCCGGTAGAGCCGGGAGCCGGGACCGCCGAACGGGTCGGCGACGAACCGTTCTGCGGTCAGCGCGGGCCGGCCCAGGTAGCCGCGGGCGAGGCCGCCACCCGCCAGGTACAGCTCGCCGGTCACCCCGGGCGGTACGGGCTGCAGCCGGTCGTCGAGGACGTACGCGCGGGTGCCCGCGACCGGGCGGCCGACGAGGGGCCGGTCGCTGTCGCGGACCCGGGCCACCAGCGCGTCGACGGTGGACTCGGTGGGCCCGTACAGGTTGAACGCCTCGGTGCCGGTCAGCCCTCCGAGCCGCTCCCACAGCGCGCTCGGTACGGCTTCGCCGCCGACGCCCACGACCGCGAGGGGGCTGCTGCCGTCGTCGCGTACGAGGCCCGTCTCGGCCATCTGCGCGAAGAACGACGGCGTGACCTCCAGGAAGTCGAAGCCGTGCTCGACGACGGCCGCCGCGAGCAGGTCCGGGTCGCGGCGGGTCTCGTCCGAGACGACATGGACGCAGTGCCCGTCGAGCAGCCACAGCTGAGGCTGCCAGGAGGCGTCGAAGGAGAACGCCCAGGCGTGCCCGGCGCGCAGATGGCGTCGGCCGGTGGCCGCCTGCGCTGGCTCGTACAGCGTCTCGCGGTGGCTGTGGAAGAGGTTGCCGACCGTCTCGTGGGTGACGACGACACCCTTGGGGCGGCCGGTCGAGCCGGAGGTGTAGATGACGTACGCGGGGTGGCGCGGGGTCAGCGGCGCGGTGCGGTCCGTGTCGGTGAGGTCGCTCGCGGCCTGGGCGGCGAGCAGTTCGGTGGTCGCCGGAGCGTCCAGTTCCAGCACCGGCGGGCCGTCGGCGGGCAGCAGGGGCGCGAGTTGTTGTGTGGTGAGCGTCAGGATCGGGCGTGCGTCGGCCAGTGTGTCGCTCAGGTGGCCGGTCGGCGCGTCCGGGTCGAGCGGGAGGTAGGCGGCGCCCGCCTTGTGCACCGCGAGGATGGCCAGCAGGGTGCGGGCGGTGCGGGGCAGGGCGAGTGCCACCAGCCGCTCGGGGCCGGCGCCCTGGGCGACCAGCAGCCTGGCGAGCCGGTTCGCCTTGGCGTTGAGCTGGGCGAACGTCAGCCTGATCCCGTCGGATGCGACGGCCGGCGCGTCCGGTGAGAGTGCTGTCTGCCGTTCGAAGAGGGCGGGCACGGTGGTCGGTCCGGCGAGCAAGGGGCGGTCGTTCCACTCGGTGAGGATCCGTCGGCGTTCGGTGTCGCCGAGGATGTCGATCCGGCTGATCGGGGTGTCGGGGGCGGCGACCACGGCGCGCAGGAGGCGTACGAGCCGTGCGGCGACGGCTTCTGCGGTGGAGCGGTCGAACAGGTCGGTGCTGTACTCCAGCACACCGTCGACTCCGTGATCGCCGTCGGATCCGTCACCGCGCTCCCGTGCCCGCTCCACGAAGTCGAAGGAGAGGTCGAACTTGGCTCCGGTCGCGCCGACTTCCTCGCGACGGGCGTCCAGTCCGGCGAGGACGTCCGTGTCACCGCCTGCCGCGAGGTACACGACCATGACCTGGAACAGCGGGTGCCGGGACAGTGAGCGGGCGGGGCTGAGCACGTCCACCACCCGCTCGAACGGCACGTCCTGGTGGTCGAAGGCGGCCAGGTCGGTCTCCCGTACCCGGGCGAGCAGTTCACGGAAGGCGGGGTCGCCCGAGGTGTCGGTGCGCAGCACCAGCGTGTTGAGGAAGAACCCGACCAGATCCTCCAGGACCTCTTCGGTGCGCCCGGCGATCGGGCTGCCGAGCGGGATGTCGGTGCCGGCGCCCAGCCGGGTGAGCAGTGCCGCCACCGCCGCCTGCACGATCATGAACATACTGACGTTGCCCGACCGGGCCAACGCACGCAGCCCCGCCGTCAGTTCGGGATCCAGGGCTATGTCGACCACGCCACCGCGGTAGCTGGCCTCCAGTGGACGGGGCCGGTCGGCGGGCAGCGCGGTCTCCTCGGGGACGCCGTCCAACGTCCGCTTCCAGAACTCCAGCTGACGGGAGGCCAGGCTGTCGGGGTCCTTCTCGTCGCCGAGCACCGCACGCTGCCACAGGCTGTAGTCGGCGTACTGGACGGGCAGCGGTGCCCACTCGGGCGCCCGGCCCGCCGCGCGTGCCTCGTAGGCGACGGCCAGGTCACGGGTGAGCGGGCGGTCCGACCACTCGTCGCCCGCGATGTGGTGGAGCAGGAGCAGCAGGACGTGCTCGCCCTCGGCGGTACGGAAGAGGTGCACGCGCAGCGGTGCTTCCCGGTCCAGCTCGAAGCCGTACGCGGCGGCCTCGGTGAGCCGTTCGGCCAGTTCGCCCTCGTCGGCCACGGTGGCGGTCCGCACGGCGACACCGGCCCGCTCCGGGTCCAGGACGAGCTGGTACGCCCGTCCGTCCTCCTCGGGGAAGACGGTGCGCAGCGGTTCGTGGCGGACGACCAGGTCGTCGACGGCCTGCTGGAGCGCGTCGGCGTCGAGCGCCCCGGTGAGCCGCCGGGCGAGCGGGATGTTGTACGTGGGGCTGGGGCCCTCCACCTGGTACAGGACCCACAGCCGCTGCTGGGCGAAGGAAAGCGGCAGCCGTTCCGGCCGGTCCGCCGGGGCGAGGACGGGCAGGTCCGCGCGGCCCCCGTCCGTGGCTCCGGCGCCGAGTGCCTCGGCGAGACGGGCGACCGTCGGGGCCTCGAAGAGCGTGCGCAGCGAGGCCTCGGCGCCGAGCACCGTCCGGACGCGGGCCGCGAGCCGCATGGCCACGAGGGAGTGACCGCCGAGGGCGAAGAAGTCGTCGTGGACACCGACCCGGTCCAGCCCCAGGACGTCGGCGAAGAGGCCGCAGAGGATCTCCTCGCGCGGGGTGCGCGGCAGGGTCGTGGTGGTCCCGGCGGCGAAGTCGGGCGCGGGGAGCGCCCTGCGGTCGAGCTTGCCGTTCGGGGTCAGCGGCAGGGCGTCCAGGGGCACGAAGGCCGCGGGGACCATGTGCTCGGGCAGTTCGGCGGCGGCGTGGCGGCGCAGCACGGCGGGGTCGGCGGCACGTGCCGACACCGGTGCCGAGGTCGAGGTCGAGGTCGTCGCCATGATCGTGGTCGTGGCCGGGACGACGTAGGCCACCAACTGCTGTCCGTGCGGCACGACGACGGCCTGGGCGACGCTGTCGTGCCGTCCGAGGACGCTCTCGATCTCGCCGAGTTCTACCCGGAAGCCGCGGATCTTGACCTGGTCGTCGGCGCGGCCCAGGTACTCGACCTCCCCGTCCGACGTCCAGCGGGCGAGGTCGCCCGTGCGGTACATGCGCTCGCCGGGCGCGCCGTACGGGTCGGCGACGAACCGCTCGGCGGTCAGCCCCGGCCGGTCGAGATAGCCACGGGCGAGTTGCGCGCCCGCCAGGTACAGCTCCCCCGCGACACCCGGCGGCACCGGCCGCAGCGCGGCGTCCAGGACGTACGCGCGGGTGTTCCACACCGGCCGGCCGATGGGCACCGAGGTGGCGCCGGGGCGCACCTGAGCGGCGGTGACGTCGACGGCGGCCTCGGTCGGCCCGTACAGGTTGTGCAGCTCGACGGGGGCGAGCGTCCGGTGGAAGCGGTCCGCGAGCGCGGCGGGCAGGGCCTCGCCGCTGCACATCACCCGGCGCAGGCCCGTGCACCGGGCCGCCTCCGGCTCCTCCAGGAACAGCTGGAGCATCGACGGTACGAAGTGCGCGACGGTGACGGCCTGCCCACGGATCAGTCCAGCCAGGTAGTGGGGGTCCTTGTGCCCGTCCGGCCTGGCGACCACCAGGGCGGCCCCGGTGATCAGCGGCCAGAAGAACTCCCACACGGAGACGTCGAAGCTGGACGGGGTCTTCTGCAGCACCCGGTCCTCGTCGGTCAGCGCGTACGTGTCCTGCATCCACAGCAGACGGTTGACGATGCCCGACTGCGGTACGACCACACCCTTCGGCCGACCCGTGGAACCGGAGGTGTAGATGACGTAGGCGGGACTCGACGGGTCGTACATGTCTGGGAGTACGCCCTGCGGGCCCTCGGGAAGTGCGTCACGGATCACGCAGACCGGACGGGCGTCCTCCAGCATGAACGCGAGGCGCTCCCGCGGATAGTCGGAGTCCAGCGGCAGATAGGCGCCGCCCGCGCGATGGACCGCGAGCAGGGCGACGACGAGGTCCGCCGAGCGCGGCAGCGCGACGGCCACGGTGCGCTCGGGCCCCACACCCAGGCCGGCCAGCACGCGTGCGGTGTGTTCGACGCGCGTGTCCAACTCTGCGTAGGTCAGGCGCTGTTCACCGAAGACCAGGGCGAGCGCGTCGGGTGTGCGGGCCGCCTGGGCACGGAACAGCTCGGGCAGGGTGGTGACGGCCGCGTCGTGAGCCGTGTCGTTCCAGTCCGTGAGGACGCGTGCGCGCTCCTCCGGTGCCAGGACCTGCACGTCGCGCACCGGCAGATCCGGGGTGCCGGTGACCTGTTCGAGGAGCCGGACCAGGCGCCCGGCGAGGCGGTCCGCCGTCGGCTCGTCGCACAGGTCGGCCGCGTAGTCGAGCAGCAGGACCAGCTGGTCCGGCTCGTCCACGAAGGTGAAGTGGAGGTCGAACTTGGCCCTGCCGGTGTCCATCTCGGACCACTCGGTGGACAGGCCCAGCAGGTCGGCGTCCCCGTCGGGGCGGTAGTGGTAGCCCAGCATCACCTGGAACAGCGGGTTGCGGCCCGCCACCCGCGCCGGGTTGACGGCCTCCACGACCCGGTCGAAGGGCAGATCCTGGTGCTCGAAGGCCGCGAGCGCCGACTCGCGTACCCGGCCGACGAGTTGGCGGAACGTCAGGCCGTCGCCGGACAGGTCGGTGCGAAGGACCAGTGTGTTGACGAAGAAGCCGACCAGGTCGTCCAGGGCGCTGTCGGTGCGGCCCGCGATGGGCGCGCCGAGCGGGATGTCGTCGCCCGCGCCCAGTCGGTGCAGCAGTGTGGCCGTGGCCGCCTGGAGAAGCATGAACATGCTGGTGCCGGTCTCGCCGGACAGGTCGCGCAGGGTCCGGCCGACCTCGGCGGGCACCACGAGGCGGACCCGGCCGCCGGCCCCGGTGGGTTCGGCGGGCCGCGGCCGGTCCAGCGGAAGCGTCAGTTCCTCGGGCAGTCCGTTCAGCGTCCGTGTCCAGTGCGCGAGCTGTTCGTCGCCCACCTGGGCGAGCAACCGCTCCTGCCACAGCGTGTAGTCGGCGTACTGCACCGGCAGCGGGGCCCAGCCGGGTTCCCCGCCCGTCGTCCGGGCCGCGTACGCGGTGTTCAGGTCGGTGAGGAACGGCCGGTCGGACCATTCGTCGGTGGTGATGTGGTGCAGCACCACGGCCACCACGTGGTCGGCCGGTCCGACCCGGAACACCTCGCAGCGCAACGGGAGTTCGCGCGCCAGGTCGAAGGGGCGGCGCTGTGCCGACTCGATCAGCCCGCCCAGGGCGTCCTCGGCGCAGTCCCGCACGGTGAACTCGGGCACGGCCTCACCGGCCGGGACGACGACCTGGTACGGCTCGCCGTCCTGCTCCTGGAAGACCGTACGCAGCGTTTCGTGCCGCCCCGCCACGTCGCTCAGGGCGGACCGCAACGCGTCGAGATCCAGTTCCCCGCGCAGCCGGAAGACCAGCGGGAAGTTGTACGCGACACCGCTGCCGGTGATCCGTTCCACCAGCCACAGCCTGCGCTGGGCCGGGGAGAGCGGGATGCGGTCGGGCCGTTCGGCGGGGGCGACGGCCGGGCGCGCGGGGCGGCCGGTGTCGGCCCGTGCGGCGAGCAGTTCCGGGGTCGGCGCCTCGAAGAGGTCACGGATGGCCAGTTCGGCGCCCAGCTCCGTGCGGGCCCGGCTGATCAGCCGGGTGGCGAGCAGCGAGTGGCCGCCCAGGTCGAAGAAGCCGTCCTCCGCGCCGACTTCGGGCAGGCCGAGCACCTCGGCGAAGAGCCGGCAGAGCACCTCCTCCTGCGGGGTGCGCGGTCCGCGTCCCGTACCGAGGGCGACGGCGGGCTCGGCGTCGGGCAGGGCGCGCACGTCCAGCTTGCCGTTGTCGTTCATGGGCAGCCGGTCGAGGGTCACGAAGGCGGCCGGGACCATGTACTCGGGCAGCTGCTGCTTGAGGTCGTCGCGCAGCCGCCGTACCAGGCTGTTCGCGCCGCGCGCGGCGGTGGGCTCGTTGGCGTACGGGGCCTCGCCGCCGCCGGGGAGGTACAGCCCGGCGGTGCGTCCGGGCCCGTGGCCACCGGCGTCCGAGCCCGTGTCGGTGTCGGTGTCGGTGACGAACACGGCGTCGTACGTGCCGGGTTCGCGGGACCAGGTCGTCAGGACTCGGCGGCCCAGCCCGGCGCCGAGGTCGTGCAGCGTCTCGGGGTCCACTCCCCGGTCGGCGCCCACGCGCGCGTCGGGAATGCCGGTGAACCGCAGGGGTGTGACCGCGCGCACGAGGTCGGCCAGGTCGAGGCCGTCGGTGTAGCCGACCGACGGGACGCGTGCCAGGGCGAGGTCCGCCTCCCCGGCGTACAGGACGGCGTCGTAGCGGTGGCGGGAGAGCTCGTTGTGGTGGCGGGCCCGCTTGGTGCGCAGGTCGACGCGGTGGCCCAGCGTGGTGAAGTAGTCGGGGTCGACGAGGAGTTCCTTCTCCAGGCGCAGACCGCGTTCGACGGCGCGCTCAAGGCCCTCCTCCGTGACGCCCCTGGCCTGCTGGATCTCCGTCTGGAAGGTCCGGGCGAGGCGCAGATTGCGTACGTCGCCGACGAACAGCGCGCCGCCCGGTGCCAGGAGCCGCATCGCTCCCTCGATCACCGACGTCAGGTAGTCGACGCTGGGGAAGTACTGGATGACGGAGTTGATGACGATCGTGTCGAAGTAGCCGTCGGCGGGCAGGCCGGTCAGGTCGTCGGCGGGCTGGGCGCGCAGGGTGACCCTGGCGGCCAGCTCCGGGTCCTGGGCCAGCTCTTCGCCGATCTTGCGGATGACGGGGGCGGCGAAGTCGGTCGCCCAGTACGCCTCCGCCTCCGGCGCGAGCCTGGACAGCAGCAGACCGGAGCCGACACCGATCTCCAGGATGCGGCGCGGCCGCAGTGAGCGGATCCGCGCGACGGTGGCCTCGCGCCACTCCCGCATCTCCTCGAAGGCAATGGGCTGTCCGTCGTACGAGGAGTCCCAGCCCGCGTACTCCTCGGTGAAGACGGCGGTACTGATCTCCTCGTACTCGTCGGAGTAGATCTCCTGCCACTCGCCGACCTGTTCGCGTTCGGCGCCGTCACGGTCGTCGCCGGTGAGCGCGGCCGGGACCACGTATCCGACGAGCCGTTCGTCGCGGACGACCACGGCGGCGTGCGCGACCTGGGGGTGCCGGGAGAGCGCGGTCTCGATCTCGCCCAGCTCCACGCGGTAGCCGCGGATCTTGACCTGGTCGTCGGTGCGGCCGAGGAAGTCGAGGTTGCCGTCGGGGCCGCGGCGTACGAGGTCTCCGGTGCGGTACATGCGCTCGCCGGGTTCGCCGAACGGGTCGGCGACGAACCGCTCGGCGGTCAGGGCGGGGCGGTCGAGATAGCCGCGGGCCAGGCCGATGCCCGCGATGTACAGCTCGCCCGGCACGCCCTCGGGCACCGGGCGCAGCCAGGCGTCCAGGATGTGGGCGCGGGTCCCGCGGATCGGACGCCCGACGGTCGGGGTGGCGCTGTCGAGGGTGCCGCCGCCGAGGGTGTTGATGGTGTACTCGGTCGGGCCGTAGAGGTTGTAGCCGTACGTGCCCTCGGTGTCCCGGAGCCGGTTCCACACGGTCTCGGAGACGGCCTCGCCGCCGAGCAGGACGAGCGGCGGCCGGTGGCCCTCCAACAGGCCCTGCTCGATGAGCAGATGGGCGTAGGTGGGGGTCACGTTGATCACGTCGACGCGGTGGGTCTCGCAGTACGCGACCAGCGCCTCGGCGTCGCGCCGCAGCTCTTCGTCGCAGATGTGCACCTCGTGGCCCTCGACGAGCCACAGCAGCTCTTCCCAGGACATGTCGAAGGCGAACGACACCGTGTGCGCGATGCGCAGTGCGCGCCCGCCCGCCGAGGCGACGGCCGGTCCGAAGATCTCCCGCTGGTGGTTGAGCTGCATGTTGGTCAGACCGCGGTAGGGCGTGACGACACCCTTGGGCCGGCCGGTGGACCCGGACGTGTAGATGACGTACGCGGGGTGCTCAAGGCTGAAGACCTGCCGCTCCAGGTCGGCCGGGAGCGAGGCGAGTTCGGTGACGACCGCCGGATCGTCGAGCAGCGCCCGGGGGGTGTCGGCCGCCGCCAGCCGTGCGGAGACGGCCGAGGTGGACAGCAGCAGTGTGGGCCGGGCGTCGTGGAGCATCCCCACCAGCCGGTCGTCCGGGTGGTCCAGTTCCAGGGGGAGGTACGCGGCGCCGGTGCGCAGCACGGCGAAGAGCGCGACCACCATGTCCAGGGAGCGGGGCAGCCCGAGCGCGACGACCCGCTCGGGCGCGGCGCCGCGGTCGAGCAGCAGGCGCGCCATGCGGTTGATGCGGGCGTCGAGTTCGGCGTACGTGAGGGTCTCGGCGCCGAAGACCAGCGCGGTGGTGTCGGGTGCGGCCGCGGCCCGCTCGGCCAGCAGGTCGGCGATGGTGTCCTCGGGGTCGGGCACCCGTCCCTCGGTCCGCTCGCGCTCCAGCCTCGCCTGCTCGGTGGGCAGTTGCGGGTCGAGGCGGCCGACCGGGGCGTCGAGGTCGTGGGTGAGCCGGGCCAGGAGCAGGGTGAACCGGTCGAGCAGTTCCTGGGCCCGGGGGCGCGCGACGATGTCGGTCCGGTGGGTCAGGGTGACCTGGATGCGGCGTCCCGGGGTGACGACGAGGTTGACGGGGTAGTGCGTGGCGTCGACGTTGGCGACGGCGGTGGCGCCGTGCTTCTCGCTCAGTTCGGCGAGCCGCTCCTCGGTGTCGCTGTTGCGCAGCACGAAGAGGGTGTCGAACAGCCGCCGGTGTCCGGTCTCGGCCTGCAGCACTCCGAGGCCCAGGTACTCGTAGGGCATGACGGCCAGCCGTTCGTCCTGGACACGGCGCAGCAGTTGGAGGACGGGTTCGGCCGGGTCGTAGGCGATCCGGGCGGGGACGGTGTTGAGGAACATGCCGATGACGTTCTCGATCTCCGGCACCTCGCTCGGCCGGCCCGCGACGGTCGTGCCGAAGACGACGTCGCCGCGGCCGGTGGCGCTCGCCAGGGTCAGGCCCCAGGCGGCGTTGAGCACGGTGTTGAGGGTCAGTCCGTGGCGGCGGCCGATGTCGCGCAGCCGCTCCCCCACCTCGTCCGGGACGAACGCGTCGAGGCTCTCGGGGATGTCGGGTTGCAGGCCCAGGTCGGCGGCGGCGAGCAGGGTGGGTTCGTCGAGTCCGGCGAGGGCGGTGCGCCAGGCGTCGGTGGCGACGGCCGTGTCCTGGACCTCCAGCCAGGTCAGGTAGTCGCGGTAGGAGCCGGGGGCGACCAGGCCACCGGCGTCGCCGCCGGACTCGTACAGGGCGAAGAGCTGGTCGAGGAAGAGCCAGGCGGACCAGCCGTCCCACAGGAGGAGGTGCCGGCCGACGATCAGGCGGTCGCCGCGCTCCGCGCCGAGCCGGACGACCAGGATGCGGAAGAGCAGGGGCCGGGTCAGGTCGAAGCGGCGGGAGCGCTCGGCGTCGGTCAACTCGCGGAGTCGCGCGTCCTGTTCGGCGGCGGGCAGGCCGGAGAGGTCGACCTCTTCGAGGGGGATGTGCGGGTCGCGGACGATGAACTGCACCGGCTGGCGCAGCCCTTCACTGGTGAAGCCGGCGCGCAGGCTGGGAGTGCGCTCCAGCAGTACCCGTACGGCGGTGCGGAGCCGGTCCGTGTCGAGCGGGGTGGCGATGTCGAACGACTCGTGGACGGTGTAGACGTCCAGGGTGCCGTCGTCGTACGTGGAGTGGAAGAACAGGCCTTCCTGGAGCGGGGCGAGGGGCCAGATGTCGTCCACGGGGCCGGGGCTGAGGCGGTGCACACGCTCGGTCTCCTCGGCGGTGAGGCTGAAGCCGGAGCGCGGGGCGTGTACGGCGGTGACCGGGGTGGCCGCCGCCGCCAGGGCCGCGGGTGTGCGGTGCTCGAAGACGTCACGGGGGTTCAGGTCCAGGCCCGCGCGCCGGGCACGGCTGGAGACACCGATGGAGGTGATGCTGTCGCCGCCGAGCATGAAGAAGTCGTCGTCGATGCCGACCTCGTCGAGCTTCAGCACCGCGGCGAAGATCCCGGTGAGCGTGCTCTCCCGGTCGTCGCGGGGTGCGCGCGGCTCGGCCCGTACCGCCTGCTCGGCGGGGAGCGCGGCCCGGTCGAGCTTGCCGCTGGGGGTCAGCGGGAGTGCGTCCAGGACGACATAGGCGCCGGGCACCATGGGAGCGGGCAGCGCCGCGGTGAGGGCTGCCTGGAGTTCGGCGGGCTCCGGGCGGGCGTCGCGGGCGGGGACCACGTACGCCACCAGCGCGCCGCCGGCCCCGCTCACCGTCACGGCGGCCTGGGCCACGGACGTCTGACGGGCCAACGCGGCCTCGATCTCGCCGAGTTCGACGCGGTTGCCGCGGATCTTGACCTGTCGGTCGGTGCGGCCCAGGTACTCGACGACTCCGTCGGCGCGGCGGCGTACGAGGTCGCCCGTGCGGTACATGCGCTCGCCGGGCCCGCCGTACGGGTCGGCGACGAACCGCTCGGCGGTCAGACCGGGCCTCGCGTGATAACCGCGGGCGAGCTGAACACCCGTCAGGTACAGCTCGCCGGGCACTCCTTCGGGTGCCGGGCGCAGGCAGGAGTCCAGGACGCGCAGGCCGGTGTTCCAGACCGGGCGGCCGATGGGCACGGTGCTGCCGCCGGGCGCGGCAGCCACGTCGAACCGGTGGTGGGTGACGTCGACGGCGGCCTCGGTGGGCCCGTACAGATTGTGCAGCGGCACCCCGGTGAGGTCGTGCCACTGGGCGGCCGCGGCGGTGGCCAGTGCCTCGCCGCTGCTGAAGACGCGCCGCAGGGAGGCGGCCCATGAGGGGTCCGCGGTGATGTCCTGCGACTGGAGGAAGGCTTCGAGCATCGACGGGACGAAGTGCACGGTGGTGACGCCCTGTGCGCGGATCAGACCGGCGAGGTAGGCGGGGTCGCGGTGTCCGTCCGGGCGGGCGAGCACGACCGTGGCACCCTCGCAGAGCGCCCAGAAGAACTCCCAGACGCTGACGTCGAAGCTGGCCGGGGTCTTCTGCAGCACCCGGTCGTCGGCGGCCAGCCGGTACTCGCCCTGCATCCAGGCCAGCCGGTTGACGAGGGCGCGATGGGTGACGACGACGCCCTTGGGGCGGCCGGTGGAACCGGAGGTGTAGATCAGGTAGGCGGGGTCGTCGGGGCCCGCGGAGGCGCCGCCGGCTTCGGGCTGTTCCTCGGCGGGGTCGTCCACCAGCAGGTGGGAGAGGCCCGGGACCTCCGGCAGCCGGTGCGCGGCGCCTGAGGTGGTGACGACCGTGGTCGCCCCGGAGTCGGTGAGCATGTGGGCCACCCGGTCGGCGGGGTAGTCCACGTCGACGGGGAGGTAGGCGGCGCCGGACTTCAGCACACCGAGCAGGGCGGCCATGAGGTGGGCCGAGCGCGGTACGGCGACCGCGACGACCGTGCCGGGCCCGGCACCGCGCCGACGGATCCGCCGCGCCATCTCCTCGGCTCGGGCGTCGAGTTGCTCGTAGGTGAGGGTCTCGTCCTCGTACACGACCGCCGTGGCGCTCGGCGTGCGGGCGGCCTGGGCCTCGAAGGCCGCGGCGAGGGTGGTCCCGGGCACCTCCCGCCGTTCGCCGGCCGGGTGGGCGTCCGACAGCTCCGCCGGTGAGAGCAGGTCCAGGGCGGCGGCCCGCTGCCCGGGGTCCGCTGCCAGGGCGTGCAGGATCCGGGTGAGGCGGTCGGCTATGTGGCGTACGGCGTCGGCGTCGAGGCGCTGGGCGTGGTGCTTCAGACGCAGGTCGAGGCGGCGGCCCGGCTTCACGATCAGGGCGAGCGGGTAGTGGACGGCGTCGTGGAACTCGTGGCCCGTGACCCTGATACGGCCGGAGGGGTCGGCGAGGCCGGTGGCGGCCGGGTAGTTCTCGAAGACGACGAGCGTGTCGAAGAGTTCGCCGCCGCCCGCGAGTCCGGCGACGCGCTGGATCTCGGCGAGGCCGAGGTGCTGGTGGTCGAGGAGTGCGGCCTGCTCCTCCTGGAGTCGTCCCAGGAGACCGGCGAGGGTGTCGGCGGGCTCCCAACGGAAGCGGGTCGGCAGGGTGTTGATGAACAGCCCGACCATGGACTCGATGCCCTCGACCTCGGCGTCCCGGCCGGAGACGGTGGTGCCGAACACCACGTCCTGGCGGGCGGTCAGCCGGCCGATCAGCAGGCCCCAGGCGCTCTGGACGACCGTTCCCAGCGTCACGCCCAGCTCGCGGGCACGGGCCGAGAGCCGGGCGGTGACCTGCTCGGACAGCTCGATGCGGACCTGGGCGGGGGTGATCGGCGTGCCGTCGGCGGGCGTCTCGACCAGCCGGGTGGGCTCCTCGATCCCGGCGAGCGCGCCGCGCCAGGTCTCACGTGCGGCGTCCCGGTCACGGGCGGCCAGGCCGCGCAGGTACGAGCTGTACGGGGCGACGTCGGGCAGCGGGGACCGGCTCTGCCCGTCGAGGCCGTCGCCACCGTCGAGGCCGTAGGAGGCGAGCAGTTCGCGGTGCAGGACCGGCAACGACCAGCCGTCGGCGACGCTGTGATGGAACGTCAGCAGCAGCCGGCTGCGGTGCTCGTCGAGCCGTAGGAACGCGCAGCGCAGCAGCGGCGGGCGGGCGAGGTCGAAGCGGCGGGCGCGCTCCTCGGCGGCGACCGCGTCGGCGGCGGGCAGCAGACCGCCCTCGGTCGCCCGGCCGTCCTGCGCGGAGAGATCAACCTCTCGCCAGGGCAGTTCGAGCCCCTCGGTGATGATCTGTACGGGGCGCCCGTCGGAGAGCGGGCGGAAGCAGGCCCGCAGCGGGGCGTGCCGGTCGAGGACGTGCTGGGCCGCCCGGCGCAGTGCCTCGGCGTCGACGGGCCCGGACAGTTCGAGGGCCTGCTGGACCACGTAGGCGTCGCGGTCGGCGCCGTCCACGAGGGAGTGGAAGTAGAAGCCCTCCTGGAGAGGGCTCAGCGGCAGCAGTTCCCGCACGGTGACCGGGTGGTCGCCCTGGATCTCGGCGAGTTCGGCCTCGGTGAGCCGCACGAGCGGGGCCTCCGGGGCGGACGGCCCCGTACCGGTGCCCGTGTCGGTGCGCACGTCCGCGGCCTCGGCGAGGGCGGCGACCGTGCGGTGCCGGAAGACGTCGCGGGAGCTGAGCCGCAGACCGGCCCTGCGGGCGTGGACGAGCAGTTGGATGGCGGTGATGCTGTCGCCGCCGAGGGCGAAGAAGTCGTCGTCGATGGTCGCCGAGCGCAGACCGAGCACCTCGGCGTAGGCCGCGCAGAGCACGTCCTCACGGGCGTCGCGCGGCGGGCGGCCCGAGCTGAGGGCGCCGTGGTCGGGGACCGGCAGCGCGGCGCCGTCGAGCTTTCCGCTGGGGGTGACCGGCAGCCGGTCCAGGGGGACGACGGCGGACGGGACCATGTACTCCGGCAGGTGCTCGGCCGCGTACGAACGCAGGGCTTTCATGAGGGAGTTCACGTCACGGAAGGGCGCGGGGCGGTTGGCGTGCGGGACGGTGCCGGCCGGGCGGTACAGCAGGCGCGACGCGTCGGGCACGGTGCCGCCGGGGCCGAAGACCACGTCGAGGCTGCCGTCGTCGGCGAGCCCGTTCCAGGTGACTGCGGCCGTCATGCCGTGGTGGGCGGCGAGGGCGTGGAGGGCCTCCGGGTCGGGCGCGTCGGCCGACACCGCGGTGCGGCTGCTGTCGTCGAGGGCGGACAGCGCCGCCAGGTCCTCGGCGAGCCGGGTGTTGGGCAGACCGGTGACCCGGAGCGGGGTCCGACGCCCGGCGAGCAGGGCGTCGAGGGCTGCCGAACCGCGAGGGTCCTGCGGATGTCGAGGATCCTGAGGACCTTGTAGACCTTGTAGACCTTGAGTGCCGTGAGGGGCGTCCGTGAGCGTGCCGCCGCCGGCCAGGTCGGCCCAGGCGATCTCGTCGCCGTCGACCCGGGCCGTGGCCGGTGTCCGGCGGCGCAGCACCACGTCGTAGCGGTAGCGGGTCAGTTCGTTGTGGTGGCCGCCGCGCTTGACGCGGATGTCGACGTCGAAGCCGTCCAGGGCCGCGAAGTAGTCCGGGTCCAGGAGGAGTTCGCCCTCCCAGGCGACGGATCGCTCCACGGCCGCCCGCAGTGCCTGCTTGTCCTCCGGGTCGGCCGCGCGGCGCGTCTCCACGGCGGCGCGCAGGCAGCGCAGCAGACGGGCGTTGCGCACGTCGCCGATGAACAGCCGTCCCCCGGGGGCCAGTAGCCCGGTGGCGGCCTCGATCACGTCGGTGAGGTAGCCGGCGTCGGGGAAGTACTGGGCGACGGAGTTGAGGACGACCGTGTCGAAGTGGGCACGGGGCAGCCCGGCGGTGTCGTGGGCGGGGCGGGCGCTCAGGTGGACCCGGCCGGCCAGTTCCGGCACCCGGTCGACCTGGGCGCGCAGGGCCCGTACCGCCTCCTCGGAGAGGTCGGTGCCCCAGTACGTCTCACAGCCGGGGGCGATCCTGGAGAGGATCAGACCGCTGCCGACACCGATCTCCAGCACGCGGCGCGGAGCGAGTTCCTCGATGCGGGCTACGGTCGCCTCGCGCCACTCCCGCATCTCCGCGACGGGGATGGGCAGTCCGTCGTACATGCTGTTCCAGCCGGCGAAGTTCTCACGGAACCCCACGGACCCGTTCCGGAACCCCTCGGACCCGTTCCGGAACCCGGGGGACTCGTCCCGTCCGCCCTCGGCTCCCGCCGCCGAGTAGAGTAGTTCGTGCAGGTCCTTCCACTCCTGGACCTGCTCGCCGAAGTCGCCGTCCGCGTCCAGCGAGGGGACCACGTAGGCGGCGAGCCTGCGGTCGCCCGGCCGGTCCTCGCGGACCAGGACCGCGGCCTGTTCCACGGCCGGGTGGGCGCGCAGCACGGACTCGATCTCGCCGGGTTCGATGCGGAAGCCGCGGATCTTCACCTGTGCGTCGGCGCGGCCCAGGAACTCCAGCCTCCCGTCGGCCTTCCAGCGCACCAGGTCGCCGGTGCGGTACAGCCGCTCGCCCGGCGCGCCGAACGGGTCGGCGACGAACCGCTCCGCCGTCAGGTCGGGCCGCCCGAGGTAGCCGCGGGCCAGGCCGGCCCCGCCGAGGTACAGCTCGCCCGGGACACCGGCCGGTACGGGCCGCAGCCGGGCGTCGAGCACATAGGCCCGGGTGCCGGGGTCGGGGACGCCGATCGGCACGATCGTGCCGGCGGGGGTGTCCGGGTCGCACAGGCCGAGGGTGGAGTTGGTGGTCGCCTCGGTGGGACCGTACGCGTTGAACATCATCCGGCCGCGCGCGTACCGGCCGACCAGTTCGGGTGAGACCCTCTCGGTGCCGGCGAGCAGGGTCGCGGGCGGCAGCTCGACGTCCTCGGGCATGGCCGCGAGCAGCGCCGGCGGGAGGATCATGAAGGTGATGCCGTGGGCGTGTGCGTAGTCGGCGAGCGGCGCCCCGGGCACCCTCAACTCGGAGGGCACGACGACGAGTCGGCCGCCGGAGAGCAGTCCGAGGCACAGGTCCCAGAAGGCCACGTCGAAGCTCGGCGAGGCGAACTGCAGGACCCGGCTGTGCGGCCCGATGCCGAACCGTTCGCTCTGCGTGGCGACCAGCTTGGCGACGCCCGCGTGGGAGAGCACCACGCCCTTGGGGCGGCCGGTGGAGCCGGAGGTGTAGATGACATAGGCGGCGTTGCCGACGGAGAGCGGGCCGGGGCCGCGGCCGGGCGCGGACCCGGACGTGTCGGCGGAGTGCGGACGCTCCGTCAGCTCCCGTACCGTCTCGGGCGCGTCGAGCACCACCACGTCCATGCCCTCGCACGGCGGGATGTCCCCCGCGACCTCGACGGTGGTGACGAGGCAGGCGGGTCGCGCGTCGGCGAGCATGTACGAGATGCGGTCGGCCGGGTAGTCGGTGTCCACCGGCAGATAGGCGGCGCCGGACTTCAGCACGGCCACCTCCGCCACGACGAGTTCGGCGGAGCGGGGCACCGCGAGGGCCACCACGCGTTCGGGTCCGGCGCCGCGCGCGACGAGGGCGTGGGCCAACCGGTCCGCGCGGGCGTCCAGTTCGGCGTAGGTCAGCCGGGTGTCCTCGAAGACCAGCGCGATCTCGTCGGGCCGCTGCCTCACCTGCTCGGCGAACATCTCCGGCCAGGTCCGCGGGGGGACGCCGTGGTCGGTGTCGTTCCACCGGGTCAGGACGCGGTGCAGTTCCTCGGCGTCCAGCAGGTCCAGTTCACCGACGGGGGTGTGCGGCCGGGCGAGCGCGTCGGCCAGGAGGGTGGCGTAGTGGCCCGCCGTCCGCAGCGCGGTGTCGTCCTGGAAGAGGTCCTGCCGGTACGTCACCCGGACGGTCCCGGCGCGGACTTCGAGAGCGAGGTCCAGCGAACCGGCCGCCGTGTCGTCGCCCGCCGCCCCGAAGGCCGTGTTGAACAGCAGCCCGCCGCCCCGGGTCGGTTCCGGTCGCAACTGGGCGGCCAGTACGGCCGGTTCGACCCGATGCGCCTCGGCGGCCGCGCACGCCTCACCGACCCGGCGGACCAGTTCGGTGAACCCGGTGCCGCCGTCGAGAGCCACGCGGACCGGGAGCCCGCCGTACCCGACGGTGATGTCGTGCGCGCCGCCGTAGCGGTGCAGCAGCGCCACGAAGGCGGACAGGAGGGTGACCTCGTCGGCCGTCGCGTCCAGGGGGCGACTGATCGTGCGCGGCTCGCCGCCGGGCTCGGGCGGGTAGGGGAAGTCGACGGGCAGGACCGCCTCCTGCGGGAGGGGGTCGAGCCGTCGACGCCAGTACGCCGTCACGTCACCGTCGTCGACACCGGACACACGCGTTTCAGAACCGGACACAGCTGACCGTGCCTCCAGAGTGTGCGGAACCGGCTCAGCCGGAGGACCGCAGGTCATACTAAGGTAAGGATTACCTAACCAAAAGGCCCCGTCTCTGCGGACTCGCCCTCCGCACTACGATTAAGGTCTGCCTAACCTAAGGGAGCTGGCCGTTGGAGACCGCAAGGTGACGGGCAAGAGAGTGCGCCCTGTCCTTCTCGTGACACTGCTGGGCGCCGTCCTGGCCGTGCTCTGCCTGCTCTCACTGGCGCTCGGCGCGGCCAACGTCCCGCCGGACCAGGTGATCCGGGCCCTGTTCGGTGACGCGCCCAGCCGCTTCGTGGACAACGTCGTCTGGTCGGCGCGGATGCCCCGCACCGCGCTCGGGCTCACCGCGGGCGCGGCGCTCGGGCTGGCCGGGGCACTGATGCAGGCCCTGACCCGCAATCCGCTCGCCGACCCCGGAGTCCTCGGGGTCAGCGCCGGCGCGTCCTTCGCCATCGTGCTGGCCGTCGGCGTGCTCGGCGTCAACTCGTTGTACGGGTATGTGTGGTTCGCGTTCGCCGGAGCGCTGATCGCCACGGTGGCCGTCTATCTGCTGGGCGGTCTCGGGCGGTCCGGGATGACCCCGGTCAAACTGGCGCTCGCGGGGATCGCCGTCACCTCGATGCTGTGGTCGTTCACCCAGGCCATCGTGCTCACCGATGTGGACGCGCTGAACAAGTACCGCTTCTGGTCCGCCGGTTCGCTCGCGGAGGCGGACAACGGCATGGTCGCGCGGGTGCTGCCGTTCCTCGTCGTCGGCGCGGTGCTGGCGCTGGCCTGCGCCCCGGCCCTCAACAGCCTGGCCCTCGGCGACGACGTCGCGGCCTCGCTCGGCCGACGCCTGGGACTGGTCAGGCTGGCCGGCGTCGCCGCGATCACCCTGCTGACGGGGGGCGCCGTCGCGGTCATCGGCCCGGTCGTCTTCATCGGCCTGGTGGTGCCCCATGTGGCCCGGGTGCTCGCCCAGTCGGCGGGCATCGGCCCCGACCAGCGCTGGCTGCTGCCCCTGTCGGCGGTGCTCGCGCCCATCCTGCTGCTCACCGCGGACATCCTGGGACGCCTGGTGGCCCGGCCCACCGAGATCCAGGCGGGCGTGCTGGTCGCCTTCATCGGCGGTCCGTTCTTCATCGCCATGGTCCGCCGGCGCAACCTGGCGGAGGTATGAGCGTGCCGAACCCCGAGACCCCCCTCAAGTCCCCTTCCACCGGCCCCACCGGCGTCTCCGGCACGGTGCGTACGGCCGGCTCCGTGCGCTTCCGCACCTTCCGGATGACCCTGCCGCCCGTCTCCGGGGTCTTCCGGCCCCGGCTGGTGGCCCTGTCCCTGGTGCTCGCCGCCGGTGCGTTCGTCCTGTTCTGCTGGGGCCTGACCACCGGTGACTACCCGATCGGCTTCAGCGACGTCGTACGGGCCCTGGTGGGCTCCGGCGACCCCGGCACCGTCCTCGTGGTGCGCGAACTGCGCCTGCCCCGCGCCCTGGTGGGGCTGCTCGCCGGCATCGCGTTCGGGGTCTCCGGCGCGCTGTTCCAGACCATGACCCGCAATCCGCTGGCCAGCCCCGACATGATCGGACTCACCCAGGGCGCGGGCACCGCGGTGGTCGCGGGCATCGTCCTCGGCTGGGACGGCGGCCTGGGCACCCAGGCCCTCGGCCTCTTCGGCGCCCTGGTCACGGCCCTGACCGTGTACGCGCTGGCCTGGCGGCGCGGCACCACCGGCTACCGCATCATCCTGGTCGGCATCGGCGTGGCCTGGATCTGTACCAGCGCCACCGACTTCCTCGTGGCCAGGGGCGGCCGCTTCCAGGCGCAGGCGGCGCTCGGCTGGCTGGTCGGCAACCTCAACAACCGCACCTGGGGGCAGGTCGGCCCGCTCGCCTTCGCGCTGCTCGTGCTGCTGCCGACGGCACTGCTGCTCGGCCGGCTGCTGCGCACCCTCCAGCTCGGCGACGACGTGGCCACCGGCCTCGGGACGCGCGTACAGCCCGTACGCCTCGCCATCCTGCTCACCGGTGTCGGTCTGATCGCCTTCGCCACCGCGTCCGCGGGGCCCGTCGCCTTCGTGGCGCTCGCCGCACCGCAGATCGCGCAACGGCTGGCCGGCACGGCCTGGCCGCCCACCGTCGCCTCCGGACTGACCGGGGCGCTCGTGGTCCTGGGCGGCGACCTCATCGCCCGTACCCTCGTCTCCGGCACGGAACTGCCGGTCGGCATCGTCACCGGCGTGCTCGGCGCACCGGTCCTGCTCTGGCTGCTCGTCCGCGCCAACCGCGCGGGCTCAGGAGGTTGATCCCATGTCGGCAGATCCCACGTCGGCCGAGCCCCTGTCGACCGACCGCGCGTCGGACGACCCCGTGTCCCCCGGCCCCCTGTCGGCCCCCGACCCGGACCCCGATCTGCGGGCGAGCGGGCTGCGGCTGGCGTACGACAACCGCGTGGTGGTCGACGGCCTCGACCTGGCGGTCCCGCCCGGCCGGATCACCGCGATAGTCGGCGCCAACGCCTGTGGGAAGTCCACCCTGTTGCGGGCGCTGGCCCGGCTCCTTGCGCCGAAGGCGGGCGCCGTCCACCTCGACGGCCGGGCCCTGCAGTCCATCCCGAGCAGGGAACTCGCCCAGCGTCTCGGCATCCTGCCGCAGAGTCCGGTCGCGCCCGAGGGCCTGACCGTGGTCGACCTGGTGAACCGCGGGCGCTCACCGCACCAGACCTGGTGGCGGCAGTGGTCGAAGGCCGACGAGCAGGCCGTGCACGAGGCGCTGGCCGCCACCAACATGACGGACCTCGCCGACCGGCCCGTGGACGAACTCTCCGGCGGTCAGCGCCAGCGCGCCTGGATCGCCATGGCCGTCGCCCAGGGCACGCCCGTCCTGCTCCTCGACGAGCCGACGACATATCTCGACCTGGCCCATCAGATCGACGTCCTGGACCTGGTCACCGACCTCAACCGCCGAGAGAACCGTACGGTCGTCATGGTGCTCCACGACCTCAACCAGGCCTGCCGGTACGCCGATCACGTCGTCGCCATGAAGGCGGGGAAGGTCGTCGCCGAGGGGAGCCCGGCCGAGGTCATCACCGCCGAGACGGTCGCGGACGTCTTCGACCTGACCTGCCGCATCACGATGGACCCGGTCAGCGGCACCCCCCTGGTCATCCCGATGGGCCGCCACCACGGCGCCCCGCTGGAAGTGGCGGCAACCGACTGAATTCGGGGGCCGCCCCGAAAGGGGCGCCCCCCAAAGGGGCGCGAGGAACCGCGCGCCCAGCCACGACGCACCCGCAGACGAACGAGGACCGTTCAGCCGCCGCAGGCGCCGGCATCCGGCAGGACCGTCGTGCCGGTCCCGCCGCCGACCAGCCCGTCGAGGAGCGCGTGCGGCGCCCGTCCGTCGAGCACCCGGGCCACCCCCACCCCGCCCCGCACGGCCCGCAGACACGCCTCCATCTTGGGACCCATACCGCCGTTCAGCCCCGGCAGCAGCCGCGCCAGCTCCCCCGCACCGATCCGGTCGACGACCCGCTCGCTGCCCGGCCAGTCGGCGTACAGCCCCGGTACGTCGGTGAGGACGACCAGGGCGCGCGTCCCCAGCGCGGCGGCCAGCGCGCCGGCCGCCGTGTCCGCGTTGACGTTGTAGACCTGCCCGTCCTCGCCCCGGCCGACGGAGGAGACCACCGGGATGTGGCCGCTCTCCAACAGGACGCGTACGACCGCGGTGTTGACCTTCACCACATCCCCGACCAGCCCGATGTCCACGCGCTCACCGGCCACTTCGGCGTACCGCTTGACGGCGGTGAGGGTGTGTCCGTCCTCGCCGCTGAGACCGACCGCGTGCGGCCCGTGCTCGTTCAGCAGGCCGACCAGGTCCTTCTGGACCTTGCCCGACAGCACCATCCGTACGACCTCCATGGTCTCGGGAGTGGTGACCCGCAGCCCGTTCAGGAAGCGGGACGTGAGCCCCAGCCGGTCCAGGTGGGCGGCGATCTGCGGGCCGCCGCCGTGCACCACGACCGGCCGGACTCCCGCTCCGCGCAGGGTGAGGACGTCCTGCGCGAAGGCCCGCCGGAGCGTGTCGTCGGTCATCGCGTGGCCGCCGTACTTGACGACGACCGTGTGACCGCGCAGGGGCTCCAACGACGCGAGGCGCTCGGCCGCGCCGGGCGCGTCGGTCAGGTCCGCCGAGGCGACGGCGGCCTCGCTCACCGCCGTGTCGCTCACGCGCGGGCCGTCAAGTAGCCGCCCATCGTGCGGAAGTAGTCGGTCGCCGCGTGCTCCGCCCCGTCCTCGGTGCGTACGCGCCTGACGACCAGCCCGCGCAGCCGGCCGTTCCTCGCCTCCGCGCCCGCGACGATGACCACTCCGTCGCCCTCCCGGATGAAGATCCGCCCCGGTGTACCGCCGTAACGGCCCTCGGACACCGCGGACTCGACGATCCTGATCCGCTGCCCGCGGTGGTGGGTGAACGCGTTCGGGTACGGGTCGCACTGGGCCCGTACGAGCCGCTCGATGTCCTCGGCCGGCCAGGTCCAGTCGATCCGGCTGTCCTCCAGGGACCGCTTGTGGAAGAAGCTGGCCCTGCTGCGGTCCTGCGGTATCCACCGGGCGCGGCCCGAGGCGATGAGGTCGAGCGACTCGTTCACGACCGGGCCGATCAGGTCGACCGTGCGGTGGAACAGGTCGGCGACGGTGTCGGCCGCGCCGACCGGCACGGCGCGCTGCAACAGGACGTCACCCGCGTCGAGTTCGGCGTTCATCCGGTGGGCGGTGACACCGACCTCCCGCTCGCCGTTGATCAGCGCCCAGATCAGCGGGGAGAAGCCCGCGTACGCCGGGAGCAGCGAGTCATGGATGTTGAGCGTGCCGTGCGGCGGCAGGTCGAAGACCTCCGGGGGCAGCACGGTACGCCAGTTGTTGGCGACGATCAGGTCCGGCTCCGCGTCCTTGAGAGCGGTGAGCAGCTCGGCGTCGTCGGGCCGGTTGCGCAGCAGCACCGGCACACCGTGCTTCGCGGCCAGGTCGGCCACCGAGTCGTCCCAGATCTTCTCGTACACGTGGTCGCTCTTGGGGTGGGTGACGGCCAGGACCACTTCGTGGTCCGACTCCAGCAGAGCCTGGAGGGTGCGATGCCCCCAGGTCTGGTACCCGAACATGACGACCCGCATAGTCGATCCTCTCTTAGGACACACCATTGCAAGGTAAGGCTAACCTTATTTAACATCAGTGGCGTCTAGGGGAAGGAAAAGTTGCGGTGAACGCACTGCACGACGAGCCGGACGCCGTCCTTGACGTGCTCGGTATAGGGTTCGGGCCGTCAAATCTCGCACTGGCCATCGCGGTTGAGGAACACAACGCCCAAGCCGCACCGGAGGAGCGGATCCGCGCGGGATTCCTGGAGCGTCAGCCGTCCTTCGGCTGGCACCGGGGAATGCTCATCGAAGACGCCACGATGCAGGTCTCCTTTCTCAAGGACCTGGTCACCATGCGCGACCCGACCAGCGACTTCAGCTTCCTGTGCTTCCTGCGGGAGCGGGGCAGGATGGTGGACTTCCTCAACGCGAAGACGCTGTTCCCGCTGCGGATCGAGTTCCACGAGTACTTCGAGTGGGCCGCCGCCAGGGTCGCGCATCTCGTCGACTACTCCGACGAGGTCGTGTCCGTCGAGCCGGTGACGGGGCCGGACGGCGAGATCCGCTGGCTGGACGTCGTCAGCCGCGTACCCGGGGCACCCGGCACACCCGGGCGGACCATCACCCGACGGGCCCGGAACATCTCGGTGGCCGTCGGCCTGGAGCCGCACCTGCCGCCCGACACCGCCCTGTCGGACCGCATCTGGCACAACAGCCAACTCGTCCCACGCGTGAAGGAGTTGAACGCCTCCGGCGATTCGGTCGGCCGCGTCCTGGTGCTCGGCGCGGGCCAGAGCGCCGCCGAGGCGCTCGACCACCTGCACCGCTCCTTCCCCGAGGCGGAGATCTGCGCGATCTTCGCCAAGTACGGGTACACGCCGGCCGACGACAGCCCGTTCGCCAACCGGATCTTCGACCCGGAGGCCGTGGACGTGTACTTCCGGTCCACGCCGGAGGTGAAACAGTCCCTGGTCGACTACCACCGCTCCACCAACTACTCGGTGGTCGACATGGACCTCATCGAGTCGCTGTACGCGACGATGTACCGCGAGAAGGTCCAGGGCAGGGAGCGGCTCCAGCTGCGCAACGTGTCCCGCATCAGGGACGTACGCGGTTTCGACGACCATCTGGAGGTCACCGTCGAGTATCTCCCCACCGGGGAACGGGAGGTGATCTCCGCGGACGTGCTGGTCCACGCGACCGGCTACCGCCCCAGAGACCTCGACAGCCTCCTGGGGAGAACCGCGAAGCTCTGCCTGCGGGACGACAAGGACGCCGTACGCGTCGGGCGCGACCACCGTGTCGAGCTCACTCCGGACATCTCCGCGGGCATCTATCTGCAAGGTGCGACCGAGCACACGCACGGTCTCACCTCGACCCTGCTGTCCACCACGGCGGTGCGGTCCGGGGAGATCCTCGACTCCCTGATCGCCCACCGCACGGACGACTTGGCGGCGCGGACCGGCTGACACCGACCGGTCGACACAGGCCGGCCACGGGGATCGGCCACGGGGGTCGATCGCCCGGCCCGGGTGCGGCGTCACGGATCCACGTGCCGTCGCCCCGGGCGGGCGGCTCCCGCACCACCGCACACGTACACCGCGGCCCTCACTGGGCAGTGCCATGGTCAGCAACTTAGAGTAGCCTCACCTAAGTTTTCTTCGTCCGATCCCGGAGGGGTTGCGGGTGAGTCCTACATATCCGTCGGGACGTGACGTCCTGCGGGAGTCCGTCAGGGAGCAGCGCCGCGATGTCGCTCTCGGCTCGCTGCTCGGCTCCGGACACCAAGTAGGGGAAGCCCTCGTCCCCGTCCTGATCGGGGTCGTGATCGACCGGGCCGTCACCGGCTCCGACACCGGCGCCCTGTTCCTCTGGCTCGGTGTACTCGCCGTGGTCTACGTCGCCCTGGCGCTCTCCTTCCGCCTCGGCGCCTGGGCCGGCGACCGGTCCGCGGCACGGGCCGAACACTCCCTGCGCATCGCCCTCGTACGACGGGTCCTGCACCCCGGCGGTGGCGCCGAGGACGGCCGGCTGCCCGGGGCCCTCGCCAACATCGCGACCGAGGACGCCAAGCGGGTCGGCAGCGTCAACACGGCCGTGATGTACGGGATCGCCTCCCTGGTGGGCATCCTCACCTGCGCCTTCGTCCTGCTGCGCACGTCGGTCCTGCTCGGCCTCGTGGTCCTGCTGGGCACGCCCGTACTGCTCTGGCTCGGACACCTGCTGAGCAAGCCCCTGGAGACCCGCAGCGAGGCCGAGCAGGAGCGGGCTGCTCACGCCTCCGCTGTGGCCGCCGATCTGGTGGCCGGCCTCAGGATCCTCAAGGGCATCGGCGGCGAGTCGGCGGCCATCGCCCGCTACCGCACCACCAGCCGCGACTCCCTGCAGGCCACGCTGAAGGCCGCCCGCGCACAGGCCTTCCAGAGCGGCATGGTGCTGTCCTTGACCGGCTGCCTGATCGCCGTCGTCGCACTGGTCGGCGGACGGCTGGCCGCCGAAGGAACCATCAGCCTGGGCCAGTTGGTGTCGGCGGTCGGGCTCGCGCTCTTCCTGGTCGGCCCGCTCGAAGTGCTCGCCTGGGTCAACGCCGAACTCGCCCAGGGCCGCGCCTCGGCCGGGCGGGTCGCGGAGGTCCTGGCCACCGCGCACGGCGTCACGGCCGGCGGCCGCGGCCTGCCCCAGCCGGTGCGCGGCGCCGTGCGACTGGCCGGCCTCAGCCATGGCGGGCTGCGCGAGGTGGACCTGGACATCGAGCCCGGCGAACTGCTGGGCGTGGTCGCGACCGACCCCGCCCACGCCATCGATCTGCTGCGCTGTCTGGCCCGGCGCTGCGACCCCGACGCCGGCACGGTGGAACTGGACGGCGTGTCCCTGCGGGACCTGGACCCGGCCGAGATGCGTACGGTGATGCTGGTGGCCGAGCACGACGCGGACCTCTTCGAAGGCACCGTCCGCGACAACGTCACAGCCGCCGCCCCCGAGTCGGGCGACCCCGAACCCGCCATGACGGCGGCCGGGGTGGCCCAGGTCGCGCAGACCCTGCCCGAGGGCGAGGACACCGCGGTCAGCGAGCGCGGCCGCTCCCTCTCGGGCGGTCAGCGCCAACGGGTGGCCCTCGCCCGCGCGTTGGCGGCCGACCGGGCCGTCCTGGTGGTCCACGATCCGACCACGGCGGTCGACGCGGTGACCGAGGCGGGCATCGCGGCCGGACTGCGCGAGGCCCGCAAGGGCCGCACCACCGTGCTGGTGACCACCAGCCCCGCGCTGCTCTCCGTGACCGACCGGGTGGTGCTGCTCGTCGACGGCCGGATCACCGACACGGCCCCGCACGCGGAGCTGACGGCCCGTCACGAGACCTACCGAGCGGCGGTACTGTCATGAGCGGCACCACCCACGACTTTCCGGCCTCCCGCGAACAGGGCGCCGACCGGCGGGAGTTGCTGCCCACGGCGACCCAGGCCCGTACCCGTGCGGCGGTACGTGAACTGATGGGCCCGCACCGGAGGTCGGCCCTCGGCGGCTTCGCCATGATGGTCGTGGCGACCGCCGTCGGCCTGCTGGTCCAGCCGCTGCTGGGCCGCATCGTGGACCTGGTCGCCGACCACCGTCCGCCGGGCAGCATCACCCTGCCGGTCGTCCTGCTGGTCCTCGTCGCCCTCGCGCAGGGCGGCACCACCGTGCTGGGGCTGTCCCTCGTGTCCCGGCTCGGCGAGACCGTCCTCGCCCAACTGCGCGAGCGGTTCGTCGAGAAGGCCCTGCGGCTGCCCCTGGAACAGGTGGAGAAGGCGGGCGCCGGCGACCTCACCGCCCGGGTCACCCGGGACGTCTCGGTGGTGGGCGAGGCGGTGCGCTCGGCCCTGCCCGAACTGGCCCGCTCGCTGCTGGCCATCGCGCTGACCCTGGTGGCGATGGCCGCGCTGGACTGGCGGTTCTTCCTCGCGGCGCTCGTCGCGGTGCCCGTCCAGGCCACTACCGCCCGCTGGTACGTACGCAACGCCGTGCCCCTCTACGCCGAGCAGCGGATCGCGACGGGGGCACAGCAGCAGCAGTTGCTGGACACCGTCGCGGGCGCCGGCACCGTACGGGCGTTCCGCCTGGAGGAGGAGCACACCGCGCGGGTGACCCGGCGGTCGGCGGCGGCGGTCGAGCTGACACTGCGTGGCGTACGGCTGGTGCTCGACTTCTACAACCGGCTGCACGTGGCCGAGTACGCAGGACTCGCGGCGGTCCTCGTCACCGGGTTCCTGCTGGTGCGCGGCGGGTCGGTGTCCATCGGCACGGCCACCGCCGCCGCGCTCTACTTCCACAGCCTGTTCACGCCGGTCAACTCGGCGCTGGTCCTCCTGGACGACGCGCAGTCGGCCACCGCGGCACTCGCCCGGCTCGTCGGGGTGGCCGATCAGCCGTCGCACGAGCCGTCGTCCACGGACGCGCAAACCACCGCCCCTGCCACCGCCGCCGGTGACGGCCCCGGCACCGTCACCGTGACGGGCATCCACCACTCCTACGAGCCCGGCCGCCCCGTCCTGCACGACGTGGACCTCACACTCCGGGCGGGCGAACGGGTCGCCCTGGTCGGCGTGAGCGGCGCGGGCAAGACCACACTGGCCAAGCTCATCGCGGGCGTGCACCGTCCGACATCCGGCGCGGTACACGTGACCACCGGCCCCGAGACCAACTCCGACACCGGCACCGGCACCGGCGCGTCCGGGAAGGGCGCGTCCGGGAAGGGCGCGTCCGGGAAGGGCGCGTCCGGGAAGGGCCTGCCCGTCGCCCTCGTCACCCAGGAGACGCATGTCTTCGCCGGACCGCTCGCGGACGATCTGCGTCTCGCGCGGTCCGACGCCGGTGACGACGAGCTGCGTACGGCGCTGGCCACGGTGGACGCCCTCGACTGGGCCGACGCGCTGCCCGAGGGCCTGGACACGGTCGTCGGCGACGGCGGGCACCGCCTCACCTCCGCCCAGGTCCAGCAGCTCGCCCTGGCACGCCTGGTCCTCGCCGACCCGCCGGTGGCCGTACTGGACGAGGCCACGGCGGAAGCGGGAAGCACCGGCGCCCGCCTCCTGGAGCAGGCCGCCGACCGGGCGGTCGAGGGCCGCACGGCGCTGATCGTCGCGCACCGCCTCACCCAGGCCGCCACCGCGGACCGGATCGTCGTCATGCACGACGGCCGGATCGTGGAGAGCGGCACCCATGACGAGCTGTGCGCCGCGGCCGGCCCCTACGCCTCCCTGTGGGCGGCGTGGTCCGGGACCCGCGGCCCGGCCGACCGGACCCCCACGCACCATCACCGCCCCGACACCACCAGCCCTGACACCACCACCGTGAAGGACCACTGATGCCCGGCTCCTCCAGAGGCGCACGCCTTGTCGCGGCGCTCGCCTCCGCGCTCCTCCTGTTCAGCACCGCAGCGGCCTGCGGCTCCGATGACGACGACTCCGACGCGGCCGGTTCGGACAAGTCCGTGTCCTCGAACAGCGCCTTCCCGGTGACCCTGGCCCACAAATACGGCAGTACCACCGTCAAGTCCGAGCCGAAGCGGATCGTCACGGTCGGGCTGACCGACCAGGACGCCGTACTGGCTCTCGGCAAGGTGCCCGTGGGGACCACCGAGTGGCTCGGCGGCTACAAGGGCGCCATCGGCCCCTGGGCCACCGACAAACTGGGCAGCGGGAAGGTCCCGACCGTGCTCAAGGACACCGGCACGGGTCCGCAGACCGAGAAGATCGCCGAGCTCAGGCCCGACCTGATTCTCGCCGTCTACGGCGGTCTCACGAAGGACCAGTACACGACCCTCTCGAAGTTCGCCCCGGTCGTGGCCCAGCCGAAGCAGTACAACGACTTCGGGGTGCCGTGGCAGCAGCAGACCGAGATCATCGGCAAGGCGCTCGGCAAGGAGTCCGAGGCGAAGGACCTGGTGAAGGGCGTCCAGTCCGACTTCGCGACCGCCGCCAAGGACCATCCGGACTTCGCGGGGGCCAGCGCCGTGATGGCGACGCCGTACGAGGGCACCTTCGTCTTCGGCAGCCAGGACTCCCGCTCGCGGGTCCTGACGGACCTCGGCTTCGAACTGCCGACGGACCTCGACAAGGTCATCGGGGACAAGTTCGGCGCCAACATCAGCAAGGAACGCACCGACCTGCTGGACACCGACGCCGTCGTCTGGATCGTCACGGACCGGGCGAAGGACGAGGCCAAACTCCACAAGAACGCGCTCTACGCCGATCTCGACGTGGTGAAGCAGGGCCGTGAGGTGCTGGTCGAGGAGTCCAGCGACTACGGCAACTCGGTGTCCTTCGTCTCCGTGCTGAGCCTGCCGTACATGCTGGAGCGCCTGGTCCCGCAGCTGGCCGCGGCCGTGGACGGCGACACCGCCACGAAGGTGACCGAACCGACTTCCTAAGGTCACCTCGCGGTTACGGCGGGGACCAGCGGATACAAGATCCGGGGGCACGGACCTTCCGTGGCCCCGGACCTCGACCCCGGACCACGGACGTCCGGCCCGGACGTCCGCCCCCGGACCCCGTTGTGTCGGGCGACACGCTCGCGACACCAGACGCTGAAAGTATGATCAACCAATGTCTGACATGACCGAAACCACGCCCGGCTGGCTGACTCGCGACGACCTGGAGCAGGCCCGCGCCCGCATGCCGATCCTGTACGTCGAGGCCGTGCCGGTGCGCGTCGACGACAGTGGCGCGGTGACCAGCATCGGACTACTGCTCCGCATGGGCTCGGGCGGTGGCGTCAGCCGCGCACTCGTCTCGGGCCGGGTGCTGCACCACGAGCGGGTCAGGGACGCACTGCTGCGCCATCTGGAGAAGGACCTCGGACCGGTCGCACTGCCCCGGGTCCCGGCCTCGCTGCAGCCCTTCACCGTCGCCGAGTACTTCCCCACACTGGGCGACACGCCGTTCCACGACCCCCGCCAGCACGCGGTGTCCCTCGCCTACATCGTCCCGGTGACCGGCGACTGCCGCCCTCGTCAGGACGCGCTCGACCTGGTCTGGTTCAGCCCCGAGGAGGCTTCGTCCGCCATGGTCCTCAACGAGATGAACGGCGGCCACGGCGCCCTGCTCAAGCAGGCCCTCGCCCATGTGGGCTGCCTGTTCTGAACCCTGGCGGGCGCCGCCCCGCTGTCCGCTGCCCGGACGTGCGCCACCGGGGCGTGCGTTCGGGCGGTTTGCGTTCGGGCAGGCGTGCGTTCAGATGGGCATGCGTGCACGCGATCGGCGTGGGCGGCGTGACCCGACCCCGCACCTGCGGACGGACGTGTCAGCTGGACGGGCGCTGCTCGTCGTAGCCGGAGCGGGCGGCTTCGACATCTCCGAGGTGGTCGACGAACCACTCCATCATGGCTTCCAGCGGGGGCCTCAGTGTCCGGCCCAGGCGGGTGACCCCGTACTCGATCGCCACCGGCTCCGTGGACACGACCACGCGCTCGACCATGCCGTCGCGCTCCAGCCGCCGCAGGCACGCCGTCAGGGACTTCGGTGTGACGGCCGGGAGTTGCTGCCGAAGTTCGTTGAAGCGCCGGGGGCGCTCGCACAACGCGTCCAGCACCAGCAGAGACCACTTGCCGAACAACTGGTTGAGCAGACGGCGGCCGTCGTCATCGAGCTCTGCTGGGTTCACGTCGGTCTCCTCGGCGATACCTGATTTCGTTGCAGTGTACTTCTGCTACTAGGTATACAAGGGATATCAAGCAGCCGCCAGGCGATCACGGCGCGGAAGCGCCATGCCCTGATACGAGGAGCCATGCATGACCGACAAGGTGGTCACCGTTCCCCGGCCCGCGCACCGCGACGTCTTCGTTTCCCACGCCTGTCCCGAGCAGCAGGTGGACCTCGGGGAGATCGTGATGAACTACGCGGAAGCGGGGTCACCCGACAAGCCGGCGCTCCTGCTCGTTCCCGAGCAGACGGGCTCCTGGTGGAGCTACGAGCCGGCGATCGAGCTCCTCGCCGAGGACTTCCACGTGTTCGCCGTCGACCTGCGCGGGCAGGGACGGAGCACCTGGACGCCGAAGCGGTACAGCCTCGACAACTTCGGGAACGACCTGGTGCGCTTCATCTCGCTGGTGATCCGGCGTCCGGTCATCGTGTCGGGGAACTCGTCCGGTGGGGTCCTGGCCGCCTGGCTGTCGGCGTATTCGCTCCCCGGCCAGATCCGCGGCGCGCTCTGCGAGGACGCGCCGTTCTTCGCCTCCGAGCTCGTCCCCGCGGTGGGGCACAACATACGTCAGGGGGCGGGCCCGCTCTTCGAGCTGCTCAGCAGACACCTCGGCGATCAGTGGTCCGTCGGCGACTGGGCCGCCTTCGGCGCCGCCGCCGAGGCCTCGTCGTCGCAACTCGCGCGCTTCTTCCCGGCGGACGCGGAGCCGCCCCAGAACCTCAAGGAATACGACCCCGAATGGGCACGGGCGTTCTTCGAGGGGACCGTCGGCCTGAACTCCCCCCACGACCGGATGCTGGCGCAGGTCAGGACACCCGTCCTGATCACCCATCACCACCGGGCCGTCGATCCGCAGACGGGCGATGTCGTCGGGTCGCTCTCCGACGAGCAGGCCCGGAAGGCTCAGGACCTCATGGAGTCCGCGGGCGTCGAGGTCCACTACGCGTCGTATCCCGACGCGCACCACATGATGCACCGCTTCGACCCGGCGCTCTACGTGAAGCTGCTGACCGAGTGGGCCTCGGCCCTCCCGGCGGAATGACATCGGACGGGCACTCCGCGAAAGGGGCTCCACAGGCTCTCGCCCGCGAAGCCCCTTCGCGCTGCCGGAACGACGGCCGGCCGCCGCGGGCCTACTGCTCCGCCACGACGGGGTGGAGGTAGAAGGTCTCGTTCGCGACGGGCAGGTTCGACAGTTGGTCGGGCCACTGGATGACCCAGGTGCCGTCACCGTTGTCGTTGCCGCGGATGTTGGCGTACAGGCCGGTGGCGTTGTTGCGGATCAGGGTCAGGTTCGGCATCCGCGGCACCGGGTGTTCGAGAGTGAAGTTCTGGGTGTCGCGCTGGTTGCCGCCGGGGTCGGGCAGGCCGTCGATGTCGTGGCAGTCCCAGATGTTGAGGTAGTCGCCCGCGCCGGAGGACTGGCCGTTCGCCACGTCGAGGCACTTGTCGTTGTCGACGCTCATGAAGCGGTACATGATGTGCCCGGTACTGGTGGACGTGCCGATCGGCTGGAGCCGCCAGCGCTGGTTGGTCCCGCCGTTCGCGTGGTACTGGATCACATGGGTGCCATTGGCGTCCTGGGCCTCGTAGACGTCCAGGAGCCGTTCGCTGTTGTCCGCGTGGACGGTGAGTTGCGCGGGTTCGGCACCGGCGCGCATGGCCAGGAAGTAGACCGGCCAGTGGTCGCTGCCGCGGTTGATACCGACCGTGGCCTGCCAGTTGTCGGTCTCCACGTTCGTGACGAGGTAGTCGAGTTCGCCGCCGCCCTGGTGGGTGGCCTGGCCGGCGTTGTAGACCCGGGCGTCCGGGGGGAGGTTGAGAGCGGCGGCGAGCGCCGGCGGGAGGTTGAAGTCGCCCAGTACCGCCCAGTGGTTGATGCCGCGGCCGACGGCCTCGTCGGCGACGTCCTGCACGAGTGCGCGGACGTCGAAACCGGTTCCCGAGGCGGCGTGGATGGAGGCGAACACGACGTCGTCGGCGGGGTCGGTGACCATCAGCGCCGAGCGGTAGTAGCCGGGCACCTCCACCACTTCACCGGGGTCGAAGGTGGTGGCGATGGCCAGATTGCGCGATGCCTGGCGCAGGATGTAGAGGTTGCGGAAGTTGCCGCCCCCGATGTCCCAGAAGTATCTGTCGATGTTGCCCGTGGTGCCTAAATAGGTCGCCGAGGCGGGGGCCACGTTGGGCACTTCCTGCAGGGCCAGCACGGTGTTGTCCCGTGCGATCGCCGCGGCGCCCTGCCAGCGGTCACTGCCGACCTGCATGTTCCAGGTCGCCACCCGGTGGGTGTCCGGGTCGGCCGCCTGCGCGGCTCCCCCACCGCCGACGAGGAGCGCGGACAGGAAGAGCAAGGTCAGCAGCACGGTCGCGACGCGACGGACCGGGCCGCCGACGCGTCCTGCACCAACAGCGGCATGACGGAGCATCAGTGGATTCATGACACACAGTCTGCGTACGGGACACAGCGGACACACACTCAAATCGAGGCATTCTCCGTCACCACTCGGCCACTGCCTCGACCGCCGGAGCCCTGCGGAAAACCCCGGCAACGACCGAGGGCCGGTTTCGGATACTCCCGAAACCGGCCCTCGACTACGACTGTCTCCAGTCGGGACGACAGGATTTGAACCTGCGACCCCTTGACCCCCAGTCAAGTGCGCTACCAAGCTGCGCCACGTCCCGATGCCCGTTGTGACCTGGGGTTTCCCCTGGCTGAACGTGCATCGAAACAATACCGCACTCGGGTCGGTGGTCGCGCACACCTTTTGTTCCGCGCAGTGCTCCGCGCAGCGTCCCGCAGCCGTCGCTTGACCTCAACCTTCCTTGAGGTTGCACGATCGTCCGTATGACGACAACAGCGGAGGAACACCCCCACGGGCACCGGTACGAGGAGCTGCCCGGTCTGATGCGGCTGATGAGCGGGGACGAGAAGCACGGGCCCGCGGCGACATCCACACTCGACGCGCTCTGGGTGCTCTACGACCGGGTCCTGCGGGTCGGCCCCGAGCGGACGGACGACCCGGGGCGGGACAGGTTCCTGCTCTCCAAGGGCCATGGGCCGATGGCGTACTACGCGGTGCTCGCCGCCAAGGGGTTCGTACCGGTCGGACTGCTGCCGGGATTCGGGTCGTACGACTCCCCGCTCGGCCACCATCCGGACCGCGTGCTCGTGCCCGGCGCCGAGATCGGCAGCGGTTCGCTGGGACACGGGCTGCCGATCGCAGTCGGCACGGCACTGGGACTGCGGGCCCAAGGACTCCACGACCCGCGGGTGTGGGTGCTCGTCGGGGACGCCGAGCTGGACGAGGGCAGCAACCACGAGGCCATCGCCTACGCCGGGCCCGCCGGTCTCGACCGGCTGCACACCGTCGTGATCGACAACTCCTCCGCGAGCTGGGCGCTGCCCGGCGGGATCGCCGCGCGGTTCGAGGCCGCGGGCTGGTCCACCGCGACCGTCGACGGCCGGGACCACGAGGCGCTGTACGCCGCGTTCACCGCGCCTCACCCGGGGCGGCCCCATGCGGTCGTCGCCCGGGTCGAGCCGAAGGACCTCTGAGACATCACACCCGTCCGTCCGCTTCTCTCCTGCTCTTCTCTCCTGATCTCTTCTCTCCTGAAAGGCCTTCGCCCATGGACTCGATGCGTGAACGGTTCGCCCCCGTCGTGTCGCGACTGCTCGACGAGGACCCGCGCGTCGCCGTCGTGCTCGCCGAGATCGGACTGGCCGGCTTCGAGGAGACCCGGCACCGGCATCCGGACCGTGTGATCAACGTCGGTATCCGCGAGCAGCTGCTGATCGGAGCGGGCGCGGGCCTGGCGCTCGCCGGTCTTCGGCCCGTGGTGCACACGTTCGCCAGCTTCCTCGTCGAGCGGCCCTTCGAGCAGGTGAAGCTCGATCTCGGGCACCAGGACGTGGGCGCGGTGCTGGTCAGCGCCGCCGCGTCGTTCGACTGGCCGGCGGGCGGCTACACCCATATGTCTCCCGGCGACGTCGCCCTGCTCGGCACCCTGGACGGCTGGACCGTGCACGTGCCGGGGCACCCGGACGAGGCCGAGACCCTGCTGCGGCACGCCGTCGCGGCGGGCGACGACAAGGTGTACGTACGCCTGTCCGAGCAGGCCAACACCCACGCTCTCCCCGTCGACGGCAGCCGGTTCCACACGCTCCGCGAGGGGCGGGCCGGTGTGGTCGTGGCGGTCGGGCCCATGCTCGACGCGGTGCTCGACGCCGCGGAGGGGCTCGATGTCACCGTGCTGTACGCGACCACCGTGCGCCCCTTCGACTCGGCCGCGCTGCGCCGTGCCACGGAAACAGCCGGCACCGACGTGGTGCTGGTCGAGCCCTATCTGGCCGGGACCTCGGCGGCCGCCGTGAACGACGCCCTCGTGGACCTGCCGCACCGCGTGCTCGGCCTCGGTGTCGGCCGCCGTGAGCTGCGCCGCTACGGCCTCGTCGAGGAACATGTGGCCGCGCACGGACTGGACTCGGCGACCCTGCGGTCGCGGATCAGCGGGTTCCTGAACGGGAGGGCGGCGGTGTGACGGACGGGCGGGTGACGGTGTGACGGCGGGGCGGACGGTCACACCGTCACCCGCCCGCCCCGCCATCACCCACCCGCTCCCCCGAGCGCCCCCGGCCGCCCCCGGTGACTTCGGTGGGATCACGACCCCCGTGTGCCGCGCTCCCACCTGCCTCGGATCATGCCACCCGCCACTGACAACGCCCCCTGACCATCGAGAACGTCCTCGATCGCCCGTGCGAACGCCCCTCAACCGCCCGCCGGGAGGCCCAACTCCGGGTAGGAATCCAGCAACCGGGGCGGAGCCGCCTGCCGCCAGGAGTCCGCGAGGATGTCACGCAGCTCGTCCGGGCTCTCCAGCGCGGCGAGCCGCACACGCACCCAGGCGGATCCGGCCTCGTGATCGGCGACCCAGAACTTCTCCGGTTCCGCGAGGACCAGTTCGTCGCGCTCCACCTTCGGACAGCGCACAGCCATGGAGGTCTCCTCCTCGGGCAGCGTGACGAACATCTTCCCCGCCACCCTGAAGGTGGGCATGCTCCAGGCGGTCTTCTCCACCGTGTCCGGCAGAGAGAGACAGATTCGGCGTACGTCATCGGCATCCTGCATGGAACGCACCGTAGCCAATGCCACTGACAACGACGTTCGGAGCGGTCCGCCGCACGAGCCGGTACCGCAACCGGCGGCCGATTCCCAGGAATTCACCTCCTGGGGGACCCCGGCACCGACGAAACACCAACTACTCTGACCTCAGCCGTACGACCCGTGGCCCCGCATCCCGGGTCCGACCCCACCCACACAACAGTTTCCTCTCTTCCCCCCAAGGCTTCTGCGAGCAGCCGACCGGTATGAAAGTCCTACGGGAACAGCTTCCGGTGGCCCAGAGGAAAGGCACAAAAACACATGTCCGACCAGCAGCAGGCGACGGGAGAGTCCTCCGCCCGCGAAGCGGCAGCCACCTCACCCGACGCCGAGTCCGTCGAGGCCCAGCTGACCGGCTCCGGGAAGCCCCGGACCGCCTCCGAGCCGAAGGGCGCCGACGCGGGAAAGGCCGCCGCGAGCCGATCGGCGGCCGATGACGGTGCCGAGAGCGGGGACGGGGACACCGCCGGCACCGGGGCAGCGTCCGAAAAGGCCGCCAAGGAGACTCAGGGCGCCGAGGGCGACAAGGCCGAGAACGGCAACGCCGAGGCGGCGGCCGGCAAGGCCGAACCCGAATCCGGAGCCGGCCCCGAAGCCTCAGCCACAGGTACAGCCGCAGCCGCAGCCGGCGAGAACGGGGCGAGCCCCTCCGAGCCGCCCCCGACTCCCCCGGCCGAGGGCGCCGCGGAGGGGAACAGCGCGCGAGCGCTCTCCGCCGCTGCCACCAGGGAGCAGCACGAGGCCATCGCGGTCGCCGCGGCAGGCAAGGGCTCGGCCACCTCGACCCGGACCGCGGTCGGCCGGCCCCGCAAGCCGGTGCTCGCCGGTGCCGCCCTGGCGGGTGCCCTTCTGGTCGCCGTGCCGCTGCTGATCACGGTGACGGACAAGGACGACGACAAGAAGAACGTCGACAACGCGTCCGCCGACACCGTGCTGAACAGCGCCACCGACCCGGCCGACGTCTTCGCGACCCAGGCCCCCTCCCCCACGAAGACGGAGCCGGAGAAGAAAAAGGAGAAGAAGGCGGTGGCCGCGCCGCCGGTCGCCGAGGAGGCCGTCGCCCCCGCCCCGAAGCCCAGCCCTTCGCCGAGCAAGAAGAAGAAGGCCGCCGTCGCGAAGAAGGCGACGAGCACGCTGCCGGCCGTCCTGACCAGGGTGCTGATCAAGAACAACACCAACCACACCTGCGTGGACATCCCCGGCTTCTCCAGCGGCCGGCAGGACGGGCCGATCACGCACGCGACGTGCAACAGCAACACGGACGACAACCAGCTGTGGAACGTCGAGAAGCGTTACGCGACGGCAGGCCCCGGCGGAGTACCGCTCTTCCAGATCCGCAACGTCATGGACAGCATGTGCCTCGACCTGCCCGGCTACAAGGGCGTCGGCGGGGCCACCAAGGTCACGGAGTTCCCGTGCAACGGCACCACCGCGGACAACCAGCTGTGGTGGCTGGACAAGCAGTCCGACGGCAGGTTCTGGATACGCAACGCCGCCAGCAACAACCAGTGCCTCGACTCCTACGGGAACGACGACGCCACCCGCGACCTGATCATCTGGCCCTGCGCTCCGGAGGGCCAGAACAACCACGAGTGGATCTTCACTCGTTCGTGAGCGAGCCGGGCTGACGCCGGGGCCTCACCCCACGGACGCCACGTCCGCCAGTGCCTCCAGCACCGGCCGGATCAGCGGGTGGGCCTCGGCTCCCCGGCGTACCGCGGCGAAGACCCGGCGGGTGGGGGCGGCGCCGTCGACGGGGCGTACGACCACGCCCGCGAGGTCCATGCCGTGCAGGGCCGAGCGCGGCACGAGGGCGACCCCCGCGTCCGCCGAGGCGAGCGCGACGACCGCGCGGAAGTCGTCCGAGGAGTGTTCGAGCCGGGGCTGGAAGCCCGCGTGCTCGCAGGCCAGGACCACCACGTCGTGGCAGGGGTTTCCCGGGTACGGGCCGATCCACGGGTCCTTGGCCAGCTCGGCGAGCGGCACCTCCGTACGGTCGGCGAGCCGGTGGGTCCGCGGCACGACCGCGTCGAACGGCTCGGCGTACAGCGGGAAGTGCGCGAGCCTGGGGTCATCGGCGTCCGGGGCTCCCCGGTACTCGACGGCGACCGCCACGTCGACCTGCCGGTCGAGCACCATCGGCAGGCTGGCGTCACCCTCGGCGTCCTGGACGCGTACGTGTATGCCGGGCGCCGTTCGCGCCAGCCGGGCCAGCGCTGGTGCGACGACGAGGCCGATACCGGTCGCGAAGGCGGCGACGGTGACGGTGCCTGCCGAACCCGAGCTGTACGCGGCGAGCTCCGCCTCGGCCCGCTCCAGCTGGGCGAGGACCGCGTTGGTGTGGCTGAGCAGGATCTCGCCCGCGGGGGTCAGCCGTACGCCCCGGGCCCCACGCTCGACCAGGCGGTGGCCCGTCTCCTGTTCCAGCGCCGTCAGCTGCTGGGAGACCGCGGAGGGGGTGAGGTAGAGCGCGGCTGCAGCGGCCGTCACCGTACGGTGGTCCGCCACCGCCCGGAGGATATGGAGCCGCCGTGCTTCGATCACACGACGGATTCTCTCAAAGGTTCACACCCGCCGGCCCCGCCCGCTGCCCCTCCCCGAACAGCCTCCTTCAGCCCCAGCCCCAGCCCCGACTCGGCCCAGCCCTGCTCTGCCCTGCCCGCCCTCAGGCGCCCGCCTCGCCCGCCAGCTCCGCGCGCGCCGCCACGAACGCGTCCACCGCGCGGTCGACGTCCTGCGTGGAGTGCGCGGCGGACAGCTGGACACGGATCCTGGCCCGGTCCTGCGGGACCACGGGGTAGGAGAAGCCGATCACATACACCCCGCGTTCCAGGAGCAGCTCGGCCATCCGTCCGGCGACGGTCGCGTCGCCGATCATCACCGGGGCGATGGCGTGGTCACCGGGGAGGATGTCGAAGCCCTCCTCCGTCATCCGGGACCGGAACAGCGCGGTGTTCGCGGCCAGCCGCTCCCGCAGGTCGTCCGCCGCCTCCAGCAGGTCGAGCACCTTGAGCGAGGCGGCGGCGATCACCGGCGCCAGGGTGTTCGAGAAGAGGTACGGGCGTGACCGCTGGCGCAGCAGCGCGACGATCTCGGCGCGGGCGGCGACGTAACCGCCCGACGCGCCGCCGAGGGCCTTGCCGAGCGTGCCCGTGACGATGTCGACGCGGTCCATCACGCCGTGCAGTTCGGGGGTGCCCCGGCCGCCGGGGCCGACGAAGCCGACGGCGTGCGAGTCGTCGACCATGACCATCGCGTCGTAACGGTCGGCGAGGTCGCAGATCTCGCGCAGCGGGGCCACGTAGCCGTCCATGGAGAAGACGCCGTCGGTGACGATCAGCCTGCGGCGGGCGTCCGCCGTGTCCTTCAACCGCTGTTCCAGATCGGCGAGATCACGGTTCGCGTATCGGTACCTGCGGGCCTTCGACAGGCGGATGCCGTCGATGATCGACGCGTGGTTGAGGGCGTCGGAGATCACCGCGTCCTCCGGGCCGAGCAGCGTCTCGAACACTCCGCCGTTGGCGTCGAAGCACGACGAGTAGAGGACCGTGTCCTCCTGGCCGAGGAACGCGGAGAGCCGGCTCTCCAGCTCCTTGTGCACCTCCTGCGTACCGCAGATGAAGCGTACGGACGCCATGCCGTAGCCCCAGCGGTCGAGCGCCTCGTGGGCGGCGGCGACGACCTCCGGGTGGTCGGCGAGGCCGAGGTAGTTGTTGGCGCAGAAGTTGAGGACCTCACCGGGGCGGCCGCCCGCGGTGACGGTCACGGTCGCGGACTGCGGGGTGCCGATGACACGCTCGGGCTTGTGCAGTCCCGCGGCGCGGATCTCGTCGAGGGTGGTGCGGAGGTCGTCGCGTACGGAGTCGAACATCGTCTTCCTTAGAAAGTCCGGAACCTTTACCCAGGGCCTTACTGAGTCCAGTCGAGGATGACCTTGCCGCCGCGGCCGCTCGCCGCGTCCTCGAAGGCCGCCTCGAAGTCACGGTGGCCGTAGCGGCCGGTGATGACGGGCGCGAGGTCGAGGCCGCCTTCGAGGAGGACCGACATCGCGTACCAGGTCTCGAACATCTCGCGGCCGTAGACGCCCTTGATCGTGATCATGGAGGTGACGATCCGGGACCAGTCGACGGGGAACTCCTCGGACGGCAGTCCGAGCATGGCGATCTTCCCGCCGTGCGTCATGTTGGCGAGCATGTCCCGCAGTGCGGCGGGGTTGCCGGACATCTCCAGGCCCACGTCGAAGCCCTCGCGCAGGCCCAGGGCGCGCTGTCCGTCGGCGACGTCCGACTCGGCGACGTTCAGCGCGAGGGTGACGCCGATCTTGCGCGCCAGTTCCAGGCGGTCCTCGCTGACGTCGGTGACGACGACGTGCCGGGCGCCGGCGTGCTGGGCGACGGCGGCCGCCATCAGGCCGATGGGGCCCGCGCCGGTGATCAGTACGTCCTCCCCGACCAGCGGGAACGACAGCGCGGTGTGCACCGCGTTGCCGAACGGGTCGAAGATCGCGGCGATGTCGAGGTCGACCGGGACGCGGTGCACCCAGACGTTGGACGCGGGCAGCACGACGTACTCGGCGAACGCGCCGTCGCGGCCGACCCCCAGCCCCACCGTCGCGCGGCACAGATGGCGCCGTCCTGCCTGGCAGTTGCGGCACTTCCCGCAGACGAGGTGGCCCTCGCCGCTGACCCGGTCGCCCACGGCGATGTCACCGACGCCACCGGCGGTCTCCACGACCTCTCCGACGAACTCGTGACCGAGCACGAGCGGGGCCTCGACGGTCTGCCGCGCCCAGCCGTCCCAGTTGCGGATGTGCAGGTCGGTGCCGCAGATCCCGGTCCGCAGGACCTTGATCAGCACCTCGCCGGGGCCGACGACCGGCTCCGGTACGTCCATGAGCCGAAGTCCGGGCTCCGCCTTCTCCTTGACCAGCGCCTTCAACGGGGCTCCCGTGAGTGAGGTCCCGGATGCGGGCATGCCGAAGGGCACCCGCACCGGGGAGAGGAGTGGATTCGATCAGCAATCTGCCGCACGCGGGCGTCCCGGGTCCATCGAGGTTTTCTTAAGCTCTGCCGCAGCTTTCCTTCACGCCGGGCCACCGGGACCACCGAGGCCCGCACCTCACCGCCTTCTCATTGATCTCCCGACGCCCGACAGCCGTATCCCTCCTCGGAAACCGCGTCAGAAAGCGGACGCCGCACCGGCAACCGAGGAGTCAGAACCCCGCCATGCCCGCACCGCACGTGTCCCTGCCGCCCACCGACCACGTCCTGTCGCCGCACACCGGCTGGACACGGGCGCACTGGGAGACGCTCGCCGACCGGCAGTTGGAGGCCCTGGTCCCGTACGCGACGCCGCACGGCGCGCAGTACCGGCTGCCCGGCCGGACCTCCTCCTCGGGCGTGGTGGCGGACGGCCTCGCGGGGTTCGCGCGGTCCTTCCTGCTGGCCTCCTTCCGGATCACCGGAGCACAGGGCGATGTCGATCCTCGTCTGGTGGAACGCTACGCGCGGGGTCTGACAGCGGGCACCGACCGCGACAGCGGCGAGGCCTGGCCGGAACTGACCGACTGCTCCCGGCAGATGGCGGAGGCCGCCTCGATCGCCGTCGGTCTGCACGAGAGCCGCCCCTGGGTCTGGAACCGCCTGGACTCCGGGACACGGGAGCGGATCGTGGACTGGCTGTGGGGACTGGTGGGCCGCCGCACCCGGGACGACCACGGGCGCCTCCACCAGGTGGTGACCGAGCAGTTCCTCGCCTCGGTCGGCGCGCCGTACCGGCAGGACGACATCGACGCCGGGCTCGACCGGCTGGAGGACCGGTACGCCGGCGACGGCTGGTACGACGACGGCGCGGGCCGGACCTTCGACTACCACAACGCCTGGGCCCTGCACCTGTACCCGCTGCTGTGGTCCCGGATGACCGGTGGCGACGGCGGCGGCCGGGGTCACGCGTACCGGGACCGGCTCTCCCGGTTCCTCGCCGTGCACCCGCTGTTCTTCGGCGCGGACGGCGCTCCCGTGCACCACGGCCGCTCCCTGACGTACCGTTTCGCCACCACCGCTCCCGTGTGGCTGGGCGCCCTCGCGGGCTGTACGCCGCTGGCGCCGGGCCTCACCCGTCGGCTGGCGTCGGGCGCGGTACGGCACTTCGTCGAGCGCGGGGTGCCCGACGAGCGGGGGCTGCTGCCGCTCGGCTGGTACGACACGTTCCTGCCGGTGACACGGCCGCACTCGGGTCCGGCCTCGCCGTACTGGGCGAGCACGGCCTTCCTGGGCCTGCTGCTTCCTGCTGAGCACCCGGTGTGGACCGCGCGTGAACTGCCCCTGCCGGTCGAGGAGTCGGACCAGTACACCGCGCTCCCCGTCCCGGGCTGGCTGCTGCACGGTACGAAGCACGACGGCATCGTGCGCCTGATCAACCACGGCGGCCCGCACGTCTCGCCGTCCGGGCCCGCCGAGGACGATCCGCACTCCGCGAAGTTCGGCTACTCGACGGCGACGGCCCCCGAGGCGGGGACGCACGCGTGGCAGCGGGCCACCGACGGGCATGTCGCCCTGGTGGCCCCGGACGGCACCGCCTCACGCAGAGGGGGGATCGTTCCGCTGCGCTGTTCCGGACGGACGGCGGCCTCCCGCCACGAGGCCCGGCTGCCCGGCGGGGAGGAGGGGTTCACCATCGAGACGACCAGTGTGCTGCGCGGCCCCTGGGAGATACGCGTGCACCGGGTGTTCGCACCGTCCGGTGTGACGGTCCGGGAGGGCGGCTACGCGGTCGCGGCCGGGACCCGGCCCAGCACCGAACGGGGGTACGGGTGGGCGCTGGCCCGTACCGACGACGGACTGACCAGCGTGGTCGTCGCCCTCCACGGCTGGGACGAGGGCACCGGCATCGCCCGCGAGGTCGAGGCCAACGCCTTCGGCCCGCACTCGGCGACACCGTACCTGCGGTGCGCGGCGGGCCATCCGGGCGACCACGGTGTGTACGTCACCCTGCTCGCGCTGACCGGCGACCGGGTGCACCCCCAGGCGTTACGGGAGTCGGTG
The DNA here is from genome assembly GCF_047444975.1 of Streptomyces sp. CWNU-52B. NCBI lineage: Bacteria > Bacillati > Actinomycetota > Actinomycetes > Kitasatosporales > Streptomycetaceae > Streptomyces > Streptomyces sp. CWNU-52B. The sequence goes on along the minus strand of NZ_JBLFJV010000028.1, from coordinate 47,514 downwards.
TCCTGCGAGGTCGAAGGCGACGCGGTCCGGATCACCTTCCCGGAGGGCGACACGGTCTCCGCATGACCACATATGACCCTGCACGACCCTGTATGGCCACATGCCGACGGGCCGATCCACCGGCCGACCGCGCCCCGGGCCCGGCCGCTCACCGGCCGGCCTCGGTCAGAAGCCGCCCTCCCGCAGCTCGATCTGCTCGACCAGCTCCGCCGCCATCGCCTTGATCGTGTCCAGGCCCGGTCTGCCCCACGGCCTGGGCTCGACATCGGCGACGCACACCGTGCCGAGGGCGATCCCCGTACGGTCCAGGAGAGGCGCGCCGAGGTAGGAGCGGATGCCGAACTCGTCGACCACCGGGTTCCCGGCGAAGCGCGGATAGTCCCGGACGTCCTCCAGGACGAGCGCCTTGCGCCGGACCACCACATGGGGACAGAAGCCGTAGTCGCGGGCCAGGTGCCGGACGCCGCCGGCCCGCGGCCCCGCCGGACCGTTGCCGCTGCTGCCGTTGCCGTTGCCGTTGCCGTTGCGACCGCCGTGGCCGTGCCGGGGTCGGGTGTGCAGTCCCGCGAAGAACTGCCGCTCCTCGCCGACGAAGTTGACCATCGCGTACGGCGCCGCGGCCACCTCGGCGAGCCGCGCGGCGAACGCGTCGAGGGACGGTTCCGCGTGCTCCCCCAGCCCCAGCACACGCAGTCGGTTCGTACGGGCGGGGGCTTCCTTGTCCTCGGGCGTGAGCAGCAGCCGACCGGCCGGGCTCGGCGGGTCGTACCTCATGTGTGTGCTCCGTGGCTCGGGGTGCGCGAGGGCGCGTGGGCGAGCAGGTGGCGGACGAGGGTGAGCAGCGTCTGCACTCCCGAGCTGGAGATCCGCGCGTCGCAGCGGACCACCGGCACGTCCGGGTCGAGGTCGATGGCGGCCCGCACCTCCTCGGGGTCGTAACGGAAGCCGCCGTCGAACTCGTTGACGGCGACGATGAAACCGAGGCCACGCTGCTCGAAGAAGTCGACGGCCGCGAAGCAGTCCTCAAGACGGCGGGTGTCCGCGAGGACGACCGCGCCGAGGGCGCCTTCGCAGAGTTCGTCCCACATGAACCAGAACCGTTCCTGTCCGGGTGTGCCGAACAGGTACAGCACATGTTCCGGGTCGAGGGTGATGCGCCCGAAGTCCATCGCGACGGTCGTCTCGACCTTGTTCTCGATGCCGTCGAGATTGTCGGTCGCGGCGCTGACCGTGGTCAGTAGTTCCTCCGTGCTGAGCGGCGCGATCTCGCTCACCGCGCCGACGAAGGTGGTCTTGCCCACCCCGAAGCCTCCCGCCACCAGGATCTTCAGCGCGGTGGGGAAAGGGTCAGAGCTGTCGTCGTAGTCCATCGAGCACTGCCTCCAGAAGAGACCGGTCAGTGGGGTTGTGGTGGAACGTAGGGGGCTTCGTGGACAGCGCCCCGCAGTCGACGAGGTCGGACAGCAACACCTTGGTCACCACCGCCGGCAGTTTCAGCTGCGCGGCGACCTCGGCCACCGAGACGGGCTCCCGGCACAGGTCGAGTGCCTGGGAGTGCTCGGGGCCGAGGTAGCCGAGCGGGGTGACACCCGAAGCCATCACCTGGGACAGCAGGTCGAGCTCGGTGCTCGGCCGGGTCCGGCCGTTGCTGACCTGGTAGGGACGGACCAGGCGTCCGGCAGCGCCGTCGAGCCAGGGCCCGTCGCCGGCCGCGGCCACGTTCAAGGCCTCATCGCCGACGGTTCGACGGAGTGCTGCCTCGGCGCGGTCATCAGGTACGGGCGGACGCTCTTGACCAGCATCGCCATCTCGTAACCGAGTACGGCGGCGTCGGCGTCACGTCCGGCGAGCACGGCCAGACACGTGCCGGAGCCCGCGGTGGACACGAACAGCAGCGTGGAGTCCAGTTCGACGACGACCTGGCGCACCTCGCCGCCGTCGCCGAAGCGGACGCCGGCGCTGCGCCCCAGGGAGTAGAGCCCGGAGGCCAGGGCCGCCATGTGGTCGGCGCTGTCGGGGTCGAGGCCGTGGACCGACTTGACCAGGCCGTCGCAGGAGAGCAGCACCGCGCTTCTGGTGTGCGGTACGCGCTGCACCAGGCCGCTCATCAGCCAGTCGAGATCGGATGCATGGCCGGTCGGCACATCGCTCGCCATGGGGGATCGACTCCTTGAAGTACGAAGGTCTGCGGGAGCGGAGGTGTGGGTGGGGGGCGAGTGGGTGGGCGTCGCGTGGGTGGGGGTGGCGTGATTCATCCGGCTGGTGTGCTCCCGTCGTGCCGGGCGATGAGGTCGTGACCGGGCGCGGGCGCGCTCTCACGCGGGGCGGGCGCCTCGGGTGGTTCAGGCGGTTCGGGCACCGGACGTGCGGTGGGCGTCGGCTCCGCGTCCTCGGCGAGTCCGATGCCACGCTGGAACGCCGCCATCAGACCGGGGTCGTGGGCCACGGGGAACTCGGACTCCTGCCGGGGCGCGGGCCCGCCGCGCAGTTCGGGCGCGATGTGCTCCTGGGCCCGCCGCTTGGGCAGTCGGGGCCGGCTCATACCGCTGTGCACGGCGCCGTTGCGCGGGGTGGTGGGCGACACGCCCGTGCTCTCGCCACCCTCCGCGCCCTCCGCGCCCTCCGCGCCCTCCGCGTGCTGAGCGTTCTGGACGTTCCTGTCGACGGTCCGCCTGTCGTCGTACCGGACACCGGGAACGGCCTCCGCGGGGTTGGCCCTCGTCCCGCCGCCGCGTACCGGAAGCGGGGCCGGGCCGCCTCCGCCGTTCACCACCGTCAGCCCGGCGGACGAACCGGCGCGCTGCGGCAACGGCTGGTGCTGGAGCTGAGGTTGGGGTTGGGACGGGAACTGGGGTTGGGACTGGAGCTGAGGTTGGGACGGGGGCTGCGACCGGGGTTGCTGCCCCGATATGCCCTGACCCGGCACGTCCTGGACGACCGTCCCGTGCGGGGGCGTCGCGTCGGGCGCCCCCAGCACAGCCTGCGGCACGACCAGGACGGCCTGCACGCCGCCGTAGATGTTGGTCTGCAGCCGGACCGCGATCCCGTGCCGCCGGGCGAGCTGCGAGACCACGAACAGCCCGATCCGGCCGTCCTGCAGCAGGCTCGCGACGTTCACCTGGTCCGGGTCGGCGAGGAGCGCGTTCATCTTGTGCTGCTCGGCCAGCGGCATGCCGAGACCGCGGTCCTCCACCTCGACGGCGAGGCCCGACGTGACCACGTTGGCCCGCAGCAGCACCTGGGTGTGCGGCGCCGAGAACACCGTGGCGTTCTCGACGAGTTCGGCCAGCAGATGGATCACGTCGGCCACGGCGTGCCCGCGCACGGTGCCGTCGACCGGCGGTACGAGCTTGACCCGTGAGTACTGCTCGACCTCCGCGATCGCGGAACGCAGCACCTCGGTCATCGAGACCGGATTGCTCCACTGCCGGCGCGAGACGGCACCGCCGAGCACCGCGAGGTTCTCCGCGTGGCGCCGGATCCGGGTGGCGAGGTGGTCGACGTGGAAGAGGCCCTTGAGGAGGTCGGGGTCCTCGATCTCGTTCTCCAGCTCGTCGAGGATCGAGATCTCGCGGTGCACGAGGGACTGGAGGCGCCGGGCCAGATTGACGAAGACCTCGACCTTCTGCTCGCTGCCCGCGTGGCTGGAGAGCTGCGAGGCCTGGACGACCGCGCCGACAGCGCCGTCGTGGGCGGTCGCCAGATCGTCGGCGAGCAGGTCGAAGTCGTCGGCGTCCGGGGCGGGCCCGCCCCGCATCCGGCGGGCCGGCGGCGCGTCACCGCGGCGCAGCGACTCGACGAGGGTCTGCAGTTCGGCCTGCCCGCGTGCGGTGGTGCGGCGCAGCGTCCCGACGCGGTCGTGCACGGACCTGGCGGCACGGCCGGCGGCCACCGCGGCGATCACGATGCCCGCGAGAGCGACCGCGAGGGCTCCGGACAGCACGATCCACAGCGTGGGGTCGGGGCGCGCGGCGGTCGAGCGGACCGTGAAGATCACGGCGGCACTCGCGCTGAGCGCCACCGCGACGGGCGGCAGGACCGCGATCCGGAGCAGTTGGGGCCGTATGTGGGTCTCGGGCAGCGTGGGGGTGGTGCGGGCGACGGGCCGCCCGTGTCGCCCGCCCTCGCGGCGGTCTGCGCGTCCGGCCGGTGCGCGAAGGTGAGACATCGACGTCCTCGTACTGGTGTGTCGGGGCTGTGGGGGCTCCCCCGGTCTGCGACCACGGCCTACGCCGACTGGGGCATACGCCATCGCTGCGCCGGTCGGCAGAGCCGAGAAAAACGGCTCTGTGTCGCCCAGCGGCCACTCACAGTAGTTGTCACCGCGTCACGTGTGGTGGGCAGTTGACAAAGTCCGACGGCTCACTTGCCCCTCTGGTATGAGCGTTCGCACAGCAGACCGATAAGCCCATCGAACACGTGCCCGCATCACCCGGTGAATCGATCAGACCTGGTCAGATGCGGTCAACAAAAAGAGCGAGGGCCGAGGAGCACGGTGCTCCTCGGCCCTCGCCGACCGCCCTGGGCAGCTTCACCTCATCAGGTGAGCCACCCGATGAATCACCGGGTGATCCCCCGGTGGCTCACCTGCCGGCTCATCCGGCTCATCCGGCCGGTACCGATTCCGGGTCCCCGGTGCCCTCCGCACGGTCACGCGGTGCGTCGTGGACCGTCTCCTCGGCAGTGGGCCAGCCGCCCTGCGGCGCCAGGGCCACACCGCGCCACCAGGGCTCGGCCGGAACCGTCTCGGCCGTGGGCTCGAAGGGTTCGCCGGGGCGGGGCAGCGCGATCCTGGCGCCGACCGCGCGGGCGGCGGTGACGGTGCCCTCGCCGGGCTCGGCCCAGGGGTGCGTGGCGAGGTTGAACGTGGCCCAGTGGATCGGCATCATCACGCCGGAGGGCTTGCTGCCCTGGAGGTCGAGGTGGGCCCGCATGCCCTCCTCGGGCGTCATGTGGATGTCCGGCCAGTACTCGCTGTACGCGCCGATCTGGATCATCGTGGCGTCGAAGGGGCCGTACTCGGTGCCGATGTCCTTGAAGCCGGTGAAGTACCCGGTGTCGCCGCTGTGGTAGATCCGGTGCTCGTCGCCCGCCACCACCCAGGAGGCCCAGAGGGTGTGCTGGGTGTTGCGCAGGCCGCGGCCGCAGAAGTGCCGGGCCGGTGTGGCGGTCAGGGAGATGCCGCCGACCTTCGTCGTCTCGTGCCAGTCCAGCTCGCGCAGCCGGTCCGCCGATACGCCCCAGTGCTCCAGATGGGCGCCGACGCCGAGGGGCACCGCGAACACCGTGTCCGTGTCGGCCAGGGCCTTGATCGTGGGCAGGTCGAGGTGGTCGTAGTGGTCGTGGGAGATGACGACCACGTCGACCGGGCCGAGCGCCGCCAGCGGCACGGGCACGGGGTGCAGCCGCTTGGGCCCGGCGAAGGCGAACGGCGAGCACCGCTCGCCCCAGACGGGGTCGAAGAGCACCCGGTGTCCGTCGATCTCGGCGAGAACGCTGGAGTGGCCCATCCAGGTCAGCCGCAGCCCCTCGGCCGGGGGCGAGGCGAGGTCGGCGAGGGTCGTGGCGTGCACCGGTACGACGCCTGCCGGGGCCCGCCGGACGCGCTCCTCCTTGCGGAAGTAGATCTTCGCGACTTCGAGCATGGCCCCGTCGGGACGGGGGGCGCCCTCGGGGTTGCGAAAGACGCCGTCCGCGTAGTTCGGAGATCTGCGGATGCGCTGCATGCGCTCACCGGTCGGATCCGCGCCGAACGCGGCGGGGCGCAGAGCACGGAGCCCGGAGCTCAGAGAACGAGAGCCGGTCACGGCACCTCCAGAAAGGTCGGTCTGAATATCCATTATGGTCGCCGCCTCCGACAATGCCGGGTCGGGCGCGTGACAGCGCGGTGACCGCTCCGGACACGGCGGAGATCACCCTGTACGTCGTCGCCCACACTCAAGATCCGTCCAGTACGTCTCTGGAACCCGGTTCCCAGCCGGTCAAACGTTCCAAGGACGATCCCTGTTCCCGAGGAGCCCCTGTGATCGATCCGCACGGCGTCCCCCTCATGTCGCTCACCTGGACCGACCATGTCACCGGCCGTCAGGGGCACTTGGTCGTGGACCGGCTGGTGCGCGGTGTCTCCAGCGGCGGGCTGCGGATGCGGGCCGGGTGCACGCTGGCCGAGGTCACGGGGCTGGCCAGGGGAATGACCATGAAGGAGGCACTGCACTACAACCCGGAGGGCCGCTACATCCCGCTGGGCGGCGCCAAGGGCGGCATCGACTGCGATCCCCGGGACCCCGGTGCGTACGGCCTGCTCGTGCGCTACCTGCGTGCCATGCGCCCGTACATCGAGAACCACTGGACCACCGGGGAGGACCTGGGCCTCAGCCAGGACCTCGTCGACCGGGCCATGGTGGAGGCCGGGCTCGTGTCGTCCATCCAGGCGGTGTATCCGCTGCTCGACGACGAGGGGGCGGCCCGCCGGCGCCTCGCGGACGCCTTCGCGGTCGAGGTGGACGGGATCGGTCTCGACGAACTGGTCGGCGGCTGCGGGGTGGCCGAGTCGGTGCTCGCGGCCCTCGACCGGGCCGGGAAGGCGTACCAGGGCACACGTGTCGCCGTACAGGGTCTGGGCACCATGGGCGGGGCCACCGCCCGGTTCCTCACGCGCGCGGGGCTGAGCCTGGTGGCGGTCGCCGACGTGGCGGGCACGATCGCCAACCCCGAGGGGCTGGACGTCGACGCGCTGCTCGCCGCGCGTGACGCGTACGGCACGGTCGACCGCTCGGCCCTGCGCCCAGCCGACCAGGAGCTGCCCGCCGGCGCCTGGCTGTCCGCCGGGGCCGACGTGCTGGTGCCGGCCGCGGTCTCGTACGCCATCGGGACCGCCGACCAGGAGCGGATCACGGCGCGCTGGGTCGTCGAGGCGGCCAACATGCCGGTCCTGCCGGAGGCGGAGGAACTGCTCGCCGCGCGCGGGATCGTCGTCCTGCCGGACGTGGTGGTCAACTCCGGGACCAACGCCTGGTGGTGGTGGACCCTGTTCGGTGACATCGGGGCCGACGCGGACGAGGCGTTCGCGTACGTCCGGCGCTCGATGCGCGCCCTGGTCGACCGGACGCTCGCGCGCGCGGAGGCCGACGGTTCGACACCGAGGGCGGCCGCGCACGCCATCGCCGCGGAGCGGCTGCCGGCGATCGCGGAGCGGTTCGGCTGGTACCGGTGACGGGCCCGGTGCGGCCTGCCACCCGCTTTCGGGCGACGCCGCCCGCGGTCGCGCCATAGGGTTGCCCGGTGGCGAGAGTGCGGTTGAGCGTGGCGCAGCGGCGCGAGGAGTTGCTGCGGGCCGCGATCGGGCAGATCGAGGAGCGCGGTGTGTCCGCCGTGCGGATCTCCGATGTGGCGAACGCCCTCGGGGTGAGCAACGCCCTGGTGCTCTATCACTTCTCCACGAAGGAGAAGCTGGTCGCCGCCGCGTTCACGTACGCGGCCGAGGACGACCTCGCCCATCTGCGCAAGCTGCTGACCCGGCGTACGACCGCCCTGCGACGGCTGCGGGCCGCCGTACGGTGGTACGCGCCGACCGGGCAGGCCAAGGGCTGGCGGCTGTGGATCGAGGGCTGGGCGGTGGCACTGCGCGAGCCCGCGCTGCGGGACGTCACCCGTGATCTGGACCGGCGGTGGAAGGCCACGCTCACCGAGGTCATCGCCGAGGGGGTGGCGCAGGGCGAGTTCCGGTGCCCGGACCCGACGGCCACGGCGCTGCGCCTCACCGCCCTGCTGGACGGGCTCGCCGTGCAGATGACGGCGTACCCGGGCGCGGTGTCGCGCGCCCGCACCCAGCAGTGGGTGGACGAGGCGCTGGCCCGCGAGCTGGGCCTCGACAGCGAGACCGTGAGGTCGCCGAAGGAGTGAGACGAGGCCCTGGGCCCCTCGCCCCCACCCCCGGCCGACGGGGTGTCCGCCGGCCGGGGCCGCGGGCGAGGGGGGAGTCGCCCGGGGTCGTGGGTCAGCTGGAGAAGGGCACCGCGTCGGCCGGGTCGGCGTGCCAGTTGGTGGCGATGGGGCGGTCGACCGTGACCGTCTCGGGGAGTTCCAGGGTGACGGCGTTGAGCTCGTCGCCCGTGACGGCGAGGTGGAGCAGGTCGAACTGCCTGCCGTTGTTGTCGTTGGTGCTCTTGGGGTTGATTCCGGCGTAGGCGGCGGTGGAGCCGGAGAGAATGACGTCGTCGCTGACGCTCTGCTCGGCGGGCGACACCTCGGTGTCGGCGGCGGAGCCGAAGGACGCGGAGGGGAAGACGCCCTCCAGGTAGCAGGTGACGCCGGACTTGGCCGTGGCGGTGACGAGGAGGTAGCCGCCCGCCTGCGTCTCGGAGCCGACCGTGAAGTCCAGGTCGTCCGTTGCGCAGGCCTGCACGGCGCGGCCCGTGCCACCGCTGACGGCGGTGGCGGTCGTGACCGCGGTGGCGGTGAGGGCCGCCGCGGCGACCACGGCGAGGGCGAGGCGGGCGGAACGGGTGGCAAGACGCGAACGCATTGGGATCTCCATGCTGTGGAAGCGGTTCGTCCGGCGGGCCGCTCGGACACCCAGAGCTTGTTCCGTGATCCGTCCCGTCCGCCACACCTGACGATCACTACGGGACGCTGGAACGCTGGAACCTCCTCTGACCTGCACGGACACCGACAGCCTGGAACGGGTTCACGGGACGCGGCCGGGACGGGACACCCGTCCGGGACAAGAACGAGGGGTGGCCGGCGTGGCTCGACACATGTGTCGAGCCACGCCGGCCACCCCTCGGCCGCAGACCTTCCGGACCGTCAGGCCACGGCTTCGATCCACGACTTGATGTCGTGGAGCGACAGATTCCCCTTCGCCTCCACGCGGTCGCCCGAGGACTCCCCGCGCAGCCGCCGGCCGATCCAGGGCACCAGGTACTCGCGTGCCCAGTGGATGTTGTCCCGCCGCACCTCCATCGTGCCGCGCGGCGGCAGCGGCGGCCACGGCTGGTCCGGGTCCGCGGGCACTTCGAGGCCCAGGATCTGTCCGGCGCGCAGGGCGACCCGGGTGTGCCCCTCGGGCGACAGATGGAGCCGGTCGCCGTCCCAGGCCCGCCGGTCCTGGATGGTCCTGAGGGACCACAGGTCGAGCACCGGACAGTTGTACCGGTCGGCGATGGCCCGCAGATGCAGGTTGTACGTGGCGATCTTGCCGCGCATGTGCTTGAGAACGGGTACGCCACGGGTGTCGAAGCCGGTGGCCACGAGGACCGTGCCGACGACGGACGTGAGGTCCGCGACGGCGCGCTCGTAGCGCTCCGCGACCTCGTCGGGGTCGGTGCCCGGCCGGATGATGTCGTTGCCGCCCGCGCAGAAGGAGACCAGGTCCGGCCGGAGCTCCTTGGCCCGCCGCACCTGGTCCTCGACGATCTGGTCGAGCAGCTTCCCGCGTACCGCGAGGTTGGTGTAGTCGAAGTCGCCCTCGGGCCGTCGGTCCGCGAGCAGCACCGCGAACCGGTCGGCCCAGCCGACGTACGCTCCGTCCGGGCCGGGGTCGCCGACGCCCTCGGTGAAACTGTCACCCACCGCCACGTACGACCCGATCACTGATCTGTTGTCGTTCTTCGAATCGTCTGCCACATCGGCCCATGATTCACCCGGAGGTGTGAGCTACGCGACCGTAGGAAGGGGTTGACTCGCGGTGAGATAAGCCACTCGTCAAGTGTTGGTCAACCGCGGAATAAGGGTCGAGTTCCGGGACGTTACCGCAGCTCCCAGACCCGGAAATCGCTGATGGCGAAGTGACTCCAGGTGGTCCGGAAGGCGAAGTGCCCGCTCGTGTACGGCTCCGGGTCGGCGTAGTCGAGGACGAGCCGTCCGTTGTTCCACCACTGGACCGTCGAGCCGTTCGAGACGATCCGCACCCGGTGCGGCCGATTGGCCGTGAGCAGGGGTTCGGTGTAGTCGAGGATCAACGGCCGTACGCCCGCCTCGCCGACGTAACGGCGCAGCCTGGTCGTGGTGTTCGTGTTCGCGCCGTAGCCGACGTAGTACGTCCTGAGGTGGTCGTACTCCTCCAGCGCACCGCCGCGGGGCGTGGCGAAGAGGTCGTGCGGTGAGCGCGCGTCGGTGGCGTTCCAGAAGTTGTTGAGGTCCGACACGCGGTCGTTGGCGCCGCCCGCCGAGACCGGTGTGGCGGTGTACTCGATGACGTACGGCCCGCGCAGCGCGCGGCGGAACCAGAGCGTCGCGCCGCTGGGCACGTCGATGTCCAGGACACCGCGGTCGGCGGTGACGCTGCCGCCGTCCTGCAGTTCGGCCGCCCACCGGCCGAGGCCGTGCCGGAAGTCGTCATGGGCGACGAGCCGGCCCCGCCGCCGGCGGTCCGAGGCGCTCGCCCACGGTCCGGGAACGAGCGCGGCGAGTCCGGCCCCGGCGGCCAGGGCTCCGAACGCTCTGCGTGTGGTCGTCATGATGCGGTTCCTTCGGGCGTCGTGATCTCGCTGGTCGCGGAGAGCGCTTGCGGAGATCACTGTGGCGCCCCGGAGCACCCGTGTCGACGCTTCTCCCGGCCACGCAACACGACCGCAACGCGCCGAACACGTTCCGCTCACCGGGCAGTTGCGGGGAGCCGCCCGGGAGTTGCCCTGGCGCACCGAAGGCCGGACCCCGGGGATCACAGGGTCCGGCCTTCGGAGACGAGCCGGGCGGTACGGCCCGCGGGCGCGGGCTCGGACGGCTCCGGTCAGACGGAGACGCCGTTGGCGCGCAGGTAGGCCAGCGGGTCCACGTCCGAGCCGTAGTCCGGGGTGGTGCGGATCTCGAAGTGCAGGTGCGGGCCCGTGACGTTGCCCGTCGCACCGGAGAGGCCGACCTGCTGGCCCCCGGTCACGGTCTGTCCGGCCGTGACACCGAGGGAGGACAGGTGGGCGTACTGGGCGTAGTGGCCGTCGGCGAGCTGGATGACGACCTGGTTGCCGTACGCGCCGCCCCAGCCGGCGGAGACGACCGTGCCGGCCCCGACGGACTTGAGCGCGGTGCCGGTGGGAACCACGAAGTCGACACCGGTGTGGTAGCCGCTGGACCACATGCTGCCCGACATCTTGTACGCGGTGCCGATCGTCGCGCCGTCGACCGGCAGCGTGAAGCCGGTGGCGGGCGCGGTGTCCGCGGCCTTGGACGCCGTGGTCGTCGACTTCTTCGCAGCGGGCTTCTCGGCGTTGTCGGTCTTGCCGGACTTCGACGCGGTGGTGTCGGAGCTCGGCGTGGCCGCGGCCTTGCCGCCGATCGTGAGCTTCAGGCCCGGGTGGATGAGGGCCGGGTCACCGCCGATGGACTTACGGTTGTCCGAGTACAGCTTCTTCCAGCCGCCGCTGACGTCCTGCGTGTCGGCGATCTTCGAGAGGGAGTCACCCGACCGCACGGCGTACGTCCTGGTGCCGGCCTTCTTCGCTTCGGCCTTCTTCGTTTCGGCCTTCTTCTCCGCGGCGGGCGCGGAGACGACGGTCCCCTTCGCGACATTCGAGGCGCTCGCCACGGAATCGGCCGCGGACTGCGGTGTGGCCGCGTGCGCTCCGGCCGCGCCGAGAAGCGGGAGGGCCAGTGCGGCGCCCCCGGTTCCGGCGACCGCTATGGAACGAGTGAAACGCTGGGTCTTGGTACGGCGGTGCTTACCCTTCGCGGGCATGACGAATTCCTCTCCGGCGCCTGCGAGGTGAGCTGTCGGGTGCGAGCTGGAGATGCCCGGCCGTGCTTTCGCACGGCTTAACCCCAAGCCGTTCCGGAGACCGGAACAGGCGTCTTACCTGTGGGTCCCCCGCTCCTGCCTCGTACGGGTGAGTGCGGATTCCGGGCGGCGGCAGGATTGGGCGTCCGTCCGGATTGGAGGCGAACGTAAGCGACATGAAGACGCGGAAACAACCTCGGGGGTTTCCTGTGTGTCCCGTTTTCTTGATCCTCGACCGAAATACCGGTCACCCTGCGTCGACCGGGGATCTTCTCGATTGTTAAATCCCATAGGGCGGGGCCGAATTGCGTGAGCATGGCGACAGCGGAACGTCACGGATATGACGCTGCTCACGGACCGGTGTTCCAGGAGCCTTTATTCCCTGGCGAGTTGGAACCAAGGCTCCATTACGGACACAACAGTCAGATGCGACGCAAGCGGATAACCGTCGCATCCAGATCTCCGCGCAGCCCCGTCCGCATCCCGTGGTGCAGCAGCACGGCACCACGGTGGACTTCACCCGTTTCGCGGCATTCGTACGACGCCGACGGGTCGAGCCCCTTCAGCCTCACCGCCGGAGCCGGTTCGCCGTAGTGCTGGGCCTGGAGCCAGGCGAGGACGACGACCTCGCCGCCCCTGACGTACTGGACGGCGCTCAGTCCGCCCTCCGGCGCCCGCAGCCGATGGAGGTCGCCGCCCTGCACCACCGGCCGGATCTCCTTGTAGAGCTCCACCCAGGTCCGGGCCTCCGCCAGTTCCTCCTCGGTCCACCGGGTGAGGTCGCCGCCGACGCCGAGGACCCCGGCCATCGCGCTCACGAAGCGGAACCGCAGCGAGCTGACCCGTCCGTTCAGCTGCGTGTTCGGGCTGTCCGTGACCCAGGCGGCCATGGCCCGCGCGGGATGCACCTGGCTGAACCCGTGCTGGATGGCCAGCCGGTCCAGCGGGTCCGTGTTGTCCGAGGTCCACACCTGGTCCGTACGCGCCATGATCCCCAGGTCGATCCGGCCGCCGCCACCGGAGCAGGACTCGAAGGCGACGGTCGGGTGGGCCGCCCGCAACCGGTCCAACAGGTCGTAGAGGGCGTGCACATGGTCCACCCACAGCCGCTGGGGGTAGGCCTCACCCGGCCATCCCGCGTCGGTGAAGCAGCGGTTGAAGTCCCATTTCACGTAGTCGATCGGCGCGCTGGAGAGCAGCGTGTCGAGCTGTTCCCACAGGTACTCCCGGACGTCCTCGCGGGCGAGGTTCAGGACGAGCTGATTGCGCAGCTCCGTCCGCTTTCGTCCCGGCTGGAACTGCGCCCACTCCGGGTGCGCGCGGTACAGCTCGCTGTCCGGGTTGACCATCTCGGGCTCGACCCAGATCCCGAACCGCATCCCGAGCCCGTGCACGTGGTCGCCCAGCGGCTTGAGGCCGCCGGGGAAGCGGTCCCGGTTGGGCGTCCAGTCGCCGAGGCCGGCCCGGTCGCTGGTGCGCTCCCCGAACCAGCCGTCGTCGACCACGAACAGCTCGACCCCCATGTCGGCGGCCCGGCGGGCGAGCGCCCGCTGCTGCTCCTCGGAGATGTCGAACTCCGTCGCCTCCCAGGAGTTGTAGAGCACGGGCCGGTCCCGGTCAGCGTCCGGGATCACGTACGCGCGCTGGTACGCGTGCCAGGCCCGGCTGGCCCCGCCGAAGCCGCCGTCGCTCCACAGTCCCGCGAAGACGGGGGTGACGAAGGTCTCCCCCGGCTCCAGGCGGAGCAGCCCCGAGTCGTCGTACCCGGCGCCGCCGGTGATCTGCACGCGCGCGTCCGGCAGCTGGGCCACCGCGATCCGCCAGGTGCCCGACCAGGCGAGCGCGCACCCGTAGACCTCGCCCAGCTCCTCGGTCGCCGTGCCCTCCGGGTCCAGGGCGACCCACGGCAGGTGCTGGTGCCCGGTGTGTCCGCGCCGGCTGCCGATGATCTTCTCGCCGTAGGTGAGTTCGGAGCGCACCAGACGGGACTCGGCAGCCCAGCGCCCGTGCAGCTGGGACAGCCGCCACCCGTCGCGCGGTGGCAGCGTCCAGGTCGCGGAGTCGGCGCGCAGCACCTCAAGGGCGGGCCCTTCGTTGGTGAGCGTCACCCACCGCTCGACGACGTCGGTGGCGGCCCGCATCCGGTAGTGCAGGGTGATGCCGAGCCCGGAGTCGGAGAACCGCAGCCGCAGCTCGTCGGCGTCGGCCCCACCCGTCTCGTACGCCTCGAAGCGCCATTCGGTGCCGCGCCGCTCCTGCGTGCGCACCGAAAGGGCGGGCCGTACGAAGCGGGGGCCGCCCTCGACCGGATACTCCTCGTGGCCGTCGAGGGTGGCCTCGAACGCCCAGTACTCGGGCCCCGGGCCCGCGGCGAGCGCCTCGGCGTCGGCGAGCGCGATCCTCGGGCCCCAGTGGAGATGGAGCAGCTCGTCCTCGTCCCCGAGCCGCAGGCCGTAGCTGCTCGTGAGCCCCGAAAGGAGCCACGTACGACCGTCTGCGCCGATCTCTACCATCAAGCCCTCACATATTCGAACAGGCACGCTCAAGTCACAACATCATCAGGGGCCGCCCACCCTTCGGGCAACGCCTGTGGACAACTCATCGGCCCCCGAACCCATGTCGTATCGTCGGAAGCGCCTCGCCGACGAGTCGCGTCGGCGGTGGATGGGAGGAGCCCTCGTGACGCAGCAGGTCCCGTCGACCGAGCCCGAACTGGCCGGAGTGCGCAATTTCCGCGATGTGGGCGGCCTGCCGACCGTGGACGGACGCCGGGTGGCGCAGGGGCGCCTGTTCCGCAGCGGCCACCTCGCGCACGCGACGGCGTCGGACGCCGCGTTCCTCGCCTCGCTCGGCCTCCACACGATCTTCGACTTCCGCAACGCGGCGGACCAGAAGCTGGAGGGCGCCGACGTCGAGCTGCCCGGCGTGCGGAACGTTAATCTGCCGCTGACGGACCCGGCCGACGGCGCCGAGTTCTGGAAGATGGTCCGCGACGGCGACCTGGACCAGCTGCGCGAGCTGCTCTCGGACGGCCGGGCGGCGAACCGCATGATCAGGTCCTACCGCACGATCATCAAGGAGCGCACGGCCGAGCACCGGCAGGTGCTGCACGCGATGGCGCAGGACAGCGTCCCGGCCCTGATGCACTGCGCGGCCGGCAAGGACCGGGCCGGCCTCTCCGTCGCCGTGACGCTGCTCGCCGTCGGCGTGGAGCGCGAGGCCATCGTGGCGGACTACCTGGAGTCGAACGCGGCGCACCGGCGGTACAAGGTCCAGCGCACCGGTTCCGCCGCCTCCGTGTACACACCCGAGGTGATGGAACTGCTCAGCCCGCTCTTCGACGCGCGCGCCGAGTACCTGGCGGCGGCGTTCGGGACGATCGAGGAGACGTGGGGCGGCGTCGACGCGTATCTGGAGCAGGCGCTCGGCGTGACCCCGGAGATACGGGAGCGGCTGCGGGAGCGCTTCCTCGACTGAGTGGGCTCGGCTCGGCCCGGCGGGCTACTGGTTCTGGGCGCCGAGCGTGAACAGCAGGTAGATGAAGGCCGCGAAGACATGCCCGACCGCCACGTAGATGATGAGCCGCACCCACAGCGCGCGCGGGAGCTTCTCCTCCATGTCCTTCATGAGCCTTCTCCTGGGGTCGTCGTCGGTCCGAGGCACAGGGCGGCCGTCGGGCTCTGCAGCAGGGTGTGCACGAAGAGGAGCTCGGCGCCGTCCCGGTCGGCGGCGGCGATCCGGTGCGGGGTCAGCGAGTCGAAGTGCGCGCTGTCACCGGGCGCGAGCACGTGCGCGGTGTCGCCGAGCCGGAGCCGGAGCCGCCCCTGGAGGACGTACAGCCACTCCTCACCGGGGTGGACCCGCACGATGTCGCCCTGCGCCCCGTACGGGACGTGCACACGCAGGGACTGCATACCGCGTCCCGCCGCACCGGCCTGCCAGTAGGTCCAGCCGCCCGCGCGCGTGGGCTCCATGTCGGTGGAGCGCACGACGGCGTCCCGCTCGGTGACCGTCTCACCGAGCAGCTCGGACACGGTCGTGCCGTAGATCCGGGCCAGCGCGAGCAGCATCGGCAGCGAGGGCTGGCGCTGCCCGGTCTCCAGCCGGGAGAGATGGGCGGGCGAGAGTCCGGCGGCGCGGGCCGCGGACTCCAGGGTGAGTGCCGCGCGGCGCCGGAGCGCGCGCAGCTGGGGAGCGACGGCCGGCAGGTGCTCCGGGGACTGCTCCTCGGCCGTCTCGGGCTCGGGAGTCCCGGAAGGGCTCGTACCCTTGCCTGGGTTCATACGTTCCATTGAGCCGCAGTCTTGCCTCTGAGGCAAATCCCTTGCCTCAGAGGCAAAAAGCGCGGCGGTCGGCGACTCTGCCGAGCCCTACCGGTTGGCCACCGCCTGCTTGACCAGGGTCTTCCCGAAGTCCCACATCAGCCCGCCGCCGCTGTGCGCGTCGTCCATGACGGCGGTGAAGGCCTCGACGAACCGGTCCACGTCCGCCTCGCCGACCACCAACGGCGGGATCAGCTTGATCACTTCCAGGTGGTCGCCGGAGACCTGGGTGAGAATCCGGTGCCGCTGCAGCAGCGGTACGACCACCATCTGCGCGAACAGCCCCTTGCGCGCGGCCTGGAGCATCGCCCAGCGACTGCGCAGCTTCAGCGACGTGGGTCGCCCGAACTCGATACCGATCATCAGACCGCGGCCGCGTACGTCGCTGAGCAGCTCGTACTTGTCGACGAGCGCCGCAAGCCGGGACTTGAGCAGCTCTCCGGTGGCACGGGCGTTCGCCACGGTCTGCTCGTTCTCCATGACCGCGAGGACGGCGAGCCCGGCCGCCATGGCCTGCGCGTTGGCCCCGAAGCTCGCGGAGTGCACGAGGACCCGGTCCATGGACGAGTAGACCTTCTTGAAGATCCAGTCCTTGCCGAGGGTCGCGCCCACGGGTACATAGCCGCCGGACAGCGCCTTCGCCACACAGACCAGGTCCGGCTCCACGCCCTCCTCGTGCTGGTAGGCGTAGAAGTCCCCGGTCCGGCCGAGCCCGGTCTGCACCTCGTCCGCGATGAGCAGCGCCTTGTGCCGGTGCAGCAGCTCCTGGGCGGCGCGCAGATAGCCCGGCGGCGACTCGTGCACGCCCTTGCCCTGGATCGGCTCGACGATCAGCGCGGCCACGTCGCCCTTGCGCAGCTCCGCCGCCAGCGCGTCGAGGTCGCCGAGCGGGACCGCCGTGTCGGGCAGCAGCGGGGCGAAGCCGTCCCGGAAACCGTCCTCGCCGTTGACGGACAGGGACCCGGTGGTCAGGCCGTGGAAGGCGTGCGCGCAGTACAGGACGCGCGGCTTCCCGGTGGCGTACCGGGCGAACTTCAGCGCGGTCTCGACGGCCTCCGTACCGCTGTTGCCGAAGAACACCCGGTCCAGGTGCGGGCTGTGGGTGAGCAGCCTCTCCGCCAGCAGTCCGGGCAGCGGCTGGCAGTCGAAGCGGGTGAGGTCGGCGAGGCCGGCGTCGAGGACGTCGTGCAGCGCCTTGCGGACGACGGGGTGGTGGCGGCCCAGGCCCATCACCCCGAACCCGGCGAGCATGTCCAGGTAGTCGTTGCCGTCCGCGTCCCAGAAGTACGCGCCCTCGGCCCGCTCGTAGACCTTGTCGAAGCCGATGGTGCGCAGCATGCGCGGCAGCTGGTGGTTCAGGTACTTCGCGTGCAGCTCGTAGCGTTCGGCGCCGCGCTCGGCGAGGAGAGCGCCGAGGTCGAACCCCTGCGGCTGCTGGGACTTGCTGGTCGTCATTCCGGTTTCTCCTTGGGCGCGTGCTTCTTCGCGGCCGGTTTCGCGGCGGGCGCCCGCTTCCCGGCGGCTCCGCGCGCCCCGGCGGCCGGCGCCTTCCGGGGGCGTGGCGTGGCGCCCCGCCCGTCGGGAGCCTGTGCCCCTGGCTCGGGGCCGGACTGCTCGCCGATGTCGGGACCGGCGCCGCGGGAGGTGTCCGGGCCGCCGCCGTGTGCTGCCTCCCGGACGGCCAGGCTCGCGCTGATCCGGCCCGCGATCTCGACGGGGGTCAGTCCGATGTCGGCGAGCACCTCGCTCCGCTTGGCGTGCGGGAGGAACTGCTCGGGGATGCCGAACCGCCGTACGGGCACGTCGACCTCGGCGTCCGACAGGGCGAGCGCGACGGCGGCGCCCACACCCGCGGCCCGACTGTTGTCCTCGACGACCGCGACCATGCGGTGTCCGGCGGCCAGGCCGGGCAGCGCGGGATCGACGGGCTTGACCCACCGCGGGTCCACCACGGTGCAGCCGATGCCCCTGGCCGCGAGGAGTTCGGCCGCGTGCAGGCACACCGGGGCCATCACCCCGACGGCCACGAGCAGCACGTCCGGCCGCTCGCCGCGGTGCAGCACGTCCACTCCGCCCACCCGGTCGACCGCGGGGATCCCGGGTCCCACCGACTCCTTGGGGAAGCGGATCAGCGTGGGGGCGTCGTCCACGGCGACCGCCTCGCGCAGCTGGGCACGGAGCTGGTCGGCGTCGCGCGGCGCGGCGATCCTGAGGCCCGGCACGACCTGGAGGATCGACATGTCCCACATGCCGTTGTGGGAGGCCCCGTCGGCTCCGGTGACGCCGGCGCGGTCCAGCACGAAGGTCACTCCGCAGCGGTGCAGTGCGACATCCATGAGGAGCTGGTCGAAGGCGCGGTTGAGGAAGGTCGCGTACACGGCGACGACCGGATGCAGTCCACCGGTCGCGAGTCCGGCCGCGGACACCGTGGCGTGCTGCTCGGCGATGCCGACGTCCCACACCCGGCCGGGGAACCGCTCGGCGAACTTGGCGAGCCCCACCGGGTGCAGCATGGCGGCCGTGATCGCCACGACGTCCGCGCGCTCCTCGCCGATGCTCACGATCTCGTCGCCGAACACCGAGGTCCAGGAGGGTCCGTTCGAGGGCGCGAGCGGCTCGCAGGTGAGCGGGTCCATCACGCCGACGGTGTGGAAGTGGTCCTCCTCGTGGGCGAGCGCGGGCTCGTAACCGCGCCCCTTCTCCGTCAGGCAGTGGATGACGACGGGCCCGTGGAAACGTTTCGCGCGCCGCAGCGCCGACTCGACCGCGCCCACGTCGTGTCCGTCGATCGGCCCGACGTACTTCAGCCCCAGGTCCTCGAACATGCCCTGCGGGGCGAACGCGTCCTTGAACCCCTTCTTCGCGCCGTGCAGCGACTCGTAGAGCGTGCCGCCGACGACCGGGGTGCGCAGCAGGACGTCCTTGCCCCAGGCCAGGACCTTCTCGTAGCTGTCGGTGGTGCGCAGCGTCGCCAGGTGGTTGGCGAGGCCGCCGATGGTCGGCGCGTAGGAGCGTTCGTTGTCGTTGACGACGATGATCAGGGGCCGGTCCTTGGCGGCCGCGATGTTGTTGAGCGCCTCCCACGCCATGCCGCCGGTGAGTGCCCCGTCGCCGATGACCGCGACGACGTGGCCCTTCTCGCCCTGCACCTGCCGGGCCTTGGCGAGTCCGTCGGCCCAGCCGAGCACGGTCGAGGCGTGGCTGTTCTCGATGATGTCGTGCTCGGACTCCTCGCGTGACGGGTAGCCGGAGAGGCCGCCCTTGCCGCGCAGCTTGGAGAAGTCCTGACGACCCGTCAACATCTTGTGTACGTAGCTCTGGTGGCCGGTGTCCCACAGGATCCGGTCGACGGGCGACTCGAAGACCCGGTGGAGGGCGATGGACAGTTCCACCACTCCCAGGTTGGGTCCCAGGTGTCCCCCGGTCCTGGCGACCGCGTGCACCAGGAACTCCCTGATCTCGTCGGTCAGCCGGCCTATCTCCGTCTCGGACAGCGCCTTCAGGTCGCGTGGTCCCCGGATGCTCTCCAGAATCGTCACGCTCGGGCCCCCTCTCGGTCCGTGCTGTAGCTAGCTCACAGTGACGGCGGGTTTCCCCGGCGCCGTGCCCTCCGGCTCGCCCGATGCGACGCCGTCCGCCTCCATCTGCTCGGCGATCTTCATCGCCTCGTCGATGAGGGTCTCCACGATCTTCGACTCGGGAACGGTCTTGATGACCTCGCCCTTGACGAAGATCTGGCCCTTGCCGTTGCCGGAGGCGACACCCAGGTCGGCCTCCCGCGCTTCTCCCGGTCCGTTGACGACGCAGCCCATGACCGCGACCCGCAGGGGCACCTCCATGCCCTCAAGACCGGCACTGACCTCGTCGGCGAGCTTGTAGACGTCGACCTGGGCCCGCCCGCAGGACGGGCAGGAGACGATCTCCAGGCGGCGCTGCCGCAGCCCCAGCGACTCCAGGATCTGGATGCCGACCTTGCACTCCTCGGCGGGCGGCGCGCTCAGGGACACCCGGATGGTGTCGCCGATGCCCTCGCTGAGCAGCGCGCCGAAGGCCACCGCCGACTTGATGGTGCCCTGGAAGGCGGGACCCGCCTCCGTCACCCCGAGGTGCAGCGGGTAGTCGCACTGGGCGGCCAACTGCCGGTAGGCGTTGACCATCACGACCGGGTCGTTGTGCTTGACCGAGATCTTGATGTCACGGAAGTCGTGCTCCTCGAAGAGCGACGCCTCCCAGAGCGCCGACTCCACCAGCGCCTCAGGCGTCGCCTTGCCGTACTTCTGAAGGAGACGCCGGTCCAGGGAACCGGCGTTGACCCCGATCCGGATCGGGGTGCCGTGGTCCTTCGCGGCCCGCGCGATCTCCTTCACCTGGTCGTCGAACTGCTTGATGTTGCCGGGGTTCACCCGCACCGCGGCGCAGCCCGCGTCGATCGCGGCGAAGACGTACTTCGGCTGAAAATGGATGTCCGCGATCACCGGGATCTGCGACTTGCTCGCGATGACGGCCAGCGCGTCCGCGTCGTCCTGCGTGGGGCAGGCGACGCGGACGATCTGGCAGCCGGACGCGGTGAGTTCGGCGATCTGCTGGAGCGTGGCGCCGATGTCCGACGTACGGGTCGTCGTCATCGACTGCACCGACACGGGCGCCCCGCCCCCGACCGCCACCGGTCCGACCTGGATCTGCCGCGAGAGGCGGCGCTCCGCGATCGGCCGGACCGGTACCTCGGGGAGGCCCAAGGAGATGGCGGTCATGACGTCACCCGCGGTTTCCCGAGACGGTCTCACGGGCGGCCCGCAGGGACTCCTTGAGGGAGCCCATGGTGGCCATGACGGCCGTCGGCTCGTAGCCGCAGTGCGCCATGCAGTTGGCGCACCGGGGGTCCTTGCCGCGGCCGTAGGCGTCCCAGTCGGTCTTCTCGATCAGGTCCTTGTACGTCGTGACGTACCCGTCGCTCATCAGGTAGCAGGGTTTCTGCCAGCCGAAGAGCGAGTAGTTCGGGATGGCCCACGCCGTGCAGGGGAAGTCGACCTTGCCCTCCAGGAAGTCCAGGAAGAGCGGGGAGTGGTTGAGCCGCCAGCGCAGCCGGTTGCCGCCCGCGAAGGCCTTCTTGAAGAGTTCGCGGGTCTGCTCCACGCCCAGGAAGTGCTCCTGGTCGGGGGCCTTCTCGTAGGCGTAGGCGGGCGAGATCATCATCTCGTCCACCTTCAGGTCGTCATTGAGGAAGTTGAGCACCTCGATGATCGTCTGCGGGGTGTCGGTGTTGAAGAAGGTCGAGTTGGTGGTCACCCGGAAGCCGCGCTTCTTGGCCTCCTTGATGGCCGCCACCGCCTCGTCGAACACGCCCTCCTTGGCGACGGACTCGTCGTGCCGCTCCCGCAGGCCGTCGATGTGCACGGCGAACGCGAAGTACGGCGAGGGGGTGAACTTGTCCATCTTCTTGCGCAGCAGCATGGCGTTGGTGCACAGGAAGATGTACTTCTTCTTGGCCACCAACTGCCGCACGATCTCGTCGATATGAGGGTGCATCAGGGGCTCGCCGCCCGCGATGGACACCATCGGCGCCCCGGACTCCAGCACCGCTCCCACGGCCTGTGCCACCGGCATGCGCTGCTTGAGCACGCCGGCCGGGTGCTGGATCTTGCCGCAGCCCTCGCAGGCGAGGTTGCAGGCGTAGAGCGGTTCGAGTTCGACGATCAGTGGGAACTTGTCCCGCTTGCGGAGCTTCTGTTCAGCGAGATACGTCGCGACCTTGATGGTCTGGCGCAGCGGCATGGCCATCTGGCTCACCTCCGAGGGAGCAGCAAAGAACGGTGCCATTCGAAAAAAACAGGAAGGATGACACGAAGAACACGGAAGGCTGATATTCCACCGCGTACCGTGCCGATCCGGACGAGTTCATGTTCTGGAGCGTCCACGACCACCCGTACGGCCGCAACGGGGCGCTCTCCCGCGCGGACGGCGCTGCGGAGCGTGGCCGCCGATTCCATGTCGACCGCGATCGCGCCGGCAGCGAGCAGCTCCGGCCGTTCGTGAGCGCGCACGACGTGATCGGAGCCGGCGAGCGGCCCCGTGTGGACGGTGCGTCCGGGCAGGACACGTCGGAGTTCCCGCACGAGCAGGTCGGTGCCCACGCACGGCGTGCTGCCGCGCGGGTCCCGGGTCTCCTGGGCGACGACCAGGTCTCCGGGGTGCATACCGGGGGTCAGCCCGGCACAGAAGCCCGTGGCCAGCACGGCCGCCCCGCTCAGCGCGGGTGCGGCCAGTGCCGTGCCGACCGCCCGTTCGGCGGCCAGCGGTCCCATGCCCGTACGCAGCACGGTGACCGGTCCCCGGGCGCCGCCCCGGTCGCCGCCCGTGCGCAGGGCGAGCCGCTCGATGCCGAGCGCGCAGGCGATCAGCAGCGGGGCGGCGTCCGGTGCCGGGCTCATCAGCTCGCCTTGCCGAAGGAGCCCTGCAGGTCGGCGAAGGGTTCGCCGTTGACGTACCGGCCCAGTGCGGTGAGCGGGAACACCTGCCGGTAGAGGTGGTAGTTGATGGAGAAGTCCCACGGGAACCCGGTGCCGGTGAAGTACGGCTCGTCCCAGGAGCCGTCCGGCAACTGCGTCTGGGCGAGCCAGGCGACCCCGCGCTCGACAGCCTTGGACTCCCGCTCCCCGGCCGCGAGCAGCGCCAGCAGCGCCCACGCGGTCTGGGAGGCGGTCGACTCACCGCGTCCGCTCCACTCGGCGACGTCGTCGTAGGAGCGCAGATCCTCGCCCCAGCCGCCGTTGTCGTTCTGTACGGTCTCCAGCCAGGCCACGGCGCGGCGGATCGCGGGGTGCGATCCCGGCAGTCCGGCGGCGACCAGCGCGGGCACCACCGAGCCCGTTCCGTAGACGTAGTTGACGCCCCAGCGGCCGAACCAGGAGCCGTTCGCCTCCTGTTCGGCGAGCAGCCACTCGATGCCCCGGCGGGTGCGCGGGTCGTGGGCGAATCCCTCGACCGCGAGCATCTCCACGACATGCGCGGTGACGTCGGCGGACGGCGGGTCGATGACCTCCCCGAAGTCGCAGAACGGCAGCCGGTTGGGGAAGGGGCTGGTGTTGTCGACGTCGAAGGCGCCCCACGCGCCGTTCTTCGACTGCATGCCGAGGTTCCAGCGCACCCCGCGTCCGATGGCCTTCTCCAGGCGCTCCGGGTCGTGGTGCTTGATCCGGCGCAGCGCCAGGACCACTTCGGCGGTGTCGTCGATGTCGGGGTAGTTGTCGTTGTGGAACTCGAACGCCCAGCCACCGGGCTGGAGTCCGGGCCGTTTGACCGCCCAGTCACCGGGGCGGACGATCTCCTCTCCGAGCATCCAGTCCGCGGCCCTCACCAGCTGCGGATGATCGGCCGGCACGCCCGCGTCGGCGAGCGCGATGGCCGCCAGACAGGTGTCCCACACCGGCGACTGACAGGCCTCGATCATCCGGGCCCCGTCCTCGCGCCACACGGCGAACCGGTCCAGGGAGGCCAGCCCCTCGCGCATCACGGGGTGTTCGAGGTCGTAGCCCAGCAGGTACAGGGCGATGACCGAGTAGACGGCGGGCGGCTGGATGCCGCCCCAGCAGCCGTCGTTCTCCTGGCGTTCGATGATCCAGCGGGCCGCGGTGTTCATCGCGGCCCTGCGCAGCCTGCGCGGCACCACCTTGCGGTAGGCATGCAGGGCCCGGTCGATCCGCTGGAACGCCCCGTCCCAGCTCGCCACCGGTGCGAAGGGTTTGACCTGACGGGGGTTACGCGGGTCGGTGTGCAGCTCGTCCAGCGAGAAGGGCGCGGGCCGTACCGGGCGCTTCGCCGAGACGACGGTGAGCGGCACGATGGTCTGCCGGGCCCAGCAGCCGAAGTCGTAGATGTTGAGCGGCATCCACTTCGGGAAGTAGATGATCTCCGGCGGGAGTTCGGGGAGGTCGTCCCATTTCCACCAGCCGAACAGGGCGAGCCAGATCCGGGTGAAGACACGGGCCGCGGCGATGCCGCCCCGCTCCCTGATCCAGGCGGACGCCCGTGCCATGTGCGGAGCGTCCGGCGCGTCACCGGCGAGGCGCAGGGCCACGTACGCCTCGACGGTGGTGGAGAGTTCGCCCGGTCCGCCGTAGAAGGAGGCCCAGGTGCCGTCCTCGCGCTGCTCGCCCCGGATGAACAGGGCGGCGGCGTGGGTGGTCTTCTCGTCCTGGATACCCAGGAACTGGCGGAGCAGCAGGTCCTCGGCGTCCATCGTGACGTTGGTCTCGAGGTCGCCCTTCCACCAGCCCTCGGCGTCCTGCGTGGTGAGCAGGAAGTCGGTGGCACGTTGTATGGCGCGTGCTGCGGTGTCTCGAATATCGGCTGTCCCGGCCGCCGCGGGAGTCGACTGTGTCCGGATGTCGCTGGCCGAGGCAGCGCGGGGCGGCATGGCCCCGGTGCTTCCGTCGGTCGTCGCTGTCATGGCTTCCCCTTCGTGCAGTGGTGTGTCTCTGCTGGGTCCGCCGTCGGCCGGTGCGCGTCACTGCGCGGCACCGGCCGGCGACTACGCGAGGTGTATTCGACCGATAGTGATCATCTCTTCCGTACGACGACGAAGTCGGCGAGCTCCACGAACTGAGCCCGTACCTGGTCCGGCATATGGATCGTGTCGAGCGCCTCGACGGCGACGGTGTGCTGCCGTCGTGCCTCCTGGGCGGTCCACTCGCGGCCGCCCGCCTCCTCGATGAGCGCGGCGCGCGCGGCGAACTCCTCCTCGGAGAAGTTCTCGAAGTCGCTGCTCCCGGCGTCCGCGGCGAGCAGTTCCCCCAGGCGCTCGGAGGCCGGGCCGCCCGCCGCGAGCGCGGCCACGACGGGCAGGGATTTCTTGCGCTGGCGCAGATCGCTCCAGGTCTGCTTGCCGGTGGACTCCGGGTCGCCCCAGATGCCGAGGAGGTCGTCGACGGCCTGGAAGGCGAGGCCGAGGTGGTAGCCGTACTTCTCCAGCGTGTCGGCCGTGCGGTCGTCGGCGCCGCCGAGGACCGCGCCGATGGAGGAGGCGCAGGCGAGCAGGGCGCCGGTCTTGTTGCCCTCCATCTCCAGGCACTCCTCGACGCTGACGCGGTCGCGGTGCTCGTAGGAGATGTCCTGGGCCTGGCCGTCGATCAGCGCGCGGGTGGCGGTGGTGAGGCGGCGGGTGGCGCGGCCCGCCTCGACCGTGCCGAGCTCCAGGAGCAGCTCGTTGGCCAGCGCGAACAGGGCGTCGCCGACGAGGATCGCCTGGGCGGGGCCGTGCACCTTCCAGACGGTGTCGCGGTGGCGGCGCTGCTCGTCGCCGTCCATCAGGTCGTCGTGCAGGAGCGAGAAGTTGTGCACCAGTTCGACGGCGACCGCGCCCGGCACGCCCACCTCGGGGGCGGCTCCGGCGGCCTGGGCGGACAGCACGGCGAGGGCGGGCCGTACGGCCTTGCCACCGTCGCCCTCGGTGGGGTTGCCCTCGGCGTCGATCCAGCCGAAGTGGTAGGCGGCGACGGTGTCCATGGGGGGTGCGAGGCGGTTGATGGCCGCCCGCAGCACCGGTGAGGCCAGGGTCCGGCCGCGCTCCAGGAGCGCGGTCACGTCCACCGCGTCGGCAGCCTTCGATGCCGGGGGCACAGTGGGCACAGTCTCTCCTCTATTTGCGATGTGGGGGGTGCGGGAGCCGGCCTCGGCCGCGCTCCGGTCGAGCGTCACGCCGCCTCCTCGAAGAGTTCGAAGAGAGGGTCGTGGGGCCGGCCCAGGGCGCCGAGCGCGGCGGACGCCGCGCTCACACCGCTGCGGACCGCACTCTCCATGGTCGCGGGCCACCCTGTGGCGGTCCACGCGCCGGCCAGGTACAGGCCGGGTGCCTTGGTGCGGGCGCCGGGCCGCAGCCGTCCGACGCCGGGCGTCGGAGCGAACGTCGCCGTGCGCTCCCTGGTCACGAAGAAGTCCTGGACCACCGCCTCCCGGGTGCGGGGCAGCAGCCGCTCCAGCTCCGGCAGGTACCGCTCGCGCAGCACCGAGACGGGTTCGTCGATCTCGTCCTGCGCGACCGACTGGGACAGCGCGAGGTACTGCCCCTCCTTGAGCCCGGAGGCCTCGGTCCGGTCGAAGACCCACTGCACCGGGGAGCCGAGCGCGGCGAAGAACGGCCGGCTGAGCACCTTCCGGTCGTACACGACGTGGATGTTGAGGATCGGCGCCGTCCCGATGTCCAGCAGCCGCTCAGGGGCGTCGAGCGCGCCCGCGG
Organism: Streptomyces sp. CWNU-52B; assembly: GCF_047444975.1. NCBI lineage: Bacteria > Bacillati > Actinomycetota > Actinomycetes > Kitasatosporales > Streptomycetaceae > Streptomyces > Streptomyces sp. CWNU-52B. The sequence goes on along the minus strand of NZ_JBLFJV010000028.1, from coordinate 21,251 downwards.
GCAGCAGATCGTGGGCCTCGCGCTGCGGTACGGCGAGGACGACCGTGCCCGCGTCGAGCGTCTCGCCGGGAACCGATACGCTCCAACGCCCGTTCTCGTGGTGGGAGATGGAGGTGACTCGTGTACGGACTTCGGTACGGACTCCCGCGGAGTCGAGCGCCTTGCGCGCCAGCCGGTCGTGCAGTTCGCCCAGCGGGACGCGCGCCCAGCCGATGTCGGCGGCGCCCGGGGCGGAGAGCAGACCTGTCTTGAACACCATCGCGGCGAGCCCGAGCGAGGCGTCGCCGGCCACCGCGTTGAGGGTGGCGACCCCCACCAGGTCCCACAGTGCCTCGATGGCCCGGTCCGACTGACCGTGCCTGGCCAGCCAGCCGCCGAAGCTCTGCGCGTCGAGTGACGGATCGGCGAGGTCGAGTCCCTTGAGCGCCAGTGCGGCACGGCCGACCTTGGCGCGCTCGGCGAGCGACAGATGCGGGTAGGTCGCGAGGCTGCGCGCCAGATGGAGCGGGACGGGCAGTGCCGTTCGGCCGATTCTGCCGAGCCGCCGGCCGGGTTTCGCCGCCGCGTCCAGGACCGGCACGTCGAGGCGGTCCTGCAGCGGTGCGAGGTCCGTCGCGTCGAGGCGGTCGAGGAGCCAGCGGTAGGCCGTGCAGCAGCGCAGATACACATGCTGGCCGTTGTCCACGGTGAGTCCGTCGCGCTGGAAGGAGAAGGCGAGCCCGCCGAGGCGGGGCCGTCCTTCGAGCAGTGTCACGCGGACGCCCGCGTCGGCCAGCGCGAGTGCCGCGGTGATCCCGGCGAGCCCCCCGCCGACCACTACGGCCGTCGCGGGGCGGTCCGATGAGTCGGTGTCGAGCCCCTCGTCCTGCGTGGTGTCGTTCATCGTGCACCTTCCCCCGCGGCCTCGCCGTGCCGGTGGAACGGGGCGCGGGCGGCCGTCGCAGTCTGGGACGCCGTCCGGGGCCTGAGGGTTGCGCGCCGTTTCCAGACACTCGCGTCATCTCGGGCAGAAGTGTCCATCAAGCGCGCCTCCTGATGGTCCGCCGGGAGACATGCCGGGCGTCGAGGCCGGACAGGCCCCGCACGGCGACGTACGCCTTCTCGCGTCCGGGCAGCGAGACCCGGCCGCGCAGGACGGCCTCCGGCTCGCGCTCGATGCGGTCCAGGAGACGGCGGTAGATGCCGGCCATCGCGGCGACACAGGCACCGCTGCGGCGGTCCAGCATCGGCAGCAGCCGGTAGCCCTCCGCGAAGAGCGCGCGGGCCCTGCGCACCTCGAAGTGCACGAGACCGGCGAAGTCGGAGCCCTCCGGCGGACGGGACCCGTCGAACCCGGCCGAGCAGCCGAACTTCGCGAGGTCGTCCGCGGGCAGATAGGTCCGGCCGCCCTCGGCGTCCTCACGGACGTCCCTGAGGATGTTGGTCAGTTGCAGCGCGAGCCCGAGTGTGTCCGCGTACTCCGGCGCCCGGTCGGCGCCGCGCGCCCCCGATTCCGTACCGAAGACGCCGAGCGAGAGCCGGCCGATGGCACCGGCGACGCAGCGGCAGTAGACCTTCAGATCGTCCCAGGTCTCGTACGTCTCGCCGTGGACGTCCATGAGGACGCCGTCGATGAGTTCGTCGAGGCCTTCGAGCGGGACCGGGAAGTGGTCCGCCGTGTGCCGCAGGGCGACGGCCACCGGATCGGTGTCGTCCTCGTCCACCGCGCGGTCCCGGACCCGGGCGAGCAGCGCCCGGGTCTCCTGCAGCCGTGCCGCCTTGACCTCGGGCGCGAGCGCGCCGTCACCGATGTCGTCGACGCGCCGTGAGAACGCGTACAGCGCCGACATGGCACGTCGCTTGGGCGTCGGCAGCAGCCTGATGCCGTACGCGAAATTGCGGGCCTGCTGCCCGGTGACCGCCTCGCAGTAGCCGTAAGCGGCGAGTACCGGTGCGGACATGTGTGGTTCCGACTCCACGGTCCGGATCACCCCTCTCCTCGCAGAGTCACTCCCACCTCGCGCAGCAACTGGATCTTGCCGGGCTTCGGCGGGCCGGGAAGTACGTCGTATTCGGCGGCGGCGATCGCCCGGATCGCCGCCCTGCCCCCTGCCACGAACCCCGCGAGCAGCAGCTTCAGCCTGCCGTGGACGCTACCCACCAGGGGGGTGCCTTCATTCAGGAGGTGCGCGGCGCGTTCTGTTTCATATGCAACCAGTGCGCGCACCGACGCGCCTGCTGTGGCCGTGGCCAGATCCGCCTCCTGGACGTGGAAACGGGCCATGTCCTCGGCGGGAAGGTAGATGCGGTCGCGGCCGAGGTCCTCGGTCACGTCCTGGAGATGCTCGACGATCTGCAGGGCCGTGCAGACCGCGTCGGAGCGGCGGACCCGCTCGGGGGTCGAGGTGCCGGTGACGGAGAGGACCAGACGGCCGACCGGGTTGGCGGACAGCTCGCAGTAGGCGAGGAGGTCGTCGTAGGTCTCGTACCTCTTGACGGCCTGGTCCTGGCGGTTCGCGGCGATCAGGGCGAGGAAGGGCTCGGGGGTCGCTCCGGTGCGGCGGACCGTCGGCTGGAGGCGGCGCAGGAGGGGGTGGCCCGGGGTCGAGTCGAAGACCCGGCGCAGGTCCGCCTCTAAGGCGTCGAGCAGGACGAGCCGGTCCTCGGCTTCCTCGGGGCCCACGCCCAGGAGGCGGGCGTCCTGGCCGCCCGGGGCCAGGTCTCCGTCGCCGATGTCGTCGACGAGCCGGGCGAAGCCGTAGACGGCCATGAGGTCGGCGCGCCAGGCCTTGGGCAGGAAGAACGGCGCCACGGGAAAGTTCTCGTCCGCGGCCTTGTCGAGGGTGCCGCGCTCCGGGTCACCGGCGCGCGCCGTCCCGGCTGTCGTCATCGCTCGCTGCCCGGACCGGATACGGCACGCACACAGCGGAGCTGGAGAGTTTCCGTAGCCATTGCCGTCACATCTCCCGTTCTACACTGCTGACCCAATTGCGCCCATTTCGGACACGCCGCCCGGCCTTCCGCGCGGCGAAGCGCATGCCGGGTGTCGCGCATTATCGCCCCACTTGCCGCGAATCAGCACCGGTACAGCTTACGTTGTACAACCCGGCACGCCCCGGCGGGGTGTCCTGCACATCACAAGAACACACCGATTGGCGTCAAGATTCCTAAGGACGCCGAGAGTTGGCGTTTCCTTTGCAGACGCAGGGCCCCGTCGAACCGTTCCGACGGGACCGTACGCGTTTTCGTGGGCCGTGGACTACTTGCCCGTGAACTTCTCGTACTCCTTGATGACCTCGTCGGTCGGGCCGTCCAGGCGCAGCTCACCGCGCTCCAGCCACAGGACGCGGTCGCACGTGTCACGGATCGACTTGTTGTTGTGGCTGACGAGGAACACCGTGCCGGCCTCCTTGCGGAGCTCGCGGATCCGGGCCTCGGAACGCTTCTGGAACTTGCGGTCGCCGGTGGCGAGGGCCTCGTCAATCATGAGGACGTCGTGGTCCTTGGCGGCCGCGATGGAGAAGCGCAGCCGGGCGGCCATGCCGGAGGAGTAGGTGCGCATGGGCAGCGTGATGAAGTCGCCCTTCTCGTTGATGCCGGAGAAGTCGACGATGTCCTCGTAGCGTTCCTTGATCTGCTCCCGGGACATGCCCATGGCCAGTCCGCCGAGGATGACGTTCCGCTCGCCCGTCAGGTCGTTCATCAAGGCCGCGTTGACGCCGAGGAGCGAGGGCTGGCCGTCGGTGTAGACGTGGCCCTTCTCGGCGGGGAGCAGTCCGGCGATGGCCCGCAGCAGGGTGGACTTGCCGGAGCCGTTGGAGCCGATGAGGCCGATGGCCTCACCGCGGTAGGCGTTGAAGGAGACGCCGCGCACGGCGTGCACCTTGCGCACCCCGCGCTCCTCGCCGCGCTTGATGATGCGGCTGAGGGCGGCGGTGGCGCTGCCCTTGCCGGTCTTGGCGCCGTTGACGCGGTAGACGATGTGCAGCTCGTCCGCGATGACGGTCGGGATCGGGCTCCCGGTGTTCTGCTCAGCCACGGCCGTAACGCTCCTCAGCCTTCCAGAAGTACACGAAACCGCCGACGGCGACGAGCACGGCCCAGCCGCCCGCGACCGCCCACACGTGCGGCGGCAGGTTCTCGGAGCCGTAGCCGTCGATGAGCGCGAAGCGCATCAGGTCCATGTAGATGGCGGCCGGATTCCACTGGAGGACGTCGGCGATCCACTTGGGGTGCTCGTCGAGCATCACGGGGATGGAGAACATGACACCGGACGCGTACATCCACGTACGCATCACGAACGGCATGAGCTGGGCCAGGTCCGGGGTCTTCGAACCCAGCCTGGCCATGATCATCGCGAGGCCGGTGTTGAAGAGGAACTGCAGCGCGAGCACCGGGAAGATCAGCAGCCAGGACAGCTGCGGATAGCTGCCGAAGCCGCTGGCCACCACGAACAGCACGATCATCGAGAAGAGCAGCTGCTGGAGCTGCTGCAACGAGAACGAGATCGGCAGCGCGGCGCGCGGGAAGTGCAGCGCCCGGACCAGACCGAGGTTGCCGGAGATCGCCCGCACGCCCGCCATCACCGAGCTCTGGGTGAAGGTGAAGGTGAAGACCCCCGTCACCAGGAACGGGATGTAGATGTCACGGGGCATGCCACGGCCGGCCTTCAGGATCAGGCCGAAGATCAGGAAGTACACGGCCGCGTTCAGCAGCGGTGTGGCCACCTGCCACAGCTGGCCGAGCTTGGCCTGGCTGTACTGGGCCGTGAGCTTCGCCTGCGAGAAGGCGAGGATGAAGTGACGCCGCCCCCAGAGCTGGTGGACGTACTCGACGAGTCCGGGCCGGGCGCCGCTGACGGCCAGCCCGTACTTGGCGGCGAGGTCCGCCGCGGAAAGCCCTTCATCGGGGGACGGAGGGGCGCTCACCGCGACGCCGCCGTCATGCGTTGTCTCACTCACAGTGGAAACTTTCGTCCTCAAGATGCGCGGCCTGGTGGGGCGTAGGCCAAAGACAGGGACCGGGGTACGGCCCGAATGCTCTCAGACATCGAGCTTGTCAGATGACGGGTGGTCGGCCCAGTCGGGTCAGGCGCCACACCGTACGCCACTTCATGGGGCGCCGGGGGCCGCACGGACTGGTCCAGCCCTCCTTGAAGCCGCCGAACCAGGCCCGCAGCGCGGGGCGGGACGGGCGGCGCGCCAGCGTGAGCAGCATCCAGACGCCGAGGTAGACGGGGACCAGCGGCGCGGGCAGGTTGCGACGGGCGAGCCAGACGCGGTTGCGGGCGACCATCCGGTGGTAGACCGCGTGCCGCGAGGGCGCGGTCGTCGGATGGTTGAGCACCATGTCCGAGCGGTAGTCGATCATCCAGCCCGCGTCGATGGCCCGCCAGGCGAGGTCGGTCTCCTCGTGGGCGTAGAAGAACTCCTCGGGCAGCGCGCCGACCTCGGCGAGCACCTTCGTACGGACCGCGTTGGCGCCGCCGAGGAAGGTGGTGACGCGGGAGTCGCGCATCGGGTCGGAGGCGCGCAGCCGCGGCACGTGCCGGCGCTGGGTCTCCCCCGTCTCGGGGTCGGCGATGCGGAAGCTGATGATGCCGAGCGACGGGTCGGCCCCGAACGCCTGCCGGCACAGCTCGGCCGTGTCGTGGTGGGCGAGGAGGCCGTCGTCGTCCAGGAAGAGCAGGACGTCCACGTCGGTGCCGCCGGGGCCGAACGCCTCGATGCCGACGTTGCGCCCACCGGGGATGCCGAGGTTCTCCGGCAGCTCGACCGTGCGGACACCCGGCGCCGACCCGGTGACGTCCGGTACGGGCGAGCCGTTGCCGACCACGACCACCTCGACCGGGTCGCCGTCCTGCTTGGCGACCGAGTCGAGGAGGGCTCGGAGTTCGTCGGGGCGGTTGCCCATGGTGATGATCACCGCGCCGACCTTCGTGGCCGCGCTCATTTCAGCCTGCTCGAAGCGAGGATGGACACCAGGTGCAGCAGGGTCTGCAGCAGCGCGATGCCGGCCAGGACCGCGACCCCGAGCCGTGAGAAGAACAGGTCGTCCCTGACCGTGTCCAGGACCGCGAGGACCAGGATCAGCAAGGACGCCTCGACGCCGAGGACCAGCCGGTGGAACTTCAGCGCGGCGGCGGCCCTGCGGGCCAGGGCCACACCGGAGGAGCGCGGCTCGGACGCCGACTCCTGGACCGGGGCCTTGCCGGTCTGGTGGCGGGCGACACCGACCAGGTCGGTCTCGGCCTTGATCAGGATGGCGCCGAGGGCGGCCAGGGTGCCGAGGAAGGCCCACAGCCAGTCGATCCGCCCGGTGCCCCACAGATCGGCGGCGCGCAGTCCGAAGCCGACCAGGACCGCGGCGTCGCACAGGTAGGCACCCACGCGGTCCACGTAGACCCCGGCCATCGAGAACTGCTTGCGCCAGCGGGCCAGCTCACCGTCGACGCAGTCGAACAGCAGGTACAGCTGCACCATCAGCACGCCGAGCACGGCGCCCGGGATGCCCGGTACCAGCAGGGCCGGGGCGGCGAGCACGCCGAAGACGGTCATCAGATAGGTCAGCTGGTTGGGCGTGACCCGTGTGTTCACCAGGTGCCGGTCGATGCGCAGCGAGAGCTCGCGCATGTAGAGCCGGCCGGCCCAGTGCTCGCCGCTGCGGCGGTCCTTCACACCCGGCGGGTGGACGACCGGGCGGAGCTCAGCTACCGATGGCTTTTGCATAGTCGGCGTATGCGTCCCTGATCTGGTCGGTGGAGAGGGCGAGGTGTTCGAGGATGGTGTAGCGGCCCGGCCGGGTCGACGGGGCGAACTCCACGACCTGGACGAACTCGTCCAGGGTGAAGCCGATCTCCTCCGGCAGCACGGGCAGTCCGTGGCGCCGCAGGACCTCGGCCATGTACGCCGACTCCTCGTGGGCACCGCGCAGGTGCATCGCGAAGGCCGCGCCCAGACCGCACTGCTCGCCGTGGCTGGCGGCGCGTTTGGGGAAGAGCAGGTCGAAGGCGTGGTTGATCTCGTGGCAGGCGCCGGACGCGGGGCGGGAGTCGCCCGCGACCGACATGGAGATGCCGGTGAGGACCAGTCCTTCGGCGAGCACCTGGAGGAAGGCGTCGTCGCCGACGCCGCCCGGGTGCCGCAGCACGGCCTCGCCGGCCTGGCGGGCCATCGCGGCGGCCAGGCCGTCGATCTGCTCGCCCTTCTCGCGGTTGGCCAGCTCCCAGTCCGCGATCGCGGAGATGTTGGACAGGGCGTCGCCGATGCCGGAGCGCACGAAGCGGACCGGGGCCTCGCGGATCACGTCGAGGTCGATGACGACGGCGATCGGGTTCGGCACACCGTACGAGCCGCGGCCCGCGTCGTTGTCGAGGGTCGCGACCGGCGAGCACAGACCGTCGTGCGAGAGGTTCGTGGCGACGGCGACCAGCGGGAGGCCGATACGCGCCGCGGCGAACTTCGCGCAGTCGATGATCTTGCCGCCGCCGAGGCCCACGACCGCGTCGTAACGGCCCTTCTTCATGGCGTCGGCGAGCTTGATCGCCTCGTCCAGGGTGCCGCCGCCGACCTCGAACCAGTCGGCGCCCGGCAGCGCCGGGGCCAGCCGCTCACGCAGCTTGGCCCCCGAGCCGCCGCTGATCGCGACGGCCAGCTTGCCGGAGTGCGAGATGCGCTGGTCGGCGAGGACCGCCCCGAGGTCGTCCAGGGCACCCGGACGGATGTCGACGACGACCGGCGAGGGGATGAGCCTCGTCAGTACTGGCACGCGATCTCACGTCCCTTGGCGAGGTCGTCGTGGTTGTCGATCTCGACCCACTTGACGTCGCCGATGGGGGCCACGTCGATGCGGAAGCCGCGGTTCACGAGCTCCTGGTAGCCGTGCTCGTAGAACTGCTGCGGGTCCGTCTCGAAGACCGTCTTCAACGCGTCGGCGAGCTCGTCGGCCGCGTCGCCCTCGATGAGGGTGACGCCGATGTACTCACCGGTCGCCTCGGCCGGGTCCATCAGCTTGGTGATCTTCGTCATGCCGCCCTCGGGGCCGACGACGACCTTCATCTCCTCGTCGGCGAGCGACTTCACCGTGTCGAGGGCGAGGATGATCTTCTTGCCGTCGCCGCGGGCGGCGAGCAGGGTCTTCTCGACGGAGACCGGGTGCACGGTGTCGCCGTTGGCGAGGATCACCGAGTGCTTGATGGCGTCACGGCCGCACCACAGGGAGTAGGCGTTGTTCCACTCCTCGGCCTTGTCGTTGTCGATCAGGGTGATCTTGACGCCGTACTTCTGCTCCAGCGCCTCACGGCGCTCGTAGACGGCTTCCTTGCGGTAACCGACGATGACCGCGACCTCGGTCAGACCGATCTCGGCGAAGTTGCCGAGGGTGAGGTCGAGCACGGTGATGCTGTCCTCGTCGCCTTCGGGTCCCACCGGCACCAGGGCCTTGGGCAGGACGTCGGTGTAGGGACGCAGACGCCGTCCGGCGCCGGCAGCCAGCACGAGGCCGATCATGCGGGTTCTCCTTCATCGTGTACGGCGGGTGCGCCGCGCCTGTGCGCGGTCACCCAGTAGCGGATGCTCTCGAAGAGCACCACCAGAGCCACGGCCACGGCGAGAACCGCGAGCGCGACCTTGAAATCTTCAGCGGCGAGCAGCGCGGCCAGGACGGTGACCAGCAGCGCCCTGCCTTCGTGCCCGCCGATCGCCCGCACCAGCCAGTGCGGCGGCGCGCCCGCGCCGCCGCGGATGCGGTACACCGTGTCGTAGTGATGGTAGGCGACCGCGGCCACCAGCCCGAAAGCTGCCGGAAGGGCGCCGTTCACATCGGCTTCGGCGGCCAGGATCAGCACCGTGCCGTACTCGGCGGCGCGCAGCACCGGCGGGACCAGCCAGTCCAGGGCGCCCTTGAGCGGCAGCGCGACGGCCGCGCCGGAGGTCAGCACGTACAGCGCGGCGGCGAGGACGGGCCACCAGCTGCCGTAACCGCCGGCCCGGGCGGCGGCGACCAGCAGCACGGCGCCCGGCAGCACGACCAGGAGACGCGCACCGTACGGCGGCTTCACGGGCAGCTTTCCCAGCAGCGAGGCGAGCGGGCCGGAGTCGGTGAGCTCTGCCAGTGCGCGCGTGGCGCGGTCGGTGCGCCGTGCCTTGCGGGTCAGCGACCTGAGCACCCGGCCTGACGTCGTGTACAGCGCGGCGAAGGCACAGCCGACGAGCAGCACGTAGAAGGTGACGCGGGGCGTGGTGACCGCCGTGAGCACGGCGATCATCGCCCAGCGCTCGCCGATGGGCAGCACGATCATCCGGCGCAGCCAGACCGTCCAGCCGACGCTGTCGAGCTTGCCGGAGAGGGCGGCGGTGGGGCTGGTGCTGCCGTCGGCGGCCGTGCTGTCGGCGTTCGCCTCGTTGAAGGAGAAGTCCACCACGTGCCGGCAGGTCTGCAGGATCATCGCGCCGAGGGCCAGCGCCCATACGTCGTCGCCCCCGCGGGCCGCGCCGAGGGCGAGGCCCGCGTAGTAGGCGTACTCCTTGGCCCGGTCGAACGTCGCGTCGAGCCAGGCGCCGAGCGTGGAGTACTGCAGGGAGTAGCGGGCGAGCTGCCCGTCCGTGCAGTCGAGGACGAAGGAGAAGAGGAGCAGCAGGCCCGCGGCGACGAAGCCGGCCCGGGTGCCGGTCGCCGCGCAGCCGGCCGCGACCAGCGCGGTGAGCAGCGACGCCGTGGTGACCTGGTTCGGCGTCAGACCGCGGCGGGCGCACCAGCGGGCGAGGTAGCGGGAGTACGGGCTGATGCAGTACGTGGTGAAGAAGCCGTCACGGGACTTCACGGCCGTACGGAGCCGGATCGCCTCCTCGTCCACCGAGGAGACGGCCTGCCGGGCCTCGTTACGGGCCTGCGGGTCCCGCGGTACCTCGGCGACGAGGTCGCCCAGCACCGGGCGGTGCAGATCGGTGTCGAGGACCTCCGACACCCGGTCGGTGACGATGCCGACCACCACGGAGCCGTTGGAGGCGTCCGTGGAGGCGGTGCGCAGGGCCCGGCCCAGGGCGGCGCGCGCCGCGGGCTTGGCGGTGACGGCACCGGGGATCGCGGCGGCCTCGAAGCGGGGGTCGGTCAGACCGAGCCGCAGCGCGTGGACGTGTCCGACGAAACGGGAGTCGACGACGGCGACCCGCTGGTCCGGGGGGACGCCGGCGAGGAGCGTCTCGGCGTCGGCCGCGTCCGTGGCGACCCGCACGTCGAAGCCGAGCGACCGCAGATCGCCCTCGAGCGACGACCCGGGGACCGGCTGACCGGTGAGGATGGCGGTCGACAGACGAACTCACTCCTCTGGGTTCCGGCGTGCACGACGCCGGGCATGTGCGTGGTGGGGGTGCGCCTCTGGCCGAGTACGGCCGGGCGGCGTGTCGGCAGAGGCTATCGGATGACGGGAAGCGGCCGTTCACCGCCCGTTCATGGCCCGATCAACACGATGTGACCATCGCTTCCGCCACGATCATCATCGTGGATGGTGGGCCCGGCCCACAAACCGCGACCCATTCCGGCGCAATTCACGGCATAGCCCCGGTGCCCTCCCCAGGGCGCCGACCGGCATAGGGTGGGCGCCCATGACATGGCTGATCACAGGTGGGGCCGGATACATCGGGGCGCATGTGGCGCGGGCCATGGCCGAGGCCGGGGAGCGTGTGCTCGCGCTCGACGACCTGTCGGCCGGGGTTCCCTCGCGGCTGCCCGACGGGATCCCGCTCGTCCAGGGTTCGTCCCTCGACGGGGAGTTGCTCAAGCGGGTCCTCGCCGAGCACGCGGTGACGGGTGTGGTGCACCTGGCCGCGCGCAAGCAGGTCGGTGAGTCCGTGGCCCAGCCCACGCGCTACTACCAGGAGAACGTCGGAGGGCTCGCGACGCTCCTGGACGCCGTCGCCGGGGCGGGTGTGCGGCGTTTCCTCTTCTCCTCGTCCGCGGCCGTCTACGGCAACCCGGACGTGGATCTCATCACGGAGGACACCCCGTGCGCCCCGATGAGCCCCTACGGCGAGACGAAGCTCGCGGGCGAGTGGCTGGTGCGGGCCGCCGGACGCGCGCACGGCATCGGCACCGTGTGCCTGCGCTACTTCAACGTGGCGGGCGCCGCCGCGCCGGAACTGGCGGACACCGGTGTCTTCAACGTGGTCCCGATGGTCTTCGACCGGCTCACGCGTGACGAGGCTCCCCGGATCTTCGGCGACGACTACCCGACGCCGGACGGCACGTGCGTACGCGACTACATCCATGTCGCCGACCTCGCCGAGGCACATCTGGCGGCGGCCCGGCGACTGGTGTCGGCGGATTCCCCGGGCGATCTGACGGTCAACATCGGCCGCGGCGAGGGGGTCTCGGTGCGTGAACTCGTCACGCTCATCGGCGAGGTCACCGGTGACACCCGCCCCGCGCGCGTCGAGCCGCGCCGGCCGGGTGACGCCCCGCGCGCGGTCGCCTCGGCCGCGTCGGCCGCCGAGGAACTGGGCTGGAGCGCGCGGCGCGGAGTGCGCGAGATGGTCGAGTCGGCCTGGCGGGGCTGGCAGTTGCACCACGCGTGACATGCGTACACGCTGGACGTGCGCGCCGCGGCGGGCGTGGACGGAAGGGCGTACGCCCGGTGGTGGAGGGGGCGCGCCCGCGTGCGGTCCGGTCGGCGGGCGCGGGGGACGGACTTCGCGCTACGGCGTACGGCCCGGTGTCCCGCTCCGGGGACGTGGCGATCACCACCGTTCTGGACGGTTCCATGCCGGTAACGGTGGGAACGATCCAGTGTCCGGCCCCTTTCGGCGTCCGGCCGGTACTGGGCGTGATGTCCGGTTCGGCCGCGCGACGGAACCGGACGTGCGGGACCCCGCGTGGTGCCGGGAGTGCCGGTTCAGTACGGCAGACTTGGGGCTCGAAGACCGATGCGAAGGACGGGTATGCCGATCACTCCTGCCACCGCGACGCACAGTTCGTCGAACGGCACTGCTGAAGCCATCTTGCTCGAACTGGTCGACGAGGACGGCACGACGATCGGCACGGCGGAGAAACTCACGGCCCATCAGCCACCCGGCCAGCTGCACCGGGCGTTCTCCGTCTTCCTCTTCGACGAGCGGGGCCGGCTCCTGCTGCAGCAGCGCGCGCTGGGCAAGTACCACTCCCCCGGTGTCTGGTCCAACACGTGCTGCGGCCACCCGTACCCCGGCGAGGCGCCCTTCGCGGCGGCCGCGCGCCGGACGTTCGAGGAGCTGGGGGTGTCGCCCTCCCTCCTCGCCGAGGCGGGCACGGTCCGCTACAACCACCCGGACCCGGAGTCGGGTCTCGTGGAGCAGGAGTTCAACCATCTCTTCGTGGGGATGGTGCAGTCGACACTGCGGCCGGACCCCGAGGAGGTCGGGTCGACGGCCTTCGTGAGCGCGGCGGAACTCGCCGAGCGGCACGCGAAGGACCCGTTCTCGGCGTGGTTCATGACGGTCCTGGACGCGGCCCGGCCGGCGATCAGGGAACTGACGGGCACCCCCGCGGGCTGGTGACCTCCGGGTCCCGCCCACGCGGGCGGGCCACGCGCGTGGTTCCGCGCCCCCACGGGGGCGCGGAACGGGTCATCGGGGAATGTCTGGGGCCCGGCTCGGACCTGTCGCACGACGGCGGTCAGACCGCCCCTGCAGACCGCCCGTGCACTACGTCGGTGGTCAGACCGCCCGCGTGACGGCGAGGGGCAGCGCCGACCAGATCACCTTGCCTCCCGTGGCCGTGTGCTCCACGTCGCACACACCGCCCGCCTCTCGCGTGATCTCGGTCACGAGCAGGAGGCCCCGGCCGCCGGTCTGGGCGTGGTCGGCCTCCAGGGCCGTCGGGCGGTAGGGGTGGTCGTCCTCCACGGAGACCCGCACCCACTCGGCGCCGACGGCGACCTCGACGGCGAGCATCGGGGAGACCACCGCCGCGTGCCGGACGGCGTTGGTCACCAGCTCGGAGACGATCAGCAGCAGCCCGTGCACGACGTCGTCCGAGACGGGTACGCCCTGGCGGGCCAGCAGGTCACGCACCGCGTGCCGGGCCTGCGGCACCGAGGCGTCGACGGCGGGAGCGGTGAACCGCCAGACGCCCTCGTAGGGCAGTGGGCCGTGCGGTCTGCCGTCCGGGGGCGCCTCCACGCCGCCGTCAGGACGTGGGCCGGGCCCCCGCCCCTGGTCGTCCATCGTCCGGTCGCCGCCCTTGCGCTCGATTGTCACCACACGTCGAGTGTTGATAACGCGCTGGTCCCCACCGGATAACTGAACAGAAGTCAGCGAGTATCGATGGTTTCTGATCGCGGACGCAGGAGATCGTCAACTGTGTGATCGATCTTGTCGATCTCGTGCCGAATTGGGAACTCTTCGGGTTGTACGGGTTTGGTCCGAGACCAGACTGACGATGCGCCGGCCGCCGTATCCGGTCGCGACGAGGCCCAGCCCGTCGAAGAGCAGCGCCAGCGAGAAGAACGTACCGATGACGTACTTGCTGCTGCTCGGCCAGGACGCGAGCACGAGGATGCCCAGCAGCAGACCGAAGGCGCCCTGCACGAGCGACCAGCCGAACTGGGGGCCGCGCACCACCAGGCTGCCGACCAGGCGGAAGACACCGCCGGTCAGGAACAGCAACGCGGCGAACATGGTGAGTGCCTCGGCGGCTGCTTCGGGCTTGCTGATGATCACGACACCGGCCGCGATGTTCAGGGCCGCGACCACGACACCGAGCCAGAAGAAGTTGGAGGCGCGGGCCTGCACCGCGTGCAGCAGTCCGACCACGCCGCCGATCAGCAGCAGCCAGCCGAACAGCAGCATCGAGGTCAGCGTGGCGACACCGGTGTAGACGAGGCCGACCAGGCCCGCGAGCACCAGGATCACTCCCAGCGCGGCGAGCCAGCCGAAACCGCGGCTGAGTTTGGCGGCCTCGTCGCTTCGGTCCCCGTCCCCGCGACCGCTCCCTGGTCCCGGTCCGGTGGCGGTCTCGGGTTCGGACTCGTATGCGGGCTCGGGTGTGGATCTGGACCTCGGCCTGAACCTGGCCATCGGCGCCTCCTCGGACGGCCCCCGTGTCCTCGTGCCCTCACGACTACCCGCCCCCTCCTTGATCGTACGTTCGAGGAGGACGGATAGCATCCGGCCATGGAGCCGCAGCTGCCGCACAGCGTCGCCGACGGGGTCGCCACCGTCGTCATCCACCACCCCGCCAAGCGCAACGCCATGACGGCGGACATGTGGCGGGCGCTGCCGCCGCTGCTCGACACGCTGGCCGCCGCCCCTGCCGTACGGGTGCTCGTGCTCACCGGGGAGGGCGAGACGTTCTGTGCGGGGGCCGACATCTCCTCGCTGCGGGGTTCCGCCGGAGGGACACAGGATCTCGCGGTGCGGGCGGAGGAGTCGCTCGCCGCGTTCCCCAAGCCGACGCTCGCGGCCGTACGCGGCCACTGCGTGGGCGGAGGGTGCCAGCTCGCGGCGGCGTGCGATCTGCGGTTCGCCGACGAGCAGGCGTCGTTCGGGGTCACCCCCGCGAAACTGGGGATCGTCTACCCGGCCTCCTCCACCCGGCGCCTGGTGTCCCTGGTGGGGCCCGCCACCGCGAAGTACCTGCTGTTCTCGGGCGAGTTGATCGACGCGGGGCGGGCACTGCGCACGGGTCTCGTGGACGAGGTGCTGTCCGGCGGCGCACTGGACGAGCGCGTCGCGGAGTTCGCCCGGGTCCTCGTGTCGCGCTCGCAGCTGACCCAGGCCGCGGCGAAGGAGTTCGCGGACGGCCGCACCGACCGGGACGGGTACTGGGCGCGGCAGGCGCGGGAGAGCGACGACACCGCCGAGGGGGTCGCCGCGTTCCTGGAGCGGCGTCCGGCGGCCTTCACCTGGACCTCCTCGGGCGCCGCAGGCGCCGCGGGCGCTAGGAGAGGATGAAGCGGCTGCGGGAGCGCAGCGCCTCGACGACGTGGGCCGGCGCCTTCTGCGGGGAGCCCGCGTCGTAGGGCGGCCGGGGGTCGTACTCCACCGCGAGCTGGACGCTCTGGGCGTACTCGTCGCCCGCGATCCTGCCGAGCAGGGTGAGGCCCATGTCGATGCCGGCCGAGACTCCGGCGGCCGTGACGTACTTGCCGTCGGTCACGACCCGCTCCCGTGTCGGCTCGGCGCCGAAGCGTTCCAGGTGGTCCAGGGCCAGCCAGTGGGAGGTCGCCCGGCGTCCCCCGAGCAGGCCCGCGGCGGCCAGCAGGAGCGAGCCGGTGCACACGGACGTCGTCCAGGTGCTCGTCGTGTCGGCCGTGCGCAGCCAGTCGAGGAGCGCCTCGTTCTCCATCTGCCCGGTCTGGCCGGGGCCGCCCGCGACCATCACGATGTCCGGGTGCGGGATCTCTGCGAGGGCCTGGTCGGCGGTGATGGCGAGGTTGCCGCTCTCGGTGCGGACCGGTCCCCGGTGTTCGGCGACGAAGACGGTCTCGGAGTCGGGGAGGCGGCCGAGGGTCTCGTAGGGGCCTACCGCGTCCAGGGCGGTGAAGCGGTCGAAGATGACGATGGCGATCTGCATGGGAACCCTTCGTTCGTTCGGGGGGTTTGCGGTGCGGGGTGCGGGGTGCCGCGTGCGGAGGTGTGGGGTCGGGTGCGGGTCGTCGTGGGCTGGGCGCGCCGTTCCCCGCGCCCCTTGCCAGGTGTCCGTGGAGCCCTGTTCGGATCAGCGGGCCACGCCCGGAGCGGAGGTGTGGGTCACGTGCCGGTCGTCGTGGGCTGGGCGCGCCGTTCCCCGCGCCCCTTGCCAGGTGTCCGTGGAGCCCTGTTCGGATCAGCGGGCCGTGCGCGTCGTGGAGGGCCGGCGTGCCGTTTCCCGCGCCGCCTGCGGGGTGTCCGTTGTCGGGTGGAAGCGGCGGCGGTATTCCGCCGGGGCCGTTCCCAGGGTTTTCACGAAGGCGCGTCGCATCGCCTCCGGGGTGCCGTAGCCGCAGGTTCTGGCGATCTGTTCGATGCCGTCCGCGGTGTCCTCCAGGAGGCGGCGGGCATGTTCGAGGCGTACCGAGTCGACATAGCGACCCGGAGTCGTGCCCGTCTCGGCCTGGAAGGCGCGGGCGAAGTGGCGGGGCGACAGCCGGGCGCGGGCGGCGAGTGTCTCGACGCACAGGTCCTCGCCCGGATGCTCGGTGATCCACTGCTGGACGTCCCTCAGAGGTGCGCGCCGGGCCGTCTGCGCGGACAGCTGGGCGCTGAACTGGGCCTGGTTCCCCGGGCGTCTGAGGAAGACCACGAGATGGCGGGCGACGGTGAGCGCCGCCTCCCGGCCGACGTCCTCCTCGACGAGCGCCAGGGCGAGGTCGATCCCGGCGGTGACCCCGGCCGAGGTGGCCACCCGGCCGTCACGTACGTAGATGGGGTCCGGGTCCACCTCGACGGCCGGGTGGTCGCGGGCGAGCTGGTCGCAGTACGCCCAGTGGGTCGTCACCCGGTGTCCGTCCAGGAGGCCCGCCTCGGCCAGCAGGATCGCCCCGGTGCAGACGGAGACCAGGCGCTCGGCGCGCGGGCCGTGCTCGCGCAGCCAGTCGACCACGCGCCGCTCGGGGCCGCGCGTGCCGCGGCCGCCCGGGACGAGCAGGGTGTGCGGCACCGGGGCCTCACCGAGGGCGTGGTCCGGGACCAGGGTCAGACCGCTGGAGGTACGCACCGGCCAGCCGTCCAGGGAGGCGGTGCGGATCCGGTACGTCTCGCCGGGCTCACCCGCCTGGAGGTCGGCGCCCGCGAAGACCTCCACGGGGCCCGTGACGTCGAGGCTCTGGACGCCGTCGAAGAGGACGACGAGGACGGTTCGGTGGGCCATGCGCTCGATTCTTCGCGGGTACGGAGATGGCCGCAATGACGAATACCCCACCTTCTCTGCCATTCCCCGCCGCTTCCCTACGTACCAACCAGTCGGTAACGTGCAGGCCATGACCACAGCCTTGCCGGAACGCGCCGGACGCCGATGTCACAACGTCCTCAACCCGCTGCACTCGTGCCAGTACTTCTCGCCGGACCTCGGCAGAGAGCTGGCCGCGGTCGGGGTGCCGGACCGCAGCGCCGCCTACTTCGCGGTGCGGGCCGCGGCCATGGGCGCGGTGGGCGCGGGCACGGTGACCGCGACGTTCTACAACTTCCACCACGAGCTGGTGGCGCGGCACGTGCCCGAGGTGTGGCGGACCGTCTCTCCCGAGGTGGCGCTCGCGGCGCGCGAGCGTGCCGCCGACGCGACGCTGCGACGGCTCCTCGGGGACGAGGCGATCGCCTCCGAGGAGGTCGCCGAGGCCGCGGGGCTGGCGCTGCGCGCCACCGAGGCGTGCACCAGGACCGCCCGCCCGCTGTACGCGGCCCACGCCGACCTGCCGGTGCCCGAGGCGCCGCACATGGCGCTCTGGCACGCGGCCACGCTGCTGCGCGAGCACCGCGGCGACGGGCATCTCGCGGTGCTGCTCGACGCGGAGCTCGACCCGATGGAAGCGCTGGTGACGCACACCGCCACCGGCCGGGGCATGGCGCCGAAGTGGGTCATGTCCACCCGCGGCTGGCGCCGCACGGACTGGGACGCGGCCTGCGCCCGGCTCCGCGAGCGCGGACTGCTCACCGCCGAGGGCGAGTTGACGCCCGAAGGGGTCGCACTCCGCAAGCAGGTCGAGGCCCGCACGGACCACCTCGACCGGGCCCCGTACGAGCATCTGGGCGCCGCGGGTGTCGAGCGCCTCACGGCGCTGGGCACGGGGCTGACCTCGGCGGCGCTGGCGGCCGGCGCGTTCCCCCAGGACGCGTTCGGCAAGGGCTGACCGCCCGCCTCCGCAACGGCCCGGGGACTCCACGGGATTCGGGAGGCCGATCCGAGGTACCCGGGTCTCTCCCGGCCGTACCGATCGGGAGACGAAAGGGGTAACTCGTGTTCCGTGCCATCGCAGACGTGTTGCGACAGATCGGCGGGGCCGTCGCCACCGTGGTGACGCTTCCGTTCCGGGCCCTGGCCCGGCTGTTCGGCGGCGCCTCCAGTTCGACGCGCAGGGGCGGACGGACGCGCAGGGCCTGACCCAGGACCCGAAGACCGACGAGTGAAGACCGACGAGCGGTGAAGAGTGCCGTGCGGAGCCGGACACGCCGAGAGCGTGTCCGGCTCCGCACGCTTCCGACTTCTCGCACGTCCCGACGCCCTTGATCCCCCGTTGTCGGTGCCACCTGCCACAATTGCGGCGCAACCTCAGTCAAGAAGGCGGTACGGGAATCGTGACCACAGAGCTGCCACCCCTCGCAGGGTCCATCGAAGCCAGGATCGCCGAGGAGCTCGGCGTACGGGAGCGGCAGGTCAAGGCGGCCGTCGACCTGCTCGACAGCGGTTCGACGGTGCCCTTCATCGCCCGCTACCGCAAGGAAGCGACCGAGATGCTCGACGACGCGCAGCTGCGCACGCTCGAGGAGCGGCTGCGCTACCTGCGCGAGCTGGAGGACCGGCGCTCGGCGATCCTCGACTCGGTGCGCGAGCAGGGCAAGCTCACCGACGAGTTGGCGGAGCGGATCCGGGGCGCCGAGACCAAGGCGCGGCTGGAGGACATCTACCTGCCGTTCAAGCCGAAGCGGCGCACGAAGGCGCAGATCGCGCGTGAGGCCGGTCTGGAGCCGCTCGCCGAGGGCCTCCTCAAAGACCCTTCGGTCGATCCGGTCGCCGCCGCCACGGCCTTCGTCGACGCCGACAAGGGCGTCGCCGACCCGCAGGCGGCCCTGGACGGCGCCCGCTCCATCCTCACCGAGCGGTTCTCGGAGGACGCCGACCTGATCGGCGAACTGCGCGAGCGCATGTGGGTGCGGGGCCGGCTCGCCGCCAAGGTGAAGGAGGGCAAGGAGGAGGCGGGCGCCAAGTTCGCCGACTACTTCGACTTCGCCGAGCCCTTCAAGGAGCTGCCCTCCCACCGCGTCCTCGCCATGCTGCGCGGCGAGAAGGAGGAGGTCCTGGACCTCGTCCTGGAGCCCGAGGAGCCGTCCGAGCAGCCCGGCCCGTCCTCGTACGAGGGGATCGTCGCGCACCGCTTCGGGATCGCCGAGCGCGGCCGCCCCGGCGACAAGTGGCTGACGGACACGGTCCGCTGGGCGTGGCGCACCCGGCTGCTCGTCCACCTCGGCATCGATCTGCGGCTGCGGCTGCGCACGACCGCCGAGGACGAGGCGGTCGACGTCTTCGCGACGAACCTGCGCGACCTGCTCCTCGCCGCCCCGGCGGGCACCCGCTCGACGCTGGGCCTGGACCCCGGGTTCCGTACGGGGGTGAAGGTGGCCGTGGTCGACTCGACCGGCAAGGCCGTCGCCACGGACGTCATCCACCCGCACGTCCCGGCGAACAGGTGGGACGAGGCCGTCGCCAAGCTCGCGCGCCTGGCCAAGGAGCACGCGGTCGAGCTGATCGCGATCGGCAACGGCACGGCGTCCCGCGAGACGGACAAGCTCGCCGGCGAGCTCATCGCCAAGCACCCGGAGCTGAACCTCACCAAGGTGATGGTGTCCGAGGCGGGCGCGTCCGTGTACTCGGCGTCGGCGTTCGCGTCGCAGGAACTGCCCGGCATGGACGTGTCGCTGCGCGGCGCCGTCTCCATCGCGCGCCGCCTGCAGGACCCGCTCGCCGAGCTGGTGAAGATCGACCCGAAGTCGATCGGTGTCGGCCAGTACCAGCACGACCTGTCCGAGGTGAAGCTCTCGCGCTCCCTCGACGCGGTCGTCGAGGACTGTGTGAACGGCGTCGGCGTGGACGTGAACACGGCGTCGACGCCCCTGCTCTCCCGGGTCTCCGGCATCACCTCCGGGCTCGCCGAGAACATCGTGGCGCACCGTGACGCGAACGGCCCGTTCACGTCGCGCACCGCACTGAAGAAGGTGGCCAGGCTCGGCCCCAAGGCGTACGAGCAGTGCGCGGGCTTCCTGCGCATCCGCGGCGGCACCGACCCGCTGGACGCGTCGAGCGTGCACCCCGAGGCGTACCCGGTGGTCCGGCGGATGGTGAAGACGGCGGGGAGCGAGGTCGGTTCGCTGATCGGCAACACGGGGGCGCTGCGCTCGCTGCGGCCGGCCGACTTCGTGGACGAGACGTTCGGGCTGCCGACGGTGTCGGACATCCTGCGGGAGCTGGAGAAGCCGGGGCGCGACCCGCGGCCCGCCTTCAAGACGGCGACCTTCAAGGACGGCGTCGAGAAGATCGCCGACCTGGTCTCCGGGATGGTCCTCGAAGGGGTCGTCACGAACGTGGCGGCGTTCGGCGCGTTCGTGGACGTCGGGGTGCACCAGGACGGTCTGGTGCACGTCTCCGCGATGTCCAGGACGTTCGTCAAGGACCCGCGGGACGTGGTGAAGTCCGGCGACATCGTGAAGGTGAAGGTGCTCGAGATCGATATTCCGCGCAAGCGGATCTCGCTGACGCTGCGGCTGGACGACGAGGTGGCGGCCGCCGGGCAGGAGGGGGCGGCCGCCTCAGGCGGACGGCCTCAGCGCGGTGGCGGTGCTCAGCGCGGTGGTGGCGGCCGGCCGCCTCAGCAGCGGGGGCGTGCCGGGGGTGGTGGCGGCACCGGTGGCTCCGGGGCGCGTCAGGCCGCGCCGCCGGCCGGGAACAGCGCGATGGCGGACGCGTTGCGGCGGGCCGGGCTCGTCGACCCGAAGGGTCGTAAGGGACGCGGCTGACGCGGTCGGCCGGGCCCGGGACTTCGGTTCGCACCGGAGGGCCGGGCCCGGACCGCTGCCAAGGGGCCGGGCCGGTGGGGAAAATGCGGTGCGGGCCGGCACCACGCTGGTCAGACTCGCTGACATGACTGAGCAGATCACCCGCATCAACCCCGAGCAGCTGCACGAGACACCCGGCTACCACCACATCACCGTGGTGGAGGCGGGCCGTACCGCCTATCTGGCGGGGCAGTGCCCGCTTGACCGGAACGGCGACCTCGTCGGTCCCGGTTCCCTCGACTCGCAGGTCGACCAGGTCGTCGCGAACGCGCTCACGGCCCTGGCAGCGGTGGGTGCCCGGCCCGAACATGTGGTGCGGTCGGTGATCTACGTGCGAAGCGACGAGAGGGACCTTCTCGGAGCCGCATGGAGTCGGCTCACCGCGTCGGCCCTGGGCCCGGCGTTCACCACCGCGAGCACGCTCCTGGGCGTCGCGCAGCTGGGCTTCACGGGACAGCTCGTCGAGGTGGATCTCACCGTGGCCCTGCCCGGCGGATCCGCCTAGGTCGTTTCTGATGGCTCTTGTGGGGTGGGGTGGATCAGGTTCTGGGCCGGGCA